>DATHRB010000032.1:0-70697 GCA_035482155.1 Verrucomicrobiia bacterium | reverse complement strand
TGGCGGAGAGGGTGGGATTCGAACCCACGGTAGGATTTCTCCTACACACGCTTTCCAAGCGTGCTCCTTAAACCGCTCGGACACCTCTCCACATGCGAGTCTCGCAATGGAACCTAATCAATTTAGCAGAATCTTCTCGGTCGCGCACCGAGCGTCTTCATCAACGTCAACGAACACACTCGCCCGGCACGGCGAATAACAAATTGCCAAGCGATTTTTTTCTTCGCACATCGCCACCGCGCTTCTAACCGCTGTTGCCCTCTGCTAAACTTCTTGCGGCTACTCCGGGGTCGTCTAATTGGTAGGACTCCAGACTTTGAATCTGGCTATCGTGGTTCGAGTCCACGCCCCGGAGCCATCTTCTTTTAAACCTCGCAGCCGCCCCTTTTAAGTTGTCGTGGCAAGTTATTGGATTCGCCAAGATCCAACCTCAGCCGCGCTCCACTGGGTTTTTTGACCGAAAATTGGCGCGCGGATTTCAAGTTTAATTAGCAAACTGCGCCCGCGGGGTGTTACGCTTTATGGCCACTACTTGGGTGCTGCATTCATAAGAAAGGGACATTTATATGCTAAAGCGTCTAGCATTAATTATCGTGATGTTATTTTTACCTGCGCTGGTGAAGGCGGATAGCGTCTGGACCTTTGATGGGGAACTAACTGACCCAGGCAGTTGGCACCCGGGATTTCCTTTTCCTCACTGCAACTGCGATTTGGATGGCGTCATGGTATTCGATAACAATTTTAATGTGTTGGCTTACAGCTGGACCGATGGCACTCATACCCTGGATCAAAATAACAGCAGCATGGTGTTCGAAAATAATCCATTGACCAATCCGAATATTTCGCCCAATCCACAGCCATTATCCACTTGGTTAGTGAGTATCACCGGGTCGGACGTATTTTTTCATACTAACTACGACGGGCCGGGCCAAGGTGCTACTAGTCTCAACAACAGTATCGTGGACACGGAGATATTCGGCTGGGGCCAGCCCAATCTCGGGCCACCAGGCGCCTGGACCGAAGTCGTTTCCACACCAGAGCCCGGCTCACTATCGTTGCTAGGCGTAGGAATATGTGCAGTGGCATTGGCAATTAGACGGCGCTGGGCACCGGTAGGCTCTGTGGTCAGCTGAGAGAGTAAGAAATTTTGGCGACGGCGCGAACTACCGTCATCGATGACGCGTTTCTCTCGGTGTGGCGCCAAGCGCTGCTGGAACAAAAAAAAATCATAACTGTCGGCGACACGACCTTCTCCGTACACCGAACAACTAAACAACGCCTGGCACAAATTGATTTTGAATTGGACGGCGTGGAATTCCGCGCCCTGGAACAAAATCCTCAAACCAAATCGCGATGGGCAAAAATGGCCCGCGAGGGCGCAAAGGTCATGCAATTTTTGCAAGCAGGCCGATATGTCGGCGTGGTCGCTGATGGAGTCTTAAAGCACTACGCTCCCGCGGAACAGGCTTAGCCTTTTGCCTGCACTTCTTAATTATTCATGAATTGCGTCAACTAGGATTAAGGCTGACCATTCGCGCGCCACTCTCCGGTCCTAAGCCATGGCGGGCAAGTATCTCAGCACAACAAACTCAACGCAGCTAGTCCTGCGTCATGTAATCGTCGGAGTGATTCCAATCGATGGTGGGGTCCAGGGCCGGATCCGTGCCCGTATCCTTCGGAGTGGTTTTATCCATTTTGCGTTGGACGCGCTTTTCTTCCTTCATTTTGCGCTTTTCCATCCGCTTCATTTCTTTTTGCCTTTTCTGAAAGGTCGTTGTCATTCTCTCTCCTCGCTACAGAGTGCACACCGGCCCGGGCCGGGTGTCCATCAACTCATGCAACGTGCTGGCTACCAGCGCGGTTCGCGCGGCTGCCGGACAGATTCGCGGTAATCTTCGTTCGAGAAGCGGTCCCGTCCTCCGCCACCGCCTTTGCCCCGGCCGCCACCGCTGCCACCACTTGGTCCACGGCCAGTGTTCGGTCCACGACCGGCGCTCGGGCCATTATTGAAACTTCTCTGGCCGCTGCGAGGTGGTCCGCCTTCGCCCTTGGGACGCGCTTCATTGACTTTCAAATTTCGTCCGCCGAACTCCTTGCCATCCAGCCCCGCCATGGCTTTCGCCGCTTCCTCATCGTTGGGCATTTCGATGAACGCGAATCCGCGCGCGCGACCAGTTTCGCGATCCATAGCCATGTGCACTCGGGTGATCTGCCCGAACGGTTCAAACAATGTTCGCAGGTCGCCTTCGGTGGTTTGAAAGCTCATATTCCCTACAAATAGACTTTTCATCGTAATTCTCCCGGTACCCTTCGAAGCGCCTGAGTGCAGGAATTCGCGCAGCCGTTTCCCGGCACCACACAACTTGGCTGAAAATTGGCTGAACCAGTGGAGGAAGGGCTACGACTCGCGTTCCAGGAAGTTCAGGCAATCCGACTTCGGGAGCCTACGCACAGACGATATCATAATTCGCCGCCAAAAACCGAATGGACATTTGGGCCCTCCGGCGAGGTCCGGCACGTGCCCCGGCCTCAGTGCTGCGTGCTACACTCCACGCAAATCCCCGACCGCACGCCACGCTTGATCGATGGCCACGTCAGTATACGCGCTGGCGCCCGCATCGGAATTCGCAATGGCAATCCGGCCCACCCGCCTGCGCCCGATGACCCATGGTTTTTCCTCTTCCTTCCAATCCGGATCGAACAGTGGATTCGGCGTGAACGCATAACCGTGCGCCCAGCGATTCACCGTTATCCCCTCAATATCGCGCGTGGCATCGAAGCCCGCCGGACCCAGCATTCTAGTCAGTTGATCACGGATATTTTCCTCAAAGGTGGCGAACGGGGTGTCCAGCAATTCCCTGCGCCCCGCGCGATTCTGTTCACGCTGCTCCAGCCCAGGTTTGCAGGGCGTGCGCAACATGAAAAGCACAGCTGGCTCTTTTGGACTTGCGGGAAACTTATAGGGGCCCAGACTCACGGGAAAATCAAGCGCGGTATATGTATGATAACTGCCCGGCGCCACGATGTGGTGCACATTCAATTTTGCAAAGGGTTCCCAATTTCGCAACGCCACGTGCGTGTACACCAGCGGCATTTTCACCAGGTAGGACAACGCTTTGCTTTGCTCCGCGGGGACATCCGGACAAATGTAAGGAATCATTCCGTTGTAGCACGCTAGCACACAGTTTTTCCCGCTCACTGTGTGCAACTTTCCGTCTCGCATGTAAGCGACGTGCACTCCCTGCTCGGCAGCGTTCCGCACATGAACAACGGTGCTGTTCAAGCGCATGCGCACCTGCGAGTCCGCCGCGTCCAGCTTGCTGTACACCGCGCGCGCATTGACCACATCTTCCATGGAGTTCCCCGGCATCGCGGACGGAATAAGCGAGCGCACCAGCAGCCGCGCGATCGATGCATTGCCGTCCGGGAAATGGTAAATGTACGGCTCTTCTTTTTCCGGCGCGGGGAGACCAAGCCCATCAAACCCGGCATAGGTGAACGAGTTATAGTCATCGACCCCTTCGTAACACTCCATCGCCGGCACCGCTTCAATCCCGATGCAAAATAGGTCATGCGGAAAGGTCTGAAAAAACGGCAACGCCTTGGGAGTGAGCTTGCAATATTTCGTCAGATATTCCGCATAACTGATTTTTGTCAGTAATGCGGTTTTCTCGTCCAGCGACATGCCCGCCAGATAATCTTTTTTCTCCATATACACCCGCGCGATATCGCGGCGAACTTCATCCGACAGCGGAGCCTGCGCAAGAAATTCTGGCCACGGCGTGGTGTTCATCCCGGTAACCAGCCGGTCCTCTCCAAAAGTGTCCCTATCAAAGAACGCCGCCGTACCCATCGTCGAATAAAGTTTTCGGTCGTAGGCATGTTCGAATTTCTCAACATGCACGCCAACGTCGCGAATCAGAGCCTTCGCCACTTCGCTATATTTCCCAGGGCTCTCAATCGACTGCGTTCCGCCGTAACTAAGCACCATGCGCCCGCCCGCTTGGAATTCATTGCGTTTGGCATGGCCGCCAAAATCATCGTGGTTGTCCAGAATTAAAATGCGGGCGTTCTTCCCGGCGCGCTGGCGATAGAAATATGCCGCCGCAAGGCCGCTGATTCCTCCGCCCACAACTATCAGATCGTAGCTTTCGCCTGTCGCTGCTGCCTTTCCGAGATCATTCCAGGGCTGCCCGTCGCGCATGAGATGCGCGAACGTGAAGCTCCCGTCATGATTCCCGCGCATGCCCATTTTTGCCGGCGGATAATAACCAGGCGCGTTCTGTGCTGATATTTCATCTAGTGCTGCCGCAGCCAACAACGTTTCAGCGTCGAATACTTTCGAAACTCCAGTGGCGCTCACAACGGCTCCGCCGACGCCCACGCTAACTCCGTTCAAGAAATCGCGACGCGTTATCTTGCGATACATGTTTTATCGAATCCGTCCTGAACTGTATTTTATGAAAACGGCGAAAACATCCGTCCAAATTGTCTCAATTGTAGTCGCCCGACCGGTCCCAAAAGTAACAACTGCCTGACTCTCGTGTGCGATACTCCGTGGATTGAAAATTTCATACACTTCTAGCCCGTCGCCAAGGCGGTCATGACCCAGCCGCGCCACCGGCCAACCCCGTGGCCATACCTTGCGTTAGCGGCTGGCGTTTTGTGCATCGCATGGTCGGCAATTTTCGTGCGCTGGACGAACATGCCCGGCCCGGCATCCGCATTCTATCGCATGCTCATTCCGGCAGTCTTACTTGTTCCCACCTGGTTCATCGGTGGCAAATCACCGCGCGTGAGTCCTAAAACCTTGATGGTAATCGCGGTCGGCGGCATTTTCTTCGCGCTCGATCTCGCATTTTTCAACACCTCTATCTTGCGGACATCCGCGGCCAATGCCACTTTGCTGGGCAACAATACTCCGGTCTTCGTTGGACTAATCAGTTGGTTGATCTTTCGCCAGCGTCCCAGCCGCGATTTTTGGCTGGGATTATTTCTCGCCGTCGTCGGATGTGTGGTCATCGTTTCCGGCGATCTGGCTCAGCATTTCAAGCTCGGCTGGGGCGACGCCATGGCCCTGGCGGCGTCCGCGTGCTTCGCCGTGTACATGCTCGCTACCGAACGCGTGCGCATGACCACCAGCACGCTGGTCTTTTTGCGTCTCGCGATGATTTCCAGCGCGATCTTTCTTCTCATCATCAACATCGCGCTCGGCATTTCGCTGAAAGTTCCGCACGGCCGTTCCTGGGCTGCGCTGTTCGGTCTCGGCTTGGTCTCGCAACTCGGCGGGTACCTCGCGCTCACTTACGCCTTGGGTCATCTGCCCGCTACAGCAGCGTCGATCAGCCTGTTGTCGCAGGGCCCGATCACCGCCGTGCTGGCTGCCATCATCCTCGCGGAACCTTTATCAACGTCGCAAATCATCGGCGGCGCGCTGGTGCTTGCTGGAGTAGGTTTAGCCAATCGTCGCATTCGACCGACCGGCGAAGTCCCGGCCAATCTGCTCGAAACCTCCCAACACAAATAAATCGGCTAATCGCGACGGCACTCGGAACCGCGTAAAGTGCGTTTATTTCAGCGCCAGCACTTCAACGGAATTCCCCGACGGATCGTGCAGATAGACAGAACGTGTCCCATCACGGTGCGTCTTGGGCTCACCGAAGAGCGCAGGGTCCCGCAGCAATGCAAAATGTGGCGGGTGCTGTTGCGGCAGCACAAACGCGACACGTATATTCGCGAACTCTAGTAATGCCCAGCTGTCATCTTGATAAGTCACCTGGCATTTAAAGTTTTTTAGATACCAATCGACCGTGCCCTTCACATCGCTGACCGCCACCGCGATGTGGTCCACAGTATCAAACGTTTTCGATTCCTTATTCTCGGACATTCCTGCCTCTCAATTGGCGTGGGCCGCCTTCGGAACTTCTTCTACGTTCCAGGCCGACGACGACAAAATAAGCTTACCCCAAGCCTCACGCCACATAAACTGCCGGAATATTGGGCATCCAACCACATACCCTAGCCCCCCAATGGCCGCACCCTCGCCGGGTGTAACGCCGCGGACACGCCACTCCGTTCAGAGGTTGCCACCCCTTCGCACTCGGCAGCATACTCAGAGATATGGCTGTTCCACGCAGCTCGTTTTTCCTAGGCACCGCCATCTTGGCGATAACCTTCTTCCCCAAGCCGGCGCAAGCGGATGAAATTCGTCTAAAGGATGGCCAGAAGCTTTATGGCGTGATCGTAGCCTACGAAGACAACATGTTCAAAGTGAAGACCGACTTTGGATATGTATTGGTCGAAAAAGACAAAATCGCTTCCATCGTCCCCAATGTCACGGCCGCGCACAATGCCGCAAAAACTGAACCTCCCGCTGCGGACAAACCAGCGTCAGCCAAGGCCGTTGCCATGTCGGTGCCCGAGGCGGTTCCCGAGAAAAAAACAATTTCCTTCACCGGGCCAACCACGCCAATAGTTCCGCCCACAAAAGCCACAAATGGCGCTGCTTCCATCGCGAATCCGCCGGCGCTCAAGCCTACAGCCAAGCCCCCTGTCGCGACGCTTGTAACAACGGACCAGCCCACTAAGCCAAAAGAAATCGAAGCTCAGGTCAACCGCGAAACGTTACAAGGCAACACGTATATCAATTACACCCACGGCTTCCAGATGTATAAACCGCCAAGCTGGAAATTGCTCGACGACGCGGGGAAAGAAATCCCCAACGCTATCGTCGCCATGGGCACCGCAAACGAATCAACTCTGATGGTGGTTGGTACCGAAAAAACCAAAGGCTCCCTCGACGTTACTGCCGCTGATGTCGAAAAACGCCTGCGCGAAACGTACGGAAACTACCGCCGCATTTCTCAGCGTAAGACCGTCTCCGGCGGCTTTCCAGCCGTGGAGATTCATTACCGCGGGCTCGCCGATGAGCACGACTGGTCGGGAACTCTATTGGTAATTTCTCGCGGCGACGATGTTTTTTCCGTGTTGGGGATGACTTACTCGGACAGCGATTTAATCCAGATCCAGGAAAACGTGATTGGCCGTGCGATCTCCAGCTTGGAGTTCAACAAGAATTAAAATTCGTCGAAGAACGTTGTGACGCAATACTTTAAACCACTCGGCCAAGCCTCAAGCCCCCACAGCCACTGGAGCGTCACTCTGTTTGCGATGTTCGCGAATAATCGCAATCAGCGATTGTGCCGCACGGGGCAGGCTGCGGTCGCGCCGGTAAACCAACCCTAATTCCCGCCACAGGTCCACGCCTTCCACATTGAGCAATTTCACTTCCCCAGCTTTCACTTGATCGCTGGCGAAGCTCTCGCTGATGAAAGAAACGCCCGCATCGGCCGCCACAAACTTCTTAATCATCCCGATACTCGGCAGTTCCATGGTGACACGCAGCCGCGAACGATACGGTCGGAAAAGTTTGTCCAGCACCTGGCGCGTAAATCCGGTGCGCGGAAAAATCAACGGCTGCGCCGCCACTTCTTCCAACGTAATTTTGGATCTGTTGGCCAGCGGATTTCGCGTGCTGACCATAAACCGCAGCCGGTCGCGGTAAATATGATGCACCTTGGTGTTCAACGCCTTGATCGGCAAAGTTACGATGCCCACATCGATCGTCCCATCTTCGATGCGCTGCAAAATCTTGTGGCTGAAATTCCGGTAAATGCTGATATGCACCAGCGGGTAGCGGCGCTGAAATTCCGCGAAGATATCCGGCAGTAGATACAGGCAGGTCGCTTCATTAGCGCCAAATAAAACCGTACCCTGTACCACATTTCCGCGGTCCGCCACACCCTGCAAGGACTCGTCGCGCAAGCGCAGCAGCCGGTCCGCATATTCGAACAACACTTCTCCCGCCGGCGTTAACTCTACGGATTTAGCGGAACGATCCAGCAGTTTGGCGCGATAGGCTTGTTCCAATTGGCGAATTTGCGCGCTCACTGCCGATTGCGAGCGAAAAACTTTTTGCCCCGCGCGCGAAAAACTCTTTAATTTTGCGACATACACGAAAGTGGCGAGTTGGTCGAAATCCATAGCGGTTGCTCGGCGGTGATTATAACTGATTTATGAAAATCCGCGAGCGGTTGCGTTGCCCCTTTCAGATGTTTACAGAAGATATAACTGCCATTTATAGTCTTTATAACTGCAATGCTGTCTGCGAAGTCTGCGCTTCACGCGGAACCGGCATTAAAATATCCCGATCTTTCAGTTTCTCGAGCATCGGGCGCCAGGTCGCTTCAATAGTTCCCTGGAAATGAACTGGCTGCACCCGCACCATCGGAAGCGTGCCGGGGTGCAGTAGTAATTTTGCCGCGCGAGGACTCCCCGTAAAATAAATATGCTCTTCGATCACCCGCCGCAGTGACTTCTCTTCGGCAGCCTCAATTTCCGCCAGCGTGACGAACTCCCGATGCAACACGTCTTCTACTTCCGAGCGCAACACGTACGCCAGCCCGCCAGTCATCCCCGAACCAAAATTTACTCCCAGCGGCCCGAGTATTACGGCCACACCTCCAGTCATGTATTCGCAGCCGTGCTGCCCTACGCCTTCGACTACCGCGAGCGCGCCGCTGTTGCGCACTCCAAACCGTTCGCCCGTGCGTCCCGCGACATACAGTTGCCCGGAGGTCGCACCATACAGCACCGTGTTCCCCGCCAACACATCACCGCGCCGCGAAGCAGCTCTCCCTGCCGAGATCGAAATCGTTCCCCCGGATAATCCTTTTCCCACGTAATCATTGGCTTCGCCGCGCAAACGCAACGTCATGCCTTCCACCAAAAACGCACCAAAACTTTGTCCCGCCGAGCCGCGATATTCATGCACAATCTCGCCATGCTGCCGCCGGCCCGTTTTGTCCCGGCGCATCAATTCCCCGCTCATGCCCGCGCCCACGCTGCGGTCCGAATTATGAATCGTTTCAGTTTTGCGCGGAGCTCCCAGGTCCTCGGCGAAATGCCGCGAAGCTTCCTTGGGGGCCGGGTGCAAAGCCGGCTCCTGTTGCGGGGCCACCCGCCGCGATTCGGAAATCGGCACGATCAGCAATGCATCCATCCCAGAGCGTGTTTCCAACAGGTCGTACCATCCGGACAATTCTTTAAGAGAACGCACGCCCAGTTGCGCCATACGATTCCGCACTTCTTCGGCGAGGTACTGGAAATACGCCACCACCATTTCCGGTTTCCCAGCAAATCGCGCGCGCAATTTTTCGTCTTGTGTAGCGATCCCTACAGGGCAGGTATTCAGATGACACTGCCGCGCCATCACACAGCCAATCGCCAGCAACGACGCGGTCCCAAATCCAAACTCGTCAGCGCCCAGAATGGCCGCCAAAATAATATCGCGTGCAAATTTAAGGCCTCCGTCCACGCGGAGAGAGAGACGTGAACGGAGGCCGGCGCGAACCAAGGTGTCATGTGTTTCGCGCAACCCAATTTCCCACGGCAGGCCCGTATTCTTAATGGACGTAAGCGGAGACGATCCGGTTCCACCATTATGGCCGCTGATGGTAATGACGTCGGCGCCAGCCTTCGCAACACCTGCGGCGATAATTCCCACTCCCGCGCCTGACACCAACTTCACTCCAATTCGCGCATACGGATTCACCGCGCGCAAATCATGAATCAACTGCGCCAGATCCTCGATGCTGTAAATGTCGTGATGCGGTGGCGGCGAAATCAGTGGCGTTCCCGGAGTCGCGTGCCGGATGCGCGCGATATATTCCGTAACTTTGCGCGCCGGGAGCTGCCCACCTTCGCCAGGCTTGGAGCCTTGCGCCATCTTTATTTCGAGTTCCTCCGCGTGCACCAGGTAATCCGCGGTTACTCCAAATCTCCCGGAGGCCACTTGCTTGATTTTGTTGGCAGCTTCTGGTTCGTAGCGATACGTTGCCGGATCTTCGCCGCCTTCCCCGGTATTGCTGCGCCCGCCCAACAAATTCATCGCCACCGCTAAAGTGCGATGCGCCTCTGGCCCCAGAGAACCAAGCGACATCGCCTGGGTGCTGAAGCGCTTCAGCACCGATTCCACGGGCTCCACGTCCTCGATGGCAACCGGCGTTCCCGGCACTATATCCAGCAAATCGCGCAGAAATACCGTTCCCTGGCGTTCTGCAAGCTCTTCCAGCGCGGAATATTTCTTGGCATCCGGCGCGCGCACGTGCGCATGCATACGTCGCACCAGTTCAGGCGAATTAGCATGCAGCTCCGCGCCCTTGCGGAAACGATACAGCCCCGCGTCGCCCAAGTCCGGGTGACCATCCACCGTCGCAGCGAAAGCCTTTTCATGCATCTTCAAATAATCGGCCAGCAGTTCATCCAAACTTTTCTGCCCAGGAAAATCTGCCGCATCTTCAAAAAATTCCGTGCACAAATCTTCGGACAACCCCACGACTTCAAAAAGCTGGCTGTTGCGATAACTCGCAATCGTGGACACTCCCATGCGCGCCAAAACTTTTCGCAGCCCCGCATTCACGGAAGTTCTCACCCGCTCTGCTCCACCGCTTTCCAGCGTTTCCGCGAATTGATCAGCCAGGTATGGCAATACCGCGCTCGCTCCCGCAGCCACCAGCAGCGCCACGTGATGCGTGTCAAAAATCTGCGCCGATTCCACCACCAGCGGCACATCCCACAGTCCTTCGCGCACCATCGCTTTCCACACCGCCGCCGTAGCCAGCAGCGCCGGCAAACACGCTCGTTCCGCCCCAATACCTCGATCGCTCAAGAGGAGGAATCCCGGGCGTCCGCCGCTACTCAGAGGGGTAGTTGAGCGCTGAGCAACAGCGCGGCGCGCACCCGGGACTCCCATGGCGGCAAGGAAGGTCATATCGATGCGGCGCGGCTCACCAAATGCTTCTAGAAGCTCCGCGAACTGCGCAGCATCAATCAACGGCGTCGGTAAACTGAGGCCGCCTTTCAAATGCACTTCGAGCGACATCACGTGCGATTCGCGCAGCGGATCAATGGGCGGATTGGTGACTTGCGCGAACCGCTGCTTGCAGTAATCCCACAACGTCCGCGTCAGCGTAGACAAAAATGCCGGAGGCGCGTCGTCGCCCATGCTCCAGTCGGCTTCTTTTCCATGCACCAGCGCGGAAAACAGCGTCTTGAATTGATCTTCTGTCCAGCCCGCCGCGGCAGCCATGCGTTTTGGCTGTTCAATCGGCGCAAGCACAGGCATCGCGCGAGCAACTGAATTGCTCGCCATCCGCTGCGAGGCCGGCCCCCGATCAACATTGGCCGCCAGCCGTTTCAAAATGTCGCGCCACCGAAGGAAAAGCCCGGACGACGGATCAGCGAGAATCATTTCGCCAGGACCCAGACGCTGCCGCTCCGCGATACGCGACTCTTCAAAATCAATCAGTCCCGTCTCGGATCCCGCGATCAACAGGCCGTCATGGGTCAGCGTATAGCGCAGCGGACGCAAGCCGTTGCGATCAAGCTTTGCGCCTACCAATTGCCCGTCAGAAAAAACCAGCGCGGCTGGCCCGTCCCACGGTTCCCCTTGCTGCGAAACCGCGGTCAGCGCGGAGCGTACATCGCGCGACAGAACCGGATCCTTCTCAAATGCCGGCGGCACAAGCCCGAGCATCGCTTCTTCTGCCGACAACCCCTCGAGCAATTTCAGCTCGAACGCATTATCAAAACTCGCAGAATCGCTTACGTTGGGTTCCAACGCTCGGAACCACGCCCCCGCCTTCAATGCCGAGCGCTGTTCGCGTTGTTTGGCTCGCATCCACCGTCGATTCGACACGATGGTATTGATTTCCCCGTTGTGCGCCACGTGGCGGAAGGGCTGAGCCAGGTCCCACGACGGCTGCGTGTTGGTGGAATAGCGCTGGTGAAATATCGCGAAGGTAGTGGCGAAAGACTGGTCGCGCAAATCCTCATAAAACTGCGGAAATTGCCACGGCGTCAGCAGCCCCTTGTACACTACCGTGCGCGAGGACAGCGAGCAGATATAACATCGCGCCGGCATGGCGAGTTCCGCGCGCTTGCGCATCATGGCCAGACGCCGCTCAAATCGCGCCGGCAGTTTCGCGCGGTTGATCGGCTCCACGAAAAACTGCCAGATCTCCGGCATCGTTTCCAGCGCCCGCCGGCCGAGCGAGTTCACGTCCACCGGCACGCGCCGCCATCCCAACACGCGACACCGCTCGCTTTCCGCCGCATGCTCTATCGCGGATCGCGCGTCGCTTACCGCATGGGCCGCCAAAAACGCGAATCCTAGCCCGAAATTTTGTGGAAGCGCAATGCCCTGCTCTTTAGCGCGAGCGCGGAAAAAATCTTGAGGAAGCGAGGTCAGCAGCCCCGCGCCGTCGCCGCTGGCCCCATCCGCGTCCACCCCACCACGATGCGTAAGCCGCTCCAGCGCGGTCAAAGCATATTGAATGATGTCGTAGTTTGCGGATCCGCCCAGGCGCGCTACAAAACCAGTCCCACAGGCATCATGATCGGGATGCCCCCAATTCGGGTGGTGCCCACTCGGCACCGCGCCCGCGCGCGGAGAGACGAGTAACCGCTGGTCTGAGTACCTTGGGCGCCCGGAGGCCATATGTTTGTATAGGGCCTGGCGCATGCCAAGTAAAACTCAGAATTTGAATTCGCCGGATTCGTTTTCTAACGAGACAGCCAATTCCCAGGGAAATCCACAAGATTTTGCTTTTCGAGGGGGGACCGCAGGACAAATTGTTACAAGTTTTTAATTAAAACTTTAACTAGAATTTGGTCACTTCCGAGAAGTGGAACTCCCGCACCTTCATCGCCGGAACCACCATTTCGAACGCTTCCTCCCCGGTGGCGCGCACCGCCGGTCCCATAAGCTCCACATTCCTCAACATCTCCAGCAAAGATTGGTTAAACCGGAAATTACGCACCGCCGAAACCACGCGCCCTTTCTCCACCAGAAACAAGCCATCCCTGGTCATGCCGGTCATGATCTTTTCGTACGGGTCGACCTCCCGGATGTACCACAGTCGCGTCACTAATAGCCCGCGCTCCGTGGAAGCAATCATTTCTTCCAGCGACGATTGGCCGCCCGAGAAAACCAGGTTCATGGGCGCCTCGCCATATTCGTTCGGCAGCATAAAGCCATGCCCGGTAGGTTTTTTGCCTGCAATTTTGGCGCTGGCGCGCGAATACACCAGGTTCTTCGGCACGCCGCGATCTACCAGTTGCACTTTTTGCCGCCGCATCCCTTCCCCATCAAATGGTGCGCCCAGTTGCAACGGGTGATACGCGTCATCCCAAATCGAAATATTTTTGCCGAATAATTGCTTACCCATGCGCTCGTTAAGGCACGACCGCTCGTCTTGCAGCGCAGTCGCGGCAAAATCGTAGAAAAGAAAACCAACCAGATCGAGCACCGCGGCCGGTTCCAGAATCACGGTGTATCGTCCAGCAGGTAATTCGCGAGCCTCTACTGCAAGATGCGCCTTTTCGCTGGCGCGCGCCGCTAGCTTCTGCGGATCAAAATGACGCACATCCGCGGAATTGGCTTTGGCCCAGCTAGCGGCCGGTTTTTCCTGCATGGTGATGGAAAATTCCCCGTGCGTCTCGCTGTACGTCGCAAATAGCCCGCGCGAATTTCCCATTGCCGTCCGGCTCTGCCCCGTGGCAAAAATCCCGGCAGCAACTTGGCCGCGTCTAATCGCAAGGTCGCACGCGCGACGCACCGCCAGCGCGCGATCTTCAGGAGTGACCGCGGCCGTTTGCTTGACAAAACGATTCACCCGCGAATATTTCTGCACACCCGGCATTGGGAGTAACAGCGGATTTTTTGGTTGGCTGGCTGCCAGCGAAAGCGATCCTTCAATCGCGTTTCGCAGCGAATCTTCATCAATCCGATTGGTCGTCGCGCGCGCGATGCGCCCTTCAAACACCGTTCGAATGGAGACCGTCAGCCCATGTTCCGCCACGTTCTGATGAATCGCGTTGTTTGCGAAACGCGTCAGGGCGTCGGCCGCTTCATCGACGTGAACTTCCGTTTCCGGAACGCCAATCTTTTTCGCCAGCCGCAAAACCGTCTCGATGATTTGCTGAAGTTCGCGCTCACGCAACAATTCGATCGGCCCGACTACTTTACTCGCTTCCCGGCGCGCATGCGTTTTAGCAGAGGCTCTCATTGATCCGCGAACGCCGCCCCGATATGAACATTCCTGAAACGTGAAGGTGACGCGCCGTGTCCCGTCCCCATCGTTTGCATCGGCTGTCCCTTGCCGCAATTCGGCGTGCCCCACAACGTCCAGTGCTCCGCATTACAGATGGCATCGCAGGAATTCCAGAACTCCGTAGTAATGCCGCTGTAGCTGGGATTTTTCAGCATGCGACTTTTCTTGCCGCCTTTAATCTCCCAACCAATCTCCGTGGAAAATTGAAATTGATACCGCCGGTCATCGATCGACCACGAACGATTGGTCTCCATCAAAATTCCATCGTCGGTGCTCTGAATCAAATCGTCAAAATCCCAACTACCCGGCAGCAAACTCACATTGGTCATGCGAATAATCGGCAAACGGTTCCAGCCCTCGGTGCGCATGGTGCCCGACGAACGCTTCAATCCGATCAGGTGCGCGGTCTCCCGATTCGAAAGATAACCGCGGAATTGTCCCGCCTCAATAATATCCGTGCGTTGCGCGGGCACCCCTTCATCGTCATAGGCAAACGTCCCTAATCCTTGGCCATGCTCAAGCCGCGCGTCTGCTACGACATTCACAATTTCCGACGCATACTTCAGCCGATTGAGCTGATTGAGCGTAAGAAAACTGGTCCCCGCGAAATTCGCTTCTTCGCCCAACACGCGATCGAGCTCAATGGGATGCCCGACCGATTCATGAATCTGCAATCCCAGCTGGCTGCCACCCAGAATCAGCGTCCCTTTTTTCTCCGGGCATTGCGCAGCGCCGTGCAGCGCTACCGCTTCTTCCGCAATCACCGCCGCATTCTTCACCAGGTCCAGCGATTCGATCAGCTCGTACCCCTGCAAAGCGTGCTGCCCGCCAAAACTGTTGGGATACGAACGCTTCTGGATTTCCTCATTCTTGAACGAAGTCGCCGCAATGCCACATCCTGACGTCACTTTTCGTTGATGAATGCGTGATCCAATGCTGGACGCAAACCAGCTATCCGTTTTCCGAAATTGCATATCGGTTTCCGTCAGCGTCACGCCTTTCACCCGGCGCATTTCCGCATCCGCTGCCAACAGAACACCAAGTTGCGTCTCCAACGGAATCTCAAACGGGTCTTTGCGAAACGGACTCTGCCAACTATCGATGTGCGCTTGCTCGTCAACCATCACCACGTCATGCCGCTTGGCACTAGCCGAAGCTTTGGCAATCGCCACCGCCTGCGCCGCGCAACTCGCCACGCCTTCACGAGTCAGCCGGCCAGTCGATGCAAATCCCCAAGCCCCATTGGCCAAAACGCGAATCCCCAAACCTATGGATTCAGACTGCGCCAGCGTCCCAACTTTTCCATTCTTGGTCGTTAAATCGCGCTGGCGTTGATGCATAACCCGCACATCGGCGTAAGAAGCCCCGCGCAACCGTGCGGTTTCCAGAGCTAAATTTGTCCAGTTGTACATGGTTCAGGGATTCTTACGTTCGCTTGAGCATTGCGACCGGTCAATCGAAAGGCCGGTAGCATCAGGAACCGTGAAGTTGCAAGGAACATGAAGCTCGACACGGAACTTTAACCATTCAATCGCGCCGAGGCCATCTTGTCCAGCGGAGCGATCCACTCGCGAGTCCAAAATCTGCAGGCGTCCCTTCCCGATTGACATGGATTCCAGGGCGCCGATGGCATCTTGCGATTCTTTGTCGAATTCTACGTTAGAGCTCTCAAGGTTAACTGGATGCGAGTACGCCGCTATGTTTACTAAGTCCGCCGCGCGGTGGAACTGTTCTTGATCGAGGACGAAGTTAAAGTCTCTCGGCGAATCTTTCACGGCATCCTCTGCGCGCGTGGCATAGGAAGTATCCAAGTAACGGATGTTCTCAAAGTGGTACGGCGGCGTGACAGGCCACACGTATTCATCGTTCTCGGATTTGGTTTCCTTTGCTGGCACGACTTCGATCCACCAACCGGATGAAGCCTCCTGGCTATCCAAGCGAAAAAGGAGCGGCCCAAACGGGCGATCAAAATCTTTGTCTGCTGAGACTTCGCCGCTGAACGTGATGTGAATGCAGCGCCCTTCAGTGAATTTAGTGTTTATCGTGCCGCACACAATGTCGGCTGAAGCGAAGTTTTGCGTTTGTCGACTCTGGAGAGGAAGAACCGCCAGTACAAATGCGAAAAAACTCGCGAGCACAATAACGGCGAGCAGTTGAGTCAATCGCGCGAAGTGGGAATCGCACATCAATATGGACACTGGAAATATCCATCTTGGCGATGGCCCGGAAATTAGAGGCGCGTCGGTGGCTAGTGCGGATAAATGTAGGCCCTACCCACCGACCCACCTCAAAAATTAATCACTAGGTACCTTCTTGCCACGAAGCCAGGTAGTGTTCCTGCTCTGGCGTCAGCTTATCCAGTTTGTGGCCCATGGTTTCCAGCTTCAAGCGCGCGATTTCCTTGTCCAGATGTTCCGGCACGACATATACCTGCGGCTTCAGCGTCTTGTAATTAGCGCGCAAATATTCAGCCGAGAGCGCCTGGTTCGCGAAGCTCATGTCCATTACCGAAGCCGGGTGGCCCTCCGCAGTAGCCAGGTTGACGAGCCGTCCTTCGCCCAACAAATAAACCTTGCGGTCGCCCTCCAACGTATATTCATCCACCAGCGGACGAACTTCGCGCTTGCCGCTGGACATTTTCTCGAGCGCCGGAATATCAATCTCCACGTTGAAGTGCCCGGAGTTGCAAACAATCGCCCCAGCTTTCATCTTTTCAAAATGCTCGGCGCGAATCACGCTCTTGTTTCCGGTCACGGTGATGTAGACGTCGCCTTCTTTCACCGCCTGTTCCATGGGCATCACGCGGAATCCGTCCATCACCGCTTCAATGCCCTTTACCGGATCAATTTCCGTGACGATCACGTCCGCGCCCAACCCCTTCGCACGCATCGCCACGCCGCGTCCGCACCAGCCATATCCGGCTATCACAACTTTCAATCCTGCGATCAACACATTCGTCGCACGAATCACGCCATCGATAGTGGACTGTCCCGTGCCATAGCGATTGTCAAAAAAATGCTTGGTCATGGCATCGTTCACCGCCACGATCGGGTACTTCAGCGTCCCGTCCTTCGCCATCGCGCGCAAGCGAATCACGCCGGTGGTGGTCTCTTCCGTCCCGGCAATAACGTGCGGCACCAAATCAGTCCGCTTGGTCAGCAGCATGGTCACCAGGTCCGCACCATCGTCCATGGTGAATTGCGGCTTGTGATCCAGCGCCGCGCGCAAGTGCGTGTAATAGGTCTCGTTGTCCTCGCCCTTAATCGCGAACGTCGGAATGTTGTAATCGCGATTCAGCGACGCCGCCACTTCATCCTGAGTCGAAAGCGGATTTGATGCGCACAGCACGGCATCTGCCCCGCCATCGCGCAAAGCGATCATCAGGTTCGCAGTCTCGCTGGTGACGTGCAGGCACGCAGAAACGCGCAACCCCTTGAGAGGTTGCTCCTTCGAAAACCTTTTGCGGATCGATTCGAGCACCGGCATCTGTTGCTGCGCCCACTCAATCTTGCGTTTACCTGCGTCAGCCAGCCCGATGTCTTTCACATCACCTTTTTTCAGTTCAGCGGTAGCCAATGAAATGCTCCTTAATTAAATTTTGCAGGCGAAAATTTCGCTCGAGGAAAGGGAATAAAAATTCTCGAACCACAAAAAAAGTTGAAATACGAAAATTACTGGCGTGCTCCAACTTCCGCAGTCGCATTGGCCTTGTTCGACGATGCACCAAGCCCGGCAGCCTCGCGCAAAGCGCTGGCGCGGTCGGTGCGCTCCCATGTGAATCCCGGGCCGGTGCGCCCAAAATGTCCATAAGCCGCGGTCGGCTTGTAAATCGGCCGCCGCAGGTCCAGCGCATCAATAATTCCCTTGGGCGTCAGTGAGAAAAATTCGCGGATCAACTTGGTGATTTTCTCTTCCGGTACCGTTTCCGTGCCAAACGCATCAACCATTACCGAAACCGGCTCAGCCACGCCGATAGCATAAGCAAGCTGCACTTCCGCCTTGCGCGCCAATCCGGCGGCCACGATATTTTTCGCGATATAGCGCGCCATGTAGCAAGCCGAGCGGTCCACCTTGCTCGGATCCTTGCCCGAAAAAGCTCCTCCGCCGTGGCGGCTGTAGCCTCCGTAAGTATCCACGATAATCTTGCGTCCAGTCAGGCCGGCGTCCCCCATCGGCCCGCCAATCACAAATCGCCCGGTAGGATTGATGTGATATTTCGTTTTGGAATCCAACATCGCCGCGGGAAGGATGGGCTTGATGATGTGTGTGGTAACGGCCTCGCGCAGATCGTCATTGGAAACTTTGTGGTCGTGTTGCGTGGAGATCACTACGGTATCAATTCGTGCCGGCCGCCCATTGCGATATTCAACGCTGACTTGCGACTTTCCGTCCGGCCGGAGGAAATCAATTTTCCGGGATTTGCGAACTTCCGAGAGGCGATGCGTAAGCCGGTGCGCCAGTTGGATCGGCATGGGCATCAGCTCTTCCGTTTCGTCGCAGGCGAAACCAAACATCAAACCCTGGTCGCCCGCGCCGCCGGTATCCACTCCCATCGCGATGTCCGGCGATTGACGTTTCACCGTGCACATCACCGCGCAGGTTTCGGAGTCGTAGCCATACTTCGCGCGGTCGTAGCCCACGCCTTGGATGGTCTTCCGCACCAGCTCGTCATAATCCACATGCGCAGTGGTGGTAATTTCTCCCGCAACCACTGCCAACCCGGTGGTAACCAGCGTCTCGCAGGCCACGCGACCCATGGGATCCTGCCGCATCACTTCATCCAGCACCGCGTCCGAAATCTGGTCCGCGATTTTATCCGGGTGACCTTCCGTCACGGATTCCGATGTAAACAGAAAATTGCGTAAGGTTTCGCTCAAAACAAATCTCCTTCGTGTGTTTGCCGGGAACGGCAGTTAGGCGGCGCAAGCTGCGCGGCTTCTAATTATAGTAGGTACCTTTGAACGGTACCATTCGAAAACACAAGAATCAAATTGTTGAATCCAAATGCGTTACAAGCCAGGTGAACGGTAACGACGGGCGGTTGAGTGGATATGTACTTATTCTTGGAGCCCGCTTAGGCCACGTCTGGGTCGTCCAGTTGCACGCTCAACTTCCCTTTGGTCCTCTTCTTGGCCATCAAATAAGACCGAATAAACGGGTCCAGGTCGCCATCCAACACGCGATCTACGTCGCCCACTTCAAACTTGGTTCGGTGATCCTTGATCAGCCGGTACGGTTGCATTACATAGGACCGAATCTGGCTCCCAAAGGAAATATCCAGCTTGGATTCGTCCAATTTATCCGTAGCCGCTTGCCGCTTTTGAATTTCCAGGTCGTATAGCCGCGAGCGCAGCATCTTCATCGCGATCTCGCGGTTTTTGTGTTGACTACGCTCCGCCTGGCACTGCACCACGATATTCGTGGCCAGGTGCGTAATGCGCACTGCGGTCTCAACCTTATTTACGTTTTGCCCGCCCGCGCCGCCGGCGCGAAAGGTATCCACGCGAATCTCTTCCGGTTTCACGTCAATCTCAATGCGGTCATCAATTTCCGGAATCACAAACACCGAGGCAAACGAAGTATGCCGCCGCGCCGCCTGATCGAACGGCGAAATACGCACCAATCGGTGCACTCCCGTTTCGCCGGTTAGCAATCCATAAGCATTTTCGCCGGTGAATTGAATCGTCGCGGACTTGATCCCCGCTTCTTCGCCGGGCGTTTCATCCAGCACCAGAGCGTTCATGCCCTGACGCTCCGCCCAACGCAAATACATGCGCAGCAAAATGGACGCCCAGTCCTGCGACTCCGTGCCGCCGGCGCCCGGCTTGATGGTCATGATGGCGTTCAGGTGGTCGTTCTCGCCCGACAGCAGCGTCTTGGTTTCCAGCTCCGCGACGTACGTCTCCGCGGCGTTCAGCTCGCGGTCCAGATCCTTCAGCAAGTCGTTGCGTTGGTCCGCGTTGGTTTCTTCCTGCGCTAAATTGATGTACGTCTCGATGTCTTCGGACATCGACGCAAGTTTATCGTCCGCGCCCACCTGATCTTCAGCGCGCTTGCGATCGCGCAGCACCGCCTGCGCGGCTTCTTGATTACTCCAGAAATTAGGGTCCGCGACGCGCGCTTCCAGGGATTTCAGGCGCTCGCGATGCTGCGGGGCGTCAAAGATAACTCCGCACAAGCGTGATGCGCTCTTTCAGTCCTTCATACTTGTGCTGCAAATCTTCAATAATCATACGCGGGAACGCGAGGAGACCGGATCAGGAACCGCATGAATTGGCGAAGCTAGAAAATCCACCGGTATCGGAATACTATCGCGCGAAACATTTCCTTTCCAAAAAGTTGAGGCCAACAGAATAGCGGAAACCGCCATGCAGAGCCAGGCGAACCAATCTCCAAATCGCGTATAAATGCTGCGGTCGGTGCGAAAATCGTACGGCAAATCGGCGCTCGCGCGCACATCCGTCGGCAACGATTCGTACATTCGTCCGTAGGGATCGACGGACGCCGTATATCCATTATTGGTTACGCGAAGCAGCCACCGGCGATTCTCCACTGCGCGAACACGAGCCATCAATAAATGCTGTCGCGCCGCGGCGGAACGCCCGAACCAGCCATCATTCGAAATGTTCACCAGCAGCGTTGCGCCATCCGCGGCGAAGTGTCTGATCTCTCCGGGATAAATCGCTTCGTAACAAATAAATACTCCCAGCGAATATCCGCCCGGCAATGAACCTACGCCGTACGTTTGCCCTTTGCGAAATCCGCCCACTTCATCCGAGACTCGATTCACCACTTCATGAATCAGCGGGAAAGGTTCGTACTCGCCAAAGGGCACCAGGTGAATTTTGTCGTACGAAAAAATCCTTTGCCCTTGCGGATTGAAAAGCACCGCGCTGTTAAACGGAACCAATGTGGCGTGCGCTGTTGACGCCACTCCATCCGTTGGCGCTTTCCACTCGATAACACCCACCAAAAATGGATGACCAAAATTCGCCGCGAGCCTGCTGGCAAATTGCGCGAATCTCGGGTCTTGATAAGAAAACGGCGCTGGGGCTTCCGGCCAAACCAGCAGGTCCACGTCGTGGCCGTGGGGCGCAAGACTCAGGCGCGCCGCTTCCAGCATGTCGCTGGTGTGTTCGGCAAACCAGTTCGAACCGTACTCAGGCGCTTCCGGGAAGTTCAGTTGCACCGCCCGTGCCATGTGATTCGCTTGCAGCTGCGGAACGAGTCGAGGCCCAATCAACATTGCCATTATCACGCAGGTTGCTGCCGCAGCGAGTGTGCCCAACCTTCGTCTCGCCGTCCTCGGCGGTCCGACTTCCGCCCACGCCAGTAAGGAATTGATTGCCGTCACCAAAAACGACAGCCCATAAATTCCCGTGATACTCGTCAATTGAATAAGACCAGGATTCGCCGCCGCTGGATAACCCAACAAATTCCAGGGAAAACTTATCTCCGGCAAACGCGCGCGAACAAATTCGAAAGTCACCCACACGAAGGGCGCCCCGATACAAGCCAGTTCAATGCTGCGCGTCGCGAGCCGCTGCACGATCCATGCGAACATGCCGATTAGAATTCCCCACACCGAAGCGATCAGCAGCAGCACGCCCCACCCGCCGAGCCCAGACACACCTCCATGCACCGCCAGCACGGTAGCAATCCAGGGCACTGACGTCAGGCAAAAGACCAGCCCGTGAAGAAATCCGCAGCCAAACGCCACCCGCGGACGCGCTGCAAAAAGCGTGATCAGCAGGATCCCGATGCAGATCCAGGAATAAATGCTTAGATAAAAACCAGTATAGGAGAGAGAAAGTGCGGCGCCGGAAACCGCCGCGATCACCAGGCGCAAACTCGTCGGCATCCGCTCGCCGGGGCGCGGACGCAGATGCATTAACCAATTTCTTTGCGTCATCCGCGCTTCACGATAGCCCGGAAGCCCGCGCCCTCCAAACCCTTCTTGGCGGCTTCCGCGGATTTCTTGTCCGAGTAAGGTCCCACCTGTACGCGATAATATTTGTTCCCTTGCGGGGTTAAAACGAACGCGGGAAATTTATTTTTTTGCAAACGCTTGGCGAGGTCCAGCGCATCCGATTCGCGTCGCACCGCCATAACCTGCAATGTGTAGCCACCAGACTGCGGCGGTTTCGGCGCCTCAAAAACCGCGGCAACAGGCTTGGCGTTTCCGTTATTTTGCGGCGCCGTTTTTGCCAAAGACGAAACAGTCGCGGGTGACACCGGCTTAAGATGATCGCCCGATTCCTTCTGTTTGTCTGAGCTGTAAAACTCCCAGTCAGAATTAGGATTCGATTCCTCAGGCACTGTGGAAGTCGCTGGAGCAGTGGCAGAATGCTTCAAGCCGGAATCGGATTTCTTCACCACCGCGTCCGGCACATCATGCTGGGTACTAGCCGCGCGCACTTGCCCATCGTACTGGCTGCGGCCCATCACATAACCCAGCGTGAAAAATATCGCGGAGAAAACTAGCATCAGCAGAAACAAGCCGATGACGTGCCGGCTCTCCAGCACCTTTTCGGTCGCACCTCGTCTTTTTCCAGCTGCCATCGATTACCTTTTGTTCCGACTACCGACTACCTACTGCCTGCTTGGCGATTATTTGCCGCTGACTGCCCCATTGCCCAACGCCCGCGTCCACTGGTTAATAATATCGATGGGCAAAGGAAACACAATCGTGGTGTTCTTCTCAGTACCTATTTCCGTCAGCGTTTGCAGATACCGCAGTTGAATTGCGGTCGGTTGCGTCTCCAGAACTTTCGCGGCATCCGCCAATTTTTGCGACGCTTCATACTCGCCTTCAGCATGAATAATTTTTGCCCGCCGCTCGCGTTCCGCTTCCGCTTGCCGCGCAATAGCTCGCTGCATCTGCTCCGGAATATCCACCTGCTTCACTTCCACCTTGGAAACCTTGATGCCCCAGGGCTCCGTATCCGTGTCCAGAATAATCTGCAGCTTCGCGTTCACTTTATCGCGCTGCGATAGAATTTCGTCCAATTCGAATTGCCCCACGATGCTGCGTAGCGTCGTCTGCGCCAGTTGCGAAGTCGCGTACTGATAATTCTGCACCTGCGACATCGCCAGGTTCGCATCCACCACTCGGAAATAACAAACCGCATTCACTTTCACCGACACGTTATCGCGCGTGATGATGTCCTGCGGCGGCACGTCCAAAGTTTCGAGCCGCAGATTGATGCGGTACAGCGTTTCTATCGGCCAGAAAACCAAGTTAATTCCCGCCGTTTTGGCTAACGGCAGCAAGCGCCCCAATCGCAGCACAACTCCCCGCTCCCACTCCTTAATGATGTACAAAGAATTCCAAAACCAGATCAGCCCGATGCCGATAATCACCACGATTCCCAGGAAACCTATTTCCATGCTGTCCTCCCCAAACCGGACAACTTCTTAACTGTGGCTCACAGCCGGCGACTGCGCCGGTTCGACATAAAGTTTTAACCCTTCGATTCGCAACACGCGTACTGGCGCGCCTTCCGGGGCCTCTTGTGACGACACCGCGCCCCACAATTCTCCATGAATTCGAATCATGCCTTCCACACCGGCCCGCAACGCAGACACCGCGATTCCCTGCTCACCGATCAATTCTTCCATTCCTGTTGCCGCTTTCCATTTTCGCGAGCGTAACACCAGCCGCATCAGGAACACCGTGAGCGCCGCAAATGGCAGCGTGGCCGCCAACGCAATTCCCAAACTCACTCCGCCATTCGTCAATGGCGAGCGCACCAGAAACATCGCCCCCAACAACATCGATAGTATTCCGCCCAGCGCCAGCACACCATGGCTCGTGAATTTAGCTTCCAGAATAAAAAATCCCAACGCCAGCAAAATTAGAAATAGCCCGGCATAATTTACCGGCAGCAAGTGCATGGCATAGAGCGCCAGCACCGCGCAAATTCCGCCGAAAACACCCGGCGCCACCACTCCCGGATGCGTAAATTCCGTATAAAGACCCAGCACACCGATAAGCAGCAAAATAAAAAACGCATCCGGCTCCACGATGCGCGCCAGGAATCTCTGACGCGCTGACAATTCGAATGGCACAAACGTGGGGTGCGGGATCGCCAGCGTAACTTTGCTTCCGTCAAACCGGGTGATCGTTCGCCCATTCAGCTGCCGTAACAAATCCTCGCGCGAGCTGGCGATCAAATCGATCATCTTGTTATCCAGCGCCTCTTTTTCCGTGAACGCTTTCGCCTCTGTAATGGCGGTCTCCGCCAGCGCAGGGTTTCGCCCGCGGCGCTCCGTGAAGCTGCGCAAAAACGCCATCGCATCATTATTTATTTTCTTGCGAAACGTTTCGTCAATCTGCTGCGCGAATCCGCCAATCATAATCACCGGCGACGCCGCGCCCGCGTGCGTACCCGGCGCCATGGCCGCGATATCCGCCGAAAGCAAAATATAAAATCCCGCCGAAGCTCCCCGCGCGCCAGTCGGCTCGACATACACCGCCACCGGCACCGGCGACGCCAGAATGTGCTGAATAATATCTTTCATCGAATCGCTGAGCCCGCCCGGGGTGTCCATGGTAATCAGCACTAGCGCGGCATGGCGTTGCGCGGCATTCGCCAGCCCCTCTTCCATGTACGTCGCCAGAATCGGTTCCACTTCCCCGTTCAGTTTCAGCTCCACCACCTCTGCCGCTTGTGGCGACGAGTGTTCCTCCGCAGCCGCCTTCAAACGCACGCCATACATCAACACCAAGCACGCCACGCCCAGAGCAGTCGCGAACGCTCCGACGCGTCCGAATTTTTCAGGCCTCCGCAAAAACAATCCATTCGTGCGTTTCATTGCGGGCCCCCTTTCGGAGGAACTTGCGCTGACTTTCCGTTTTGCAAATATTCCAACAATTGTTTAGCTTCCGTATAGTTGGGCGCGAGCTTGAGCGCGTGCTCCACTTCCGTACGCGCCATCGCAGGCTTTTTCTGCTCCAGGTAAACGCGCGCCAGTGTCGTTCGCACCACCGCCGAATCCCGCGCCTCCAGCGACAACAGCAACTCCTTAACCGCATCGTCCCACTTGCCCTGGCGCCGCGCAATTTCAGCCAGTCCCAGATGCGCGGCGGCATTTCCTTTGTCGGTAGCCAAGGTCACGTGATACTCGTGCTCCGCGGCATCCAGTTGCCCACCGGAAAGTTGTTGCCGCGCGCGACGCAAATGCGTAGCGGGTGTGTCGCGCCCGTCCTGCGGCACGCCTGTTGCCGCGCGCGCTTCCGCTGACTCCATCTCAAACCGCAGCGTCTCCGGATCAATCTCCGTGGTCACCCGTTCGATATGCGTCAACGAATCGTTCTTGGCATCCAGATGTGTAGTCGTCAGGCCGTTGGGACCGAAAGCCTCTAGCGCTGCATTTCGCTCCTGGTCCGCCTCTTCTTGCTTGCCGGCTTTTTCCAGCGCCGCGATTAGCAAGGCGCGGTCTTCCGGAATATCCGGCTCGCGATGCGATGCTTCGCGAAACTGCGCAGCGGCGGCGTTAAAATCTCCCTGCTGCATGGCGATTAATCCCAGATTAAACGGATAGTCATCTTCATCGGGATCCAGTGCCGACGCGCGTTTTAAATCCTCCTGCGCCGCTGGGAATTTATTTTGTCGCGCCTTCGCGATCGCCAGATTATTCAACACTTCAGGAAAATCCACGCCCGGAGCGCTGCTGCCGCGCAGTAAAGTCTGCAACATCGTAAACGCTTCTTCCGCCTGGTCCGGCTGATTCATCGACAACCTGCACACCCCAACGGAAAATAGCGCCTCTAAGTAACGATCGTGCGTCTTTGGCACCTTGGCAAACCACGGCAACGCCGATGCGCAATCTCGTTTCGTGAAATAAGCTTCCCCGAGAGCGTAATTTGGTTCCACCCATTCCGGTTCCAGGCGCACCGCTTCCCGCAACTCTCGGACGCGCGTTTCGTCATCGTTGGCGATCAGTCCACGAATGTAATGCTCAAACCCATCCAGTCGCACGGCCTTATGTAACTGGCTGAATTCTGTCAGGCTCAACGGGTACGCGTGATCGTTTTCGGACAGCATCCGCCACATCAACCGCGTATGCAGGTCCATCACCGTTTCCAGCGGCCCGCTTTCATGAAGCGGCGGCAAGAGCGCCGCGGGATTGACCCGCAACAACCGGCTATCAATCATCAAATTTTTTCCGTCGTAACTAAAGCTTCCAAACACCACGAAGTCCGCGTCCAGATCCTCGGCCACATGCAACATTGTCGCGCGGCTCAATTTCGCGGTTGTCGGAATGCCGTAACGCTCCAACTCCCCCAAGCGCCACGAATGCGAATACACCTGCTCCCCAGCGGACGACAGTCCCTGGATAGTAAGTTCTTCCAATCCTTCAGAAAGCCAGTCCAGACGCGAGGCAGGTCCTGAATTTTGAAACGGAAAAACCAGATAAATTCCGTGCAACGACCCGCCTTTGCTGGTTGTCGCACTGCCCGATGAAGTTCCAGACGATGTCGCGCCTGCCGCATTTCCCGCAGCGGTGCCTGCAGCGCTCCGCGAAGAAGCATTCGGCGAAGATTGCGTACTTTGCGGGGAACAATAATTCCAGGTGGGAAACAACAAGCTCGCTGCAACGACGATTAAAATTTCATGAATGTAACTACGCGGCACCATGTTCGAACATTGTATCAGAGGGGAACCACTCTAAATGTTCACGATGTTCCACATCTGAACACCCGTCAACACCAGAACGCCTTTTCTTCAATACCCTTCCACAATCCCGCGCCTAGCGTTGCGCGCTTTCCACCGCCTTGGGCGTAAGAATTTCCTGAATCTCGGGGTTCTTCAGCATGTTCGCAAAGGCCGGATCGGTCTTGGCGTTATTCAACTCTTTAAAACCTTCATCCTTGGCCTTCCGCAAATAAACAATGCATCGCTCAATATTCCCGGTTTGCGCAAAGGACTTCGCCAGCATGTAATAAAACCGCCCGCGATCCGTCACCGACCGGTCTTGCAAAATTGAGCCATTCCGCGAACCACTGTGCTCAAAAAATGTCGGATCAATGGTCAGCGCCTGGTGAAAAGCCGCCAGCGATTGCTCGTATTTCTTGTCGCCAAAATAGGCATACCCCAAATTGCTGTACAGCACGGCCATATCTTTGCGCACGTTTATGGCTTTTTGGTATGACTTGATGGCTTTCCCATATTTCTTGCGTTGATACCAAACCGTCCCAATATTGTTGAACGCATCGGCGTAACCGGGATCGACCTTCGCGGCCCGCTCGTAATACTTCAGCGCCAGCGGGAGCGCCTCCTGCTGGTGCAGCGCGATGCCCAGCTTATTCAAATACACCGCATTACGCGGGTTCTCGTCCGTTAGCCGCTTGTACGTTTGCGCCGCTTCGCGATAGTCCTTGCGCACCATGTACAGATCGGCGAGCTGCTCCGTCGTGAGCGCCGGGCGCACCACGATTGCGGAGGAATCCACCCGCTCTTGCTGCATCTCGGGCACATCCGAAAATAGTTCATTGCGATCGAAAGTTTGCCCTACGGAGGGAATGCTGAAACTTAGAAGGAGAAAGCTTGCTGGAACTGCCGCATGAAACTTCATCATGGGGAGTCTCCCTTCTCCGGCGGAGGCTTGGCCTTGTCGGGATCCTTCTTCTTGCCCCCAAAGATACCAAAAATCTTCTGTAAAGCACCCTTTTTCTTTTGCCCGGCCTCCCCCTCGGTACCATCGGTCCCAGTGCTAATGGCAGCCCCGTTAGCGTCCACCGGGGCCCCAGGCCCAGTCTGGCCAGGTACGATTTGTCCGTCGACACCCGTCGGCGGCGGCTTCGGCCCCCCTCCAAAAATATGAGATAGCCAGGACCCCCCAATCGCAGCTCGGCCGCCGTGTAATTCGCATAATTGTGTCGGCGCAGAACCCGCCACGTAAACCTCCGCCCGCGTTGTCGGGCAGTTCGGGGTGGCCAGCTCGAGCGATTCCGGGTCAATCATCACTGCCTGGATCCCGGAGGGCATGACGAAATCCTTGACATCGTGATATTCAGGCAAAGCCGTCGCGCGGATCATAAAATCCGCCCACACCGGCGCAACCGCCACGCCGCCTGTAAAACCCAGGTCGCGGTTATCGTCAAACCCAATCCAGATGACGCAAACCAGGTTGGTCGTAAAACCGGCAAACCAGCCATCCCGAGAAGTTCCCGTTTTCCCAGCGGCCGGAAGCGTAAACCCTTTCTGGCGCACCGCCGCGCCCGTTCCGCGATTCAAGACGTCTTTCATTACGCTGGTCGTCAAATACGCGACTCGCGGATCCAGGACTACCCGCGTCTGCGGCTCAATTTCTTCCAGCGTCGTGCCGTCCGCGCCTACGACGCGCTTAAGGAACTCCGGCTCGGCTCGCGTGCCAATGGTCGCAAAGGTGGTGTATCCCGCGGCGACGTCAACCGGGGTCATCTCATAAGCGCCGAGCGCCACGGCAGGCGTCGGTTGAATGTTATTACCCAAGCCCATCTGCCTGGCAATCTGCACCACCCGCCCGTAGCCGATCAGTTCCGCAACTTTTACCGTCGCGACGTTCAGTGAATTCGTCAACGCGTCCCGCACCGTAACGTGCCCCATAAATCGTTCGCCGTAATTATTGGGCGTGTAGTCTTTACCATCGAAGCTAAACGTCGTGGGCTCGTCATCCACCGTGGTCGCCGGCGTTACAATCGGCTCCACGTTATCCACCGCATTGTCGAACGCCGCCGCGTACACAAATGGCTTAAAGACCGACCCTGGCTGCCGGTGTGCCAGCGCGTGGTTCAGCTGGCTCTGTCCATAGTCTCGCCCGCCTATTACCGCTTTGATCTCTCCAGTCTTGGGGTCCAACGCGACTAGCGCGATTTGCGCCTGCGGGATCGTTTCATTTAGTGCGCCCTTCTTAGCCTTGGCCTTCCGCCACCGCTCGTACTTCTTGGCCAGCAACTTATCCATATTCTTCATTCCCGCATCCACGGCGGCCGCCGCCGCGCGTTGCAGCGCAGGATCAAGCGTGGTGTACACCCGAAAATTCTGGCTCACCAATTCGTTCTCGGAATACTTCGCCAGCAAATGGTCTTTCACCATATCCACGAAATAAGGAGCTTCGCTGCCTGCCACCGAACTGCGCACCAGCTTGATCGGCTCGCGCTTGGCTTCTTGAACGTCCGGTTCGGTGACGTATTTATTTTCGAGCATTTGCGTCAGCACCCGGTCGCGTGCCTGCGCCCCCCTCTCTGGATGCCGGTCCGCCGCCGAGTAATAATTCGGGGCGCGAATAATTCCCGCCAGGTACGCGCACTCCGCCAGCGTAAGTTGCCGCATGTCCTTGCCAAAGTACGCCACGCTCGCTTCAGAAAATCCGCGGATGCCAAAGCTCCCGCGATTGCCTAGATACACTTCATTGGCATACAGCTCAAAAATTTGTTGTTTGGAAAAGCGCTGTTCCAGTTCGATGGCCACCATGGCTTCAGCGACTTTTCGCCGCCAGGTGCGTTCATTGGAGAAAAAGAACGTGCGCGCCACCTGCATGGTGATGGTGCTGGCGCCCTGGTAATGATTGCTGCTGTGGCGCAGGTCCGCCCACGCCGCGCCAAAAATGCGCACAAAATCAAACCCGCCATGTTCCAGGTATCGTTTGTCCTCGGCGGACATGATGGCGTGTACCAGTGTGGGAGGCAGATCCTGGTAAAGTACCGGCCGCCGTTTCTCTCGCGCGCTGTCAAACAGATTAGTGATTAGCTCCGGCTCGATTTCGGCGCTGCCGAAATCCGTCCCACCACTAAGCGGACGAATGCTCTTGATGGTCTTCCCCGCAAACTGCACACTCAAACCATTAGTCGCGGCAAAGTAGGAGAGCTTTGCGGGGCGAATTTCGACCGTGTTTCCCTGCACCACAAATTGCCCCAGCGAATTGTCGTCTCGCACCGGCCGGTAACCAACCTTGGTGAGATAGGTAGTCATCTCCCCCTCGGACCATACTTCTCCGACAGAGATCTGTTGCGGCGCGGAAAAGAGCTGGGTGGTGTTTTGTAGGACCCGCCCGGACAGGCGCGCGTCAATCATGCGCGAATACTTGATGTAGTAGTAGGTGTAAACGCCGGCGGTGGTCAAAATTACGGCAAAAACAGTGCCCAGAAGCGTCAGCCCAACAATAGAAGTGAAAAATCCCTTTTGCAGACGAATGCGCAAACGTTGGCTCCAACCCTTAAAATCCATTGTCTCGCATGCGCCTCTACTTACAAAGACGGACTTGGACGCTCAAATGTTGCCCGCGGCGTCCCGAAGAGATGGGCTTCCACATGACTTCACGAAGAGCGGCCACAAATTCTAATAGAGCGCTCTGTTTTCGCTCGAGGGCGTGAAATGCAAGTCCAAGTGGTAGACAAGCAAATCGATGGGAACCGTGTAATCCACGGAGATCTTCACAATTTGCTGGCTCGCTTCAACCTTGATCGCTTCTCTTTTGACCGGAATTTCCAGGTCTTGCACAACTTTGAAGACATTGTTGCGAATTTGTTCGTCCGTGTAGCGGTTCACGACCGCGAAACGCGCTTGCTCCTGCATTTTGTCCGCTAGCTGATATTCCGCCGCATATGGCGGCACGATCTTCACCGCCGCGTACACCGCAAACGCCAGAATCGCGGTCACGAGGATGGCCTTTATTTTGCCCGCCCCACGCTGATGCGAGCCTATCCCCGGACGCGCCGCCGCTAGTGCACGCCAATCCCCGCGTTCTTGCCCGTGGCTATGCGCCTCTCTGGTCTTCATACTTCGAAGCTAGCATCGCCCCACACCGCTGTCTAGAACGCCTGAAACGCCTGTTTCCGGAATTGAACGTGTAAAACAGTATGAGGGGTGACTCTGGATCTTAGGTCGCTGAATATCGATCGCAGGACTCTTCGCCGTGCGCACCACAAACCAATAAAAGCGGAGGGTGCCCCAAGGCTCGCTTTATAACCTGGGTCTTTCTTTAATTTTCCTTGCCTGTAATTTTCGTTGTTCTTACCTGGCCGCCCGCTCAGTAAGCCCGGGCGAAAATCGCGCGCTCGGCCGCTGGTTTGCCGCAATAAATGCACTGACCCCCGTGCGCGGGCTTTTCATTGTCCTGGTCAAGCGGAATGCATCGCATGGTAGCTCGCGTCTCTTCCTTGATCTTGGCTTCGCACTCCGCGCTGCCGCACCAATGCGAGAAGGCAAACCCCGTTTCCACCGCCTTTTTCAACTCCTCGTAGTTCGTGGCGTCCTGCGTGTGCGACTTGCGAAATGCCAGCGCCTTGTCATGAATAGCCTGCTGAATCTCAACCAGCAAACCTTCCACCGTCCTTGGCAGGTCTGCTAAAGACGCGCTTACTTTACCTTCCCTGCCTGGCCGGTCACGACGCGCCAGCACCGCCGACTGCTTGGCCACGTCCTTGGGCCCCAGCTCCACGCGCAACGGCACCCCGCGCATCTCCCAATCGTTAAACTTCCAGCCCGGGCTAGGCCCTTCGCGTTCATCCAGCGTCACGCGAATATTGGCTTTCACTAATTCTTCTTTGAGCTTCCGCGCCACGCCCTGCACGCTCGCTCGTTCTTCGTCAGTCTTATAAATGGGCACCATCACGACCTGGTAAGGCGCCAGCTTGGGCGGCAGCACCAGCCCCTGATCATCACCGTGCACCATGATGATCGCGCCGATAAACCGCGTCGATAACCCCCACGAGGTGGTCCAGCAAAATTGCTGCTGCCCATGCTGGTCCAGGTACTTCACATCAAAAGCCTGCGCAAAATTCTCTCCGAGAAAATGGGAAGTCCCCGCTTGCAGCGCTTTTCCATCGCCCATCATGGCTTCGATGGAGAACGTATGATCGGCGCCCGCAAATTTTTCCGCATCGGATTTTTTCCCCGGTATCACCGGAATCGCCGCGTCGTTCACCGCAAAATCCGTATAAATGTCCAGCATCTGCCGCGTTTCCGCTTCGGCGTCTTCACGCGTCGCGTGCGCGGTGTGCCCTTCCTGCCAGTAAAATTCCAGCGTGCGCAGAAACAATTTTGTCCGCAGCTCCCAGCGCACCACGCTGTTCCATTGATTCATCAATACCGGCAAATCCCGGTAAGACTGAATCCACTTCGACCACATGTGGCCGATGATCGTCTCCGAAGTAGGTCTGATCACCAGCGGCTCGGCCAGTTCTTCCCCGCCGCCGATGGTCACCACGGCCAGCTCCGGCGAGAACCCCTCCACGTGATGCTTTTCCTTATCAATAAAACTCCGTGGGATCAGCATCGGAAAAGCCACATTCTGATGCCCGGTAGCCTTGAAGCGCCTGTCCAGCGCCTGCGTGATGTTTTCCCACAAGGCCCAGCCATAGGGTCGGACCACCATGCAGCCGCGCACCGGAGCATAGTCGGCAAGCTGCGCTTTCAGTACCAGTTGGTTGTACCACTCCGAAAAATCGTCTACGCGGGTAGGAAGCTTTTCTTCAGCCATGCGGCGGTTGACCTGTTCTCCTGCTTTTCTTAGGGTTTGCAGCGGCTAACTTTTTCAGAAAAATAAAATGGTTAGTGACTACGAAGCGTAGCGAACGCCTGATGGACTGTCAACGCGCTCCGAATCGACCGGCCGGGCCGCCACGACGCAATTACACGCGAGTTCAATCGATGAGGGAGCTTTTCGGTCTACGGAGAGCGAACGGTCGGCGATGAAGTTCCGTCAGCCGACGGAGCGAAAATCTGTTTCTTTGGATCCGCAGGCTTGTTTCCCAGAAAGCTCTCGACGCTTCGGTCTTGGGAATCCCGAACCATTCCCGAGATTTGCCCGTCTGAACGCGCACGAATGTCAGCCCGGCATCCAATCCGCGTTGCTTCTTTGTCTCTCAAATCAACGACCAACGTTTTGTCAGCTCTATCGGAAAGTACTCTCAATTCCGCCGGCAAATCTTCTTCGATTCGATAACTGTCGGGAGGTAGCCATTCAAATGCGTATACGCCGCGTTCGTCGGTCTTTGTCGAGCGCACACGGCCCGCGCTATCGGTGAGGCGCACAGCAACGTCGCCGAGCGGTCGCATTTTGGTCAAGGACAATAACCAGCGTTCCGCCTTGGCAGGCAGCAAACTGACCTCGCCGAATAGGCTGTCGACCGGCTGCCCATCCCGAATAGCCCGCAGTTCCCGCAGAACGCCGAACACTGCTACCTCCGGGCTCGTGAACGTACAGATGCTAGTCGCGAGGGAATCACCAACACCAGAGGCGTACACCAGGTAGCTGACGCCCACCACAAAATGATAACTGCAATCTCCGTCACGCGGGCCTCGCTCATCCACACCCGTATGCACGACAATGTCCTGCCCTGGCTGGCCTTCACCGCGGAAACTTTCCGCAATCAAGAAATGTACTGCGTGATTCATCGGCGGCTCTTTTATAGAGCCTGGCGGCATAATCTCAGAGCCCTCGTCCGAAGAATCTTCCACTACCGGCGCTTCCGTCGCGATATCCGCAGTCACCTTGCCCAGGAAGATGACCTGCCCGGAACTCCAAGCCCGCTCGCAGTCCCCACCCGGCATGCTGCAAGTGCAGCCAGCAAAGACATTCGTTCCAAACCCCAGCACCACCATCGCGCCGATCAGCACTCGTGCCAGCATACCCACCTCCGACAGCTGACTGTTCTCCTGCTTTTCTTAGGGTCTGCCGCGGTTAACTTTTTCAGAAAAATGAAATGGTTAGTGACTTCAAAGCGTAGCGAACGCCCAGCACACTGTCAACGCACTGACAGTCTCATCCGTAACAGGGTCGATTAGGTTGAACTCATGCTGCGGCCATCAGAATTCGTAGCGCAATGCGAACTGCATGACGCGCGGTTGAGTCAGCAAACTGGTGTACGCGCCGAAGCTTGCCGGCGACTGCGTGAGCGAAGTAAGCAGCGAGGCTCCTACACCCTGAGCGTTGAAGCGCGTCAGATTGGGCACGTTAAATACTTCCCACCGAAATTGCAGACTGTGGGATTCCCGATAAGGCATTTTCCAGCGTTTCGCGAGGCTCATGTCCCAGCTGGCAAAGCCGTCGCCACGCAGGACGTTGCGCGACCCAACCCCGCCCGGCAAGGGCAGCGTAAAGTCATTTTGCGCCGCGCTCGGATTTGCGAACGGGCTGACAAACGAGTCGGGTCTGCCTGTAACCGGGTCGGGAACCTGCAAGTGGTAAATGCCCGTCTGAGGCTTGGCGGTCATCTGAGCAATCGCGGTGAGGAACCAATCAGTGGGCCAGCGCTGGCCGCCATCCACGCTGAAGGGAAAACCGCTGGTCCAGCGAGCCAAACCAGAAAGCTGCCAGCCACCGATGAAGGCATCTACGAATCCGTTCGCGTCGTGTGCCAGTCTCCGACCTTTGCCGACGGGGAGATCAACAATCCAGTTGAGGTTCATCTGATGCGTGAGGTCATAGTCCGACACAGCGCGAGCCAGGTTCGGGGAAAAGGCGTTGGCAAGCCGGCTTCCCACCAGACCGATGTTTTGATATCCATAAACAGAAAAGCCCACGCGTGATGCCGCAGAGGTGATATCGATGGACTTGGAGAAAGTGTAGTTGAAGTCGAATTGGATTCCATTGCTGAACTGCTTGCGCAGGGTTGCTTGCAGAGCGTGATAGCTCGAACTGCCGATGGAACTCCAACCATACATGGAAAAAGCCTGGTCATTCAAAAATTTGCCGGCGCCGCCGTTGAGTCCGGTGGGTCCGTTGAAGAAGTAGCTGCCCGAGCCGATGTTGTCGCCCAAGCCGCCATACGCGTCAATGTCCGCCAGTCCTACGATCTCGTCGCCGATGACCGAGAGGGCTGGGTTGTAATAGAGGTCAAAGACGCTCTGAAGCAGACTATTCGTAACGTTGGTTGTGGAGGTAGGTGTGGTGGTGAAGGAATCCACATAGCGCGTGGCGCCCGGTCGCAGCGGTGGCAACATGTCTACCCAGTATTGCGAGGTGGGTCCCAGCATGGAGGCGGTAACGCTGGAAATCTGTGCCGGTGTGATGACCGCGCTGTAGAAATTGGTGGGCTGCCCACCATTGTTAGCTAAAGCAAAAGTCCTTGCCAGCTTGGACAGAGCCGCGGCGGCCGTGTAGTAATCAATTCCAGTCTTGGGATCGACGATGTCGAGCGGTTGAGTCAGATCGCGCTGCGTCAGCAAGTCGCGGCCGAAGCGGCCTACGTAAGACACTTGTAGTGAGAATCGCTTGGGCAATTCGCGGCCGACGGAAAAATCAACGGCGCAGGCATGCGGAGTCTTGAGCGTGTCAGTTGTTGTTGTGCGCTCGATCTTGGATTCGGAGTTCGCCAGCACCACGGTGGCCCCGGCCACCGCCTTGCCGCTGGGGTCTACGATCGTGCCGCGCACCGACGTGGTGGCTTGGCCCCAAGCCGAAACGCTGAATAGTAAAAGCGCCGCCGCGGTCCTCCAGATAAACACCGGAGCGGAGGGGAACGCATACACCAAGCTCCAGAAGCCGAGCCGTTGTCGGCCAACGCGTTGCGATCCGATACATGTGTCGTTGGTAACGATCTATGTATGTTCATATCCCTCCCTTTCTTCGGACAGATTGGAGCCGCCTGATCTCTGAAACATGCCCAAGGAACGTTCCTAAACTTTCCACCTAATGTATTCAGCCCTAAAGAGATGGCGATACTTCCTCGCCCCCAAATCCTATTTTCAGTGTTGGATTAGTATGTGAAGGAATAAATAAAAATGCAGTCAACAATAGGGTTGCTGACATTGTTCACTCCGGACTGTGCCGAAGGCAACCTTACTATAATTCTACAAACTCTATTTGGTGGCACGAAACTATATTGAGCATTGCACGCTGTCAAGCAGAAAACTCTATCGTCGACCATCAACAGGCTGCGGAAGTTCTGTTACTTCATTGCCAGCCGTAGAAAGCTGAACCTTAAAATCAAAAAGCTTTGTGCTGCTGAGCCAATTCTGTCGCGGGCGTGCAATGTTCAACTAAGTAAAAGCCCCGGTACTACGGAAATGACGAAGAGGCAGTCCCCGCGACGCCGCGCCATGACACCGCAGCCACGAACCTTGCCAGCAAGTTCTGCCAGCATTATCATCTCCTCGCCTGATTTAGCTGCAGCTAAACGCGAGGGGCCAAAAAAATGAAACGTCTCACTTTTACACTTCTCTGCTCAATTTTTGCGCTGAGTTTATTTTCCTCAAAGGCCAGCGCCCAGGACTGGGCCCAGGCCCAACTCAAGAAATCCCCTCGTCATCGCGAATGGGTCACCGTCAAACATGACTCCCGCGCCGTCCAGACTTTCATCGTGTACCCCGAATCAAAAGACAAAAGGCCCGTGGTCCTGATCATTCACGAAATTTTTGGGCTCACCGACTGGGCCCAGGAGCTTGCCGACGAAGTTGCCGAGGCCGGATACATCGCCGTCGCGCCCGACCTGCTCTCCGGCATGGCCCCCAACGGTGGACGCACTTCCGATTTTCCCGGCGATAAAGCCATCGAAGCCATTAATCATTTGAGTCCCGATCAAATCACCGCCGATCTCAACGCCGCAGCCGATTACGCGCTAAAGTTGCCCGCCACAAACGGCAAACTTTTCGTGGCCGGTTTCTGTTGGGGAGGCGGTCAGACTTTCCGTTTCGCAACCAATCGCCCGGATCTTGCCGCCGCGTTCGTGTTTTACGGCCCGCCGCCAGACAAAGATGCCATGGCGCGAATCAAAGCCCCGGTCTACGGTTTCTATGCCGGTAATGATCAGCGCATCGGCGCCACCATACCCGACGCCATCGCCAACATGAAGGCCGCGGGCAAAACTCTTGAGCCTGTCACCTATGACGGCGCCGGCCACGGTTTTATGCGTGCCGGAGAAGCCCCCGACGCTAAAGAGGCCGACCGCAAAGCCCGCGCCGACGCCTGGAAACGTTGGAAGAGCCTCATGGAGCGTTTGAGCTAGCAGCGCTCTCAACACTCCTAACGCAGCGCCTGCAAGCTACAACAGAAATCCCTGCGTATGGCAGGTTTGTACGATGCCCAGCCGGTTGTCCGCGCCGACCTTATGCTTCATTCGGTATAAATGATTCTTCACCGTTTGCTCCGACAGACAAAAACGATTCGCAATTTCCTTGTTCGTGAGCCCCTCGGCGATCAGCGGAATCAATTGCTGCTCGCGGCGCGTCAAACCCAATTGCTGCCGCACCGCTCCCGAAGGCAAACTCGTTGCCTCACGCTCGAAATAATTGAACAACAGGCCGCAAAGCGAGTTCGGACAGGATGCTTTCCCGGCATGCACCGCTTCCAACGTTTCCCACAGATCTTTAACCGAGGCTCCCATCAACAAATAACCCCGGATCCCGGCGCGCACATACTGCAGAAACTCCCGTTCCACACCCGTGCCACCGAACATCACGATACGCACGCCCGGCGCAGCGATCCGTACTTTGCGAATGTTCGATACGTCGCTGTCGAGATTTCCGTAAGACGTAAGCAACAATACGTCCGGCGAATCTTCAAGAATCTTTTCGACGCGGAATATTTCATTCACGCCGCCGTCAAGCATCTCCAGGCCGGCATGGTTCGCCAGCATTCTGGTTAAACCGTCATGCCACGACCGGTTGCCCGAATCCACTCGCACGCGAATCTTTCTCGGGCTTTGGGACATGTCACAGGACTTCAAAGTATCCGTTGTTATGTAATTCCCGCTTCCTTTACTGCTCTCTTTCAACGCCGCTTGCACTGCCTCCCCTGCATGCAAACCCCGTCGCGCACTGGTATTCATCATTAGCGATGTCTCCAAGTTCTTGGAATTCTCCTGCGGTGCCGTCGCACAGATTGCGAGCTCCGCGAGGCTGGACGCCGTAAGAGACCCTGCAATTCCCCGACCGCGCCGATAAAGCTAAAAAGGTTGTTTGTGCCACCCGGTGTCTGGCAAAGACTAGGGTTAGCATTTTCAAATTCAGCATAGCCGCCCACAGTAGAGTCCCACTCCGGTACCAGTCCCAATCTAGAACCACATGGTCTTTTCCTCGGTCCTGCTACATCAACTCCCCGATTCGCTTTCTGGTACCTAGGTACTACGATAATTTTCTGGCGGGGCTACTGTCAGTGGGGTACGGTCGCGCTATGGTTTTACTTTTGCACCCGGCGCACACTTGCTAAGGATTTAGCTTTTTAGCGGGAGAGGTGATTTGCCATGGCAACCAGGCACGGACTCCTGAAGCAGAACCTGAACCAGACATCGATCGCCGGCGGCCCATCCACGTCCCCGATTTCCGAGCGCCGCAGCAGCCGCCGCTGCAAAATCACTCAGGTGATGCGCATTCGTCCGTCCGATCCTGAGCAGAAATACTTCGATGATCTGAGCAGCAGCGTAAGCGTCTCCCGCAGCGGGATTTATTTCCACACCACGGAACTGGGTTACGAAGTGGGCCAGCGCCTTTTTATCACCATGCCGTATCCCAACGATCCTTCTACAATTGGCCGCGAATATCTCGCCGAAGTCGTTCGTAAAGACACCTTGCAGAATGGCATGATCGGGATCGGGTTCAAAACCCTGATGGAAATCACCGAGCAGCCCGGCTATTCTTTCGACGCGCCAAGCCGACAGAACTAAGTTCATATCAAAAAAACAGGGCATCCCGTATTGGTGGATGCCCTGTTCTGCTCGCTTCCCAAAAACCCACCGGCTGGGTATTAAGCCGTGACTGGTTTCCCCATACTGATCTTTCCCTTGCCAAACATAGTCAGCGTGCGGTGTCGAACTCTTCCCAGTTGCCGGTTGATGGGGTGCGTACGCCCTAGAAAGCTCAACACTGGACTCCGCCGTGGCACCAGTTTGTTCATCGCGATATTCAGTCGCACATCGCGACGCGCGAATTTCAATCCCGCCTGCAAAGCTTCCACAGCCTCGTCGCGGCGGCCCGCGGTCTTATACACGTCCGCTAGATTCAGATACAGCTGCGCCTGGTTACGCTTCATTTTCACCGCGGAATCGCACAACCTTTCCGCTTCTCCCCATTTTCTTTCAGAGCGCGCCAGGACTACTCCAAGATAGGACATGTAATATGGATTGTTCCGGTCCAGGTCCACCGCGCGGCGCATATACGGAAGAGCTTTTTCCGCATGATTGTCGCGCAACAGATTCAGACCGGTCTTGAATTCCCGGAAGGCTTCCGTTTCCGTCATAGAGTCCCTTCTTTAGCGAGTTTCACTGCGAAATTCTGGGAATTTAATCCACGCACGCCGCCCCAAACCCACCCCCAAAGCAGGTTTTCCACTTATTGCGACAGGCAAAAGTTGAACGGTCTTAACATGAAGAACCAGCCGGGCAAGGACGAAAAGACCGAGCAGCGTTACGTTAAGGATTCCCATGCGAGTGGAGAGATTACGCGCCCAATGTTTGGGAAGCTACTGGCCCAACGGCCAGTCTTGGGACAGCCGGACTGACTTACTAAGGGTTTAATCGTTGAATTTTCTACACCCGCGGTTTGCGAGGCTTCCGCGGGGTTTATCGGACTATCAAGCGCTTACTTGCACGCGGCTGGCAGCACGAACATTCATGCGCGCCGCATAAATCGGAAAACGCCCCGCCAGCTCTGCCACCTGTTTACGCACACGCTGCTCCACAGTACTATCGCCAATATGCTCGAGAATATCTGCGACCCAATCGCCTACCTCTTGCATCTCCGGTTCTCGCAAGCCTCGCGTGGTTACCGAAGGGCTGCCCAAGCGTATTCCTCCACCTTTCATCGGCGGCAATGGATCAAAAGGAATGGAGTTCTTATTTACTGTAATTCCCGCGCGATCCAAGGCTTTTTCCGCGTCCGTCCCGGTAATCCCCCGCGAATGCACTTCTACCAGAAATAAATGATTGTCCGTGCCTCCGGTAACAATCCGAAAGCCGCGCTTGGCGATCGCTGCTGCCATAGCCTTGGCGTTTAGCGTCACCTGCTTCTGATATTCCTTAAACGACGGCTCCATCGCTTCCTTCAAGCACACCGCTTTGGCCGAAATGATGTGCACCAACGGTCCGCCTTGCGTTCCGGGAAACGTCAATTTATCCAATTCCTTCGCGAAGGCCGTCTTGCACAGCACCAATCCGCCGCGCGGTCCTCGCAACGTCTTATGCGTCGTGGTGGAAACAAAATCCGCGTGCGGCACCGGGCTCGGATGCATTCCCGCTGCCACCAGCCCCGCGATATGCGCCATATCCACAAAAAATAATGCTCCGGCCGCCTTGGCAATTTTGCCGATGCGCTCAAAATCGATGATTCGCGAATACGCACTCGCCCCCGCCACAATCATTTTGGGCTTATGCTCCTGCGCTAATTTTTCCAGCTCCTGGTAATCGATCCGCTCGTCTTCCTTCTTGACTCCATAGGGTACAAATTTGTACATGCGCCCGGAAAAATTCAGCGGGTGCCCATGCGTTAAATGCCCGCCGTGTGCGAGGTTCATTCCCAACACCGTGTCACCCGGTTGCAGCGCGGACATATACACCGCGACGTTGGCCGACGTTCCCGAATGCGCTTGCACATTGGCATGCTCGGCCCCGAACAATTCCTTCGCGCGATCGATAGCTAGTTGCTCCACTTTGTCCGCATATTCGCAGCCGCCGTAATAGCGTTTACCCGGATAGCCCTCCGCGTATTTGTTGGTGAAAATCGAACCCATGGCCTCCAGCACCGCCTCGGAGACCAGATTTTCCGAGGGGATCAGCTCCAGCCCCGTGGCCTGCCTGCGCGCTTCGTCGCGCAACAGCTCGGCGATTTGCAGATCGACAACGTCCAGCGGTCGATTCATGCGCTCATTTTCATTGGTGGTCGGACTCATCATCACTCCTGCACGCCGAAGGATAGCAGTCAAAATTCTATCGGACCGCGCCGCACCGCGCAAACCGGACTCTAATTGCTACCCACGCTTACTGTTCTCAATGGGCAGCAACTACATTTCCCCGAGATGACTTATTCTCACTGTTTGTGCGATTCTTTCTCCCCATAGAGGTATCCAGGACAAGATGGCGCAGAAAAAGTTCAGAGACTTGAGCGAAAAAGAAATACTGGCCCTGGCCATTGCTTCCGAAGAAGAAGACGGCCGCATTTACGGGGAGTTTGCCGAGGGTTTGCGTGATTCGTATCCCGCAACCGCGCAGATGTTTGAAGAAATGCGCGAAGAAGAAGTGGTCCATCGCGACCGTCTGATGGCCATGTTTCGCGAGCGCTTTGGCGACCGCATCCCTTTGATTCGCCGTGAAAACGTGAAGGGCTTTTTGACCCGTAAGCCCACTTGGCTGACGCGCCCACTCGGCGTGAACGTCGCCAGACGCCAGGCGCGGGTAATGGAAATGGAAGCAGCGCGATTTTATGACAAAGCCGTAGCCCGCATTACCGATGTTTCCATTCGCGAGCTTTTGAACAGGCTGGCCGATGAAGAACGAAAACACTCCGCCACCGCCGGCGACCTGGAAGAAAAACACCTGACCAAAGACGCCCGCGCGGAAGAGGACGAATCGCATCGCAAGCTTTTTCTCTTACAGTTTGTACAGCCGGGCCTCGCTGGACTGATCGACGGCTCGGTATCCACACTAGCCCCTCTATTTGCCACCGCGTTCGTCACGCACAAAAGCGCCGACGCCTTTCTCGTGGGCTTGGCGGCCAGCATCGGCGCGGGCATTTCCATGGGCTTCGCGGAGTGGGGCTCGGACGATGGCTCGCTCACGGGCCGCGGCTCGCCGTGGATTCGCGGGGCCACCATCGGCATGATGACTACTGCTGGCGGCCTGGGACACACCCTTCCGTTCTTAATTTCCAATTTCCACGTCGCGATGGTGATCGCCGTCATCGTCGTGGCCATTGAACTTACCGCCATCGCGTACATCCGCCATCGCTACATGGACGTCCCGTTTTTTCAGGCGGCCTTTCAAGCCATCGTCGGCGGCACGCTGGTTTTTCTTACCGGGTATTTGATCGGTAGTTCGTAACCTGGAGTGAACTGCTGCCTATTGTCCGCAACTTATCTTAATCGCGGTGCGAAGCGACCTACACCGCCGGGACGAGTATCTCCGTGATTAGCTTATCCGCAGGTGTAGTTCTCGGGTCGGTGGCGTAATTCTCGATGCAATAGTCGTCGCGCAGTTGAATTTTCTTCTCCGCAACAATTTCAAACACGCGGCCGGATGCTTGCGGCAGGTCTGAGTACGGCCCGGTCAAAACAAATTTCAGGTACTTCCCGCCTTTGAATTTTTCATAGGCCAAGCCCTCGGGCAGTTGTTGTGGCGCTGCAGCAAGCGAAACCCCAGCACGATAAATCTTCGGGCCCGCTTTGTAGAGGCTCGTATAGCCGGTGATCTTGTTGTGCTCAGAGATGGCAGGAACAGATTTGTGCAGAGTTCCCCAAGCCGCCGGAGCTGTGTTTTGAAACGGACCAATCTTTTCAAGAAAGACGTAATGCGTTTCCGGCCAAGTCACTATTACTGGAGTCTCGGTAAGATTCATAATTTTCATTTCCTTTTGCTGGTTGAATGTCCGCTTATCTTGGAAGAGTTATCACCGAAAAGCAAAAATATTGTCCTCGGCCGGCCTGTCTGGCGCGTCGGGACACCGCGCAAAACGCGCAGACGGCTGTCCGTAAACTGTGCTTCAGGACAGATGGCGACAACGTCGCGAGCAGCTAGGATTCAGCTGGTCGCCTCATCCTTAAAACTTACTAATGTTCGGAGAACGAATGCGCACACGAATGATTTTGCCCACAACTTTGCTGCTGGGAGCTATGCCTTTTGCCGCGAATGCCACGGAATCCACCACCGTCACCGCGGTCGTGGACAAAATCGTGACTCAGGAGCAGGCCGAGGTGCAGATGCTGCGCCGCTACTCGCCGCTGGTGGAGACCTATATCCAAACGGTGCGACCAGACAAAGAACTGGGTGCGGTTCCCGACGGAGACCGATATTTCCTGGGGCGCGCAGAATTAGCCAAAGGTGTGGAACTCGAGCCGCTCATCAATGACAGCGGAAAACACAAACTGCTGCTCAGTGTCGGCCGCTTTTTTTCCAGCGACTTTTTGCCGCGCGGCTTCCTGCAGATGATTTATCTGGATGCGGACAGCTTCGACCGCCAGCACTACAAGTTCACCTACGCAGGAAAGGAATTTCTGGGCGAGGTACGCTGCGTGATTTTCGACGTTGACCCGCTACCCGGCGCTGGAAAGGGACGTTTCGCTGGCCGCATCTGGGTGGAAGATCAGGACTACCACATCGTTCGCTTCAACGGCGCATTCACGGGATCTTCCGCTAGCAGCTTTTATTTTAACTTTGACAGCTGGCGCTCCAACTCCGGAAAAAACGAATGGCTCCCCTCGTTTGTGTATAGCGAGGAAGGCAACGTGCAGTACGGCAAGCGTAAGCATTCCGCTTTCCAGGCCTTCAAAGCACAGACCCGCTTGTGGGGTTACGAACTGAACCAACAGCACCCGGAACAAACCCTTACCAGCGTAGAGATCGAAGGGCCGCAAATCACAGATCAAGCGGAGCTCGGCAAAGGTTATTCGCCGTTGCACGCCAGACGCGCATGGGAACATCTCGCCGAGGAAAACGTTGCGGGGAAAATGCAGCGCATGGGCCTGATGGCGCCTTCCGGTGATGTGGACAAGCTCCTCGAAACCGTGGTGAACAATCTGGAAGTGACCAACGATGTGGACATCCAGCCCGAAGTTCACTGCCGTGTGCTGATGACTTCCACGCTGGAGTCCTTCACCATGGGCCACACCATCGTGTTGAGCCGCGGATTGATCGACGTGCTACCCGACGAAGCCAGCTTGGCAGCGGTTCTTGCCCATGAACTCGGCCACGTACTGCTCGGCCACCGCATGGACACACAATTCGCGTTTTTCAGCCATATGCGTTTTGACGAGAAAGAAACTTTCCATCACTTTGGTTTTGCGCGCAATGCCCAGGAAGAAGAAGCCGCCAACAACAAAGGTGCTGAGCTACTGAAGAAATCTCCGTACCGGGATCAGTCCGGATCCGCGCAGGCATTTTTCCAGGCGTTGCAGGAGCGCGCCAAGGAAATTCCTAACCTGATCAGCCCGCACCTGGGCGACAGCATCCCAGGCACCTCGACAATCGCCGCGGCTGAAGCATCACAACAGCCGGGCGCGAAACCGGCCGCCAACGTTCTCGCAGCCTTGCCGATCGGCGGACGCATCATCGTTCAGCCCTGGGATGACCGCCTACTGTTGCGCAAGTTGGAATCAGAAGGCTCCATCGCAGACTACGAAAAGATGCCGTTTGAAGTGTCGCCGTTTCTGGTTTACCTGACGAGACCGAGCGCGTTTTCGCAATCAAATCAAGCAGGCGTAGTCGCCGTGAAGTCAGAGATAGACGTGGATCAGCCATTGCCGTTGACAAAACCGTAAAGCTTATTAATCGCTTTGGGCGTGTGCTGGAGTGACAGTGGCGCCGTGCCTTCGCAGGCTTTGAATCCAGGTTTGCAGCCGGTCCATGTAGATGTACACCACCGGCGTAGTGAACAGCGTGAGCATCTGGCTAAGAATTAATCCGCCGACGATGGTGATACCCAGCGGCCGGCGCAATTCGGAACCTACGCCACTGCCCAATGCCAACGGTAGCGCGCCAAGCAGTGCTGCCATGGTAGTCATCAAAATGGGGCGGAAGCGCAGCAGGCACGCCTCGTAGATAGCTTCCACCGGGGATTTGTGCCCTTCTCGTTCCACTTGCACCGCGAAGTCGATCATCAAAATGGCGTTTTTCTTCACGATGCCGATCAGCAGAATAATTCCAATCAGCGCAATGATGTTCAGATCCGATTTCATGAAGCGAATCGCCAACAACGCGCCAATGCCCGCCGAAGGAATCGTCGACAAAATCGTGATCGGGTGAATGTAACTTTCGTAAAGAATCCCCAGCACGATATACACGGCGGCCAAAGCGGTGAGAATCAATATTCCTTCCGTGGCCAGTGAATCCTGAAACGCTTGCGCATTTCCTTGAAACATTTCGTGCACCGTGGAAGGAACTCGCAGCTCACGTTGCGCCGCTTCGATATGCTCCACCGCGGGTCCCAGTGAAGCTCCCGGCGCGAGATTGAATGACAGCGTGATGGCTGGAAACACGCCCTGGTGATTGACGGACAACGCGGTATTACTCGGCTCGTAACGCGCAAAGGCGCTAAGGGGAATCAATTTCCCGCTCTTGGAAGGCACATAAATGGTGTTGAGCGCTTGCGGACCCTCCTGCGCTTCGGGGGCAACTTCCATCACCACGTGATACTGATTCATCCCTTTGTAAATATTCGAAACCTGGCGTTGCCCAAACGCGTCCGCCAAAGTGTTATCGATATCCAGAACATTCACGCCCATGCGCGAAGCAGTATCGCGATCGATCAACAGGGACGTCTGCAGTCCCTTCATTTGCTGATCGCTATTTACATCGCGCAATTCCGGAATCGCGCGCATGCGCTCCATAATGATCGGCGCCCAGTGATTCAGGTCGTCAAGATTGTCGGCCTGCAAGGTGTACTGGTATTGCGCGCCGCCAAAGCGTCCGCCGATACCGAGATCCTGGACCGCCTGCAAATACAGCGAGGCACCCGGTATCGCCGCAGTCTTTTCGCGAATGCGCCCAATCACTTCATCGACGCTGATTTTGCGCTCTTTTAAAGGCTTCAACGAGGCGAACATGCGCGCTGTCCCACCACCGTTGCCCCCGCCGGCAAAGGAGGCCACGGTGTCCACCGCCGGATCTTGCAAAACAATATCGGTAAACGCGCGCATCTTTTCAGCCATGGCCGGGAAGGACAGGTCCTGATCGCCTTGAATCAGGCCGCTGATGCGCCCGGTGTCCTGTTGCGGAAAAAATCCTTTTGGGGTTTTCGCGAACAAATAGAGGTTGAGGCAGACCGTGCCGATGGTGAGCAGCAGGATCAAGAACTGATGCCGCAGCACCCACTTCAGCGAAAAATCGTACGCGCCCAAGAGTCGATTGAAGGACCGCTCTGAAAAACGGTACAGCCGGTTGTGCCGCCCGGTATCGTGCCGCAAAAACCGCGCGCACATCATCGGTGTGGTGGTAAGCGAAATGAACAGCGACACCACGATGGCCACGCTGAGCACTACGGCAAACTCACGGAAGAGCCGGCCTACAATGCCGCCCATCATTAAGATGGGAATGAAAACCGCGACCAGCGACGCGCTCATGGAAATGACCGTGAAACCTATCTCACTGGCGCCCTTCATCGCGGCGGCGTAAGGAGCCATTCCCGATTCAATGTGCCGGGCGATATTTTCAATCACCACGATGGCGTCATCGACGACGAATCCGGTGCAAATGGTCAATGCCATTAAGGACAAATTGTCGAGGCTGTAATGGCACAGATACATGACGCCAAAAGTGCCGACCAAAGAAAGCGGCACGGCCACGCTGGGAATTACCGTGGCCCACACATTCCGCAGGAATGCGAACACTACGAAAATCACCAGCAGGATGGAGATGATCAGCGCCACCTCCACATCGTGAACCGACGAACGAATGGTGGTGGTGCGATCAATGAGCACATTCAAGTGCAGAGAAGGAGAAATAGACGCCCGCAGCATAGGAAGCATCGGCAGAATGCGATCCACTGTAGCGATCATATTTGCGCCGGGCTGGCGGAAAACGGCCAGGATCACCGACCGCTGCCCGCCGGCCAGACCCAGGTTGCGAGTGTCTTCCAGGGAATCCACAACTTGCGACACATCCTGCAGCCGCAGGGCGGAGCCAGCGTGCCCAGCAATAATCAGCGGCTTATATTCATAGGCCTTAAAAATCTGGTCGGTATCCGTAATGTTTATGGTTTTTTTATCGTTTGAGACCGAGCCCTTGGCCAGATTAGCGTTCGCGGATTGCAACGCCTTGCGCACCGTTTCCAGGCTCACGCCGTAGCTATTCAACTGCGTGGGATTTACCTCCACGCGAACAGCAGGCCGCGCGCTGCCCCACACGAACACCTGTCCAACCCCGTTTATCTGCGCGAGTTTTTGCGCCAGGATGGAATCGGCCGCGTCATAAATTTCCGCCGGCGGCACGTTGTCGGAGGTCAGCGACAGCAACAAAATGGGCGCGTCCGCGGGATTCACCTTGCGATAGGTTGGCTGGTACGGCAGATCGGCTGGCAATTGACTGCGCGCCGCGTTGATGGCCGCTTCGACATCGCGCGCCGCGGCATTTACATCGCGATTCAAATCAAATTGCAAAACGATGCCGGTGTTCCCCAGGCCGCTCGAAGACGTCATCTGCGTAACGCCCGCGATGCGGCCGAATTGCCGTTCCAATGGGGTAGCCACCGCCGACGCCATGGTTTCCGGGCTGGCGCCCGGCAAACTTGCGCCAATCGAAATTGTTGGGAAGTCCACTTGCGGCAAAGGTGCCACCGGCAAAAAATTAAACGCCACCGCCCCAGAAAGAAAAATCGCAATGGTGATCAGCGAGGTGGCTACCGGCCGGCGTATGAACGGAGCGGAGAAGTTGGAGGTAAGATGCACCGGCTAATCTCCCCGCGCCGGACTGGGCGCGTGACCATCACCAGACTCTTCCATGGGATTGCCAATGCGAAACTTGAATCGCTGCGCCAGCCAATCAAAAGCCAGATAAACGACCGGCGTGGTGTACAGCGTCAGCAACTGACTCAGAATCAAGCCGCCGACAATCGTGATTCCCAGCGGGCGACGCAACTCCGCTCCCACGCCCGTTCCCAAAGCCAGCGGCAAGCCGGCCAGCAACGCCGCCATGGTGGTCATCATGATCGGACGAAAGCGCAGCAAGCAAGCTTCGTAAATCGCTTCCAGCGGCGCCATGCCTTCCTTGCGTTCAGCCTCCAGAGCAAAGTCAATCATCATGATGGCGTTTTTCTTGACGATGCCGATCAGCAGGATGATTCCAATTAACGCAATCACGCTGAATTCCGTGCGGCACAACAGCAGCGCCAGGATCGCGCCGACTCCCGCGGATGGCAGCGTGGATAAAATTGTGATGGGGTGAATGTAGCTCTCATACAAAACGCCCAGCACGATGTACACGGTGATGAGCGCGGCCAATATCAAGATAGGCTCGTTCGCCAGCGAATTTTGAAACGCCGCCGCGGTGCCCTGGAAAAGCCCCTGGATGCTGGGCGGCATATTTAAATCGCTTTTAATTTTGTTGATGGCATTCACGGCGTCGCCCAGCGCCGCGCCCGGCGCCAGGTTGAATGACAGCGTCACCACTGGAAATTGTCCTTGATGATTCAGCGTGAGCGGCGTGCTTCCTGGCTCCATGCGAGTAAAAGCGCTCAAGGGTACTTGCGGTCCGGTGGAGGAGTGCACGTAAATGCTCTTCAGTGCGTCCGGATCCTGCTGAAATTGCGGATCGACTTCCAGCACCACGTGATACTGGTTGAGCTGCGTGAAAATAGTGGAGACCTGGCGCTGGCCGAAAGCGTCGTACAAGGTGTTGTCGATATCCGCGGGTAGCACGCCCAGCCGCGCGGCGGTGTCGCGATCAATCGTCAGCGTCGCCAGCAGCCCCTGATTTTGCTGATCGCTGGCAACGTCGCGAATCTCCGGAACAGCCTGCAGCTTTTCGATAAAGCGCGGCGTCCAGTACGCCAACTCTTTCGCGTCCACATCTTCCAGGCTGTACTGGAATTGCGTGCGGCTTACGCGGTCCTCGACCGTCAGGTCCTGCACCGGCTGCATAAACAATGACACGCCATCAACTTTTGCCACCTCCGGTTGCAGGCGGCGAATTACGTCACTGGCATTAATCTTGCGTTGCTCCAGCGGCTTCAAATTAATCTGGATGCGCCCGCTGTTCAGCGTGGTGTTGGTGCCGTCGACGCCGATGAAGGACGACAGGCTCTCCACCGCGGGATCGCGCAAAATAACATCGGCCAGCGCCTGCTGCCGCCGCGCCATCGCCGGAAACGAAACATCTTGCGGCCCTTCAGAAACTCCCAGGATCACGCCGGTATCCTGAACCGGGAAAAATCCTTTGGGAACGTAGATGTACAATAGAATCGTTGCGACCAGAGTGCCAACCGTCACCAACAGCGTAAGACCGCGATATTGCAACACCACTTTTAAAGTGCGGCCATAAGCGGCAATCACGCGGTTAAACGCGTCTTCCGATTTGCGATAAAACCAGCCTTCCTGTTCGCGAGGCCGGTGCCGCAAAAGTTTGGCGCACATCATCGGCGTCAAAGTCAGCGACACAAAAGCGGAAACCAGAATGGTCACCGCCAGCGTGATGGCGAACTCGCGGAAAAGTCTGCCCACGATGTCGCCCATGAACAACAGCGGAATGAGCACGGCGATCAGCGAAACCGTCAGCGACAAAATCGTGAATCCGATTTGCGACGAGCCTTTCAGCGCCGCCTGCAACGGCGACTCGCCTCGCTCCAGGTAGCGAGTGATGTTTTCGATCATCACGATGGCGTCGTCCACCACGAAGCCGGTGCTGATGGTGAGCGCCATCAAGGAAAGGTTATTCAGGCTGTAGCCCAGCAGGTACATCACCCCAAACGTACCCACGATAGAAAGGGGCACGGCAAAACTTGGAATGATGGTGGCGCGCACGCTGCGCAGAAAAAGAAAAATGACCATCACCACCAACCCGATGGTCAACATCAATTCAAATTGCACGTCGGCCACTGACGCGCGAATCGTGGTCGTGCGGTCGGTGAGGATATTCACCTGAATCGCCGCCGGTAAAGAAGATTGCAGTTGTGGCAAAAGCCTCTTGATGCGATCGACGACAGAAATAATATTCGCGCCGGGCTGGCGTTGAATGTTTAAAATGACCGCCGGATTTTTGTTGGCCCACGCGGCTTGCCGCACGTTCTCGGCGCCGTCCAGTACGGTAGCCACATCCGTAAGCCGCACTGCCCCACCGTTGCGATAAGCAATGATGATCGGCCGGTAGCTGTCGCTGCCAATGAGCTGGTCGTTCGCACCGATGGTATAAGCCTGATGTTTGCCGTCGAAAGTTCCTTTGGCCTGATCGACATTGGCTTGGCTCAACGCCGTACGCAAATCTTCCAGGCTCAGTCCATACGACGCCAGCGCCGTGGGATTAGCCTGCACGCGCACCGCGGGACGCTGGCCGCCACTAATGCTGACCAGCCCTACTCCCGTAAGTTGAGAAATTTTCTGCGCCAGCGTGGTGTCGGCAAGATCTTCCACCTTCGACAGCGCCAATGAATTCGAAGTCAGTGCCAGGGTAAGAATCGGCGCATCGGCGGGATTGATCTTGCTGTAAATCGGCGGATTTGGTAGCCCGGTTGGCAACAAATTGGACGCGCCATTAATCGCCGCTTGCACTTCCTGTTCAGCAATATCGATGTTCAGGTCCAACCCGAATTGCAAAGTGATGATCGAGCTGCCGAATGAACTTGTGGAGGTCATCTGGTTCAGCCCGGGAATTTCCCCGAATTGCCTTTCCAGCGGAGCAGTGACCGAAGAAGCCATCACATCGGGGCTGGCACCGGGATAAAAAGTCTGTACTTGTATCGTGGGGTAATCGACTTGCGGTAAAGCAGAAACCGGCAGCTGCCGGTACGCTACGAATCCCACCAACAAGATGCCGACCATCAGGAGCGTGGTCGCCACCGGCCGTAAAATAAACGGCCGCGATAGATTCATCGCGTGGCGCCTCTGGAAGGCTGCGCGGTGGGATTAGGTGGAGCGTTCGGCGCCGGCGTTGCGCTGGGATTGCCCGCTGCCGGATTCGCGGCTCGGCGTGGAGTGCCGAAGTTTGGATTTACCTGGCTTCCATCTTGCAGCTTATCCTGGCCATCGATGACCACCGTGTCTCCAGGATTCACGCCGCTGCTCAAGCCCGCGTTTTCATTAGTGGACTGCGCGACGGTCACGGTTCGGATTTTCGCCACGTTATTCTTATCCACGGCGTACACGTAAGTGCCCTGCGGGCCGCGTTGGATGGCGGTGACCGGCACGACAGTAAGGTTGCGTTTGGTATCCACCAGCAAATGCACATTTACGAATTGGTTCGGGAATAAAATATTGTTGTCATTCGAGAAAGTAGCTTTCAGTTTGTAGGTTCCGGTGGTGGTGTCGATCTGATTGTCGATGCTGGCCAGCGCACCCGTAGCGATCTTGGCGATATCGTCGCGGTCGAAAGCGTTAACGGGAAGATGCTCACCGGCGCGCAACTTCGCGACGACTTGCGGCAATTGATCCTGCGGCAAACTGAAAACCACCGAGATGGGCTGCAATTGCGTAATCACGAGCAAGCCGCCGGGATCAGAGGCGTGCACCATGTTTCCCGCATCCACTAAACGCAAACCGATCCTGCCGCTGATAGGCGCAGTAATATGAGTAAACGACAACTGCAATTTTGCGCTATCGATCGTGGCCTGATCGGTCTTGATAGCCCCGTCAAACTGACCCACCTGCGCTTGCTGCGTATCCAATTGTTGTTTGGGAATTACCCCTTCGTTAAACAACAGTTTATAGCGCTCAAAATTGGTTTCGGCGTCTTTGCGCTGGGCCTGGTCTTTGGCCAACGCGCCCTCCGCCTGTTCCAGGACTACCTGAAAAGGCCGCGGATCGATCTGCGCCAGCACATCCCCTTGATGTACAAATTGCCCTTCCTTGAAAGCCACGCTGATTAATTGACCGTCGACGCGGCTATGTACGGTTACGGTGTTGTAGGCTGTTACAGTGCCTAGTCCCGAGAAGTAAATCGGTACGTCTCCGTGCTGCGCGGTAGCTACCACTACGGGCACAATTGGATTGAAGCCAGGTGCGCCATTTTGGCCATATCCTCCGGGGGCACCCGGGGCATTGGCGCCCGAATTCTCGGCCTGGGTCTTGGAATGCCCACTGCGGTAGTACCAGATTCCTACGGCCAACACCGCCAGGACCAATAGCCACACCCACCAGCGGCTTTTCACCGGCCGGCGAGCCGTCTCTTGGTTGTCAAAGGGTTCCCTGGTAACCGGCTCGGGCAGGTCCATGGATTTCAGATGGGCCATTCACGCACTCCTGAAGAACTTAAATTCCAAAATTTTGGAAAATAGCCTGAGAGAGACTTTCGCCTAACTGCAGACTTCCGGGGGAGATACAGCGTACCCCAAAACAGTGCTCCACCTCTAGATAAGACGGTTCTCAACTTAAAAAGGTTACTAAAACACTTGAGCCTCCTAGACTCACAAAGTATTGCTTTCCCTCAATTTTCCCATTGCAAAATTCGAGGGTGCACAATTGAGGCGAAAATCGTAGACTTACGCCCATCTGAGTCGATCTTTTTAGCCGGGGCTCGCGGGTTGCGTCCAAATTAACGTGTTGCGACAAAAAAAACCACCACCGGAGACAAAATGTTCAGAGCCCTTTTCGTCGGAGCGTTGCTCGGCGTTGTACTCGTGATCGTCGGCGTATACCTGTATTTTTCAACGGGCAGCGCGCCGGTAGCGGTTACCGCCCCGCCCATGCCTTTCGAACGAACCATGGCGCACATGGGTCTGAACGCATACCTCAAGAAATTACCGCATCCCGAGCCGCAGGTGCCGGAAAATGAAGCCAGTTACCTGGCCGCCGCGGATGTCTACAAGCAGAATTGCGCCGTATGCCACGGCTTGCCTGATCGGCCCAAGACCAACATTGCCGAAGGCATGGCCCCGGACCCACCGCAACTTTTCAAAGGCAAAGGCGTCACCGATGACGAAGCCTGGGAAACATATTGGAAAGTGGAAAGCGGTATCCGCATGACCGGCATGCCCGGGTTCAAGGGAAAGCTGACCGAGCCGCAAATCTGGCAGGTCAGCGTGCTGGTGAAAAACGCCGATAAGATTTCGCCCGCGGTCAAAGCCGCGCTGCTCAGTAGCGAGCCATCCGCGACGCCGGTGATTCCTGCTAAACCCACTGCGGTGCCGCCAACGCGATAACCGTGACACGCTGAATCAAGCAAAAAACTGTCATCTCGACCGAAGCGGGCCGACGCTTTTGCTTCTCCTTCGCTCCTGCGAAGGGGTCGGCCCGAGTAGCGGAGAGATCTCTCTTCTGCTTCCTCTATTGACTCGCTAACTAGCGCGAGCGTGGCCGGGATCGCGTCGAGTATCTGTTAACCGGTCCGCGTTGCGCAGTTCCGGAAATCGCCAGGCCCACAACGCGGTCACCACTAGGGTGCCGATCCCGCCTAGCACTACGGCTGGCACAGTGCCGAACCAGTGTGCGGTTAATCCTGATTCAAACTGCCCGAATTCGTTGGACGCCCCGATGAAAATCATGTCCACGGCGTTCACGCGGCCGCGCATCTCGTCTGGCGTGTGTACTTGAATCAACGTGGCGCGCACGATGACGCTCACCATGTCCGTGGCGCCCACGAAAATCAGGGCGATCAGCGACAACGCCAGGTTGTGCGAGATTCCAAACAACACCGTGAACAGCCCAAATCCCGCAACGCACCACAACATGGTGCGTCCAGCTTTTCGCCGCATTGGCCGGTACGCGAGAATCAGCGCCATCGTCGCTGCTCCTAATGCCGGCGCGCTGCGCAGCAGGCCGAGTCCCCACGGTCCGGTCCTTAGTATTTCGCGGGCATAGACCGGAAGTAGCGCTACGGCTCCGCCAAGCAGCACCGCAAAAAGATCCAGCGAAATCGATCCCAAAATCAATTTCTGCCGCCAGATATACTTGAACCCCGCGAGCATCGAATCGCGATTCACCGGCTCCCGGTTTCGTGTTTTTGCAGTGGTTTTGATTTGCATGGTCGACAGCGCGGCGACGCTAGCTGCTGTCGCCGCCGACGCGTATACGAAGGCCGGACCGTGAAATGCCGCGTACACAACCCCGCCCACCGCGGGGCCCAAAATCGTGGCGGCCTGGTACACGCTGGAGGTCCACGCAACGGCGCTCGGGAAATGGTGCTCGGGCACAAGCTGCGGGAGAATGGCGCGGCTGACCGGCGCGTTAAATGATCGAACCACGCCAATAAAAACCAAAATGCAGTAAATCAACCCTACTGACTTGCCAGCCCGTAGCGCCACCGTCAGCAACAAAGCGGAGCACAACGTGTAACCGCAATAACACAACACCAGAATGGCCCGACGATCGAATTTGTCGACAATGTGGCCGGAAACCAGAAAAAGCAAAATCCCCGGCAAAAATTGCGCCAGGCCAACATAGCCGAGATCCAACGCGCGATGCGTTATTTCGTAAATCTGCCAGCCGACGGCTACCGCTTGCATTTCCAGTGCGAGAACCATGCAGAAGCGTGCAACCTGAAAGAGCCGAAAATTCTGGAAACCGAATACCGCGAGGCCCGCGGAACCTGGGTTCTCTGTCTGGGGCATTACAGATTACTTTGCCACAACCGCTGAAGTTTCGGGCGCCTTCTGCACGGCGCCGTCACAACTACGTCGACGCCGATACAACTTCATAACCACTACGACGTTGTAGTAGGGTGGCCCCAGGTTCGCAGTTGAGGTTGAACCTGGGTCTTGTTTTGTCGCACCCATTATTCCGGGTAGGATTTCGCGCGCACTCAGGCCTCAAGCACCTACGTTGGCCAGATTCAGGCGTCGCATGATTTCATCGACGATTTGCTCTGGTGTCTCGTCGACATCGATGCTAATCGCGTCACGCGGCTCTTCCAGCGTTGCAAACTGGCTGGCCAACAGCGCTTCGCCGGCGAAGTGTCCCTGACGATGGTGTAAACGCTCGGCAATCAGCGCATACGTTCCGTGCAGGTACACCGTTTTGATTTCATCCGCACTCCCGACTTGGCCGTCAGGCGGGGACAATAACTCATCGCGATAACTTTGTTTCAACGCCGAGCAAGTGATCACTCCATTCACCTTCGCCGCGATCCAGCGCCAGATCTGCGCCCGGATGGCGGCGAGCCAGGGCGCGCGATCCGCGTCGGTCAGCGCGATCCCTTGTTTCATTTTTTCTTTATTGGCGGCGGAATGAAAATCATCAGCATCAGCAAACTCCCAGTGCAACCGCTCGGCCAGGAGTTCCCCCACGGTAGTCTTGCCCGTCCCTTCGATGCCCATCACCAGAATGACCATCTGTGAATCCCCGATGTAATCAACCAGTGTAAATCACCGGCTCAAATATCCGGCACGTTGTTCGCGCGCCACACGTGCGTGGGTACACCCCTGAACAAGTTCAATACAGTACAGCCCCGGGACGCGCTGAACCCCTAAAATTTATGAGCACTGGAGTTAGCCTATGCTAAGACGGTTACCTCATTTCGCTTTGCTAAAAAAGGACCATCATGCCAAACGATTCACATCAACGCGCCGCTGAATTTCACGAACAAGCCGCGCACGCTCATCGCGCCGCCGCAGTGCATCATGGAAAAGAAGATCACCTGACCGGACATGAGCACTCCAAGCAGGCCATGGAGTTTTCTTTCAAAGCCCACGAGGCGTCGCAGTTCGCGCACCAGAAATCGCAAAATGCCGCGCAAAAACCCAAGAAGTAATTTTACTATCTGAAGCGAGCGCCGGCCGGTTCAACACTAACAGGCCACGCATTTTCGGGCCCACAAAAACTTTCCCACTGCGCGGCAACTCTTCGTATAGCAAAGCGCATCCATGGCTTCAGCGTCCGTGTGTGCATGGCGGTAGACAAAGTATTCGCAGCGGGTTATGTTGTTATTTCAGTAACGACAATATTGCAATTGCATTTTCTCCCCCCGAAGATGCTTTAAGGAAACATAATGCCCTGGTCCTTTCGTATGGTGTATTCCATCTTCCTTTTGCCCTTGCTGACGACCATCGTTTCGGCCCAAACCAACCCCCGCGAATCTCAAACGGCTGCGCAAGAGCAACAGCATGGCGGTTGCCTCGAAGCGCCCGCGCCGGATGCGCCGCCTTCCATGTGCGTTCCCGCGTTAGCCAAAAATGAAAATGATGCTAGCGCCGAGGCGATTGAAAAAACCACCGCGAAAATCGATCTGCGTGTTCCGGAAGGCACCACGCTGCGCATCGCCCTCGATCAGCGCACTCGCATTTCCCATCCCGGCGATGCGGTCCACGGGAAAGTCATTGAGACCGTTTATGCTTTCGACCAGCCGGTGATTCCGGCAGGCAGCGTCGCCACCGGCCACGTCATAAAAGTCGACAACGTGACGGCAGTTCGCCGAACTATGTCGTACGCCAATGGCGACTTTTCCCCATTTCACAAATATGGCGTGGCGTTTGATACTGTGACCCTCCCCGACGGCCGGCAACTTCCCGTGACCACCACGGTTACGGCCGGTACCACGCAGGTCGTACATCTGAGCACCTCCGCGGAAAAACAAAAGACCGCTGCACAACGCGCCGCTGACGCTGGGAAAGGTAAAATTAACGAAGCTAAAGATCAAATTCACGAATCATGGGAGGAAGTGACCGCGCCGGGAAAAATGGACCGCTTGAAACACTACATTGTGGCGCAATCGCCATATCGCCACCAGTACATCGAGCCCGGCACCCGATTTAACGCCGACCTGGACAGCGCTCTTTCGTTTGGCGAAATTCACCGCACCTCTGACGATCTCACCGCTCTGGCAAGCGCTTTGCCTCCCAACACGACCTTGAAGGCACGCCTCACCGGCGAAGTCAGTTCCGCCACCGCGACACGCGGAACTCGTGTTGAAGCGGTGCTGACCGAACCGCTCTATTCCCCAGCGCACCAATTAATTTTGCCGGTGAACAGTCGAATCCTCGGGCAGGTCGTGCAGGCCAAGGCCGCACAAAAATTCCACCACAACGGTGAGCTGCGGCTGATCTTCGAACGCATCGAAATTCCTGCAGAAGCGGAACGCGCGGCTGCCGACACAGCTCCAAAGCTGGTGGCACAAAATAGTAGCGCGAGCGAAACGCGGCCAGAACTTACCCACCGCGGCAATGTACGCATGACTGGCAACATCGAGGGCGTCGATGTCGACAAACGTGACCACATGGTGTTGGACGAAGAAGGCGGCGCACGCACTACCGACAGCAAGACGCGCTATCTCTCCACTGGAGTGGCAATTCTGCTAGCCGCTGCGGCCTCGCACACGGATGACGAACATGGCACAGTGGACAACGCGGGCGATCCGGGCGTGCGCACCGCGGCCGGCGGCTCTGGCTTCCGTCTGGTAGGTGCACTAATTAGTTTGGGAGCGAAGTCTCAACCGGTTTCGATCGCCCTCGGTGTGTACGGCGCGTCCTCCTCGGTGTACACCAACTTCCTCTCGCGCGGCAAAGAGGTGGTCTTCCCCAAAGACACGCCGCTCGAAATTGGCTTCGGCAGCCCACACTCCGCAGCCAGCCAAGCCAAGCCGTAGTTTTTTCATTGCGAGTCGACCAAATCTCCTTTTCTCGGAAAATACGTCGAATAATTTTGTTGCCAGATTGCGTCGGGTCTGATTGCATAGCAACCGCATTTGATCTGAGTAAGGGAGAAATACCGTGCCGGATAAATCGAATGATGGGCGCATGGATTACATCGAATTTCCAGCGGCAGACATTGCTAAGACCAAGTCCTTCTATGGAGAAGTGTTCGGTTGGAAGTTCACGGATTACGGACCGGACTATACGAGTTTCGAAGACGGTCGCCTCTATGGCGGTTTTAGCAAAGAGCGTGCGGCGATACAGGGAGGCGCGCTAATTGTGATTTACGCCTACGACCTGGCGACAATGGAGCAAACAGTTCGCAAGGCCGGTGCCAAAATTTCCAAAGAAATTTTCTCGTTTCCAGGAGGCCGCCGCTTTCATTTCATCGACCCCAACGGTAACGAGTTGGCGGTCTGGTCGGAATCCTAAAGAAACCCGGTTATCTTTCGCCGAGGGTTGGCATCTGTTCTCGGCTTCAGGGCTACTTCGTCACCGGATGCTTTACCGACTAAGCTGAGGCACTAGAGGGGTGCTACGCTAAATTCCGCGATGCTGGCCTCGCAAACTCTCGCCCCCGCCCACCAGGCATCCTCACCGGCGCAAGACTCCCCTAGAAATTCGAACAGGCTCGATGGCGTGGACGTGCTGCGCGGGCTGGCAATACTCTTGGTGGTGCTAAACCACGTTCACATGCGCCTGGCGATCGCCGGCATTTCATATGCTGCCAATATTTCCAAACCGCTCATAGCATCTCTGGTCTGGAACGGACAATTTGGCGTGCAGATATTTTTTGCGGTGTCTGGTTTTCTGATTACGTCTACCGCGCTGCGGCGTTGGGGCACATTCTCAAATATCAGTCTGCGAGACTTTTATTTGCTGCGCTTCGCGAGGATCGCGCCAATGCTTCTGGCGCTGCTCGCCGTGCTTACCGCTTTGCACTACGCAAACATCTCGCCATTCGTCGTTTCCGAAAAAACTGGCGGCCTTGGCCGCGCGCTGCTGGCCGCGCTAACGCTGCACGTCAATGTGTTGCAGGCGCATCGCGGCTGGCTTCCCGCAAATTGGGGCGTACTCTGGTCGCTGTCCGTGGAAGAAATGTTTTACCTCTTTTTTCCAATGGTGGCGCTATTCTTCAGCCGGAGAAATCTCTTTCCGGCCATTCTGCTTTGTTTCGTCGCATTGGGCCCATTCGCTCGCACAGTATTCGCGCGTGGAAATGACATTTGGTCGGAGCAGTCTTACCTGGGCAGTATGGATGCCATCGCGCTCGGTTGTCTCACCGCGCTGCTGGTCCGCCGTGTCCGCTTCTCGCGCACCGCGTTGCGCGTCTTTACAGTGGCAGGAGCAGCGCTAATCGTCTCGATTCTCGTCGGCCTGCGGCTGTTCTATGTGCCGCTTATTACCAAGCCCGGCTTGGACATGACTATCATCGCGCTGGGAACTTGCCTGATTATGATTGCCGCCGCGCAAACACATTGGAAGAGTCCTCGCGCACTTGCGCCTCTGCTGCGCCTCGGTCAACGCAGTTACGAAGTCTATTTGACCCACATGTTCGTCGTTTTCGCATTGTTCGCAATTTTTGTGAAGTTTGGAAGTCCGCTGTGGTGTGTGCCATTGCTTTTCGTCGCTACCATTGTCGTTGCGGCCGGAACCGGAAACATCGTCGCGCGCTTTTTTTCCGAACCGCTCAACGGCATGCTTCGCGAACGCTGGAGCCACGGGCCTCGACAGTTAGGTAGCGTCGAGTTTTTAGAGCCCGCTTCGCAAAGCTCTGAACTGGGTCCTGAAAACATTGCAGCCACGTATCGCAACGTGAGTTAGGGCGCCGTCGGGCTTGATTGTGGCTTGTTCATAGATTTAAACCTGGCTTGCATCTCTTCCCACGCTTGCGGAAGTTTTTCAGGATAATGAATGATGTTCAGGAAAAAACTCCGCATATCGAAGGGGGCTCCGCCAAATTCGCGAAATTCGGAAGGGCGTGGCGGGCCGCCTACGATGCCAACCTCAGGAATGTGATCAGGTAAGTGCACCGCATACATACTGCCGCCGGCAAGTGGCAGATGCTCATACTGCAGGAGCCATGGGCAATTGTGGCCGTCCATGATCATGTTTGCAGAGACCGCCGCCCACTTTCCTTCGTCCCCCGCGGTCGGCGTCTGACAATCCCAGATTTTCGCTTGCGGCACGTCTACCGTAGCATCGGTGAATCCATACTCATCCAGATCAATGCTCTGCAGACCGCGCTGTTCGGCAAAAGCCTTCACTTCCGGGAGCGATTGATTCCAATCTAGGTTGGAATCGTTGACCAATACATATCCTGGCCGCCCGAGACTTAACGCATTGATGTACGGAAAATAATATGGGTAGGCGCGCACCGCGGTGAACAGGCAACTCAAAGTCAAAACTACGGCAAGCGCGCCCACAAAGCGTGCGCCGTTAGGCTTGGAATAGTGAAGCCGGTCGATCATTCGCGACAGCGGAGCAAGCAGCAGGATGAGCAGCACAAGCGGAATACTGAAATGGCGAATGCTGATGTCCAGCCTGCTCAACAAACAGAACCCCGTAAAAACAATCAGAGACACCCACAGTACGCGCCAATGAATCGCGAATTCCTCGGGAATTGCTGGCGGGTTCGCGTCGTCGCTGCGCTTCTGTGTTAGGCCAAAACTAAGCGCCAGTGCCAGCAGTCCGAGAAATCCGAGAGCGGATTTAAACAAGAATAAAACCGGAAAGTAGAACCACACGCCGTGCGGATATGAGTGGCCAAGGATATATGTTGGACGGCTTGCGGTGACCAGAACAATCAACACACCTCGGAGATACAGCCAGGGCGGCATAAGTAGCCGGCGTAGAGGTTCCGTCGCCGCTCCATGGCCAAGCCGGTCAAGCGCAGTCGTCGGCTGATGGATGGAAAATACAAAATAGAAAAGATAAACGATGAGTGCAGCCCACAGAATGCCCCGAAGAGTGACACGCCAGCGCAGCCGCCGCCACGCACGCAGCTCATCTTTAGGAATGGGCTGGCCAGAGACCGGGCGCCAGCGCGTGCTCAGAGCAAACGCCACGAAGACAAAAAATAAAATAATCGCAGTGAATTTCGAAAGAAGCGCAGCGGCAAGGCATATCCCAAACAGGACAGCGTTCTTGCGAATGGGGTTTCGCCATATCTCCGCAAAGCGCCACAACGTCAGCAACGAAAAAAGTGTCACCGCCAAATCGGTATGAACTAGCGGAGCGAAAGCGATAAAGGCGGGGGTACTGACATACACGCTCAGACAGAGCAGCCCGGCCCAGTCACCGCCAAGCTTTCGCGCATAAACGAATAAAACCCAGCCAAGGATCAGCGCTACAACCAACATCGGCGTGCGAGCCCAAGCCAGTGTGCTGACGGGATCATTCCACTTTGTTAGGAGCCATTCACCGAAGACCCATTGCCCCAGGTAGGCCGGGAAAAACGCATCGCTGAACGTCCACGAGATATGCGAATAATCCGCGTGCGTCCCACGCAAGACCAGCGGCAGCGCCGCCAGCACTTTGGGCAGCGGCGGATGTTCTTCGTTAAACCGCAAATCCAGCTTTTGCAGATAGCTTACTCCGGCGCCGATATGCGCCACCTCGTCGACGGTGACAGACTCACGCAGCGCGGCGCCGCCGGCCAGCACCGCCATAAGCATCAGCAGCACACCAGCCGCAACCAAAAAAATAGTGTCGCGTTTATTTTCCATCAACTGTCGCCATTCGTCCGGGAAGACCTGACCGCTTGGTTGGGAATGCTATCGCACAAAATTCCCATTTGGAATGCGCTAGATCGTAAACAATAATGAGCAGTGAAAACGCTGCCATCTTGGAGAGGGCGTCATACACTGGATTCGTGAAGGACGAAAGGTGGTGCCCGAGGTAATCTTGCGGACAAAATCAAAATTGTGGACCATTTGTTGCGTCAATCCCTTTCGTCGTCGTCGTTCGCGACTCCCAGCTGCTTGACCGCGTAGCGATTCAGATAGCGCTGGTCTTTTCCCTTCGCAATAGCCAGATAATCAAAGCCGCCTATTTTGTCATTTGCTTTCCAGGTGTGCGGTAGATTGCCCGCTTCACCGGTGCGCGTTGCGTCGGCGAGATTTTCCCACCTCGGCGTAGCTGACTGGCTGCCCGTCAGGGCGCGCAAGAACGGTGACGTGGCGCACCGTGCCTTCGCGGTCAAATCCGACCAACAGTGTCAGTTTTGACAACAAAAACAGAATTCATGTCACAGTTATGTCACAGTCGAAAGGGGATGTTTCAATCTTGGACGCCTCTAACACCTAACACCCTCGGGCTCCGCGGAAACTTTCCAGTGTGGCTTCGTTGTGAGTTCGTCACCCCTGCATGAACCTACATCTGAAGCTTGGGAAGCTAGCAATACAACTCTAAAAACGCTGGAATGAGGGCATTTTAAACGTTTTTGGTCGGCCTTAATTGGAAAATGAATGGAAAATGAAATGGTGTCAACGGAGATGTTTATGATGCGTTCCAATATGGGTATCGACGTTTGCAAACTGTGCGTGAAGGAAAAGCCCCTCGACCTTCGGCCCCATCTGGAAGAGATTCTCAGTTGTGTAAAGTCCCTGCATGTCACCCTCTGCGCCGTCATGGCTGACATTGCGGCGACTCGTAAGACAATGTTCGACAATTCGGATAACGTCGAAATCTACAGAAATCATTTGAAGCAGACCATCCAAACCGCCAAGCCCCTGGTCGACGAGGCCATGCTTTCCTACGATTTTCTAATGCAGGCAATTTCAGACTCCCCGCAATGGGCGAACTGAGCCTGCCATCTTCAGTTGACACGGCGGTCTTGGCTATCGACGCGTCCGCACCCACCGGCGCGACGAGTGTTGTGTCGGTAGCCTGGCTGCACTCGAATCGGCTCACAGCCACTCAGGCGTATTTCTCAAGAAGCGATTTCGAGAAGGCACCAGTCAGATGTTTCATGTAGTTTGCGCAAGCACTGCCTCGCATCTCTTCACGAAGGCGGACCTTCAAGCCATGTTGGAAGAGACTCGCGAAACCAATGCTCAGGTTGGAATTACGGGAATACTTCTCTACAAGGATGGCAGCTTTCTGCAAGTCCTCGAAGGCGATCAGGAAGCCGTGATGAAACTCGTCAGCAGAATAAAAGAGCATCCGAAACACAGAGGCTTTCAAATGCTTCTGCGCGGAACATCGGAGCAACGCCTTTTTCCCGACTGGTCTATGGGGTTCCGCGACCTGACGGACAATTCTCTTAGGTGCATTCCGGGATTCTCCGATTTTCTGAACATTCCGTTTACCGGGCTCGAATTCTCGGATAGCCCAGCGGATTGCATGAAGTTACTTCTTTCGTTCAAAAAAAACATGTAGGCTGCGAATCGCAGGACCCAAGAAGACAGGGATGAAGAACGATTGTTCCGCCCGAATGCTATAACTACACAAAGACCCCTCGCTGCGACGGCAGCAAGGAGGTGCCTGCCTTTGTGTTCTGAGCCGTAAGGATTAGACACCCTAATATCAAGCCACCTAAATAACGCACCCACATTTTTACCGTCCTCATTAAACCCGTCTTCCATTCACTCTGCATGACGCATGCAGGTCAAAGCCCATTTCGCAAACCCTGCAAATCTCGGGCAATTGAATGAAATGCTAGCTCCAATTTAGGATTGGGATTTCAAACTAGGAAATCTGACGAACACTCAGAACTACGCGGAGGCAACGAAGTAATCAATACCTGTCGGTGTCATCCAGTTCCGAAAGGAATGACAGTTGATGCTGCAAGAATGCTGCAGCATTTCGCGGACCAGTTTTCTTCGTTCATTCAAAGAAGTTAACAATAACCTCAAGGCGACAACATCGAAGTCATACCATATCGGTGGAATGAGGCTAGCAAGAGATGCGATCACATCCTCACCTAAGTCGTTTTCGAGTATTTGAAGCCAAGGTTCGAAGGCTTCCATTCCTTCTATCGCGTTATATACGTACCATTCGCCAAATACTCCTATCGAGGTATATGGAGGGAATCTCCAGTTGGGACCATGGAAGCAATATCCAAAATCAATCATTACCACGCTGTCACGATTATCTTCATTCCGGACGAAAACCACCTGTCGAGGATCGGTGTTGCAGGCCCACTTGTCAAAAACAAGCATGCCTGCGAAATCTTCCAAATTGCGGAGCTTTGATAAATATGCTCTGTTCAAGTCACCTGGTACAACGCTATTAGGCCGGTGGCTGCTTGCCATGCGTGGCGTCAAATACTTGGAGCCGAAGCATTTGCCGGGAGGTCCCAATTTGCAACCAGGGTCGTATCTGAGCACCCGGTCACGTTTTGCAGGGGTTAAGTCTTCTGTTACCTCAACAATGGCCGGGTCAGCAACGGGTAAACCCAGGTATCGCGCCAGAAGTGTTCCAAGGAGATCATTCGCGAGTGTTCTGTTACCCTCGGGATTGTTCTGAAACTTGACGATGTAATTGTATCCGTCCGAACACTCGCACATATGCCCTTTTGATGCTCCGCCCATGCGACGAATGTGCTTGATCGCCCTTATTTTGACGATTTCCGGAATGTTATTGCTAAATGAGCGCATCGATCCCCCTGGGAGAGAATGTTTCAGCTCGTACGTAATTATTCGATGGGACGCGGCGGTCGAGTTGCGAGGCCGGTGGACGTGTTAGCCTTTATCGTTGGCGCATTATATCCGCAATGGAACAGTACTTATACGTTTTAAATTGGTACTAGTAAGTACAATCTGATATGGTTGCCTAAACGGTTAACAGGCAACGGTGCCGATTTCGGATGCATGGTACGAAATTGAGAAGGCGAAGTCGGAACGCCAGGCCTAAGTAAATTTTAATCGGCGCCGAGATTACGTATGAATATTGGGCACACGCTGCGGAGAATCAGGGAGTCAAAACATTTGTCACAAGGTGACGTCGAAAAGTGCACAGGACTACTGCGATGTTACATTTCCAGAGTAGAAAATGGCCATACAGTTCCGGCTATTGAGACCTTAGAAAAAATAGCCCGCGGCCTTGAAATGCCGCTCTATCAGGTTTTTTATGAGGCGAATGACCAGCCGCCAGCGCCCGCCGCAAACCATGTTAAGGGAAGCGAATGGGGTAGTTCAGGAAAATCTGCCCGGTATTTTCACAAACTGGTTGACTGCCTGTCCCGGATGGATAAAGCGCACCGGCTACTATTGTTTGAGATCGTCAAGAAAGCTGCAAAGCGTGCCCGACAGCGTTAGCTTTTATCGTCGCGAGTCAATTGCAAATGATCCTCTGCCTAGTTGCGCGTCCACAATAACGGCGATTTCATTTTTCCACATTGGAAATTAGTTCCGCAATGGTCCTCCTAAAACTCTCCTAGTTCCTTTCTCCTCAGTGTTCCGCAGAGATTCTCGCTCTGGCGCGGTGAGTGCAATAAAGCTGACTCGTCGTTAGTCTTCGGTGAGATCTCTGGTCATTCGAGTAGTAATTTCGATCTTAATTCTGTGTTGCTGTCTGTGCCCGCTCGGGCTGGCGCAACTGGCTGCGTTAGACACCTTGCCTGCACCACCTCTACCCAGGGTGGAGCACGTAATAGATTTTAACAAAACCGTTGTTCCGATCTCGAACATTAAGCTGGGGCGCACGGACATACGTTTGGCCCTAAAACGAAAGTCAGCTACCGGCTTCTGCTTAGACGCGACGTGCCGCTTTGTCGTCACAAATTATCACGTTGCTAACTTCGTTTTGCCCAAGAAGATTAAAGGAGAAAGAGTACTTCACCAGTACCTAGCCACCGGTCCGGATGATGACGATGCGACCATCAACTACGGGCCGTACCTCAAGCCGGCAAAATTTACTGTCGGACGGGACCTGGCCATCCTGGAATTACGGCGCCCGCTGTATCACTATCACGGAGTTGGCTTCAGTTTGGCTGAACTCAAGATCGGGCAGGAAGTAGATATATACGTTTGCCCCAACACGGATGTCATCAAGCCAAGGGACAAAGTGGCGAAGTTTCATGGCTCCTACAAAGGAGTGATGATAACTGGTCTGCTCGCTTTCGACTACAGCTTGTCTGAGGGTAAGGTCATTATGCCGGGCGCGAGTGGTGGGATCGTTGTTGATACTGCTAGTCAACAGATCGTCGGAGTGCTCAACGCACTCGCCGAAAATGGCGAAGCAATCGCAGTCGCGGTGCCCGTAAGCTCGCTGGCTGATTTTGTGAGCAAGATCGAGCCAGGCTTGGCGGCAACTCTATTCCCCTCGGATAAAGGTGCAATATCTCCGATGTCAACCGATCTTTATCCCAAATTCTTGCCAGCAATCGGACCGCACAAACTGGAGCGCCGACCGGATGAGCCGGAAAACGTCAAAGTGCTCCGGGGCAAAGCGCAAGCGTTGGTTGATAGTATGTGGAACTTGATCGCCGTCGAAACCTTTGAATGGGGAAAGAAAGACCACCTCCCCGCTGTAGTGTCAGCATATGAAGTACGGATGATTGACGGACGCCAGCAATTCCGATTGTACCCGGACGGCAAGAAACAGTTTAACGATCTACCTTTTCCACCTCTGGAGAGTACGTTCGTTTCCGGCGGAGAGTGGTCTGAGCTACCCGAGATGGTTGGTAAGGAGCTCAATTTGAAGATCAACCAGGCTGCGGACGCGATAATTGAGACTAAGAGAATTAAGGTATTTCAGTATCACGCGGATGCGGAAGACGGAATATGTACCTGGGGCACCGTCGATGATTTTGGATTCTTCGAGCGCAGAAAGGAAGCAACTGTCGCTTGTTACGGAGAGGTTTGGACAGACGACGATTTGAACATCCTTCGAATCTCGCTGCATTACGAACTTCTTGGTAGGTGGAAAGACTACATGTCGGTAGTCACCTATGGCTGGCTTAATCAGAAAGACGAAGTACCTCAACTCATTCCTATGACCATGTGGGCGCAGGTTGTAAATGGGAAGACACTGCTCTGGTGCCGTGGTCGATTCATCAACTACAAAATGTTCGGTTCAGACGTCAAGATGACGCGAATCGATTGAAACCAAGATTGTTGCAGCGGATTGGAAGTACGTTGGGGGCCAATGGTTGTTTTTTGACGTAGCACTGCGAACATTTGTTCGAAGTGCGTGAGTGATTCGCGGCACAGATCTGACGTTGCAAGGGCGCTCGTATTCCAATGGCATCGATCAGTACATTGACATGTGTGGTCGTAGCGGTCAGCGAAGATGCTCGAAACGTTGTCGCTGGCGCATTGAAATCTCTGGGGGTGGAGACCACGTTATTGGCCTCGCTGGAAGAATTGCCGAAGACGCTCGAAAGAGTACCCGCGTGCGGAGTCTTGCTGGAAGTAAATACCTTTATGGAGGCTTCTCCGGAGGGTAACAAAGCTATACGGGAAATGAGTGAATTCTATCCCTTTGGCAAATTCAGACTTGTGGGAAGCGACGTTTTGATACTGTCGGGGATGTAAATTTGTTGACGGGAAGCTCGAGCCAGGAAGTGCAATATATCCAGGAGCGTAGCGATGCCTGCTGAATCAATCGTTCCGCATCCGGTTAGACCAATAATAGCGAGTTGAGATTGGGTGCCCTCGAGCCGCTTTATTAAGTTCAGGCCGTTTGATTTGCACAATTTTAAATCGGCGATGAGGATGTCAACATTAGACGTATTTATTATGCTGATGGCCGTTTGTGCCGTAGCGACAGCGGTCACGTTCATCCCACTGTAGGCTCCGGCCATAGAACACGACGTACGAATGTGCTGTTCCTTGGCCAATACGAGCAAGTTCATTGAATTTGTTCTTCGCTGAGCTGCCGCCACCGCGCTAGTCACAATTACCACCTCTCCGGACGCCTCGAGCGACAATTTGCAATCTACATACCATTACATCTCGCATATAGATAACGCCTGAGGAATATTGGAATACCGGGGGATTTACGGCATTAAAATATCGGGCCCGACACCTCTAAATCGCTGCTTGAGAGGCTTTTACGAAGCGAAGGAAGCGAACCATCATGGAGAGAATGAAGAAATGTTTACCGGAGTTCGCTATTGATATCGCCCCGGAACCACAGTGAACTGTTCCACAATGAAAACATTCTGACTCATTCTGGGAAATGCTTCGGCAAACGAGGACAGGACCCGAATTATGCCCAGTCCGGCGACACGAGTTAGTCGACTCTTGCAAGGCGCATCGACGTAATCCAGAGCTCCCTTCTGTTCCGAAAAAGCCACCAGTCAAAAGCATACCGGCAGCGAAAAGGGTCAGTTCGAACAAGTGGTCGCAGCGATAAGGTCCACGATGGCCTTCGCAACCCTATAATGCCCTCTATATATGTGCCGTACACCATCATGATGCCGGTTTTCACGCAGATTCTCGTCCGAACCATGGTCCCACCGCTCACGGTACTCCACGCTGTCCGCGAACAGATTCACAAAGTTGATCCTGACCAGCAGTCTGACCGTGATGTTCGCGATCTCGATGGCTGGATCAAACGTGAGCCGGAATGGGAGCAAGAACATCTGGTAGCGACCTTGTTTGCGGGATTTGCAATCCTGGCGCTGGTGCTCGCCGCCACTGGACTTTATGGCGTGATCTCCTATGCCGTCAGTCAACGAACCGGCGAATTCGGTATACGCATGGCGCTGGGAGCTAGCCGCGAGGATGTGCTTCTGATGGTGTTCCGTTCAGCAGCGATGAACGTAGTCGGTGGTGTGCTGACTGGAATCGCGCTCGCGGTCATCCTCAACACCCTGCTCTCGCGATGGATTCAGGACAGCACACTCAGTGCGCCTATTCTTTTGGGTGTGGTGTTGCTGCTGGTCGCCACTTCTGGCCTGTCATGCTTTGTACCAGCGCGAAGAGCGTCGTCGGTAGATCCGATGGTCGCGCAGCGATATGAGTAGCTCATGGCTCCTTTAGCGCCAGCGAAGGCTGAAAGCGGCCCCTGAAGACCGTGCGTCTTTTCAGAGAACTACATACTTCCTTTGCCTGAGTGACGAATCGACGAGCATCGCAGTTATTGGAGCGCTACCGGACGACGTTGACTAGTTCCCAGATTCGCGCGAGATGGTGGTCGTCGTGTTCGGCGACAAAATACAAGTGGTCTACAAGGCGCATGGGCGTCTTCAAACGCGGGTGTGGAATGGTGCGAGCAAATAATGGTGGGTCCAACTCGTCCACACGCTTCAGCAGTCGTTCTCTTGCAGCGCGAAACGCAGCCAGAATCTGTTCCAGTGGCCGCGCGTTGTGGTTCGCTTCGTCGGTTTTTCGATTCTTCAAGTCTGCCACGGTGAGTTGGACGGTGGCTGCCACGTAATCGCCCACTCGCGTCAGCCACAGTGGTTCGAGGTCCAGCAAGTGACCGGCGTGTTCCTGGGCCGACCACTTTTCTTGGGCTTTCTCGATCAGGGTCTTGTGAGAACGTCCGCGAAGCACCTCTTCAAGTCTGGCCGGAGTCCCGCGCAGACGTGCGCACAGGTTCGGTCGCAGCTCGAGCGGAAATGAAAATTCGAACTTGCGTTCAAACCACAATGGGATCTGACTCATGGATTCGGCCGAACCAGATGGATTGGCCTGCGTCGCTTTGCGTTTCATGGCTGTTCTCCTCCATGCCGCCCTTACATTTTCAATCCTTCCCTTCGTAATCGCGGAGACGCCCTTCTTCTCTCAGATGGCCTTGCCGCTTCCCCGCGCTGAATGAAGCCCAGAGCGCCGCAGTTCCACGCGGCAGCAACAAGCTTTGGGGTATCGCCGCCGACTGCCAAAGGTGCTTGAATAATCGGATGGGCGAGATTAAGGCATCGCGTTAAGGCAGTAGCAACGCTCATGTCATCCCTTCGCCGCTGATTTCCCTAAGCGCTCGACAGCAGCGCGGACGTGCTTCTGCGTGGAAGTGCTAAACCATGATGTGGTGAAGCTGTCTTGCTCGGGCTGCAGAGCATTTTCAAAGAGTGCAACCAAATCCGCTCGCGCATCGTGGCGTGTTGACATTGCGGCTTCGGGCAAAGCGACAACGCGCTGGCACCACTCAACCGCCCGGTTAACAACAGAGTCCGGTTCGTGCAGCTCATCGACAAGGCCAAATTCAAGCGCCTTTTGTGGCGATAGTAGCTGTCCCGTCACCGCCAGATACTCAGCCACGCGCGATCCCACCAGGCGCCTCAAACACTCTAAAACTATCGGCGGCAAGTGAATTCCTACCTGCACTTCGTTCAGCCCGAGCTTGTGATCTCCCGCTGCCATCACTCTCCGGTCGCAGAACATCGCAATTACCGTTCCACCTGCTATCGCATGGCCGGTCATCGCCGCCACGATTGGAATTGGGGATGCCGCAATCGTCCGAAGCAGGCCATAAAGTTCTTGCCATGTCTTTGCGATTTCTTTGCGGTCCAAGCTGAGCAGAAACGGAAGATCGAATCCCGCCGAAAACCTTCCCGGCAAGCCTGAAAGCACAATCCCTTTCATTTCCTCCGGTGTTGCCCGTTCCATTGCCGCTCGTAGCTGCCCCAGGAATTCGCCTGTGAAAGCGTTGACTGGCGGGCGATTCATTCGCACTTCCCGCACATCTCCGTGTTCAATTTGCTTGACCCACGGTTCAGCCACAGATTCAGTCATAAATTACCTCGCCCAGCGGCGACGGACAGCGAACCGTACGCGAATAAACGCAGGAACCTTGTGAGGAATAGCAGATACCCGTCGCGCGTCAAAACCTTCAGAACGCCAGGCAGTATGGTGGTTATAGACATCGGAATTGCAGTTGTCGTCTCCGCCTCTCGAGCTAAGTCACCGTACTATCTCAAATGATCTGCGATTCATCTGACAGCCCAGTTCGTATTCTTCTCGTGTAAGTAATCCTAAGTTTATTCAGCCAGTCTTACGGTGAAGTCGCATGCCTATATGGTTCTCGATTCCCCCGAGTGAAATGAGTCTTTCTTTGGCGGGTAACGTGGGCCGAGACTCGGCCCTACTTGTTCGCTACTTTTGCAAGCAACTCCACGAATTTTTGTTTCCGCTCGGATTGATCGTGGCCACCTTCGGCGTCCGCCAGTTGAGTAATGTTCATGGAGCAGAATTTTGGCCCGCACATGGAGCAGAACTTCGCTTCCTTGTAAAAATCGTCGGGTAAGGATTCGTCATGCATGGCCCGGGCGGTCGAGGGGTCGAGCGAAAGTTCG
>DATHRB010000031.1:0-2060 GCA_035482155.1 Verrucomicrobiia bacterium | reverse complement strand
TGCCGGAAAGCGGCGCGTACGGCTGGCATCGGCAAGTCCATTCATCCGCATTTATTTCGACACGCCTTCGCCACTCACTTGCTCGAAGCCGGCGTCAATCTCTGTACCATTCAAGCCCTGCTCGGGCATGCCCGTCTAGAAACGACGGCGCGCTATCTGCAAGTCGCCGACGTGAATGTGCGCGGGACTACCAGTCCACTGGAATCGCTGGATTCGCTCCGTCTTATTCCACCGAAGGAATGAAACCGCATCGGCTGGAACTGGCCGATGTCTTCCGCACTCATCAACACGATTTCCTGGCTCGCTGGAACGCCGTGCTCTCGCGCCAGCAGAGGAAAGCGCTCCGGGATATCCGCGACTGCCGGACAGCCGTCCTGGGCGGTCATCTCTAGGAGTGCGACCGGTGCGGACATCGCGTCAAAGTATTCAACTCGTGTCGCAATCGCAGTTGCCCCAAGTGCCAGGCCACGGCCCGCGCCAAGTGGCTCGCCGACAGGGAGGCGGAGCTGTTGCCCGTTCCTTACTTCCACGTCACGTTCACGCTTCCACAGCAGGTCGGTCGCCTGGGTAGTGTCCTAATTTGAATCTCATGCGTTAGTTCAGTTTCCTCGCCTTTTAATTTCTTCTGCTACGACATCGCGGGTGAATTGCGCTGTTTTGCGATCACGTTTGGCAACGTTTAGCATTCTCTCAAAAACTTGCCTACATTCGGGCGTCTTGCAAGTCATGCGCAGGTTGTCCACGCTTAACTCCAATGTTGTGGCATTAGCTTCTAGCAGGGACGCTGTTAGAAGGTGCAATTCGAGTGATTGCTCATCGCAGGTGTTATTTTGCACAGGAGCGTATCCGCTCAGCGCAACGGCTAGAGCGAACGCCACCGTTACTTTTGAGAAAGACAAAGTTATCATTGCTGGTTTCCTTTGTGGCAAAAACTTACACAATCCCATCGCCGTGTTTTTAACGCTCTCCTAATCGATACCCAGATCAGTAGCGCTGCGCTTAAGTTGGATCAGAGTCGCCTCCAACTTTTTTAATTCTTCGAGCATCGTTCTGATGCGATTCAACTCGCAAATATCCGGGGCCTTGTCAATCTGAGGTAGGATGGCCGCAGCCGCGCCGATGAATTCTGGACCGCTGATTGCTTTTAAACTTCGTCCTATCTCCCAGAGCGACTGGCCAGCCGTTGTTAATTCGCTTTCCAGTAAAGTCCTCCGCTTCTTAGCTTCGCTTCTCAGTTTTACAATTCGAAGTATAGCGTCGTCTTGTTCTTGATCGCTCATATACGGTTAACTCTCCATCGCGGCGGAAACCGTCCCGCGAATCCATTCTGACACGGTTTTTTGACTCTTCTTTGCAGCCGACTCAATACGCTTCAGATCACTATCACTAAAACGAATTGGCACCATGCGGCCCTTCGCCTCTCCCTTGGGCGTTAATTAACAAGACTGACCAAAAATGTTATGCTGTCCGAAGCATGTTTTTACCATCGAAAGGTTTTCTCCTTTCTCGAATGCTTCGGGTTTGTGCGCCATGCTGAAGCCCATATTCGATTCTGCTGGAGATTTGGATTCCCGAGAGTATGACGTGCTGACACTGGGCGGTTATGTCGCGGAGTATCAGCATTGGCGCAGGATCGAACGCGAATGGCTAAAGGCAGTTCTTTGGGCGTGGTCGAAATGCAGAATACCACCCGGCGAACACCCGCTGTTCCACATGACGGAATTGATGTCATTTTCAAATCCTTTCTCTCGCCGAAATGGATGGGACGAAGGATTGCGGGATGCTCTATTACAAAAGTGTCTTGACGTGGTCAAGAGAGCTTGCGCACGTGAGCATATTCACGCTGTTTCTGCAACCGTTGTTCTGAAGGATTTCAAGGCTGTTCAACACCTTTCCACCACGCCGCCATTGCAGTTGAGTTGCGGAGGGTTTTGCTTGGGGCATGCCCTCGCACGCGACTGCATCATGAATCGCGCCCCCGAAAGCGGCACTGCTCGAAATCAGTACGGCAAGCGCGGCGGCAAGGCCCGGAATCGGGAGAGGTAAGCGTCGACCAAAAA
>DATHRB010000030.1:0-46291 GCA_035482155.1 Verrucomicrobiia bacterium | reverse complement strand
ACTTGTCGCAAGGCATAGACAATCTGTTCCTCGCTGTGTCCTTTCCTTGGCATTGCTCCTCCTTATCTTCCGTCCAGAGGACCATATCCAAGTCGCCTCTTTCAACTTTGCCCCTGTCTCGTTTTCGGGTTTTGGGTCAGGGAAAGGAACCACTGTGGAGAGAAAGAGATACTCCCGGAAATTTCAGCGCATGGCCGTAGAGCGCATGGAGACTTGTGATGATGTTGGTGAGTTAGCACGAGAACTCGGGGTACGACCGAGGTGCCTCTACAAGTGGCGCAAGAAGCTGGAAATGGTTGAAGCAGGACAAGAATCGTCGCGGCCTGCGCACGCACGCATCAGCTCACCGCAAAGAAATCCATCGCTGGAAGCTCTGGCCGAGTGCGGTATTGAGCAATTCGGGAATTTTGTTAGGCTTGGCGAAATTGGCTGCTAACGAAACGCTAGCTGGCGCAAAAAAACAACGTCGGAATTAAACGATCATTATTGACGACCGCCTGCGCGAACACCGGAACTGTCTCGCTCGCTGTCGGCGCTGCGACGCAAGTGCTAAGTCTCGAATTCTTCTCGTTGGGTCGGGCGTTATTCAAGATCCCTTTAATGAGCTAACTACGTATTAAGATTTGCGTCGGTTTTCTATAATAACCAAGATTAGAGGGATATTATAAACCTCCCGTAATTTCCCGCAAGCGATTGTATTATAATGACTTACGTCCACACGTGATTTGCTTGCATTGAAGCAGCATAATACGCTTGTAAATACACAGCATAATATGCTTGTATTAGCACGGCATAATATGCTTGTATTGAACCGGGGGCGACAAACGGCACATGGCGCTACCGAACGAAAAATTGGCTGAGTCTCTCAGCGTGCTGAAGGCGCTTCAGGAAAGCGGTCGTCGTGTGTTCAGGTCCGATGACTTTAGCCGCGTTCACCGCGAGCGCCTTGCGGAGAACGGCTTTCTGCTGGATGTGATGAAAGGGTGGCTCATTTCATCGAGTCCCGGCGCGCGCGCGGGCGACAGCACGCCGTGGTATGCGTCGTTCTGGGAATTCTGTGTTCGTTACTGTGGCGAGCGTTTCGGCGAGCAGTGGCACCTTTCCGCAGAGCAGTCGCTTTGGCTGCATGGCGAGAAAAGGGTCATTCCGGAGCAGGTAGTGGTATGCAGCCCGAAGGGCACGAACCATACGAATAAACTCCTGTTCGGTACATCTCTCTACGATCTGAAAGTCCCGGAAATGCCGACCGCATCCGATCTTGTCATGCGGGACGGCCTCAGGCTGTTCTCGCCGGCGGCGTCGCTCGTGGCCGTGGCGGAAACATTTTTCGCGCGTAATCCCGTCGAGTCGCAGGTGGTGCTGGGAAGCCTCGCTGACGCCTCGGACCTGCTGCGGCTGTTGCTGAACGGCGGCAATTCGACAAAGGCGGGTTACCTCGCTGGCGCTCTGCGTCAGACCGGCCGCGGCGGGCTAGCGGATGAAATCCTCAGCGCGATGAAGAGCGTCGGCTATGACGTGCGCGAGAGCAATTCTTTCGAGGCAGGGCAGGTACTGGCAACGACGCGGCGGGCGGTCGCTCCGATTGCGGGGCGCGTGCAGATGATGTGGGAGTCGATGCGCGGTGCCGTCGTCGGCATATTCCCGAAAGCACCGGGCCTCCCGAAAGACAAAGGGGCGTATCTCCATCACCTCGACGAGATTTACCGCAACGACGCATATCACTCTCTGTCCATCGAGGGCTATTCGGTCACGCCCGCAATAATCGACCGCGTGCGTCAGGGGAACTGGAAGCCTGACAACGACGAAGCCGACCGCAAGAGCCGCGACGCTCTTGCCGCGCGCGGCTACTGGCAGGCGTTCCAGTGCGTGAAAGTCGCCCTGGGCAAAGTGATCGGCGGCGAAAACCCCGGCGCGCTCGCCCGTGCAGCGCACAAGGACTGGTATCGGGAACTCTTCGCGCCGTGCGTCACGGCGGGCCTGATCCCGGCGGGAGCGCTCGCGGGATACCGCAATTTTCCGGTCTATCTGCGGACATCGCGCTATGTGCCTCCGCGTTGGGAAGGCGTGCGCGACGCCATGCCAGTATTCTTCGATCTCATCGAGAAAGAACCAGAATCCGGCGTGCGTGCCGCTCTCGGCCACTGGTTGTTCGGCTATATTCATCCTTACCCGGACGGCAACGGCCGCATGGCCCGTTTCCTGATGAACGTGATGCTCGCATCCGGCGGCTATCCGTGGACGATCATCCGCGTCGAGGACCGCGATGTGTATCTTGCTGCGCTCGATCGCGCCAGCATCGACATGGACATTAAGCCGTTCGCGCAGTTTGTGGCGGAGCGGGTGAAATGGTCGATGGAACCAAAAAAGCAATCGACGCGGTAACTCTGGCGCTCCATCGAGATTTACTACCGGCGTATACCTTAATCAGGCAGGGATACTGCATGCTCTCGGTTGTTGAACGCGGGCCCGGCTTTCCAGGTCCGACTCACTCTTTAACAGCCGTTGGTCCTATTGTTTAAGTCCTCCAAGACCAATACGCCGCAAAAGGTTCTGAAAGCGCAAATCAGCGCGTATGGCATCGAACCCCGGTCGCAGGAGAACCCCTGGATTAAATCGCTCCTCAAAGCCTTTTTCAAGCCAGGTCATCGCTCGATCGCTATCCCCCAGGGCCACATACACCGAGGCAATTTCTGAAGCGTGCGAATATTCGGGACTTGAGTGCTTCCTCAGATCATCCAGCAACTCGATCGCTTCGTTCCTTCTACCCATCGCAGCATAGGTTCGAGCAAGATTGGCTGTGAACGTCGGACTGCCACCGGAGATCTTGATAGCTTTTTGTAACTCGCCAACTGCTTCACCGAACATCTGTTTTTGGAGGTAAGCTTGTGCTAGTTGATTGTGCGCAAGCGCAAAATTAGAGTCCATTTCAATCGTCCTGCGACTCTGTTGTATCGACTCATCATAAGAATGAGCAATAAGATAAAGTTCCGCCAAATCGGCGTTAATGATGAGCGACAACGGATCCAGGTCCTTCGCTTTCTTCATCTCGGAAATAGCTTCGCTGTCCCGTCCCAATAGGCTCAGGTGCCACGCATACCAGTGGTGAGCTGTTGCATAGCTGGGATTAAGCTCAATGGCACGCCGGAATTCCTTCTCCGCAGCCGAGAAATCCCAATCGAAACCATCCAGGCAGAACGCCAGGGAATTGTGAGCTTCGCCAAGGTTGCTATCCAACTCCAGGGCTTTTATCGCTGCGGCCTTCGCTTTAGGCAGCGCCTCCTTCGGCGTCATTACTGCGTATTGCCAATCTCCTAGCAAAGCGTACGTGTCAGCCAATCCAGAATAAGCTTGGGGATACTTGGGGTCCTCTTCGACTGCCTGATTGAAATATGCTGCCGCCACCTTGAGTCCATCGGCCGTTCGTTTATTCCAGAAAAAGCGTCCCTTCAGGTACGACTCATAGGCTTGCGGGTTGACCACCTTGACGGTTTTCAGCTCGGTTTGTTCCCTGGGACTCACATTGATTCGAATTTCCTCGGCGATGGAGCGCGCCACCTGATTCTGCAGCGCCAAAGCATCGCGAAAATCTCCCTCGTAGCTGTGCGCCCATAAGTGCTTGTCGTCGGATGCTTTTATTAACTGCGCGGTAATGCGAACCTGGTTGCCAGACCGCAGAACTGTTCCTTCCACTACACCATCTACGTTCAATTCACGCGCGATCTGTGGCAAGGGCTTACGCACCCGTTTGTACGACATCACCGATGTACGCGAGATCACCCGCAGCGCACTGATCTGACCGAGGTCTGTAATCAACTCGTCCGTCATGCCGTCCGCGAAGTAATCTTGGGAAGCATCACCGGAAAGGCTTTCCAGAGGCAGCACGGCTAGAGAACGGATCAAAGAGGACGACGGTCGATTCCTCAAATAGAGCGCGCATGCTCCTAAAATCACAAACCCCAAAGCTAGAATCACGGCAACTCTTCTCCAGGGCCGGGGCGGTGCAATCCGCTTCTCGGTTACCGAGTCGGGAGCAATCTTCGCGAGGTCGGAGTGCTGTGGGCTGGAAAGAGCTTCAGTTCCATGGGTTGGGACAGCCACCGAGCCGCCGGCAACATCCTTGACCTCCGCGAGGAAACGGTATCCCCGCCGGGATACCGTTTCCACAAAACGCGGACTCTCCGCGGAATCGCCCAAGGCCTCCCGAATTTTATTAATGGCTTTGTTTAGGCCGTGATCGAAATCAACAAATGTGTCCGCTGGCCACAAGTTTTTCTGAAGTTCTTCGCGGGTAACCACCTCACCGGCGTGCTCCAGCAACATCGCAAGAACTTGAAATGGCTGTTTCTGGAGGCGCACCTGCATGCCGTGCTTGCGCAGTTCACCCGCCCGAAGATCCATCTCGAAAACACCAAAACGGAGTCGCCTGTACGGTTGTTCTGCCTTTTGCATGGACGCCTGGACCTTGGCGCACGCGAGTGTACCACTGAGCTCCACCTATTGCGCAAACCAACCAAAGAGGACATCTCGCCGTAAGTCTTGTCCTAACTTGCAGTTTAGTGGGGACGTACGTTCCACGGCGGAAGAATCGGCAGTCCATTGCGGAGTTTCTACGCCGAGCCCATAGTGTGCGCCTTGGCGCTAAGTGTTTGGTGAAGCATCGCCCGTTTTGGGAGGTGTCAATGCCGCAATCAAATGTTTCCCTGGATTTCATTGAAGATGTCGTGCCGCATCTCGATGCCGCTTATAATTTGGCGCGATGGCTGACCCGCAACGACCAGGATGCACAGGACGTGGTGCAGGAAGCCTTCATGCGGGCCTTCCGATTTCTCGGCAGCTTCCGAGGGGGAAATGTCCGCTCATGGGTGCTTAGAATTGTCCGCAACACCTGCTATACCTGGCTGGATCAGAACCGTCCGCCGCAACCCCACCTGGAATTTGACGAGAAATTCTTTGGACCCGATCCTCTCGCGCTGACCCCAGAAGAGATGCTCTCTCGTAAGGACGGCCGCACTTTGGTTAGTCGGGCGCTGCAAGATCTCCCACCGCGTCATCGTGAAGTACTGATTCTCCGCGAACTCGAAGGTATGTCTTACAAAGAAATCTCCGAAATCATCGATATGCCGGCAGGAACGGTTATGTCCCGCTTGTCGCGAGCCCGTGACGGGTTCCGCCAATCCTTGGCCAACTTAGGACACCAAGGTACGGTTTCCAAGTTATCCGCAGCTCGCTTCTGAATTATGAGCGAACGGATAACTACGAGTTTCTTTCATTGCGGTTTGCCCCGGAGGTCGCTGCGAACACTACTTTAGCGGAAAACTCAAAACCTGATAGACGATGCGTTAAAGGAGGATTTTAAATGAGCGCACTTGGGAAAAATCCAGTTACTCAATTGTTGCAGGTCCCTATGCCCGGGCCAACGGCGGCTCTTTTTGTCGCCGAGTCAGTGGCCCGATTCTCCACCATCCATTTGAAAGAAATCGGTGACTTTTCACATTGCGTTCCCGTCATCGTTCTCATCCATAAATCCGCCGTGAGGAAGCTTGCTGTTCGCGAAATGCCAAATAACAACTCCCTCCCCGAGACTTCTAAATCGACCAGCCTCATGGAACTGTTCGGCCAAGCCATGGAAAGCTTTAACACCGCTGAGCGCGATAGCGCGTTCGTATTCGGCGACGTAATCGTAAATTTTTCGTCTGTAGAAGTTTGCCGCAAAGGACAACCGGTGGTCCTCACCGCTCTGGAATTCAAGGCCCTGAAATACTTCATTCAGAATGCGCGAAGAGCCATTTCACGAGATGAACTGCTGAACCATGTCTGGGGATACGAGAATTATCCCTACACCCGCACCGTAGACAATCATATTTTGAGGTTACGGCAAAAACTGGAATCAGACCCGTCGCGGCCGGTCCATTTCCGAACAGTGCATGGGACCGGCTACAAATTTTTACCATAGCATTACTGCAACAAGGCCAATCAACAGTCTCGCTAAAGCGAAATTTCTACCCTTAAAAACGAGACGCGACAACTCTTAGAGAATGGTCGCGCCCGTTCATCCAAGTCAAAACTACTTAACAAGTACAACCAGCCGCATACGATTTTTATTTCGCCTACCGCGTTGTCGCCTGGATCATCATGGATAAGGTAGGTACGTCCAAAGGTCCGCAAGGTAACCGTTTCCAGTGGCCGGGGTAGCATCGTAACCCTGTCCACCAAAGATCCAGATGTAGTCCAGGGAATCAGGCTGCCACAGCGAAGTTCCTCGACGCGCTCCGGGCACGTTTCCTACGAAGGATACGTGCTGTAGATATAATCCACCTTGGTTGACGTCGCTGGAACCCTTCCACCACGTCCACTGACCGGCTGTCGCATTGTATTCCCATGTGTCGTTTAGGAAGCCTTGGCCGTGCGTAGCGTCGGAGCCGTAACCCCAGCCGCCAAACAACCACAGATTTCCCTTCGCATCCGTCCATCCCACCGGCCCCCATCGCGAGCCCGGAACGTTCGACGCCGAATTAATCAGCTGCGTTCCATACACTCCCAAGTCATTCGCTGTCGTGGATCCGGATACCCACGTCCACTGCCCGCCGCTGAACTTCCACAAATCGTTCAGTGTCGGATTCTTGCCATTTATACTGGTGACCGTTGCGATAGAATCGAGACCAAATCCCCCAAAGAGCCAGACGGTTCCCGACGGATCCACCCACAGAACTGCGTTCTGCCGCCCTCCTGGAATGTTCGCTGGGGCGGCTGTACCCTGCGTGCCGTAAACACCGTTTAGATTGCCGACGTTGCTGCCGCCTACCCAGGTCCACTGACCGCCGCTGTACTTCCACAGGTCGCTTAGCAAGCTGATATTATTCGCGGAGTCGTAACCCTGTCCTCCAAATAGCCACAGAGTTCCCGACGCATCAACAAAAGTGGCCGCAGCCCAGCGGCCGCCCGGAATGTTAGTCGCCGACGGCGTGCCCAAAGTCCCGTAGACCCCCGGTTTGTTGAATGTGTTGGGACCGCCTTGCCAGGTCCATTGCCCGTTATACGTGAGACCCGTAGGATCGAGACCCGTAGGCGTAAACTCCCAGAGGTCGCTGAGTAATCCGGGTGCGATGCCGGTGGAATCAAATCCCTGGCCGCCAAACATCCATAAATTGCCGGAACCATCCGTCCAGCTCGCGCCCCCCCAACGGGAACCAGGGATGCCTCCGGCAGTTCCCAGCGTGCCATAAGCGCCCCGCACGTTCTCCTCTTCTAAGGGAATTGTGTTTATACACGGAACGGTAATGCACGAAATCACTTGCTGGTTAGCTGGTATCCAACCTTGGTTAAAACCGTCCTGAGTGTCCCAAACCCACAAATCATTCAAGAAAGCAGGTGGAGGATTCAGGGTGTCATTTAATGGGAAACCGAATCCGCCGAATAGCCATTTCCGGCCGGCACTATCGGTCCAGGTGACACCGAAATCTCTTCCACCGGGATTGTTAGGATTCGGGAAAGCTAAAGGTTCGGTCGAGTGAACAGTCGCGTACTGATTCACGCTTGTCGGACCGAAAATCCAGTCCCAATCGTTGTGCTGGCAATCGACAAGAATATTAGTAACGTTCGCCGTAGCAATACCAGATGGATTAAAAATATTGCAGGGCTGAGGCTGGCTGGTCGGTTCCAAGAAGACCGATACATTGTAAATTCCGCCGGAAGTCACATCCGTCGGGAATGTGAACGTTTGGTTGTCACCCGTAATAAACAGGTTGTCACCAGCGTTGTTTTGCAGTTCAACCGTGTCTCCAGGGCCGGGTACCAACCCCACCAACTGTCCCCCAACTGTATAACCCGGCTGAGGGCAAATGATCTGGACATTCGTAATGTTCACATTCGCTGTTCCCGTCCCGTTTAAAACGGTGCAAACCACCGGCGGTGTCGTAGGCTGGGTCAGAATCGTAACCGCGTAATTGCTCCCGGCACTTATGGGCGTTACAAACGTGAACGTTCCGTTGGTCGTTAGATTGAGATTGTCGCCGGCATTGTCTTGCAGCGTTATGGACGAGGAAGTCGCTAATCCAGACAGTGATCCGCCGACGCTATACACCAGTCCGCAGGTTACTTGCACGTTCGTCACGTTCGCGGTTGCCGTGCCAGCTCCATTCGCAACGCTGCAGTTCTGAGTCGGATTCGTTGGCTGCGTCTTCACCGTAACCTTGTAAGTCCCGGTCACCGGCGTCTTGAAGGTGAATGGCATATTCCCGGTGCCTTTAACAGTGATATCGTCGGTGCCATTGTTCTCGAGAACTAGGCCGCTACCCGTCAAGCCGATGATATTCCCCGCCACCGTCGAGGATGCTCCCTGGCCCCCTGTTCCGCCAGTGCCACCAGTGCCGCCGCCGGGAGGTAGTTTCACGCCGCTGCAGCCAGAAATCAGGAAAGCGCCCAAGCTCAAGAGAGCGACAGTAAATTTTTTGCTGGGAATCATGTTCTCCTCTTCCGATCGTTGCTCAGGACGTACGATCAACCGTTCGATCGCACGGTCCTACCAAATCCTCAAACCACGACTTCTCACCAATTTCCGCGCTGAACCGCACTAAACATCAGCGATACTTTGCGAGCCTTCACGGTTTTTATGTGCCAAGGCCCCGGCCTAGGCATAGGAGTACTAAACCTGTATCCGTAGATTGCCTCGGGCCTGTTGAGGCGGCAATATCAAACGCTGGGAGCTGTGTTGAAATCAGTAATAGCTGGCAGTATGTGCACTACCGGGATCGAAAATGCTTCGAAATGCTGAAGCTGAGAAAAGGTCGGATGAGTCGCTTTCTCCCGGCTATTGGACAGCCCTCCCAGGCTTCCTGCTTAAATAACTTGCAGAAATGGTCTACATCCTTTCGATTGCCGCACCGCCGAGGTGGGCAGTCGCCACCAAAGCTGGGACGTTCACATTGCAACAATCATTAACTGCATTCGGCTCGCGATATTAGATGGAGCGTGGTAGTTTACGGAAAAGGCTTAGAAACGAGTCAACCGCTAGATCGGAAGGAACACTGTGATCGCAAAAGAACCCCCCGTTGCGGAAATCCAATCAGGCAAAAACTCCGTACCGGTTGGGCATTCCGACGCCGACAGGATCGAGAAAGTCCGCTCGCTCTTCGATCAGCGCGCTGCTTATCTGGACCGCAGACAGCTGGATATCCGGCTCCGCAGGGAGACCGTTGACCGTGTGGTTCAGGGAAAGCAGTACAGCGAAATTCTGGACATCGGTTGTGGGGACGGCTCTATTTCGGTGCCGCTGCTGAACTCCAATTGCCGGCTGACTTTGCTGGACGTGTCGCCGGGAATGCTTTCCATTGCGCGGTCTCGGGTACCCGAGGAATTGTTGTCGCGGGTAGAATTTGTAAATCAGGATTTCATCCAGGTGCGGTTTGAAAAAAACTTCTTTGATTTAGTAATCTGTGTGGGCGTGCTCGCGCACGTCGTCTCACCGCAGGATTTGATCGCCAAGATCGCCTCGGTACTGAAACCGGGCGGAACATTAATTCTGGAATGCACCAATGGGCATCATTTGTTCGACCGCGTCAACCAGCTGCGCAACCACTTGGCTTGGCTGTTTCACCCGCCCAAATACAAAATGAACATTCTGTCCGCGACAGTTATCCGAAAAACGGCTGAGCAACAAGGCTTCAAACTGGCGGGCGAATTTCGTTATGGATTGCCGCTGCCTGGCACCGCCAGATTTTATTCCGCAGACGGCGCCTATACCACTACCCGTTCGTTGTTCGGGGACATCGATCACAATCGCAATCAATGGTTGGCCACCCAGCATATTTTTCATTTGGTTCGCAGCTAAATCCGAGACACAGAAGCTCGCGCACTTCCCCGTTTCAAGCGCAGATGGCATTTTCCGCCGGGGACTTTACTTAGCCACGACTCAACGAAGAGCGACACAGGCCGGATCGTAAACGATCCGGCCTGTCGCCCGTTATGAGAGGCACCTCGTATGAATTAACTACTTATGATTGTCAAAGTCGAACATGTCGAACAAATCGCCGATGGCCGGCATGTTGCGCGGCACATAGGAATGAGCGCTCTGATCAGGATTGGACAAATTATCGCGGCTGCGATTACTGAGTGTGGTGTGGAGCATCCAGTTTCTTTCCACGAATTTCACGAAAGAGGAATGCTCGTTGTAGGTGTGGCTGATGTGGCCGCCCGTTGAGAAGGGCGAAACGGCAATCATCGGAATACGCGGGCCGGTCCCGAAGAAATCAACGGGCTGGATGAAGCCGGAGTCGTAGAAGCCACCGCCCTCGTCCACGGTGACGAAGATCGCGGTCTCGGCCCACAGCTTCGGATTGCTTTTCGCCAGTTCGATGATGTTTTGGGCGAAGGCCTCGAAGAGTCCCCACTTCGAAGATGCTGGGTGGCCGTCCATGACGCTGTCCGGCTTCACATAGGAGACCGCCGGGAGCGTGCCCTGGTTGAGATCGGTGAAGAGATCGGTGACGTCGCGCATATGATCCGCAACCATGCTCGGATACACCGACTCATACTCGAACGGGTTGCAGATATTGCAATATAGCCCGTCCAACGGGCCGCCCGTTCCGCTCGCATTGAAAGCACCGCCATAATATTTCCACGAAATATTGCGGTCGCTCAGCACATCGCCGATGCTTTGCTGCATCGTCTGTGGAACGACCAGTCCGGATTGCGGCGTTCCTTTAGGCGTGAAGGCGGGGTTGACATTAACGGCTTGCCAATACTCACCGGCGTCGCACTTGGTCTGCACCGCGTAGGGCAGCGGTCAGATAATTGGTGATCGGGGCTATGCCAGGCTGCGTCGCGTCGGAACAATTGAACCATTGCGCCCGCTGCGTATACAGATTGAGCGTTCCAGCCTGGGGATCGGGATTATAAATATTCTTAGCCGCCGGCGTTGCGGGATTGCCCTTTCCGTCGCTGAAGAAAATCTGATCGGCAAAGCCGAGCGGCTGGCTGTCCGGCCCGGTGCCGCCGAGCACCGGCTGGTGATAATTGTCGCTTATGGTGTAGTTGTCAGCGAGCGTTTTGAAGAGCGGCGCGTCACCGTTCTGCATGTTGAAGAATTCCATGGTTTGCCCACTGTCACGCGGCGTGCTACCTGCAGGCGAGCTGTAGGTGGTGTCGATTGCCGACTGGAGATCATGCAGACAACCAGTCGGGTTGTCCTTTGATACGTGCTGTGCATCTATCGCGCAATCTACCTGCTGCACCATTTGGAAATACTGGTGCACGGTGTCGCCGGCGTAGGCGTCGAACGCCAGCTCCGGGCCGGTCAACTGGAAGGGACCCGGTGGAAGGTTGCTGACGTTGGGAATGCGGATGTCCGGTCCCTCGTTGTATGGCAGACCGGTGCCTCCGGTTCCCATTAGGAATTGATCTTGAGGGGCCAAGCCCGGATCGCCTCCCAGGGTCAGCAGAATGGCCGCGGGCGGATTTTGCACGCCGTTCACATCAGGTGTCGGGAGCGTGGAGTAAAGTTCCTTGTTTGCCAAATCAGCGCTGCTGAAGAATTTCCCGCCATTGGGCGCGGAGGTGATTTTGAATTGATGGGCCTTGGCAAAATTCGGACCGGGTGTGCCATCGGCGTTGATGATGCCTTCGGATAAAAGGTTCAACACCTTCTCACTCTTACTTTTTGGCACATAGGTAGCGTAAAGATGATCGAAGCTGCGATTCTCGCCGACGATGATGATGACGTGCTTGATCGGCGTGGCGGTCTTGATCTCATCGGCGGACTTATCTCGATCACCGTCTCCGGCTTTGGCCGGTACGCCAAGGCCGAAAGCCATTAGAGCGAACGTGAGCGCGCAAGCAGTAATTTTTGCCGGCAATTTTCTTCTGTCCATGACATCCATATTTTCCTCCCAGTTGAAATCGATGCGGGAGGTAGGTTCAGCCAGCAACGTGACGGGGCATTAATGCTGCGTCTTATTCTCGCGAAGATTTTTTTTTGACCTGTGGGAAACGAGGTGTCGAAGATTTCTTTAAACGAGGGACCCCACGATCCTTCGCCCTGCCATAAATGCCACAAGAATTTTTGTCAATTTCGTTGAGCTTGCGTGAAGCTTGTCTCTGGCGCTACCGTTAACAACGCGCGCGACCGCATGGCGCAATATGTTGTTACCGCGACTAATTGGTCTCGGGCTGGTTCCTCAAAGTCGCCTGTGCCCGCGGGATGCCTTAGCGCATCGAATACGTGATGCGTATCTTGATCCTCAACCTCCGCCCGGAGTCACTTGACGCCACAACTCGCGCCTTGTCTGGACAAGGCTACGCAGTTATCGCGGAAAGCGGACTGACCGTCGATCAAGTGTTGGGTCTTTCCCCCGAAGTTTTGGTAACCGAAGTCATCCCATCCGACCTCAGTTGCTGTGCTCTAGTCACGCAGCTTAAATCGCGCCCAGATACCGAGTCACCGCTCAACATCGTAATCCTCGTCGAAGGAGGCGCACTCGAGCGTGCTCGCGCCCTGGACCTCGGCGCCGATGCCGCCATTTCCTTCCCTTTTGAACCGGTGGAGTTTGTCGCCACCGTCCGAGCCCAATTCCGCGAGCGTAAGCCGCAAGAAGAACTGAAGACCATGCTCAAGTACGCCGTGCAACGAGAGCATTACGCGGATATCGCCGTCGAATCCTTAAGCGGCCCGCTCGCCAAACGCCGCTTATGGATGATCCCCGCTATCCTCGTGCTCAGCGCGGCTGCAGTGCTTGCGGCCGTCTATCTAGGCGTTTCCAGCCGCGGCACCCGCAAGGAGACTCGTCAGCTTCGCGCCGAAATCACCCGTCTGAACACCAGCGTGGGTCAACAAGGAGATTTCCAGCACCGCACGGAGTTCACACGCGGGGTGCTCGATGCGCAATCGCGGTCCGAATCTGCCACCCGCGAATCTCTGAAAGCGCAATCCGAAGATCTCAACAAACGCGTCGCCCGCGGTGGCTCCGACGCCGAGTCCCTGAAGCATCAGCTCGCCGACACCCAGAATCGCCTCAAACTTCTGGAAAGCGAGGGCAAGATCGCCGAAAACGTCGTCCAGAATTACGGGCCCAGCGTTTGCTTGCTGCATGTTGTCGTTGAATTTCTCGACAAGGAATCCGGCAAGCCCATTCAAGTCGCCGTCGATTCCGCCGGCAAACCGGTGGTCGACGCCAAAGGCATGGTGACCCTCGATGAGGGTGGCCCAGGGCCGCATCTTCAAATTGACGTCTTCGGTACCGGCTTCGTCGTCAAACGCGAAGGCAAAATTATTACCAATCACCACGTCGTCGAACCTTGGTGGAAAGACGACGACCTGAAGCAACTCCTCGATCAGGGCGCCACCGCTTACGTTTTATCCTACGAGGTTTACTTCCCGGGAAAATCGGAGGGCCTGCGCGCCAAACTCGATCGCATTTCTCCGAAAGCGGACCTCGCCACTCTTCAGCTCGAATCTCCGCTCCCGCCCAAATCCGCGGTGCTCGAATTGGACGATCGCAGCCAAGCCACGGTGACGGGAGACGCAGTTGTGTTGATTGGTTATCCCACAGGAATAGAAGGCATTCTCGCCCGCGCCGGTAGCGATGTGTCCCAGAAAATCATCGACAGCAACGGCACCCAGGACGTCAATCGCATTATGGCGCAGCTCGCTTCGCAACACCTCATCCGACCCACCACCACACAGGGACACATAGGCGATGTCCTCGATGACAAAATCGTCTACGACGCCGCCACCACCTCCGGCGGTTCCGGCGGCCCGCTCTTCAACCGCGACGGAAAAGTAATCGGGGTAAATTTCGCCATCCTCCGCGACTTCGGCGGCTCCAACCTAGCCGTCCCCGTCAAATACGCCAAAGACCTCCTGCGGTAGAGCCCTCCGAGGTAGGGACAACTCTCATCCTTGGCTCAATCCTAGCGTGCGTTTGACGTCTGTCGCTAAACCGACGCGGCTGCTTTGCCTTTGACGAATTTCGTGTCGCCAGCAATTCCCAAGGCTTCCAGGACGCTGCCTTGCACTTGCTTTGAGAGGGCGTTGATCTCCTCGACGCCATACTTTTGCGTGCTGACGAAATACCTCAACTGCTTCTCTCCGGCTGGAGTCTCAATAATCCGCAGAACCACATCAGCAACTTCCTGAGCATTGCCAGCCGTCGAGGAAAGCGCCGCCCCAACCTTCGCAGGAATCTCCTTGGCAGCGCCATACGTGTTTGTGCGACTCTCGTCGGCTGCCGTGACCGTATTGCCGAAAACTGGAGTTTCATATGCGCCAGGTTGGACAATCACAGATTCAATTCCTTGCGCGGCAAGCTCGTAGCTATAAGCCTCGGCCAACGCCTCGAGAGCAAATTTGCTGGCGCAATAGAAACCTGTAGAAGGAAGAACCACCCGGCCGGCGGCGCTGCTGATATGCATCAGCACTCCGCTGCGTTGCCGCCGCATGTGCGGAAGCACCGCGCGATTTACCCGCACCGGGCCGAGAAAATTGGTGTCCATCAGCCGCCGTGCTTGCTCCGTGGTCACAGCTTCTTCCAGCCCGGTAAGGAAGTACCCTGCATTGTTAATGGCCACGTCGATGCGGCCGGATTTGGACACCGCGGCATCTATGGCCCGCTCGACCGAGGCGTCGTCGGTTACATCCATTTCAAGGACGTGTATTGGCAGTGACTCATTTTGCGCCACCGTGCGGATTTCGGAGGCATTCTTGGCGTTGCGGCCTCCAGGGTCGCGCATCGTCGCGAAAACGGTGTGCCCCTTGCGAGCCAGCGTTTCTGCGAACAGTCTGCCGAAGCCGGTGCTGGCGCCGGTGATGAGCACCAATTGCTTGGAATTCATGATCTATCCCTCCTTATGGCGTTACCGTGAAAGTCGTTTGATGCCGGAATCAAAATAGTTGGGTACATCGGCTGTATGAGTGTCTAGGGCTTGGAGGATTCAGGCGCCTTAGTTTGAATGGCGGTTACTTTGACGCTACTGTGATCCCCGTCTTGCAGCGTAATCCTTTGCCCTCGGTCTGCAAACTGTTTTAGAAATTCCGGATCACACGCTTACATCGTCGGCGCCATCAAAAATCAATCCCGGCCATAGGTGCTCTCGATGGTGAAAAAAACATATCCTCGTCGTTTTACTCATTAGAGACAGTACCTTTCCCAACCAACTTTTTTGTGCCTTAATAGTAGAAGTATTTTTTGTTCGGATTATGGCGCACTCGTGCGTTCGTTCAATGGCCAAACCCCCAGGAGACCGCATGCACGAACTGCGTGAAAGTCGCCCTTCCTCCTCTAAACCTGAATTTTCTCGGGACAATCCCGCGCGGTTTCGTGGATTCATTTTGCAGTTGATGCGTAGCGCGATCTGCACGTTTATGCTAGCGGCTCTTTGCGGTAGCCTGCGCGCGGATACCATCTCGGGAACCGTAAAGGATCCATCTGGAGCCTTGGTGGCGGGCGCAAAAGTAGAAATTACCGGCGAAGCTCTACCACAGCCGTTGGTGCTCGTTACTGATGCTGACGGTAGATTCATCGCTCAAGATTTGCGTGCAGGCAAATATTTGCTGCGCGTTGTGAAGGCTGGGTTCGACGAACTTAGTTCCGCGCTGGACCTACATGGCACCGCGGAAGTTCCCTTTACGTTGACAATCACCGCGCAGCAAACCACAGTGACGGTTACAGGCACCAGCGCGGCTTTTGCAAACTCCGATCCGGTGTACCGCCAGTTACGCGATGTCGGCTTGGGAGACACCTTTCGCTGTGACAATTTTACCCTGCCAATGGATGTGGGAACTTTTGAATTCAAGACCGGCACGGTCACTCTTTTGCGGCCCCTCAATGGCCTGCAAACCGGCGCGGTCTTTGTGGGTCAGGGGCACTTCTCCCTGAAACCCATCGGCAAACTCGATACCAGCGAACTGCTGCGGCGCAATGGCAGCGCCACCGCCGAGGAAGATTTCAGCGAAGTAGTGTTTCGTTTTACCCCGGAACAATTTCCCTTATTTAGGGCTACGCTGATCGCCAAAGCCGATACCCCACCGCAAGCTGCCGAGGCTTTTCGTCACTGGAAAGAAAAAGTACGCCACCGCCACGAAGTTCCAGAAGGCCTCACGCAGGCGTTTTTTGAAAGCGAAACTATCGACAATGTTGACGCCGACATCTTGGCCGCGATTTACAATCGTCAACATCCCGCTTTTTTTAATTCCTACATTCGTGGGACGCCGCATAAGGACCTCCGGTTTTATTTGCGCGCGCGCGTTGGAGCACTGCCGCAAATCGACTCGCCCGAAGAAGTAGCGCTGGTCAATTTTAATGGCGGCAGTATGGATGATGGGATCTGGTATTCCCAGCATTTGAAATCGGAGATCATCGCCCGCACGGCGAATTCCTCCGAAGACAAAAGGCTCTTCGCCACGCGGCGCTACAAAATCGAAACCGTAATTGGCAACAACGATCATCTGGCGAGTCGCGCCACCATTTATTTTGAGCCGCTGGTCGCCGGTGAGCGAGTAATGAAATTTGCGTTGTTGCCTACTCTGCGGGTCACCCGTGTGACCGGAGAAAAGGGCCAGGATCTGCATTTCATTCAGGAAAATCGCAAGGAGGACGGTTCGTTTTACGCGGTGCTCGATGAAGCCGCCCCCAGAGGCAAGCTTCAGTCCATCACCGTGGATTACGGCGGCGACAAGGTGCTCACCAACGCCGGGAGCGGAAGTTACTACGTAGGGTCCCGCGATTCCTGGTATCCCAATCTCAACGGATTCGGAGAGAAGGCCCGTTACGATTTGACCTTCAAGGTGCCGCATTCGAATGTCTTGATCAGCGTAGGGAAACAGGATGACGAACACACCGAAGCGGGTTTTTCCGTGACGCACTGGACTACGCCCGTGCCCATAGCGGTGGCCGGATTTAATTACGGACAATATAAGAAAATCGATTTCCCGGATACCATCACTCACTACGAGATTTCGGGATATTACCTGCAGGAGCTGCCGAACAGTCTTAAGCCCTACGAAAATGGGGCCCTGGGAGGGATGTCGCCCGGCGCGATGACCAGATATGCGCTGGAACAGGCGCGTGCGCAAATGCAGGTGTGCACGCTATTTTTCGGCCGCGCGCCTTTCGACAATTTATATATTACCGAGCAGCCCAATTTTAATTTTGGCCAGTCATGGCCGAATCTGGTGTACTTGCCGATTTCCGCGTACATCGATTCCACGCAGCGCTGGCTGTTGTTCGGACAGATCAATTCGCGATTCACTGGTTTCGTCCAGGAGGTCACGCCCCATGAAGTCGCCCACCAGTGGTTCGGCCATGCCGTAGGATGGGCTAGCTATCATGATCAGTGGCTTTCCGAGGGATTTGCGGAATTTGCCGCCGGATTATTTTTGCAACAAGCCATGGGCCCGAAGTGGCAGAAGGACTACATCGATTTCTGGCAGCGCCAACATGATCGCCTTATGGAGAAAAATAATTTTGGCGTTTCGCCCAACGATGCCGGGCCCCTTTGGCTAGGGACGCGGCTGATTTCGCCAAAGTCTGCACAAGCGTACCAGGGCGTGACCTATGCCAAGGGCGCTTTCGTATTGTCCATGTTGCGCTCCATGATGCGCGCCGATGGCGGCGATAAGGAGAAGAACGCCGACCAGGCATTTATCGACATGATGCACGACTTCATGGCCAATCAACGCGACAGCGCCTCCAGTGAATCGTTCAAGGCCGTGGCGGAAAAGCATATGACCAAGCAGATGGATCTGGAGAGAAATGGCCGCCTGGATTGGTTTTTTCGCCAGTGGCTGTTGGGTATTGAGGTGCCTCGCTACGGTTTTAAGTATGACGTGCAGCCCACCGAAGGCGGCAAATTCAAAATCCACACAGAGATTAGCCAGTCCGAAGTGGATGCAAATTTTGCAACGCTAATTCCGCTGTTTGCTGATTTCGGCAACGGCATGGCACGCCTCGGACAGTTCGAGATGGTCGGTAATTCGATGCGCACCATCAATATGACCGTGGACAAGAAACCTAAGAAGGTTGCCCTCAACGCCTACAAAGACATTCTGGAGCGCTGACCACCCTTGCATGCCTGGCCGCCTCTGACACCCTGACGACCCCTGCCTGCTACCCGAGAATCCGCGGGATTTTGCGCGCTTTCGCGTCACCTACAAGCAGCCCGGCACTTCCAAATATATCTGCGTCCTTCACGACAATCTCGGCATGGTGGGCACTGTGGTTGTCGAACCTTAGCGCTCACACCGACCTAAACACCTATCTTCTGGAAGCAGCCCTGTCGCTCAAAGCACCCCGTCTCGATGCGGCAGGGCCCCCTCGCTTGCGATTTTCGGAGATAAATCCAACTCTTGTCAGCTTCCGATGGGTTTTTGCAGGGTGGTCGGTTACATCCGCGCGGTGCTCTAAAATCATTTAGAACAACGGTGCGCAGCGAATTCTTGTTCCCGGTGGATTGAATACAGTTGATGTCTTTGGGCGAGCGACAAACCCTTAGGTATGTGCGGTTTGGTCTCGGGGAACCTGCATTTACATTTGCTACAGGCGTGGCCGTGGAATGAGTCTATAGACACCAGCTTGCGTGTTCCTCGGTGCATCGCCGCCAGGGCTGATGCAGTGATGTGCGGTAGCCCCATCTCAATGTTCAACGAGGCAAGAATGGCCGTGGCCGACTTACGCCTCTTAACCATGTTGCATGCTCGCATGAAGTGAAATAAACCACCGTTCAATCCGGCACAGTTCACTCACAGCCGTTTTATAAACTGTCCGAGGAAGTTCCACCTCTGGTTCGTTCAATTTTCGTTACCCCACCATGGTCATGTTCTGTGGCTTGCATTGCGAAATATTTCCGCTCCGAATGTGCTTCATTGCGCCGTCCAAAACCTGAGTACATCTTGCACGGCTTGCCAGCACCCACGGCACAGACAGGACATGGAACAAAGAGTTTCTGTTTGGCCGTTAGATCGCTCCTCTTCATGGAATTACCATAGCAAGCGCCTTGGCTCAGGAAATGTTCCTTTTTGGGCAGTTTTGTTGTTCAAGCGCGGAAATAGACCCCGCGGCGCAGAACAGTCATTCTGGGGAAATACACGGGTTGGAAGCGCTGGCAGGGGAACTCCGCTGAAGTCTTGTCGCTGTGCCCATATGTCCGAAGGCGTGCCGTCACAGCCAAAGCACCGGCTTCTCCAAGGCCGTGAAGTTAACTGGGCAACATAGTTTGTACCATCAGCGCTTGGCGGCGGTGTCGGCGAGCGGGGCAGTAGCTTTTTCCTGTGACTGCAGTTCGCGGGCGCGCTCCAGCAGTTTCTTTAGCTTGCCTTCCACCGCGGAGTCGCCGATGTGTTCCTCTTGCAGGACGCCGTCCGCGTCAATCGTATAAGTATGCGGAATCGACTTCACCCCGAACATCGTCGCTATCGGCCCAGTGAAACCGCCATCACGGTATTGCAGCCAGGTCATTTCATTTTTGTCGACGTATTCCTTCCACTTCTGCTCATCGTTGTCCAGGCTCACGCTTAGAATCACTAGCGGTTGCCCTTCAAATTTCTTCGCTACTTTGCGGATATGCGGCATCGCTTCGCGGCACGGCTCACACCACGTGGCCCAAAAATCGAGCAGCACTACTTTGCCTTGCAGCTCGTCCATGGAAACCTGCTTGCCACCCATGGTGGTCACGGAGAAAGCAGGTGACATTTTGGCGCGCGCCAGTTCCGGGCGATTGATGTAGCGCAAGGCACGAGCGTGATTGGGATCACTGGCAGGCCGCAGCTTCACAAATTCCTCGAACCTGGCTTTGGCGGCCGGGTCCTGTTGCAGACGCGCAAGCAGTTGTCCATCGATGAATAGCGCGTCAGGAAAATTGGCAAATGCCGCAAGCGCTCTGCCGATCTCTTCGTGCGCGCGCGCTAAATACTCGTCTTTCTTCCTCACCATTCCTTCGGTCATGAGCACGGACGCAAATTCGTAGTGTGCCAGCGCCATGGCGCGATCGCCCTGCGCTTCGGTGACCATCTCTTGTGCGGCGAATTCAGCGGCCTTCCAATCTTCCAACTCCAGTCCGAATTTAATTACCTGTCTCTGGCAGTCCACACAATGCCCGCCGTCCTGTTTGTCCGCTTTTTTGAAGCTCTCGAATGCTGGGATTTTCTCGCGATCATGCAAATAGCGGAGCGCCTCTTGATAGGTCTTCTGCGCTTTTTGGTTGGTGGGCCCCTCATTTTTTTCCTGGGCCTGGACAAACCCGCATGTCAGCGCACAGATCGCAACCAGACTGATGCGTGCCATTCGCATAAAAGTCTCCTGATCTCTAACTTGTTACTGGGTCCAAGCGCGGTGGTATTTGCCGCAGATTCTATCCTGAAGCCGCCTATTTACAAACGGTAATTTAGCTTATGAGTTAAGTAGGCGTTAGCGTCGCGCTTGACCTTGTAGTGCTCACGTGCGCGTTTTTGTTTGGTGTGGTGCCCCACCCTCTTCGTTTAAGAGTGGGGCCTTTTGAATTGTGTGCCGACTGACTTTAGTTGCGACCTTCGATATGCGCTTCCAAATGCTTGGCGCACGCTTCGGCGGTGGTTTGTTGCCCATGCAGCGTGCTCTTCTTGTCTACCGCGTACGCATACACCATTGCGCCCGTCCGTCGATCCGTCATGGTGATGCTGGCGGCGTTGTCGGAGTGTATATTGCCCATAAACGCCATTTTTGCCCATCCAGCTTTCTTATCTACTGATGTGCCGGCAATCACGTAGTCGGCCTGATTCTGGTCGGCCACCGGAATCAGTTGCACCTTCTTCTTGCCAAACGCCGCCACCAAATAACTTTCGAACCCTTCCATCGGTGCTATGTACACCTTCGCACCGGCCACGATTTTCATGGTCGCCGCCGTCGCTGGGGCAGTTGGTACCGCAGCGGCTGCCTGACTGTCGGCAGGTGCGGCGTTGGTCGACGCCGGAAAATTATTTTGCGCGGATGCCGACGCCTGCGTGTTCGCCAGTTCCGTTGACTGCACGTTGCCCTGTCCAGACGATTGATTAGTATTGCTCTGCTTGGGCTTCTGCTTTATCTGCCGGCATGCCATGCCGTTAACCAGCGTCTCGTCCGGCCCAACGAAATTCCCACTCGAGGCGAGATCATGGCACTCCAACTGAACCGTGACCGGCTGTGCTGATGCGGCCGTCTGCTGTGCAGACGCGGCACTCGAATATAGTAGTGCTGCGGTGAAAACAATCAATCGGCTGTTCATATTACCTCCACTCATACTCTCCTTCATCGGTGCATAGGGAGGCCAGATAACGCCGGTACAGAAAAAGAACAGGCATGCCCTCTTGGTAACAATGCTTGAATGGCGTTCACGCAGGTGGGCCCCCGGCAAAGGGCGGGCGAAGTCTGGGGGTCGCGGACTGAGCGGCGAGGGAGCTGGGCCGCTCCGTGACTGTGTTGCCCTCACCGTTACCGCAAAAGATCCTCGAGCTCAACGCGCGCGTCGGTTGTGGCATCCCTGTATTTGACGATGACCGCAGTGTAAAGGGAAAGTCCCCAATCCTTTCCGGGGCCTTTTGAAATAGGCCGGGAGCCTGGCACAACTACGGCGTTTTCCGGAATGATGAGTGGACCATCAGGACCCGCTGAATACACAGCAGATTTCACGAGGTCGTACACCGGCGTAGATCGATTCAATAGGGTGCCGGTACCCAGCACGGCGCGTCGCTTGATAATGGTGCCTTCGTACACGCCGCAATTTCCTCCGATCATCACTTCGTCCTCGACGATTACCGGCATCGCGCCGACCGGCTCGAGCACGCCGCCGATTTGGGCGCCTGCGGAAAGGTGGCAGTTGCGTCCAATCTGTGCGCAACTGCCTACCAATGCGTGAGAATCGATCATGGTTCCTTCGCCGACGTAGGCTCCTGCGTTGACGAACATAGGTGGCATGCAGACCACGCCGCGACCGATGTAGCTGCCGTCGCGAATGCTGGAACCACCCGGCACGATGCGGACTCCGTCGGCGGGAGTAAAAGCTCGCGGTGGATAAGTCGACTTGTCGATGAATGGCTGGCGGGCAGCGTCGATGGACATATCGACGATGACTCCCATGCGAAAGCCCAGCAGGATACCTTTTTTTACCCAAGCATTAGTGCGCCAGCCGCTCTGCACGTTGCTATCGGGCTCCGCGGCGCGGCCCTGTCCGCGATTTAACGCCTCCTTGAATTCGCGAAATATTCTGAAATGATCGTCGGTGTATTGGGCCGGCGGATGGTCGAACAGGTCTTCAATTTGTGACGGCTGCATGAACTCTCTCGACTAGCCCCAGCGATGCCAGAACACTGCGAATGCGTTCTTGATTTTCCGCTTTGGGCGGCACAAGCGGGAGCCGCCACGCCGGTTCCAGCAAACCCATTTCGGCCATGGCAGTCTTTACCGGAATCGGATTGCTCTCCACAAAATTTACTTCCATCAGTGATTGATAGCGTCGCTGAATCTCGCGCGCGCCCGCGAAATCATTATTGCGGCTCAAGGTGATGAGGTCTGTCATCTCTTCGGGAATTTCGTTGGAGACCACCGAGATAACGCCGCGGCCGCCAAGAGCGATAAGCGGCAGAGCGATAGCGTCGTCCCCGGAGAGCACGACGAAGTCTTCCGGCACGCTGCTCAATATAGCGGCCATTTGCGACATGCTTCCCGATGCTTCCTTGATGCCGACGATGTTATCGATCCCGGCGAGACGTTTCACAGTTGGCGGTTCGATATTCACGCCGGTACGGCCGGCCACGCTGTAAAGAATGATTGGCAAGGTTGTGGCGCTCGCGATCGCGCGATAGTGTTGGTAGAGACCTTCCTGGGTTGGCTTGTTGTAATAGGGCGTGACAGAAAGGATGCCGTCAACGCCGATGCCGGCGAGTTCGCGGGCAAGCGCAATCACTTCGGCAGTGTTGTAGCCTCCGGCGCCCGCGAGCACCGGAACCTTTCCCTTGGCAACATCGACGGTGAGTTCTACGACGCGAAGATGTTCTTCGCGTGAGAGTGTGGGACTCTCGCCAGTCGTGCCGCAGGGCACCAGAAAATCGATACCCGCGTCAATTTGCCGATTGATCAGTCGAATTAAGGTGGGTTCGTCAAGCGCGCCATCGGGCCGAAACGGCGTAACCATTGCTGTGCCACATCCGGTGAACATTTGTTCCGTAAACATTTGTTGCTCCTTCTGAGTCTTCCGACGTTAGTTTGCTAATTCGCCGAGAATCTCTCGAAATTCGAACCAACCTTTTTTGCCCGCGACCCAGCGTGCCGCGCGAAGCGCTCCGCGAGCGAAACCTTCACGGCTGCGCGCCGTGTGGCGCAACGTAATGGTGTCCGCCAGAGAGTCGAAGCCGATCTCATGCGTGCCGGGATGCGCTCCCGCGCGATTGGCACTGAGGTTTACGGAACGCTCGTAACCGCTGGCAAGCATTTCTTCAGCCAATTTACGCAGCGTTCCGGATGGCGCATCTTTTTTCGCGCTGTGGTGAATTTCCCAGCCCCAGGCTTCGTATTCCTGCTGCTTTGCAAACAGCGCCGCGGTCTGCGCCACGGCCTGAATAAATAAATTCACGCCAACGGAGAAATTGGGCGCCCAGACAAGACCAGTTCCATTTTGTGTTACCGCCTGGCGCGCGGCTGGAAGATGTTCAATCCAGCCGGTAGTTCCTACCGCGGCACACACTCCAGCCGCAGCGAGCTGGCGGATATTTTCGGCGGCGGTGGCCGGTGTGGAGAATTCAACTGCGACGTCCACACCATTAAGAGCCGCACGCGTAAGTCCGGCGCCGCGCAAATTATTCCGACTGTCGAATTTTGCGCGCACATCGAAACCGTATTCGGGTCCAAGCTCCTCGATGAGGCGGCCCATCTTTCCGTATCCGACGATGGCCAGACCCAAGGTCATAAAGCTACCTGCTGCGCGACGGGCTTCGCCGCGAGTAGCTGCGTTACCACGCGGGCGTAGATTTCCACGGCTTCAACTAACGACTTCTTCGCGATGTGCTCATCGGCAGTGTGCGCGACGTGAATGCTACCCGGACCGATGAGGAACGGTTTCCCCCAGTGATCGCCCAGAACCGGAATGTCCGTGGCGAAGCTCACCGCCGTGGTTGGAAGGCCATCAAGGCTGCTTAAGCGCAACGCGGGAGTATGCGAGACTTCGCGGGCCTGCGCGCGGCCCGCAATGGCGGCGGGAAGCGCGGCGCGAATCGGTGACACATTCCCTACGGTACGAAACATGATTTCAGCGCGAGCTTCATCGGCGACCACATTCGGTGCGTGGCCTCCGCAGATCGTGCCAATATTCAGTGTGCTTTCGCCGAGCAGACGATCGTAAGGCAAAGGAATGCGGCGTATGTCTTGCAGCACATCGAGAAGCGCGTGAATCGCGGAGTGACCCAACTCTGGGTAGGCGGAATGCGCCAGCTTGCCGCGTGCAACGATCTCGAAGCGCAGGGCTCCCTTTGAGGCGAGTGCCAGGCGGTTTTCCGTAGGCTCGCCATTGATCAAGTACTCAGAGCCCGGCCCGAACTTGGCCGCGGCCTTGGCGCCGACACTGCCGCGTTCTTCGCCAACAACAAACAGGAGAGCGAAATTTCGTACCCCGTTCTCCAGTAATCGCACAGCGGCGGCGATCATCGCCGCGACGATTCCTTTCGCATCACATGCCCCGCGGCCCCAGATGTAGTTGTCATCCTCGCGTGAAGGAACGAACGGAGGCACAGTATCCATGTGCGTAGAAAGCGTTACGATCGGGTCGCCCCAGCTTGCGTAGACATTGAAGCGCTGCGGCGCCACTTCTATCCGCTCCACCTCGCCGCCGTGGCGATCGGCGAGAGCGCTCAAATACTCGAAGAGGTAGGTGCCGACCGCGCACTCGTTCGGCGTCACAGAATCGATATCTATAAGCGTACGAGTAAGTTTAAAGAGGTCCATTTTTGTATTTCAAGGAATGGAGGAAAAAGGAAGGGAAAAACCGCGAGGGATGCAGGCGCGAGTTTCTTCGCTCCTCAATAGCTCTCCATCCGCTGTTACCGGATGACAGTGGGCAGGTGTTAACCGTGCCCCCCAAACTTCGCGAGGTTAGCTGCTCGTGAAGATTTCGGCGGAGATTAGAATCTTGCCCCTTTTGCGCGAGCCCCCGAAGCTACTCGGGAAAACTGGCTCGGCTACTCATGGCCTCCGCGCCTCTATCAAGTCTTAGCTAACTTACAGGATGGCCGCGTAGCTAGTCAACCGCGATTCCACGGTGTCGTTCGCTTGGTTTGGTCTTGCTTGTAAAATGTGTTTGCAAAATTAGCAACCCCGGCGGCATTATTGCTCGCGCTGGCTACAATTCCTGATAAAGTGCCGTCCTAGTAACAGGTTCGGGTACCTCTCGGAGGTCTGATGCCAGAACTGGATTTACGGCCGTTGTCGCTGGGCGAAATTCTTGACCGCACATTTACTTTGTACCGGCGAAATTTCCTGCTGTTCTTTGGCATCACGGCACTGCCGCAACTCCTGGTGCTTGGATTCAATTTGTGCCAGGTACTGTTCACCGGACGGCCAGCAACCCCGAGAGTGATGTCCGGCACCACAATCGGTTTGGCAATCCTCTTAGGGCTGGTGGGATTCATCGTGTACTTCGTCGCTTATCTTTTTGCTCATGGCGGCACGGTGTACGCGATCTCCGATCTTTATCTGGGGCGTAGCACCTCCATCGGCGCTTCCTTGCGGCGCATGCGCGGGCAGGCCGGGACCTTGTTGGGCGTGTTGATTCTAAATGGACTGGTGGTCATGGTCACTTTTATTTTGTTGATAATTCCCGGCGTGTACATGGCGTGCCGGCTTATCACTTGTATACCCGCAGCGCTCCTGGAAAATCTCGGTCCGCGGGAATCGCTGGAGCGGAGCTTCGCGCTCACCAAGGACAACGCCGGACGCTCTTTTGTGATCTACCTGCTGTATCTTGCTATTTTTTACGCAATGTTCTTCTTACTGGCTTTCCCATTCTTGGTGGCGATTGCGTTTTCGGTAAAGAATCCGGCGATGGTCACTCTGTGGACGATGTTGATGCAGGTTGGAAATACCCTGGCGGCGATACTGGTAACTCCGATCTTTACCATTGCCAGCACGGTGTTTTATTACGATTTGCGAGTTCGCAAGGAAGCCTTCGACTTGCAAATTATGATGAATCCGAATGAAGCTGCTCTGCCTACTTCCGGCGGACTTCCATCGATAATTTCGTGAGTGCTTTGAACCCTGGGTCCAGCGGCTACGAATGAAACTTCGCGTATTTCCCGTTCTCATTGCCCTGGCCGCTTCCTTATTCAGCAGCACCGCAATTCCAACGCAAGTTCCAGTCAGTACCAATCCACATCCGGCAGAAAAAATTTACGATGTTACGTCCTTCGTGTCAGAACTACAGAGGCTGGAAGTCGAGCTTCAAACGCAGCCCTCGCCAACCGGTATTAAGAAGTTCCGCGACGGGTTGCCCACGTCATGGAATGTCACCACTCCGGAACACAGTTATTCGATTTCCACAAAGCCGCTGCGCGAGCAGTTGAACGGAAACTCCACAGACGATGCGGAGACCTGGCTTGAGCACCTTCAAGTGGAAGTGCAATCTGGGCAACGAGCCGAAGGGCAATCTTTGGCAGCCGCGCATACCCAGTTGAATAAAATTCTGGCCGGCAGAGGATTTGAAGGAGTGCGCCCGCCGACGTACCTTGAGCTACTTCGCGAGCGAGCTAGCGCGTGGCTGCAGAGGACGCTGATAAAACTCTTCTCTGGGCTGTCGCGCCATCCGATTGGGGCGAAGGTATTGTTCTGGGCGGTTCTGATCGCGGGAGTGGGGTTTGTCGCGCTTTGGATCTTCCGCTACATCAGCGCGCGGGACTCGATGAATTTCTTCCAGCCTGGTTCCACGACGGTTACCACCCGCACGTGGCAGGAATGGATTCACGCCGCCCGGGAAGCGGCTGCTCGGGGAGATTTCCGCGAAGCTGTTCATTCCGCGTACTGGGCTGGAATTACTCGACTGGAAGAAACCGGAACGTTGCCGCGAGACCGCACCAAGACGCCACGCGAATATTTGCGCTTGATAGACACCCGGCTTCGGGGAACTGAAGTGGACGATCCTGTAGCGCAGGATTATAAAAAGCCGCTCACCGCGCTGACTTCGCGGCTGGAGCGAATCTGGTACGCCAATCGCATGGCTCGCCTGGAAGACTTCGATGACAGTCTGCGCCAATTGGAGGCATTGGGATGTTCCTTGGAATAGCAGGCCCGGATCGCAAGCTGCTGATGATTGGCGGAGGCTTGCTTATCGTGATGCTGATCGCTTCCGTAGCTTTATCGCCTCCTGAAGGAAGCATGTCCTCACCCGTTCCTTCCACATACTCAACACAATCAGCCGGAGCGAAGGCCGCTTACATGCTTCTTTCGCAGCTGCATTATCCGGTGCGCCGCTGGGAAGAGGCGCCGACTGAACTCCCAAAGGATGGCAGCAATACGCTGCTGATCCTTGCGGGTCCGACGCAGACGCCTTCCGCAAAAGAACGCGAGGCGCTGGCAAATTTTGTAGAGAGCGGAGGGCATGTACTTTTCACCGGCCAAAATATTACCGCCTTCTTCCCGGACGCCGCGGTTTCCTGGAAAGCGCCGGATCCCGAGTGGGTCTCCTACGCTCCGAATTTTCCCAGCGCGATCAGCCGCGGCGCGCTGCGCATTACCATGCAACCGCAGGCGTACTGGCGTGAACCCAACGAGGAACAATTGGCGTTGTACGGGGATGCGGATTCGCGCGCGGTAGTGTCATGGCAAATTGAGGATGGAGCCATACTCTGGTGGTGCGGGCCGACACCGCTGATCAACTCAGGAATTACCAAGGACGATAACCTTGTGTTTTTTCTGAATTCCGTCTTGAATTGGGCGCCGGAAAATTCTCACCAAATTTACTGGGATGAATATTTTCATGGCCAGCGCAGCTCGCTGTGGAGTTACACGCGTAACACGCCACTCACGTGGGGGCTCGTTCAAGTTGGATTGCTCGCGGCCGCGGTGATTTTTACTTTCGGGCGCCGCAGGGGGCCGGTCTATCGTCAAGCAACGGTCTCGCGGTTGTCGCCGCTGGAATTTGTGGATACCCTCGGCGGCTTGTACGAGCGTGCCGGAGCGGGATCGTCCGCAGTTGCGGTTTCGCAGTCGAGGCTGCGCTATTTGTTGACGCGACAATTAGGATTGCCGAGCGATACGCCCGATGTGCAGCTTGCGCAGGCCGCAGAACAACGACTCGGATGGAAGGATTTCAGCGCCGAAAATGTTCTGGGGCGCGCTGAAGTTGCCAGTCGCGTTGCCAAGTTGAAGTCTCGAGAGGCCCTTGATCTGGTGCAGAATTTGGAGCGCCACGCACAGAAGCTTGAAGTGCACCCACGACTTTCTCAGGAGAAAACCTAACTGTGGAACATCTTTCCGCGCTTTCCAAGCATGTCCGGGATGAATTATCCAAAATAATAATCGGCCAGCGCGAAGTGGTCGATCAACTAGTGCTGGTACTTATCTGCGGCGGGCACGCGGTCATGGAAGGAGTTCCAGGATTAGCCAAAACGCTCGCGGTCAAATCCTTGGCGCGCATTTGCGGTCTCGGATTTCAACGCGTGCAGTGCACCGCCGATTTGATGCCGTCGGATGTTACCGGCACCAATGTTTTTGACTTGAGCAAGAATACCTTTTCTATGCACCGGGGGCCGGTTTTCACGGATTTGCTGCTGGTCGATGAAATCAATCGGACTTCGCCTCGCACACAGGCTGCTCTATTGGAGGCCATGGAGGAGCGTCAGGTAACCATTGATGGCGTGCGTTATCCGCTTCCAGATGACTTCACGGTCTTTGCGACGCAGAATCCCATCGAGTTTGAAGGCACCTATCCGCTTCCAGAGGCTCAGTTGGATCGATTCCTGTTGAAGATTCATGTCGGGTATCCTTCGGCGGAAGACGAAACTGAGATTCTTTCTAGATACGAAACGGGCTTCGACTCCCGACGCGTGAATGAAATTAGCCTTGTGGCGCTCGATCCGGCTCTGCTTCCAGCGGCGCGGCAGGAAATTGGGAGTGTGCGTGTTGAGCCTGCGCTTCGCGGTTATGTTGTGGCGCTGGCGCGGCGCACGCGCGACTGGCCGGCTATTTCTTTGGGAGCGAGTCCCCGCGCGGTAATCGCTCTTTTCTTTGTGGCTCGCGCACTGGCAGGCATGGACGGCCGCGATTATTTGTTGCCGGACGATGTGAAAAATGCAGCTCTGCCGGTTCTACGCCATCGGATTTTGCTCAAACCTGAAGCTGATCTTGAAGGATTAACCGCTGATCAAGTCATTCGCCAGGTTATCGGGGCAGTCGAAGTACCCAAGTGAGTACTGACATGAGTTGCGTGTCATGAACGAACCCCGCTCTCTCGCTCCGCCGGAGACAACCGCGCATCTGAAAAAATTCGGCAAATTGCCGTTTGGATTCGGGCCGCGATTTCTGGTGATGATGTTGTTGGGATTGCTTTGGATCGTGCCAGCCTGGTGGGCGCCGCGCATGATCGCGGGCCTGTTTGTGTGGGATTTTGTGGTGCTCGCGGCTTTTGTGTTTGATTTGTTGCGCCTTCCGAGGCCCGGCGATATCCAGATTTCGCGAATGTGGGAACATGCGCCATCGTTGGCGACCTCCTCCGATGTGATTATAAATGTAGAGAATTTTGGTCGTACCACCATTCGGTGCGGGCTGGTGGACGAAACTCCGGCTTCCCTCCGCGGTTCCCCACCGACTTTGGAATCGATCGTTGTTCCCAGAATTCCCGCGCGCGTGAACTATCGGATTTTGCCCCACGAACGTGGCGACGCGCGTATGGGCCGGCTGTTCGTGCGGTATCAAACGCGATTTGGATTTGCCGAGCAGTGGGCCGTTGCTGAAATTTCGCAAACCGTCCGGGTGCTTCCTGATATTGCGCAGGCGCAGAAACATGCTTTGTATTTAATTCGTAGCAAGCAAGTGGAAATGGAAAAGCGGCGCCGCCGACAAAAGGGCCAGGGACGGGAGTTTCAAAGTCTGCGTGACTACCGGCAAGGCGACGACTTGCGCGATATTTGCTGGACGGCTACCGCACGCCGCCACAGCCTCACGACCCGGGTCTTTGAAATCGAGCGTAGCCAGACAGTGTGGATCGTTCTGGACGCTGGCCGGTTGCTCCGTGCGGAAGTGCGCGGAGAAAACAGCGAGCTGCGGCTTTCAAAGTTGGACTACGCAGTGAACGCGGCATTGTCATTGGCGCAAGTGGCGTCGCAATGTGGCGACAAGGTTGGGTTGCTGGCCTACGGGCGTAGCGTGCAGCAGCATATTCCAGTTGGCCGCGGCGCTGCCCATCTGCGCAGCATCGTCGAAAGTCTCGCGCAAGTTCGCGGAGAAGCTTCGGAGGCCGATCATTCGGGCGCGGCGCGCACGCTTTTGCAGGGGCAACAACGGCGCAGCCTAGTGGTGTGGATTACCGATTTTGCCGAGACACCCACGCTGCCCGAAGTCATCGAATATGCCACGCAGATCACCAAGCGGCACTTGGTGGTTTTCAGCGCGATCAGTCAACCCGATCTGGCGCTATTGGCGCAAACGATTCCGCAGACGACGGAGGACATGTACCGGCACGCCGCGGCGCTCGAAATTTCGCACCGTCGAGATTTGTTGTTGCGGGGATTACGCCGGCACGGTGTCTTTGCTTTTGAATTAGTTCCGGGGCTACTAGCGTCGGCAATGGTGAATCAATATTTGGACATTAAAGAGCGGAATTTGCTTTAGGTATTTTGGTGGGAATGGCGCTGGTGAAAAAAAGATAGGTGATTAAAGCTGCGAAGAGCACTGCTCCCAGAGCAAACTTCATAGCCATGGGCACGTGGCTGGGCGAAAAAAATCCCTCGATTACCCCGGCGATCACCAGCATGGGAATGGTTCCGAGCAGCAGCCGCGTTGCGCGCCCGCCGGCCAGCTCCAGTGAATCGCGCCGCGACAATAGCCCAGGAAAAAGAAGTCCCCGCGCAATTTCCAATCCCGCACCGCCGGCTATAAAAATTGCCGGCAGTTCCAGCGACCCATGCGGTGCGACAAAGCTCCATAATTGCAAGGCCATTCCAGCGTGTGCTGTCGCGGCTCCCACGACGCCCAGCAACAATCCATTGACCACCAGCATCCAGATGGTTCCCAAGCCACCCGTAATTCCAAGGGCGAACATGCTGAACGCCACGGACAAATTATTAGTCATGATTCCCGACGATGCCAAGGGCTTAACGGTGACGATGGAATCGGTCCACATGTGTTGTTGTTCGATCGCGTCGATCATGTGCGGGCCTAACAGGCGATAAGCGAAATCAGGATTCCGCACCGTCAAGAACCAGGCTACCAACGCGGTTACTAGACAGATGGTCGTGGCCGTAATGGTTTGCGGCAGCGTCTCACGGAATATTCGCGGATAGGTATCGCGATAGAACTGCACCAGCGCGGCGACCTTGGGCTTGTGACCCATGTAGATGAGGTTATGGCTGCGCCCCAGAAGCTGGTTCAGATAAATCTTTAGTTGGCGGTTGCTAACATCCTCGCGCACCGCCGCGAGGTCGGACGCGGTTTGACGGTACAATAGCCCTAGTTCTTTTAAATCATTATGGCTAAGCGCGGCAATGCCGCGGCTCGATTGCTGCACCAGTTGCTCGAGTCGAGCCCAGTACGGTTTTCTCTTCTCTACCCAACGGATGGTGATCATGTCTTCCGGCTTACTTGGCGACCGCAACGCTTCCGTCTCGTTTGTCGACCAGCTTACCATCGAAACTCCGGAGCAAACGGCGCTCGATTTTCATGTTGCTGGAATCGGCAGCCGCTTTATTGCTCTGGCGCTCGACACTCTGGTGCAAACGGGCGTGGGTTTGATGGTTTTAATCGCGGGCGGATTCGGCATCGCGGGCTTGTCTAAATATTGGCCGACTTCCTCGATGTGGGGCGCGGCGTTGATGATTCTGTTTTACTTTCTTCTCTATTTTGGTTACTTCGCGCTATTTGAGGTTTTGTGGAATGGCCAAACGCCGGGAAAGCGCTGGACGAAAATACGGGTGATCAAGGATTCCGGCCGTCCACTCACGCCCGCGGAATCCATCGGAAGAAATTTAATGCGCATCGTGGACTGGATGCCTACGCTGTACGCGGTAGGTATCGTGAGCGCTATTCTCACCAGGGAAAATAAACGGCTCGGGGATTTGCTGGTGGGTTCCCTGGTGGTCCGCGAATCGTCGTTGGCGGAAATCAGGCCTGGATGGGGAGCTCAGGCGGATGCCAGTTTCTCGAATCATGCTCCGCTCGGTTCGGCGCTGTTATCTGCAGGCGACTTCGCGCTAATAGATTCGTTTCTTAACCGGCGTTTCGATTTGGAACCTACGGTGCGTTTCCGCATGGCTGACGACATATTGCGGCGCTTAAAACCACAGTTGACGCTTCCCCCCGAGAACAACCTATCGAGCGAAAAAGTTCTTGAGGCCCTGGCCTACGAACGCCGGGCCACCAGCCGGTACGCCTGATCTTCGGTACTCCAAAAGACTACCTTCGGGGAATATCCGCCGTGACAAGGTGCTTCGTTGACAGCGTCGGCGGCGGAATCTAGAATCACGTCCGCGATCACGCCTGCTGCTTCCCTCTCTGGAGGGGCCATCGCACAAGCGGACAAACAGCCGAAAATTGCCATCGTCGATGACGATGCCAGTCTGCGGTCCAAGCTCGCGTCCAGCTTCCGCGCGGAATTTGAGATTCTCGAAGGGGACAATTACAAGACTGCCTACAAATTCCTGCAAGAGGACGAACTGGACGTTCTGCTTCTCGGTCTGCCCATCGGAGCGGGGCACATTAAAGCCTGCACGGAATTGTTGCATCGCCTGGAAGGCAGCGAAATCGATACGCTGGTGATTGTCCTAAGTTCCGATGACACGAAAGCCACCGCATTGAAGGTTATCGATGCCGGCTCTTACGACTATTTTCTGAAGCCGGTGGACGCCGATGTGTTACGGCACCTGCTGAATCGCGCGGTCGAAAAGCTGCATATTCAGAGGGAAAACCGCATCCTGCGTGAGGAAGTCAGCCGCAAAAAATCTCTGGGAGACCTGGTGGGTGCGGCGGACTCGATGCGTCACGTGTTCGAGGCCATCAAGCGCATGGCGCGCGCGAATACCAATGTGATCATCCGCGGTGAAAGCGGGGTGGGAAAGGAGCTAGTCGCCCGGGCCATCCACCAGACCGGGCCCCGGCGTAACCGCGCGCTGGTAAGCGTCAACTGCGCGGCGCTACCTGAAGCGTTGATGGAGGCAGAGTTATTTGGCTATGAAAAAGGAGCCTTCACCGGCGCACTGGGAACGAAGGAAGGCCGATTCGAGCTGGCTCAGGGTGGCACACTGTTTCTGGATGAAATTGCTACGCTGAGTCCCGCGTTGCAGAGCAAGTTGCTGCGCGTGCTGGAAGAGCGGGCGCTGATTCGGCTGGGCGGGAAGAAGCCCATCAAAGTCGATTTTCGGTTGGTAAGCGCGACCAACGGCAATCTGGAAGAGATGGTGCGATCAGGGCACTTCCGGGAAGATCTGTACTACCGCATTCACGTGGTCCCGATTTTCGTACCGGCATTGCGCGAGCGCGTAGAGGATATTCCGATGCTGGCGGAGTATTTTGTCAACGTGTATTGCACTGCTAATCGGGTTCCAGTAAAGCGCGTCGCCGATGATGCCATGCAAGCGCTGAAAAATTACCGCTGGCCGGGAAACGTGCGGGAGCTCGAAAATGCCATGCAGCGATTGGTGCTGATGACCGATGAGCAGACCATTCGTCTCCAGGACCTGCCCACGGAAATGCTTACTTCGGCGCAGGGCGATTCGAGGAATCAGCTGCGCTGGTCGAGTGGAGGCATCAGCTTGGACAAGGAAATTGAGGGATTCGAACGGCGCTGCGTGGAAGAAGCGCTGCAACGTGCCAAGTTTGTGAAAACCAAGGCGGCTCGTTTGCTGGGAGTGGATCGCAACCGCATGAGCTACCTCTGCCGAAAATATCACCTTATGCAGTCGCGGGCAGCCGGCGCGAGTTAGCGGGTTTTATTAGTCCTCAAAAGGCTTTTCTATGGGGTCGTTATGCTTACGGTGGCGCCCTTACGTGATGGAAAGCACTTCGATTTCAGCGTGTTGTAAGATCTATGTTGCGAAGCGTGCCGCGACACAAATGTTCTGACACCGATACCCTACGCGAATTGCACGCCGACACGAACATGGCCAAGAAACCCAAGGTTTTGAAAAGAGCTAAGAAACTGAGTCCGGCCAAGAAGCTGGAAAAAAAGACCACCCTCCGCCGGGTGGACGTGCTTGTACCGCGGCTGCCCGCCTGATTGCTACTTCGAGGATTTTAATTTCCTCTAGAACGCTACCAAATCTGGGAGTGCATCCAGCGCCACAAAGCCCTGCCGACGCGGAAGCCTACCGGGGTGCTTTGGCCAGAGATTTTAGCAGTGCCGGTCATGCCCTCGAGCAGCGATCCGTCGGAGTTGGGGAACACCAGCAGCACCACAAAATGATTGGTCAGATCCTGCCCTAAGCGCACCATTCTCTGTGTTTCGGTGATGGGGCGATCGGCAGAAGCAGCTGGCAATATTTGTTCAACCCGGCCGGAATAAGTGCGAAAGGGAAACGGCTGCACCTTAAAAGTGACTGGCGCGCCCAAGTGAACTTGTTCAAGGTCTGAGTCTCGAACGAGTATCCTGGCTTTCATCGCGCTGCGATTCACAATCTCGCAAAACTGGTCTCCAGCGCTCAGAAATTCTCCTACCCTCTGTTGAATATCCGGGGTTTTCAATATACCGGCGAGTGGCGCTCGAATCTGCAAGCCGTCAACTTTCTCCTGTGCAATCTCCAATTCCCTTCTCAACCGTTGGCGCTCTCGTCCGGCGTCGCCCGCTATCCCGCGATCAGCGCGGCTCTGGGCATCTCGAAAACTGCTCTCCGCTAACGTTAGTTGTTGGGTGAGGATGCGCTCTTGCGTCTGCAGTTCCGGATTGCCGAGTTCGGCCAGAACTTGACCGTCAGAGACCATGTCCCCAGGGTGGACCGCGACTTGGCGAACCATGCCGGAAACTGCCGGCCGGACTTTGATTGTTTGCTGCGGCTCCAGAACTAAATCGGAGGAAAACCTGGATGGGATGGGAGGAATGAAAAGCAGCAATAGCACGGCGATGGCGCCGGCCTGCTGAGTCCGGGTACTCTTCCAAGCCATGTACGCCTCCTTCTTGCTACCAAACCAAGCGCGCATATTTGCAAATCCTTTGCGCAGCGTGCGCCGAAGAATAAGAACAGCCACGATGAATGTGGCTGGGTAACCCCAACTGCCCAACTTGTCAACGAGGACGTTCCTCAAGAAAAAAATCGATAGCGCCAGCATGCCGACGCTGTAAATGAGCGCAATGATGCCGTAGATTAAATAGATGCGGCGGTGTCGACGGCTGGCCGTTGGCAACTCGATATCCTCGAAGAGTAAGTTCCGTCGCGCCCAGGCGCGCACATAGGCGAAGGAATCTTCGCGAAGGTTGTCCACTCCGAGATATTGCGAAAGGGCGTAGTAACCATCGGCTTTGATCAGCGGGTCCAGATTAAATAAAGTGCCTTCGATTCCGCTAAGCAGCATGGCCTTGTAGGCCAAGTCATTCACAAAAGTTCCCGGCACGCTGAAATGCCAGAGCAGCGTGGACAGCCCGCAGACCACTAATTCGATCCACATGCCGGCGAAAATCACCCATTGGCGGCGGCTGGTGCGATCAAAAAGCAAAATGTCGGTGGTGTCGGTATAGAAGGCGGGAGTGAAATAGATCAGCAGAAAACCCATCTGATGTACTTCGCCGCCAAAATGTTTGCAGGTCAGCCCATGGCCAAATTCATGAATAGCGCCGATGGCCATCAGCAAGAACCAGAAGACCCAGATGTCGTAAGCAGTTTTACCTTTAAAGGAATAAAAGGCTTGAGTGTCGGTCTGAACATGATTCCAATCGCCGGCGACCAGATACAGAGTGCTTATAAACAGAAGGATGGAGAAAATTACGAAACCGGGAGTAAACATCCAGCTCAGGTAGGGATCCAGTTTTGTTAGTACTTTGTCTGGATCCCAGGCTTTGAAGCTCATATACAGAATGTTGGATTGATCGACGCGACTTTTTCTTTCATCACGGATGCGCGCGAGAACCGCCAGATTTTTCTCTCCCAGAGATCTTTCCCACATAGGCGGATCAATTCCGTCGAGAAATTCCAGGGTTTCCACTTCCTGAAGTACTTCTTCGGGGTGCCGCAAATTAAACTCGGCGGCGATTTCTTTAGGGGTTCTGGTGCCGTCGCACAACGTTAAGAGCTCATATTCGGAGGTTCCATAGCGATGGTAGGAATTGGTCTCCGCGACCTTGATGACGAAGCTGGTCTCGCCGCCAACAATCTGTTCCGCGATGCGCAAGTCGGAGCGCAACTTTGGACGGCGAAGACCTTTGGAGAGAATACTGGAAACCTGGAGGCTGGTGGGACCGTAGCGCATCGGCGGTACTACCTAGGCTTCGGGGTCGCTGGCCAATCTATTCGCACGGCCATTCCGGGACGCACGTCAGGAGATGGTGGGCTGTTCAATTGTGCCAAGACGTTGTAGCTATCGCTGCCAGGCTCCACGGTCGGACTTATTTTCCAGACGCGGGCAGTCAGTGGCTGCTTGGAGAATCCTACAAGTTCAAGCCGGACGGCCTGGCCGATCTGCGGGCGTCCGCCGGAGGAGCCGGGAATTTGAAACTGGACCTGTAAAGGCCCGAGCTGACTTACGCGGAAACACTTGTCGCCTTTGGCCACCGCCTGGCCTTCCCTGACGTAACGGCGAACGATTACTCCGGAGAATGGTGCGTGCAGGCGCATCTGCTCGATCTGAATCTGTATTCGCTGAATCTCTGCCTGGCCGCCCTCGATCAGCGCCTCCCACCCATGCAAGTCATACTCGGCTCCTTTGGCCTGAAATTCGGCAACTTCCAGATCCGCCTGACTCGAAAGCCCCACTTCTCGCAGCTGTTGCTGGCGGCGATAGGCAGCATTTTTGGCTTTGAGTTCCGCCTCTTTGAATTTGACATTATTTTTTGAGACTTCCAGATCATCGCGGGCCTTGATCAATTCCATTTGCAGGCTGCGATCGTCAAGCTGGGCTAGCGTTTCACCAGCCTTTATGGTGTTGCCTTCCTCGCCGGCAATCTCAATGATTACGCCGTCTCGCTCGCTGGAGACATCTACCTGATGTTCGACGGAAAGGACACTCAAGATGCTGGTTCCAGCAGCAACCGTGGTGGGCTCTGATGGCGGCGTGGCTGCTACCGCAACGTGCTTGGTTGCCTCTGGCGGATCGTGAGCCAATACGGCGTCTGGGCGGTTATTCCCACACGCAACGGCACTGGCCGCAATGCCCGCCATAAGTGACCATCGCCTCAAGTTCAACGCCGTTGCCTTCCTGATCACGGTAGCCAGCCCCATGAATTGCGCCATAGCCAATGTACTGGCGAACGCAGCAAAACATAGCCCACGGGATACCATCCGCTGTGAAACCATCCCCCGTCGCCGCTGATCTTAGCTTTGCCGACCATGCCGTCGCGAGCCGACCCGCCCTGGTTCTGAAAAACCGCGCGGACTACAAAGTATTGGGCACCCTCTTCCGTCCGCGTTTGTGCACCTATGCGGTCCACCATTCCACGAAAAGTGGTCATCGGCCGCGCATTAAACTTCAGGGCTACTCGATCTCCCGGCTTAAGCAGCGCCAAGTCCGTCTCTGGCACACTCATGTCCGCCGCCAATTGATCTTGAGCCACGATTTCGCAGAAACCTTCGCCGGGTTTGAGCATCGTGCCGGTGCGTTCTTCCACCTTTGGAGTAACCACCATTCCGGCAATGGGCGCCCGTAACTCAGAACCGGCTACGCGCTGCTGCTCAAACTGCACTTCAGCGGCATGCATGTCCGCGCGAATCTTCGCTTGCCCGGCCGCGAAAGGGTCATTGCGAAATTCCGCTTGCGCCAAGTCGTGGCCGGCGGCCCCCATGGCTGCTTCGGCCTCTACTAGCTTGACGCGGTGCTCTCCGTTCTCCAGCAAAGACAAGGTCTGCCCAGCCTCCACGAAATCGCCTTCGCGGATATAGACGCGCTTTACAACTCCGCCGTCCAGGGAACTGACGATTCGGCGCTCCGCCGGAACTACAGTCGCATTTGTTTCCACGCGGAGGGGCCAAGGTACCAAGGTAAGAATCAGCGCGGTGACGCCCAACCGCTCTGCATACTTCACCCAGCGCCCTTGAGGGACAGCGGAGAGCAGCTTCTTTTTTCGCTGCGATAGCGGCCGTAAGAGGTTGGCCAACGGCACCTGTTGATAAAGCTGGGCATTGCGAATAGCCACGGTGGTCTGATTGGCCAGAATGGTCAACAATTCGGTGTGGCTTTCGTTTAGGAAATTGGGTTCGCTATTCAGTAGTCCGATGGCTCCCAGTTTTCCCTGTTCATCATGCAACGCCAGACCGCGAAAACCTTGGTAACCGTGGGCTTCCAGGAAGGAAACGAGTTTGCCGTGGGCTGGTTCTGGTTGGAGATGCCGTTCTCCATCATTGAGATTGGCAGAGACCGAATCCGGCTGGTTGGCAACCCACTCCATTTGCTCTCGTAGCGCATCCATTTCTCGCGTTTTGGGGAGTTCCTCTTCACCGGATACCGCGCCGAGAACGAAGCGGCCACGGTCGAAAAAGCCCACCACGCAACGGTCGAACGGCAGGACGGTCGCGGCTTGATTCACGACGGTCATCAATACGTGGTCGAGATCGAGCGTGGAGGTAATTTGTTGAGAAATTTTCAGCAGGGCGCCTAGCGCGTCCATGCGCCGCTCGGATTCCAGAAGCCTGGCGTTATGAATCGCTACCGCAGCCTGCTCCGCGACAGTGGACAGGAAGAAGAGATCATCTTCGTCAAATGGAGTTCCATCTGGTTTGTTGATTAACTCCAGGACCCCGAGCACCTCCTCGCCTTTTCTCAACGGCGCACCCATCCAAGAGATTATTTTGAAGTCCGCATTTATTTCCTGGCGCTTGCTGAGGTCCGGTTCTTCGAGGGGTTCGGTAATCAGGCGGGGATTGGCTTGATGCGCCATGTCACCCAGAAGACCTTCGGTTAGCGGATGGCGGGTGTGCTCATTTACCGAGAGGTCCTCTCCGGCTTGTTGGGCCAGGTAAACTTCATTGGCGCGTGCGTCGACCAGCCAAAGATTGCAGACTTCAGCGCCGATATTGTCGCGCACTTTGGCAGCAACGATGGGTAGCAGTTCTCCGATTTCCAGGGTCGAAGTGAAAGTGCGGCCCAGATCGTACAGCGCGGTGAGTCGTTCGATGGTGGATAGCGTGGAACTGCGTTCCGAATCCAGAGAACGCAAACTTGCGATGGCTTGACCTAGTAAACGGGCGGCACCTTCGACCACAGTTGCTTCTTCCGGCGAGAAGTCCCGGCCTCGCTTGTTGAGTAATTCAACAATACCCACGGGGCTGACGTCCCCTGAAATAATTCCGTACAGCGCCGATTTGACACGAAGTCGTCCCGTCTCTTCCAGGTGGGCGAATTCGACGGCGTCGAGTTCCTGCTTACCGACCCGGCGAGTGACTCCCGATTCGAGAACCTCGGACAGTATTCCTTCGGTTACGGGCTCTTGCACTGGCGCGAACTTTTCACCGGCCTCAAACCAACTAGCCTCGCAGAGCAACTCTGCGGAATCTGGAAGAGCCAACCACAGCAAAACTGCTCTCGCTCCCAGCATGGTACCGAGGCGAACCGCGAAGGTTTTCAACAGGGTTTGCCGGTCACGGCAAGCCAGCGAAATGCTGGCGATTTCGAATGGCGCTGAATGAGTGTCCATTGCGTTTTTGAACGGGCGGCCGCTACGCTTCTTGGCCGGGAAGATATCACACACGGGACGGCATGGAAACCGGTTCCCGCGCAAAAAGGTGGTGGCGTGGCGTGAAAGAGGGCTACTTCGCAAAATATCCGTTCTCGCTTGTTTGGAGCTTGGTTTTCCGGTAGCGTTTGCTTCTGTTTAGGAGGCCCGCGTGAAGGTAGGCATTCGCAGGGCTGGACGAGTTACCATTCTGGACCTGGACGGGTCACTGCGCCTGGGCGAGTCTGAAGACACTATCCGCGAACCGCTCCAGCAGCTGATCGACGGCGGCTCTAATCGAGTAGCCTTTAATCTAGCCAACCTGACTGATCTGGACAGCTCCGGTATCGGAGTTTTGATGCGCTCCTTCGTCAGCGTCAGTCGCGCAGGCGGTAAGTCGACGTTCTTTAGCGCCAATCATCGCGTGCGCATGGTGTTGAAGATGGTGCGGCTAGACACGGTACTAGACCTGGTTCCTGATGAGGCCACGGCCCTTTCGCGACTCTAATAGTCGTGAATTCGATATAGCCCCAACTTTCATCGTTAACTCTCAGGGATACCAGCGAGTCACTACGAATCGCTTGGTAGGATTGGGGAATGACCGAAGAATTGCAAGTAGCTAAAAGGGGCGATGCCTCCCAGCAGTTCGCTAAATCGCAAGCTGCTGGAAGGCATCCGTAACCTTCCGTCGAGGAATTAGGGAGTAAATGGATGATCGCCGCGGCGGAAAGGGCTGGGCATTTAGCCTTTAAATCTTTCATCCCTGTCGAGTTGCTTTAGCGCCTAAGTGTCTTGGTCGGTTCGAGCTTCTTGGCCTTGTGGAGGGTCTTGGTCTGCTTGCTCTTCTTAGAGGTACTCGGTTTCGTTGCCATTGGCTTATCTCCTATCTCAGTTCGATTTGTGTGGTCCTTGAATCTTGGCCCCGGTTGAGTTGCTGTTAGCCCTTACTCGTACCTTTTGACGTTAACGACCAGTGCCTTGGTCGGTTCGAGCTTCTTGGCCTTGCGTAGCGTCTTGGTCCGCTTGTTCTGCTTAGTGGTGCTTCGTTTCGTTGCCATCGGCTTATCTCCTGTATGTGTGACTGCGGTCGGGTAAAGCATCCGCCGTTCAGATTGCGCTCATCGCTAGGTCTCTCGGGCGTCATACTCATGCTAACTCGCACGCCAAACTCTAAGGTCCCCCGCGCCCAGGGATCGCTGTTGATGAACACTGGCCTTTATGGTGCAGATTACTGGCCAACATCAAACGTGCCAACTTTGAAACGCCAAGTGGCGTCTTTCAAAGTGGATGGGTGGAAAAAAATGTCTGTGTATGGCGAACGCCAGGAACATTCACGCTGAATGGTTCAACCTTGGGTGAAAAACTCAACAAACGGGCGACAGCATTAATTGCTTGGCACCGTGGCTTTTCTCTGGAGATCGCCGTAAGACGCTCACTTCGGGTTTACCGTTCCGCTGTGCTGAATTATTCATCGCCAGTTGACTGGCTCAACGCTTCGCCCAGCCAGTGCGCCGGACTAAGCGGAACTTGCTGATCCATCTGCTGCAAAAAGAATCACTTGACCAAACGCCGAAGTCCTGCGACCTTGGCGCGTGAAATGCATAACAGTGAGCAGTGATAAAGGTACCGGTTCCGGTAACCAGTGGAAAATTAGACTAAAAGAGGAATAAAAATGGCAACCAAGAAAATGACACCGAAAAAGACCAACAAGAGCAAGGTGCTACACAAGGCCAAGAAGTTGGAAGCAACCAAGCCGTTGATGGTTAACTCGTCGTTCGCGAAACTGGGCGGCACGGATAGTTAGTAACTTCCGGTAGCAACGAAAGATAAGGAGTCGGAAAATGGCCAACAAAAAGACCAAAAAGACGAAGTCGCTCAAGAAGGCCAAGAAACTCGAAGCTACCAAGCCCCTCGTCAGCCTTAATTATTCGAAAATCAAGTTGTCGTACTAGGCCTCGGTGGTCTCCAAATCGTTAAGTACGCTGGTTGTAGTCAAAACAGAGTGAACTGGAAAGAGGAACCAAATGGCAACCAAAAAGGCGAAAAAGTCCAAGAATACGAAATCGCTCAAAATGGCCAAGAAACTCGAAGCTACCAAGCCCCTCGTCAGCCTTAATTATTCGAAAATCAAGTTGTAGTGCTAGGCATCGGTGGCCTCCAAATCGTTAAGGTATGGTCTCTGGTTGTAGTCAAAATAACGCGAATTGAAAAGAGGAACCAAAATGGCAGCCAAAAACGCGAAAAAGTCCAAGAATACGAAGTCGCTCAAGAAGGGCAAGAAGCTGGAAGCTACCAAGCCGCTTGTTATTAGAGAGAGGTAAGTAGCAAAACGTGAAGAGCCGACCGTCCTGCGGGCCCATAAGGCATACTTCAGCGCCTTATGGCCTGCGGATCGGTAGGTCCCCAATCCACGGATATGGCGTATTTGCCTGCGAGGACATCCCCAGCGGGCGCCAGGTTATTGAGTACACCGGGAGGCGGCTCAGCCCGAATCAGGCTTTCCTACTTAAGCCCCCCCACGACGACTATGTGATTCACCATGGCAAGGGTCCGGTGATTAATGGAAGCGTCGGCGGAAGCGGGGCGGAATATATCAATCACGGATGTAATCCTAATCTGACGTGGCGGCGCAGGCGCGGGCGGTTGTTCTTCTATAGTGTCCGCCGAATTCCCGCGGACCAAGAACTCACCGCGTGCTTCAGCCATCCAACCGAGGCCCAGGCGGTTCCATGCGCGTGCGGCGCCAGAAAATGCCGCAAGATCCTCCGCTATATCGTGAGCTAGCTGGCGCATCAGCGTGATTCGACTGTGAGTCGCAAGGCATGAACAAGAACCGCAGGGCGTTACCCCGCGTCAATTCAAAATATGCACGCTACCGTTTGCGCACAGCCTTTTCCGGAATTCACCGCTTTGGTGTGTATGCCTTGGAGGATATTCCAGCCGGCCGGATGGTGATTGAGTACACTGGCAAACGGATGAGCTGGGCAAAGGCGTCTCGAGTTCCATTTGAGAAATCGATTTATATAGCTAATTTGAAACGCGGCTATACAGTTGACGGAAGAATCGGGGGAAGTGGCGCGGAGTATATTAACCATAGCTGCGAGCCCAACTTGAAGGCAAAAAGAACCGCAGGCCACCTGTTTTACTGTAGCCGCCGGAAGATCCGGCTTGGCGAAGAGCTGACAATCGATTACAACTATTCCATAAAACTGCGACGTATACCCTGCCGCTGCGGTGCCCGCAATTGCCGAAAAACCTTTATGGTGGAGTTCGCAAAGTAATATCAACGTCGAACTTCCGTTACGACGGAGTAGACAATCATCATCGGAGCTTAAGGTGCACTTACTCCGTGGAATATTTTCTCCTCGGCGATGGTTTAGTTCAGTCGAACGATTGACGGGTCCCGACGGCGTCTATAGGATGACCTTATTTAGCAGGAGGTTAGATATGGCCAGAAAAAGCAAGCTAACTCAAGCCGCGGTGAAAATCGGGACGGCTATGGGAAAAGCAGACCGCACCGCGCACCAAATTGCAAAGGCCGGCCTGGCGGCGAAGGAGGAACTGGCCGACATCGCCGCACAGATTGACACCCTAAAACGTCAACTCTTAAAAACGAAGAAACGTTTGCAGCGCGCTTTGAAGTAGGCGCGGTTATTATTTTATCTTACGACGTTCGGTAAGGGTTATTCATATCTCAACGCGACGGTGGGTTCGACGCCCATGGCGCGCCGCGCAGGGATAATGCACGCAGCAAGAGTCACAATCGCCAGCAACACCATGACGCTTGCCAATACAAGTGGATCGAGCGGCCGCACTCCATAAATTTCCGTGGCGACAACTTTTTGCAAGGATGCCGCGCCGACAATTCCGAGAACTAAGCCGATCACAACCAGTTCGAGTCCCTCCCGCAGTACCAGCCCCAGAATGCCGCCACGCGTGCTGCCCAGCGCTACACGAATCCCAATTTCGCGAGTGCGCTGGGCGACCAAATACGCCAGCACGCCATAAATCCCTAGCGTTGCCAGAAACAAGGCCACGCCTCCGAACGCGTTGGCCAGCAACATGGAAGTCCGGCGCGAAGACAACGAAAGGTCGATACGCTCTGACATGGAATGGACGTCGAAAACCGCCAAGTCTGGATCCAAGCGGAATATTTCCGCGCGAAGCGCCCGCACGGCGGCGCCCTGATCACCCGCAGTCTTCAAAGCAAACGTGAAAGCGTTGACCGGATGCTGAGGGTTCGGGAAATAGTACGCACCGACCGTTGCGCCGGAATCGTCAAGGTTTTCATAGCGGAGCGTGCGTGCCACACCGACAACGGTCAGCCAAACAGTATGCTCGTCAATTTTCATAAGATCTTTACCGTTTCCAGGTTCGTACATACGACGGCCAACGGGATCGCGGTTCGGCCAGAAATGCTGCGCCAGGCGTTGGTCTACGATCACCACGCGCGGAGCATTTTCGTTGTCGCGGTCATCGAAACTCCGGCCCTTAACGATCGAAATTCCCATGGCTTCGAAGTAGCCGGGCGTTACGGACATGCACAAGGGGGAAACCAGGGATTCGCCAGGCTTCATCTGATACTCCTCGGCCAAAATCACGCTGTCATTGTGATCGTTGCCTAGAGGAATCGCTTCCGTTGCTCCTGCGAAGGAGACTCCGGGAATGGCGCGAACGGCCGGGAGCGCGCGGTTTATGAAGTTGCGCCAGGCTTCAGCATTGGCATATTTGGCGCGCGGCATTCCGACGGACGCGGTGACCACGCCATCGGGCTTGAATCCCGGGTCAACTTGCAACAGCAGTCGGAAACTGGCGAAAAAGAGTGCTGCGCCCACCAGCAACGCGAACGCAAATCCAATTTGCGCCACGACGAGAACCTGGCGCATGCTTCGTGTTTTTTTCCCGGTCGTCCCGGTGCGGGTGTTCTCATGAAGTGCATCGTTGATCCCGATTTTTGAAACGCTAGCGAGAGGAAAAAGGCCCACAAACAGGCCGGCGGCCAACGATAACGCCAGTGAAATGAGAACCACGCTGACATCCATGTGGACTTCCCGGGCGCGTGGGAAGTGCTCGAGGCCAATCAGGCTCAGCGTTCGCAACAGACCCGCGCCGAGAACTACGCCGATCACGCCTCCGAAGAAAGCCAATCCCAGGTTCTCCAGAATCAATTGCCGCATCAGTTGCGCCCCGCCAGCGCCTAAGGCGATGCGCGTCGCCATTTCCTTGCGCCGCAGCGCCAGTCGCGTCAACGCGAGGTTGGCGATATTTAGTCCGCCGATCAAAAGCACCAGGAACGCACCGCCCCACAGAAGATAAAGCGTCCTTTTGACGCCCCCGGTCAGCATGTCCTGCAATGGCGTCACTTTGGTATTGAATCCGGCATTGATCAGGATTTCTTTAAGCTCTGGGAAACGCTCGAGGTTTTCATTGTTCAAAGCATTGACCTGCGCCTGAGCCTGCTCCAAGGAAGCGCCAGGCTTCAAACGGCCAATGTGATACCAGTTATTGCTGTGATGAACCGTCTTTTCTTCCGCCGTGAATGCGACCGGCACCCACAGCCGAACGTCCGGGTCGATGAAATCAAAGTTAGCAGGCATCACGCCGACGATTGTGAAGGGCTGGCCGCTTATCCGCAGGTCACGACTGAGGACTGATTTGTCTCCAGCGTAGAGCTGTTCCCACAACCCGTGGCTGAGGATCACCTCTCGCTCGTGCCCGATTTCGCCCTCTTCCTCCATAAAGGGACGTCCCAGCGCCGGAGCCGTGCGCAGCAGTTTGAACCACGATGGAGTGACCACCATTCCATGGATCCGTTGCGGCAATCCATTCAGCTCCACGGTCTGATCCCGTTGCCGGAACACGGCCTGGCTATCAAAGACCGTCATTTCGCGTACCCGGTCGAAGTAGTCACCGGAACTGCTGTTGTTAATGCCAATAACCCCAGCCTTGGGGTATTCGTTGGACATCAACAAAATGGAATTGGCGTCGGCTACCGGCAAAGGCCGCAAGATGACGGAGTTTACGACGGCGAAGAGAGCGGCGTTGGCTGCGATACATACGGAAAACGTGAGCAGTACGGTTAACGTGAAGCCCTTGGCGCGCCGTAAAGAGCGGGCCGCATATTTCAGGTCGAGGAAAAATGCATCCATGATTTGCGGTCCCTCCGTTATGGAGACTGTAGATCTCTCAATTTCCGACACATCCGGGCACTTAAGGGTCAGTACGCATGGACGAAGGACAAAGTTCAAATATCATCGCGCGCTAAGAAAGGTGGGGCAAATACGAAGACGCCGCGGAAATCTCCAGCAGAAGAATG
>DATHRB010000029.1:0-75753 GCA_035482155.1 Verrucomicrobiia bacterium | reverse complement strand
GCAAAATCGCGTTGATTACCGGGTCAGGCCGCGGCATCGGCCGCGCCATGGCGAGACTTTTTGCCAAAGAGGGCGCATCAGTATTTCTCACCGCCCGAACGGAGTCGGAACTGGCGGGCACCTCGAAGGAGATCGAAGCCGACGGTGGAAAAGCAGCGTTCGTCACAGCGGACCTTACGAAGGCAGAGGACGCCGAAAAAGTAGTCGCGGCCGCCCGCGCAAAATTTGGCCGCGTGGACATTTTGGTGAACAATGCCGGCCACTATGGCCCCGTCGTGCCGGTGGAGGAATATCCGTTGGAAGAATTCGACAAAGTGATCGCCGTGCATCTGCGCGCCGCGTTTCTCCTGAGCAAGCTGGTCGCTCCAGAAATGTATGGGCGCAAGTCCGGCGTCATTCTGAATATCTCCAGCTTGTCCGCAAAATCCGCTTTCGGCTGGGGCTCGGCGTACGCCGCAGCAAAATCGGGAATGCTTGGCCTGACGCGGGTGATGGCCGCCGAAGCGGCTCGCCAAGGCGTTCGCGTAAACGCGCTCTGCCCCGGCCCGGTCACCGAAACGCAAATGAGCAAAGACCTCGGAAACACGCTGGCAAAAAAATTGGGAGTCAGCCCCGAAGAACAACTGAAGGGCTTCCTGAATACGATCCTGCAAGGCCGCGGACAAACCGCCCAGGAAATCGCCCAAGCCGCGCTGTTCCTGTGCTGCGATCAGTCCAGCGCGGTCACCGGCCAGTCCATAAACGTAGACGGCGGCGCCGCGTTTTTCTGATTTGGCCTAGATTGTGTAGCGGCCGCCTTCCTAGGCGGGCGCCTTTCGAACTAGTGCAGTTCGTTCTTGAAAACCGCTCCGCCCTTCATCACAAACTTCACGCGCTGCAGCTCGGTGATGTCTTTCAACGGATCGCCGGACACCGCCACAATATCCGCCCACTTCCCTGCTTCAATCGAGCCCATTTTGTCTGACCAGCCCAGCAATTCCGCCGCTCCGCTTGTACCGGTGCGAATGGCTTGCATCGGCGTCATGCCGTAGTCCACGTAATAGTTAAACTCGAGCGCTTCATTCAATCCCTTCCAATCGAACCCGCCGGCATCCGTGCCCAGCACGATCTTTACGCCTTTTTTCGTGGCCAGTTGAAATGCCTTCTTCTCCGTCTCCACCATTTTCGGCCAATTGCCGCTGCGTCCCGGCGCGACGTATGCACCCACCAGGATTGTCGGCACCCAATAAATTCCGCGGCGCACCATTTCGTCTATCTCCGCTTCGGTAAGTCCATCGCCATGCTCGATGGAGTCCACGCCTGCCTGCAGCGCCGCGGCAATGCCATCGCTTCCGATCGCATGCGCGGCAACCTTATGTCCGAGCCGGTGAGTTTCGTCCACGATGGCCTTGGCTTCTTCGTCGGTAAAGTTCACGTGGCTGTGCAGCACGCCGTCGCCATTCGGCGAGTAAAAGTAGCCATGGTCGCTGTAATACTTGATCCAGTCCGCGCCAAACATAATCTGCTCGCGCACAGCCTTGCGCGCTTCGTCGACACCATCCACATACTGCACACCCTTCGGTACCTGGATCTCCCACGAATAGCCCATTAACGGATACATTCCCGTCGGGGTCATCGCGCGCGTAGAAACCTGCATGCGCGGCCCGGGAACTTCCCCTTTATTGATGGCCTTCTTCACATCCACGTCGGCATACATCGCGCCTTCTGTTTCCAGATCCCGAAGAGTAGTGAATCCGTGCTCCAGAGCTATGCGTGCGTTGCGCGCGCCTAAAATCGCGCGATACGGAATGGATTGCTTCAATAACTGCACGTCGTAATCTTCTGCCGTTATATCGCCGTTCAAGATCACATGGGTGTGCGTGTCCATGAATCCAGGCAACACTGTGTATTGAGACAGGTCGAGGACTTCGACGCCGGTGGGCGGCTGTCCGCCCGAGGACACTGAGGTAATGGTGTCTCCTTCGATCAAAAGGAGCGCGTTGTCGACAACTCTGTCGCTGCGTCCATCAATCAAATGCCCGGCGCGCACGGCAATCTTCTTCGAAGGCGGTGCCGCCTTTTCCTGCGCATACGCGGCAGAAATGGTGACACCCATGAAAACAAACGAAGCAATTACCATCAGGTGAAAACATCTACGCATCAGATTCCCCCTATGTAAAAGTGCAGAGCCTATCATTAAACAGGCTTGCGCCGACGGATTATCGAAATCCCATACACAACCAAGTCGTACTGGCCGGCGTCTGACTCATTGAAAAAACTGCAATGGTTTGGCGAGAAGTGGAGAGAGTTTATCGGCCGCGGCCGCGCAGCCGCAGGCTTGCGGTCGCATATACAACCGCAATAGAGTTAAGCTTGCCACCGCCATCCATATTGACCGGGAACACTTCGCGATAGTTGTGGAGGTAGCAATGGAATTGGTTAAGCCCAAGAACGAAGAGCGCCGCGTTGCCGCTCTTGAGAAATATGCCATCCTCGATACCGACCCGGAATTAGCGTTCGACGATCTCACCCTGCTGGCGTCTTTCGTTTGCAAAACCCCAATTGCATTAATCTCGCTGATCGATGGAGACCGCCAGTGGTTCAAATCGCGTGTAGGGCTTGATGTCGCGGAAACATCGCGAGAGGTCGCGCTGTGCTCGACGGCAATTCTACAGCCGGACGTATTTGTGGTGCCGGATGCCTTGGCGGATGAACGATTTCGAAATAATCCATTGGTAGCGGCTGAGCCACACATACGCTTCTATGCGGGCGCACCCTTAGTTACCGAGGATGGATATGCTTTGGGAACTTTGTGCGTGATCGATCAGAAGCCGCGCGATATGGCTCCCGACGAGAAGGATGCGCTAAGGGCGCTGAGCCGTCTGGTTCTGGCGCAACTGGAGTTCCGGCGCAATTTGATACTTTTGAAGGAAGCGTTGAACGACCGCACAAAAGATGAGCACGAACGGCAGTTGGAGTGCCAGAAACTGCAAGCTACGCTGATGCGCGTGTTGCACTTGGAACGGTGAACATTTCGCCGTTCGGAGAGAAATTAGGCGACCGCCACTGTTGACCCTTGTTCAATTTTCCTCGAAGCCTGCCATAAATCCAGATAAGGGCGCAGGTCCTGCATCATTTTTCGGAATTGGTTCAGGTCCAATGATTGCGCGCCATCACTGATGGCCTTTTCCGGAGCGGGATGAACCTCGACGATCAAGCCGTCCGCACCGATGGCTACCGCCGCGCGCGATAACGCGGGCACCAGGCTGCGTTTTCCGGTAGCGTGACTGGGGTCGAGGATTACGGGCAAGTGGGTTAGCTCGTTCAATACCGGGATGGCGGCAATGTCGCAGGTATTGCGAGTGGCGGTCTCAAAGGTGCGGATACCGCGTTCGCATAAGATTACGTCGGAGTTGCCGTGCGCGACGATGTATTCGGCGGACATCAAGAGTTCCTTGATCGTGCTGCTCAGGCCGCGCTTCAGGAGCACCGGACGCCTGCATTTGCCGAGGGCCTTGAGCAGAATAAAATTTTGCATGTTGCGGGCGCCTACCTGCATTACGTCGGCGTACTGAGCAATCAGATCGACGTCACGATCGCTCATCACTTCCGTGATGATGGCCAGGCCGGTTTCCTTGCTGGCTTTCTGTAAAAGCTTCAGACCCTCTTCTTCCATGCCTTGAAAGTCATAGGGGGAAGTTCGCGGCTTGAACGCCCCGCCGCGCAGCATTTTGGCGCCGGCTTTCGCGACACCCTCGGCGGCTTGCATAATTTGTTTTTCGGACTCGACGGAGCAAGGCCCAGCTGCGATGACGAATTCATCGCCGCCAATCTCGAAGCCCTTAATTTTTATGCGCGTCTTGCCGGCGCGAAATTCTTTGCTGACAAATTTGTAGGGTGCGGAAATCGGCACCACTTTTTCGACCTGCGGCATGGCTTCGACGGATTCCAGACAGGCGGTAACGTCGCCCACGCCGACGACACCGATTACTACGCGCTCCTCGCCCTCGATGGAATGTACTTTGTAGCCAAAATGCTCAACAATCTTGCGAACTGCGGCGATTTCTTCAGGAGTGGAATGGAGTCTCATGGAGATAATCATCGGGATTCCCTTTCTCTAAAAATAAAAAACCCACTCTTGCGAGTGGGCCAAATCTCTTTGTGAGTGCTTGCTAGAGAAAACGCCCCTCGCCCTAGTTGGGTGGCTTATTAAATCGAAACCAATAATAGCGGGTCATGGCGTGGCGCCAGTGTATTTTGTCTGCCCTTGAAAAACAACAATTTGTTGCATGGCCTACTGATGAGAAGTCCGCGGAAAGATGTTTCCTCTCAGCGCACCTTGATGAGTCAAGCGAGGAATTCTTTACAATCGGTCGCCCTATACTGGTACTTCCCGCATATGCTGATCACCGAGAGTCTCGCTCCAGTATCTTCCGCGACGCAACTGCGTATGTCGGATTTGATCTCTGCGCTCTCCTACGCACTGGATTTGACGGAAGGGCAGCCAATGGGCCATGCAGTCAAGTGCTGCCTGTTGAGCATGCGCCTCGCGGACGTCTTGAATCTTACTGTGCAACAAAAAGCCGATCTTTACTATGCAACGCTACTGAAGGATGCAGGGTGCAGTAGCAACGCAGCACGCATGTACGAGATTCTGGGAGGCGACGAGCGCAAAGCCAAGCAGGAGGTCAAAGCGACCGACTGGACCAAGGTGAGTTTCGACGGGCTGGAATATTTACTGCGCAACGTGATGCCCGGGCGGTCGCGACTGGAGCGCGTGTTCGCCATTGCCAGCCTGGCTACCAACCGGGACGCGCAAACCAGTGAACTGATCAATCTGCGCTGCGATCGAGGCGCGCAAATCGCCAAGAAAATCGGATTCTGCGAATCCATCACGACAGCGATTTACAGCCTTGACGAACACTGGAATGGAAAAGGATTCCCCGCCGGACGCAAGGCACAGGACATTCCACTTTTCTCGCGGATCATGAATTTGTGCCAAACGCTCGAGGTGTTCATCACTTTGAACGGAGTCTCCGACGGTTTCCAGGTGCTTCGCGATAGAAGTGGATCATGGTTTGACCCTGAATTGGCGCGGGCCGCGAGCGAGTTAGAAAACGATACCGAGCTCTGGAAGCTGATCGAACAAGATCACGTGCGCGAAACAGTAATGGACATGGAGCCGATCAGCGTTTCGCTCTATGCGGATGAAGCCAAGCTCGATAACGTTTGCGAAGCCTTTGCAAACATTATCGACATCAAATCGCCATACACGCATTCGCACTCACGGGGCGTGACCAGCATTGCGGTGGCGATTTGCCAACGATTGGCGCTGCCAGAAGATCAGGTAACCCTGGTGCGGCGCGCCGCTCTCCTGCACGACATTGGAAAACTCAGCGTGCCTAACAATATTCTCGACAAACCCGGAAAACTAACTGCCGCGGAATGGGAGACGGTGCGGCTGCATCCTTATTACACGCAGCGAATATTAGAGCGCATACGAGGATTCCAGGACTTGGCATTCCTGGCTAGCTCGCATCACGAACGGTTAGACGGTTCAGGTTATTTCCGCAATCTACGCGCCTCGCAGATTTCTCCCGGCGCGCGAGCTATTGCAGTGGCGGACGTTTACGATGCGCTATCTTCGAAGCGGCCTTACCGTGGCGCTTTAACGAAGGCAGAAGTATTCAAGATCATGGCTGCAGATGTGCCCCACGCGCTGGACGCGGATTGCTTCGCGGCGTTGAAATCCCTCGATCTAACGACTAGCAATTAAATTTAGAAAAGCTCGACGACAAGCTTGAAGCGCGTGAAGCCGGCGGAGCTCCCACCTTCACAAGCGCCGACGGACGCGGACTGATAACGCCGGGAGCGAAGTTTCTGTTCCAAATCAAATGGCAACTTGGTCAAGTCAGCGGTTTCGAAGCGGGTGACAGATAGCGGACGGGCGCCCGCGTAGCCGCGGTCCATTTCGCAGGTCTTGCGGGCGTCGTTGGTGGCCCGTGTCACGGACATGCCGTGGATATTCAGATTGGCGATGACTTGCTGTTCCTGTTGTTTAAGATTTAAATTGGCCACCGTTTGAGAGAAATCCTGCACGGCGAACAGTCCATCAGTGCCTTTCACTACGCCAATGCCAACCCCGTTGAGTTCCGGATCAAGAATATTTTCGCGATGATGCGGGGATTGCATCCAGGCCGAATGAATGGTTGCGGAGTTGGGAGCCACAGCAATATTTTCGGCGATGGTGGTGAAGCGGGCACCAGCCTGAGTGGCGCGGACTTGAACCTGTGGTTCACCCGGGAGTTGATGCGACAGAACGTTGTCCTGGGCCATACGCGAGGCGTGTTCGCGTGCGGCGGCTGCGAGTGCAGCGTCCCAGTGCAGAGCGGGCAAGCCTTTGGCGGCACGCTCGCGGTTAAGAGCGTCAAAGAGAGCGCGTTCGGCGGTAGATACTTCAACTTGCGCATAAACGGAGTAAGAAGTAATGACCAGCGCAATCATCGCCAGCGCGATAATTCGAAATACCACGCGGAAAGTTGTGCACCACACGGGTGCAGAAAACGGGGCAGTGAGGGCCACGGGCGCCTCCTGATCCATTGAACCTGTGGGGGCATGGCGAGGAAGAAAATGCGAGGGTCAGGTGCGAACGAGTCGTAAGCTGAACGAGGGAGCAGTGTTAAAAGTGCGCGAGGGGACAGGTACGCCAAGACTGTGGATTTGTTTGGGTTAGTGGTTATTTGCAGTTGGGAACTGATTCAAAAGCTGTTATCCGCGAACGTGCACGGCGCTGAAGCTCAAAATCACGTGGCCACCGGCAGTCGGACGTCCAAAGCTAAGCATGGGACTAAAGCGCGAGAACATCAGCAACTGGTCGAGCTGGTGGCGCATATCCGTGCTATGCGGACCCGACAAAATCTGGTAACCCGTCATTCCACCTTGCGCGTCGACGGTAACGTCAACCAATAGGCCGTGCGGCAAGGCCAACTCCAGATCATGTTCGGGCGCCCAGGAGGGTGGATATTCCGAGAGCGAAACCAATTCTGCCGGGCGCATCAAGTTAATGGGCACATCGTTTTCTACAGCGCGCACGGTGATGCCCGGGGCTAGGATCTGAAAAACCAGCACAAAAACCAGGATGGCAGATACGAACCCACCGGTGGCTGGCAACGTCAACGGACGAAAAACATTGTCGAGCAATATCTCGGCGCGGTTACCAATCTGTCGTGCCCGGGCACGCCAGCCTCGAGAAGCCTGAGCTTTTGCCGCAGCTACCTTAATACGCACGGAGAGGTCGGACGGAGGCGCATGCCTGGTCACAGTCGATAGCATTACGCCCAACTTGCGAAAACGTTGAAGGTCCTCACGGCAATCCGCGCAGAGTTCCAAATGTTCACGGACGCTCGCGCGCTCCTGCATGCGGTTAGATCCCGTAAGTCCGTCATCAAGATAACCGGCCAACCTGGTGCGTACTGAATTACAGTTCATCGGGCACCTCACCAGCGGGGCTGCTGGCCAACGAAACACCGTTGACCGGAACAGTTCGGGCGACAGGCCATGCGGCTGCATAGGAGTCTTCAAAAGGAGAGTGCTGCGCCCGTTTTACGTGGCGGGAAGATTTTTCCGGAGCAGAGTGAACAGCTCCATGACCACTTGGCGCGTGGTATTCCGGGCCAGACAAGAGGGGCTGAAGAATTTCCTTGAGGGCACGCCGTCCCCGCAAAATACGCGATTTTACAGTTCCGACGCTGCATTCCAAAATCTCAGCAACTTCCTCGTAACTAAACCCTTCCAGGTCACGCAATATAACCGCGACGCGAAAAACGTGAGGGACGCTGAGTAAAGCACGTTGTACGACGAGTTGCACCTCCCGCGCGGCCAACTGTTCAAAAGGTGTGGCGCACAGATCTTCGATTTCAAGATGCTCCCGACCTTCTTCGAGGTCGGCATCGATGGAAACGGTTTTTTGAAGATGGCGTTTAAACCAGCGCTTATGGTTGAGCGCTTCGCGAATGGCGATGCGGTACAGCCAAGTCTTCAAAGAACTGCCGTGACGGAAACCACGTATGCCGCGAAACGCCTTTAGAAAAACTTCCTGGGTGCCGTCGGCCGCATCGGAAGCATCTCCGAGCATACCGAGAATGAGGTTGTAGACAGGGGCGTGGTAATGGGTGACGAGCCAATCGAACGCAGTTTCGGAGCCGGCTTGCAGCTCGGTGAGGAGTTCGGATTCGTCATGCCCCCAAGGGAGCGCACTGGCCCAATCGGACACTCTGGCCTTTCCTCGCCCTACTCCGAGTCAAAAATGAAACTCGTGGGCTGATCGAGGGTGGCAGCGTTTAGTCGGTGGGTTACTCGACGCGCCCGCACCGGTAATGCCGTTACATTACTTAGACACCGCGAGCCGCGGACTTGTTTCCCGCACAGACCAACGGCGAGACCGATTCTGGCATCTTGTTTCGCTCGGCGCAATATGCGGTCCGGCCTAGTACCTGAAGTGGGATGCCTTTAATGGCCTGCCGGATGGTCGCTCCAGGTAGTTCAATATTGGCAACGCGACGCTGAGACGACTGGCATTGAGCTCTTTCTGTGCCATCATTGTCAGACACTACCCGCCATAACGGGTATCCGGGCGTTACAAGACTAGAGACATCGCAGAGGGCCGTTCGCCGAATACGGTGCGGCACCTGGAGTGAAGCGGAACGAAGCATTACTTCTGTTCTCGGGGGATGAGGATGAGCGAAGAGCAACGCCGGCGAAATCCACGGTATTCGTTTATCGCTAACGCCGAGCTGTTCGAACCGGTTACCAAGATGCAGATCGCCACTCGGGTTAGCGAACTCAGCGTGCAGGGCTGTTATCTGGATATGCTAAATCCTTTCCCAGAGGACACTGTCGCGCTGGTAAAGATTTCGGTGGGTAAGACCGTATTCGAAAGTAAGGTGCGGGTCGTTTACGCACATTCAAATTTGGGCGTGGGATTGGTATTTCTGGACCCGGATCCTAAAAATGTGGGAGTGCTGAAGTCCTGGATCGATGAAGCGAAAACGGATCCCGAGAGATTGATTCCGTAGCGTACAAAGGAAATCGAACCTTGCCGTGATTTTAATGTGGCCGCTAACGCCGCCCACAAAGAATCGTCACTGGGGATAGCCTTCAAAGTTAGAGTTGAGCTTGGGAGGTCCGGAAATTGCGTAGCTAAGCCTCGAGAGGCTCGCCAGGGCGGGATTTTATTTTGGATTTCTTTTTTTGGTCGACCGGAGCGTGATTGTTGTTGTTGTGGTTGTTATTATGATTGTTCAGATGGTCCCGAATTACACGAACTTCTTCCGCTAGAGCTTTCTCCACGACAGCGGACTTTCGCTCGCCCCGTGCGACGCGGCTTACGTAAGAAGGATCCACTCCCAGGCGCTTCGCCACGCGGTTATAAATGCCGCGAAAAAGTGAGACGGCAGGGATAGAATTCATGTTACTATCCACTTTGTCACCATTCATGACGAACCTTTCGGAGCAGACGAACAAACGCAGTGCAGAGCAAGACTAACACAAATGGTAGTTCGTGGGCATTATTAGAATCGTAGCGCAATGAGAACGAGAAGAACTTCTAATCCGGAATGGGCGCGCAGAATTTTGAATTTGCGGAGACGGATGGGACTAACCCAGGCGGCCTTCGCCTCGCGGCTCCATTACTCCGCCATGGCTTTGTCGAGGTGGGAGCGAGGCACGCATGAACCGCCGGCGCAGGCCTACATCCAGATCGGAAATCTGATCGGCGAGCCTGAATCGTCATGGTTCTGGGAACGAGCCGGCTTCAAAACTTCGGATCTCTCCAAGATGTTCCCGGAGGGCCACGGGATCATGAGGAAAGCGGCTTTTCCGGATTTTGAGATCGTAGTAGCGGGAAGCCACAAGAAGAAAAACCCTGTCGTTCCCAAGGCCAGACTGGTGGCAATTCCGGTGCTGGCCGCCCACGCGGCCACGCACGGAGGCAAAGGCGACCACTTTCTGGACCTCGATGACATCCCAGCGCATGAAATGATCGCAGCGCCTGCGGTGTGGTGCCCGCACCCCGCAGAAACGACTTGCCTGCGAGTTCGCGGAGCGTCCATGAGTCCGCTGATCAACGACGATGACATTGTAGCGGTGGATCGTTCGGCGACGAACCCCAGCGAATTAAGCGGCAAGATTGTGGTGACCTGGCAGCGCGAAAGCGGGCTTACGCTATCAAGATTCTTGCTGGTAAACGGCGTGCAGCTTCTGGAATCCGAGAACCGGGATTACGAGGCCGTGAAGCTTGGAAAGAATCGCAGCTGGCGAATTATGGGCAAGGTATTGTGGTGGATTCGCCACGCCCCGTGATCCCACCTGATTTGCAGTAAATTCTAATCAGATTTACAGGATTTCCCTGATAGAGCTGGCTCTTATTTTTTGCGACTATGCGCGTGCGGTTATTGACATCCGCCAAGTCGAGGGAGAAGGGGACAGACGAAACGCTTCGAGAAATCGAAGCAACCGGGCTGGGACGTCTCTCCTCTTTTCCTTCGGTCAAGTTCCTTCCTGAATTTCTTTCGCGTTTTTTCCCTAATATCAAAATCTTGTGTCCGCACCCCTCGTTCTATAAAGTGGACGCTGAAACGAGCGGCGCACCACAACTCATTCGAGGAGGGCATGTGTCAGCAGACACTTCCAGGCCTGTGATTGCTTTAGGGGGCGGGCGGACACTGGGCCTGTTCTGGCTGATTTACGGCATTCTCCGCGTTATTGCTGCGGTCTGGATGCTGAGTTTTACTCCGACCGCGACGGTTATGTTTGGGGCTCTGCTCAACCGGGTTCCAAATCCGTACCCGCTGATGAGCACGTTTCATTTGATTTACGTTGGATGGATTGTGCTGTCGGCCGCAAGCGGGATTTTTGGGGTTTTGGCGGGAATTAGCTTGCTAGCGGGAGCCGGAGCGAGTCGAATTCTGGCAGTGGTGGCGGGGTTGCTGGCGGTGCCGTTTATTCCGGTGGGCACGATGCTGGGTGCTTATACGCTGGCTCTTTTTGTGCCGCGAGAATGAACGGTAGTAGCACGCAGTCCTAATTCCGCACTCCACGGCAGTGATGCCAAGCGTACTTACATCGGAATGGGTTGGCGGCTTTTGGGCTTTAAGTACCAGCAGGGGGAATAGCCTGCCTGCGGAAACATTGAGTGCGAACAAACCCAAGTCTGCTGAGGATTTTGCTCGTCAAGCTCGTAGTCGACTTTCCCGCCTTTTACCGCAATGGCATAAAGCCGAGGCGCGGTAAACGTTTCCACTGGATTTGCGGGTTGCGGGTGAAGCATCCGAAATCGGAAATAGATGTAGTCGCAGGTGAAGGCAACTACCAGCCCCAAAACAAGTCCCAGGAGCGCACGTTTCGCGAATAACCGTAACCTGGCTCTATCAACCATGCACTTATATTCGCATGAGCACGTCTAAGTTACTGGAAGACCGAGAGGTCTCAAAACTTCTTCGCGTAATCACGAATCACTGAATAACACTCGCAGGCGAACGCTTCCAGTTGGGGGCGGTTGGTAATTTTTACCGCGCCGCGACCGTATTCGATGAGGCCCGCTTTCTGCAGCAGGCCGGCAGCGAGGGTGACACTTGGGCGATCGGTGCCCAGCATGGTCGCGAGGAAATCGTGAGTGATGTTCAGAGTGGAAGTGGCAGCCCCATCTTCCGCCATCAGTAGCCAACGAGCCAGGCGTTGTTCAATATCGTGCAGTCGATTGCAAGCAGCGGTTTGCGAAACTTGCATCCCGAGTAGCACAACGTAGCGGTTCAACGCTTTGCGTAGATTGGGAAGGACTGCCACGAGCTTTTGAAACACTTGGCTTTTGATCCTGAATCCTTGGCCAGAAATTTGCACTATTTCTCGCAATGCACTGCCAGTGACGCCACCGGATAAAGCGGTGCCGGAGGCTCCTTCCTTGCCAACAATCCCAGCTTCCACGGTCCGGCCGGTTTTCAGCACTACCACCAGGGAGATGAGCCCGCGGTTTGGGAAATACATGAATTTTAACTTTCGATACGGCTCGTGAAGAATGCGATGCTGTTCGAGCTCTACAAATTGAAGATGCGGCCGAACAAGATTAAATTCGCGCGGTGACATGGCCATCAGAATTTCATTGTGTATGGGCTTGCCGGCCACGTTACTGCGCGGAGCGGGTTGCGAGGCGCGCTTCTTCTTCACGAAGTTCTTTCTCCTTGTTCAAAATTGAAATGGTCGCGTCCCGATGCTTGTAGTCCAGGCGACCGTTGACAAAAAGTGGTTGTTCTTTTCTATAAGGTCTTCACCATATTCACAAGGATAAACACTCTTGGTAGGCTGTCCAACAATTGGGCTTTGAATTCCTCGGCAATTAAGGCTTCTTGCTGAATTTGGAAATTTCTCAAAAGTCCAATGGGTGTTCTGGGTGTGGCGAACAACAACCTGATCGGAGGCCTCTGATGGACGGGGCTAGCGCGCGAATGCTAACATCGCTGAATCGACCCGGTGGGGCCGTGGCGCAGTTGGGAGCGCGCCTCGATGGCATCGAGGAGGTCGTGGGTTCGAATCCCATCGGCTCCACCAATGACACTAGGGTCCGACCGACCCAGACACATGGGTTACAGAATGTACCGGCTACATAGGTAACACTTTCGATCCGAACAATCACACCTGCCCGGAGTTTTTGCTGATCCACTAAAATAATTTATGGCCAAGCTGACTTTTCTGGGTGCCGCCGGGAGCGTGACCGGCTCGAAATATTTAGTGGAGGCTGCAGGAAAACGGCTGCTTATGGACTGCGGAATTTTTCAAGGCCTTCGCGAGCTCACCGAACGGAATTACCATCCCCTATCGATCGATCCCAAAACAATTGATTATGCTGTGCTGACGCATGCGCATCTGGATCACACCGGTTGGCTGCCGGTGCTCGTGAAGGATGGGTATGGGGGGCCGATTTTCGCAAATCCAGCCACAATGGATCTGACTGCGCTCTTGCTGAGAGATTCGGCTCATCTTCAGGAGGAAGATGCGTTACATCCTCAGAAGGAAATGAGCGGACGCCCAGAGCACGAGCCGATTTATACCAGCGAAGATGTGGACCCTGTGCTGCGCCTGATGAAGCCGATGCCGCGCTTGGGCGAATTCGAGATTGACTCCGTATTCCGCATAGTTTCCTACGACGCAGGGCACATTCTTGGCTCGTCAAGCCTGGAACTGACAATCAGCGAGAATGCGAAAAAGGTGGTGGTATTTTCTGGAGATATCGGGCGTTACGACCAGCCTATTCTGAACGATCCGCACACTCCTCCGAGTGCCGCTGACGCCCTGATTTGCGAATCCACCTATGGAGACCGCGAGCATCCTGGGGGCGACCCGGCCGTGCAGCTCGCCGATATCGTGAATCGCGTAGTGCATCGCGGCGGCTCAATCATCATTCCAGCATTTGCCGTTGGACGAACGCAAACGTTTATGTATTACCTTCGGCAACTGGAAAAGGAAAACAAAATTCCGCGGTTGCCAGTGTATGTGGACAGCCCAATGGCGCTGAGCGCAACAGATTTGTATCTGAAATATCGCGAAGATCACGATGTGGAGTTCACGAAGATCGATGCGAATGGCCAGGGAGATCCGCTAAACGTTCACGAATTTCATCTGACGCGGACCACGGAAGAATCAAAGGCTATAAACAATGTGCATACTCCCTGCATCATCGTGTCGGCCAGCGGAATGGTGGCTGGCGGGCGAGTACTCCACCACCTTGCGCATCGGCTGCCCGACGGAAGAAATGCGGTGATTCTGGCGGGGTTCCAGGCACAGGGGACGCGGGGCCGTGCGCTGCAAGAAGGCGCGAAAACCTTGCGCCTATTTGGGCAAGACGTGCCAGTGAACGCAGAGATCATACAAATGAGCCAACTTTCGGCGCATGCTGGGAGAAGCGAATTGCTTCGCTGGATGGGCGCGTTGCCTGCGCCGCCGAAACAAACCTATTTGACGCATGGTGAGCCTGTCGCTGCGCAGTCTTTGCAAAAAGCGGTCACTGCCAAATTTTCGTGGAAGGCGTCGGTGGCGCGGTATTTGGATACCGTTGAAATCTGATAGGCAGGCGAATTATTTTTTTGCAAGCCGGAACTATTATCTGACTCACTCCGTCTATAGAAGGAAGACCACTCGCGGGGTAGGAGACTAACCACCACAGGGCAACCGACCGTCGGTCTCCTACCCTAGTTATACTTCTGGATGGCGTTTCTAAAAGATGAATCGCCGCAGATTTACATAAACTTTAGAAACAATTTACAGTAGTGGATTTGTTGTCCGCTGAGTTTGGCGTTTTGCGGCGAGTGGGTGCGGCGCTTACGCATGAGCGCGGAAATCGGCGAGATGCTGAGGAAGGCGCGCCAATCGCTCTTCCGCGGCGGCCAGAGTCGATTCTTTCTTGCAGAAAGTGAACCGCACCTGGGAAGAGCCATCGCTGGGATTGCCGTAGAAGCTCGAGCCAGGAACGACGGCAACGCCAACCTTTGCGACTAGAAACTTCGCGAAAGCTACATCGTTGGTGGTTTTTTCGGACGTGCTGCGGCTGCCGCCGTTAAAATCAAAAACTGAGATGTCCGTCATAATGTAGTACGCGCCGCTTGGCTTGAAGACCGTGAAACCAGCTGCGGTGAGGATCTTTAACAGGCGTTCGCGCTTTTCGCGGTAGCTCTTGGCGAGGTTCTGATAATAAGAGTCCGGGGATTTCAGAGCTAGCGCGCCAGCCTGCTGCAAAGGCGCCGCGGCGCCTACGGTCAGGAAGTCATGGACTTTGCGAATGGCTGCGGTTGCTTTAGCGGGAGCGATCGCCCAGCCAACGCGCCAACCGGTCACGCTGTAGGTTTTTGACATGCCATTGATGACGATGGTGCGGTCGCGCATGTCATCGATCTGCGCCATGGAGATGTGCTCCGCACCGTCATACAAAATATGTTCGTAAATTTCATCGGTGATACAAAAGGCGTTCCACCGCACACATAAGTCGCGAACGAATTCCAGCTCGGCACGCGTAAAAACTTTGCCGGTGGGATTGTTCGGCGTGTTGAGGATAATCGCTTTTGTGTGCGGACCGAATGCTGCGGTCAGTTCCCTTTCGTCAAAGGACCAATCGGGCGGACGCAATTTGACGAAGCGCGGCGTAGCACCGCTCAAGATAGCGTCAGGACCGTAATTTTCGTAGTACGGCTCGAACACCACAATTTCGTCGCCGGGATTGATGATGGCCATCATGGAAGACATCATCGCTTCCGTGGACCCGCAGCAGATGGTGATCTCGCGTTCGGGATCGACGCGAATGCCCTGCGTGTGCTCAAATTTTTCTACGATGGCATCGCGCAGCGCTTTGGCGCCCCAGGTGATCGCGTATTGATTGATGTCGTCCGCGATGGCTTGGCGCGCCGCTTCTTTAATTTCCGCGGGCGCTGCAAAATCAGGGAAACCTTGCGACAGGTTGACAGCCTGGTGCTCGAGCGCCAACCGCGTCATTTCTCGAATGACGGACTCGGTGAATTGCTCGGCTTTGGCGGACAGCATTCGCCGCACCAGTTCGCCGGATGTATTGGTGGCCGACGTGTGACCCTCGCTTTTTGCTGCTTAATTCAGTCTGCCGGATTCGGCGCGTTCTTCAATCCTGGCATGACTGGAAGCCGCGGTTACGGGCGGACTCTGTGCAGCGCCAGAGCCATAAATCATCCGGTAGACGGCGGCATTGCGCAAGACGATTTGCACGTATTCGCGCGTTTGGGTGAAGGGAATGGATTCGACGAGTTCAGGTATTTCCTCGTAATTGCGTTCAGCCTTCCAAAGAGCGATGCGATCTTCGCCGGCATTGTAGGCCGCGGCGGCGTATTCAGGGGCGCCAGTAAGGCGGACGAGATTGGCGATGTACAACATGCCCAGCTGCAGGTTGTAGTTGGCGTCGTACAGAAGCTTTTTGTTGTAACGAATCTTTAATTGTTTGGCGAGCAATTTCCCCGTTTTTGGCAGGACCTGCATCAAGCCGATGGCGTTGGCGTAAGACACGATGTCGGCTTGAAAAGTAGATTCCTGACGGATCAATCCCGCGGCAAACATCGGGTCGAAATCGTTGCGCGCTGCTTCGCGGCGGAGAGCCGCTTCGTACGGCAAGGGATAGAGTATTTTCCAGACGGCCATCGGAGCGTCGGATAATTTGCGTGATTCGAAGCTCGGAAGAATGATCCGCCCGTAAGACATGCCGGCAGCAAAATGGCCCTGATCAAAGGCGGCTTGGGCCGCCTCGAGCAGAAAACGAGGAGATGAGGTGGCGAAATAGGCGTTCTTTAATTCCAGTTCCGCGGAGGCATCGAAAGCGATGATGCGCAGCGCCTGAGCCTTGGCCCAGCGATCGGCAGCAGATTCAGGAATTGGTTCATCAAAGGCTCGCAAGGGAGAAGGGTCAGGAATCTTTGCCAGAAAATCAGACGGATCTTCCTCGCCGGATCCCAACTGTTTGAGCCGAGCCGCTGCAGCGTGCGCAAAATAAGTTTGCGGAAATCGCTCGATGGCTTTTTCGTAATCACTGCGTGCGTGACCGGGATTGCCGGTGCGCTCGGCGCTGCGGCCAAGCCAGTACAGCGCATCAACGGCGTTAGCGGACGTCGGATACTTCACGAGAAAAGCGGTCAACCGCTGGTCGGCGTCAGGTTGGTTGTTTAGAAAAGCGATCCAGGCAATGCGCCATTCGGCGTTGTAAGCGTATTTACCCTCGGGAAATGCGTCGATTAATCGCAGGTAGTACGCGACGGCCTTTGGGCGGTCGAGCAGAACCCAATAATAATTTCCAGAAGCCATTAAGGCTTCTTCGTTCCAGACGCTCTTAGGATATTCATCGGTGATGCTCTGGAGAGTAGCGAGCATCTCAGCTTCGTTTTTTGCCGCGCGATAGGCTTGCGACAGACCAAATAAGCGCTCGGCGTCAACTTCGGGATCGGGTGTATTCAGAGAAGAGAGCAACGTAGGCGAGCCCTTGAGCTGAATCCTGGCTTGCGCAATGCGCAACTGGGCGCGCTGGCGTTTGGGACTGGCGGGATCGCCGACCATGGACAGGACTCTCTCGAATTCGGCGCGCGATTCTTTCCATTTGTGGGCATCGAAAAATATTTGCGCTCGCTGCTCCTGCATTTCCGGGGTGGGGCTTGAATACTCGCGGCCCAACTCACGAGCGATTTGTGGCAAGGACGTAGCGGCAGCTTTGGCTTCATCGGACAAAGGATATTTGTAATACAGCGTTTGGTAATCTTTCGCCGCGCGCGGTAATTGGTGGGCCATTTTGTAGGCTTGTGCGCGTTCCAGCAGCAAAACGGGCCTGGTGTTCGCCGGAGGGTAAGCGTTCAAAGCTTCGATGGCCTCTTGTGCGTGGCCAGTATCGCGAGCTGTCGGGGCGTAGGCTTCTAAGAATTGTTCGCGCATTGCGCTATTTGGATATTCCTGCTGAAAAGTTCGCAGGTCGGCGAACGCTCCAGCCATATTTTTTTGCCCACGCTTGGCTTGCGCAGACCAGTACCAAACGTATTCGCTGAGAAGAGTGTCCTTTTTTGCTTTTGCGAACCAGTTTAGCGCCTGCGGCAAGCGATTCTTGGTGTAGTCCTCGTAGCCGAGAGCCAGAGCGGCACGCGGGCCCCAAACCGTGGAGGTGTTTTTTGTAGCGAAAGAGGACAACTTTTCGTACGCACCCGGAGCAGCAGTGTGCAACCCCCGTGCAAGGGAAGTAAGTTCGGTTTGAGCGGCCGCGTCGCCCGTCGTCGGAGAAGTGATTTCCGGCGCAGAAGTGGTGACTCCACAATCAGCCTTGCACGGCACAGTTTTAGGCTTCTTTGATTTTTTCTTCGAGTGGGTTCGAGTTTTGCTTTGCGGGGCTGACTGCGCCAAGGTGATGCTCGCATCGCCGAGCAAAAGCGAAAAACTGAGGCAGAGCGCAGCCGTTCGCATAAAAAAAACTGACGGTGAATGTTGGCGAAAGCGAAAATTCACGTAGAAACGTTCTGGCGATCTAGCGATGCTGCGCGTGGATCGCGTAAGGATACTCACCAAGAGCGTGCGCGTCGCCGTCGGCGAGAATCTCGACCATCCAGCGATAGAAATAGTCCACCGGGTGATCCATGATGGGACGGAAACGGCGATCGTATTCTCGATGAGCTTTCTCAATGTCGTCCCGCAGTCTAACGCACAAATCTTTATTTTCGCGGCCCAGACGCACGGCCTCGGGGCGGAGCATCTTAATGTCCTGCATGGAGACTTTAGCAACCCGATTAGCCCGGCGATGTAATTCCTGCTCCTCGGTGGACAGTTGATTAACGTCAAAATCGCCTTCGGTTGCCACTTCAACGTCTTCAGGAAATGGCCCGGGTTGAGGAAGTTCTAGCGGCGCAGATTCCCGCGCCTCGAGCTCAACTTTAGGATGTGCGGCCGGCGCGAACTCGTTGCTTGAGGCCGATTCCGCAGGGCTAACTGGCGGTTTCGTTTTCGCAGGCGCGCCTGTTGTTTCCTTTGCAGGCGCGGCGACATGAGACTGGCGTGCTGACTCCCCGCTGATGGCGCTGGTCAGCCGGGTCATCTCGGCTTCGAGCGGCGAACGTGGACCGGGGTTAAGAGTGATCGCAACAAACCGCGAAAGGACTTCCAAAGCTGCGGCAATAGATGCAGCCGTAGATTGCGCGCGCAACATTGGAGGCAGCGCGTTGGTCGGTTTGCTGCTGGCGCAGGCGGCGACCACATCATTGACGGCTTGATTCAGCTCGTCAGTGGTGCGCTGGATAGTATCCAGGTTGTCGCGAATCGCTCGCGAAACAGCTTGCTCGATGGCAGTAGGTTCTTGTGGCATAAACATTTGGGGCGCAAGTGGCAAAAATGCCCCGTTTTGTGATTTTGGGAGTTGCACGGTTGGGAGTCAACCGCCTGCGCAGGGGGGTGTGCCCAATTGTTTCTTATGTGTTTCGCCGGGACGGCCAAGACTCCAAGACAATGTCGATGATGCCACGAAGTTGGCTGCGGGTGGCACCGCTAGCAGCCTGAACAGACATTCCCTGAATTATGATCGCGATGTAGCGGGCAAGGCTGGTCGGGTTTGCGTCCGGAAGCAAATCGCCCTCCATTATCGCCCGTTGTAAGCGCTGGCGAAGTGCCGCCTCTCCGCCCAAACGACGCGAGATTAATTCCTTACGCACTGAATCTGCGCTATCTCCACAAGCTAACGCGCCCTGTACCCACAAACAACCCCGGGGATTACGGTCGGAGGTGAGCATATCAGCGGTTCCGTAGAGGAGCCGTTCGACAACCGCGCGACTAGTCGGCTCTTGGAGAGCAGCTCTTGAATGAGAAGCCGGACCTTCCGCATAGTGGTCGAGCACTTTGCGGAATAATTTTTCTTTATCTCCGAAAGCAGCGTAAAGACTCGGCCGGTTGATGCGCATGGCTTTGGTGAGGTCCGACAGGGAGGCCCCGTCATAGCCCTTGCGCCAAAAGACATCCAGTGCGCGATCGAGCGCCTTGTGGGGGTCGAACGATAGCGGGCGCCCAGTCGGCTTGGGTAACTCTTTGTGCCTCTTAGACTTCATAATCACAGTCTAACATCTATGTCTATTCTGTACCGTGCGGTACGAAATCAGCCTCAAAAACATATACCAGATTCTACGCCCCGCACATCTGTACTGGCAGGTACAAAAACCATACCGAGGAGGATTTTATGGCACAGCGATTGGCAGGGAAAGTTGCGGTTGTCACTGGGGCGTCCAAAGGCATTGGCGCTGCCATTGCAAAGCAACTGGCGGCGGAAGGCGCGTCTGTGGTGGTCAATTATTCATCCAGCAAGGAGGGCGCGGACCGGGTGGTCAAAGAGATCACCGGAAAAGGCGGTAAAGCTATCGCGGTGCAGGCGAACGTATCGAAACAGAAAGAAATTGAAGGTCTGTTCGCGGAAGCGAAAAAGGCCTACGGCAAGCTCGACATTCTGGTTAACAACGCGGGAGTCTACGAGTTTTTGCCGCTGGAAAATGTTTCGGACGATCATTTCCACAGACTGTTTGATCTCAATGTTCTTGGTCTGCTGCTTACTTCTAAGGAGGCGGCGAAGCATTTTGGCAAGGATGGAGGCAGCATAATAAATATAAGTTCGGTAGCGGGAATAATTTCTCCCGCGAGTGCTTCCGTTTACGCTTCTACGAAGGCAGCAGTGGACAGCGTGACCCGATCTCTTGCTAAAGAGTTTGGAGGGCGCAAAATTCGAGTCAATTCCATCAACCCAGGCCTCGTGGAAACCGAGGGCGTACACGTCGCGGGATTCAACGAGGGCGATTTTCGCAAGGCCTTCGAAGCGCAATCGCCGCTTGGACGCATAGGGCAGCCTGAAGACATCTCACCAGCCGCAGTTTTTCTGGCTTCCAGCGAATCTTCCTGGATTACCGGCGAGACCCTGGTGATTGCTGGGGGGGTTCGCTAAAAACTACACTCGTTAATGAGTAACTGCTGGTGGCGGCCGAATGCCTCGGCCGCCACATGCCATTTGGAACCGGGTGATATAATAGCGTTGTAGCGAGTCGTAGCAAATTGGGGGCGACACGGTTTCGACGGAAGCTGTCGCGGCCCGAAGGCATGCCGGGGGCCACCTGCCCGTAATCTGGTGGAAACTAGAACTGCCAACAACAACTTGGCACTTGCTGCTTAATTAATTAAGCGCAACGTTTGCCCAGGCCTCGCCTGCGGGCTTGGGGTCAAACGTCATTCAGCGGGCTGGCTTGAGCCTTTCGGTCCGTAAGGCTCAGGCGAGAACCATCGGACTAGCCGGCTGCGTTTCTTGCTCATTCTGAGCGCGGCGGGCGAAAAAAACTGAACTGAGCTAAGCATGTAGTCTTCGGCTCGTAGCGCTTTTCGGACGGGGGTTCGACTCCCCCCGCCTCCACCATTCTTTTTCCTTGATTTGAAGAAGTATTTAGCTGTTCCCACCTGCGCCTTCAAACACGGCGCTCAATGTTTTCTCTAATCCGCGTACTTTGCCATCCGACCGTTTTGCGCGCCGCCTGCGGATCGTTTGGCTGCACGCATTGCCAATCGTGTACAATTCAACCTTTTTCCCAAGACCTGTGCACGCTGCAGTAGTGCTTTAATTCACGTGAGTAATTTTCCTTTGGAGGAATCTATGACGAGGATGCTGAGCAGACTTTGTGTGTGCGCCTTGGCGACATTCTGTGTGGGGTCTGCGCTGCGCGCACAAACCAACCTGGATCAGCGCATCGACAAGGAGACAGATTCGTTGGTAGCCATCTACAAACATATCCACCAGAACCCGGAGCTCTCCACAGAGGAAAAAGAAACGTCCGCGCTGCTCGCGGGCGAATTGCGGCGGCTGGGATTCGAGGTCACCGAACGGGTCGGCAAATATGATGTACCTGACAAGATTTCTTATGGCGTTGTAGGCGTTTTGCGCAATGGCCCGGGTCCAACAGTAATGGTGCGCACGGAATTGGATGCGCTTCCCGTGGAAGAGAAAACCGGTTTGCCGTATGCCAGCCACGTGAAAGTAAAGCAAGCGGATGGCGAAGTCAGCGTGATGCACGCGTGCGGACATGATCTGCACATGAGTTCGTGGATCGGTACCGCCCGGATGTTAGTTGCTCTGAAGAATGAATGGAGCGGAACGCTGGTGATGATCGGCCAGCCATCCGAAGAAGGACTCGGCGGCGCCAAGGCGATGCTTAGGGACGGACTTTATACGCGATTTCCTCGTCCGGACTTCGTGCTTGCGCTGCACGATAATCCGACAGTTGCTGCCGGCAAAGTTGCGTGGAAAGAGGGCAGCATGCTGGCGAGCGCTGACGGGGTGGATATCACCGTACGCGGTTACGGAGGTCACGGCGCCGCACCACATATGACCAAGGATCCCATCGTGATGGCCTCGGAAGTTGTGCTTCTCCTGCAAACGATCGTCAGCCGCGAAACCGATCCGTTCGATTCCGTAGTGGTAACGGTCGGTTCATTTCATGCCGGAACTAAACGAAATATCATCCCCGACGAAGCTCGTCTGGAACTGACGGTACGCACGATGAAGCCCGAGGTGCGGGAAAAAGTCTTGGCGTCGATCAAGCGCATCGCGGAAGGTGTTGCTACTGCGGGAGGTGTGCCCAACGAGCGCGCACCCATGGTGCGAGTGGTGAGTTCCACGCCTGCCACAATAAATAATCCGGAGCTGTCGCGCCGGGTGGGAGCGGCACTTGAACGGACGCTGGGTAAAGATAATGTGCTTCCGGCAGAGCCGATCATGGCCTCAGAAGACTTCAGTCAGTATGGTCTTACGGACCCTAAGCCGCCGTTCGTCATGTTTTGGTTAGGCGCTACCGACCCAAAGCGCTTAGAGGAAGCGCGTGGGAACGGAACTCGGTTGCCGAGCTTGCATTCAAGTGAATTTTATCCCGTGCCAGAGCCGGCAATTCACACCGGTGTAAAGGCGATGACCGCGTCAGTGCTTGAACTTTTAAAGAAATAATGTCTTCCGGTCTTTGCTAGACTCGCACACGTTAAGAAGTGCAACGCGGGTGGTCTTCTTGAGATCACGGCTCACGAGGCGGAAATGGCTTGCCCTTCGATCACTGTAAGGTAGCGATCACACGAAATGTTGATTAACTCTTGCACGGCGGTGGACGGAGCCGGCCAATGAATTTCGAGCCAGTCGACCTTGGTAGCCGAACCTAGTCCCAAAACCTTCCTCGGATCATGAGAAGAGAGATAGCTTCCGCCGCCGTTCTTTAGGCAAGAGCGCTTTTTTCCACCGGCTGACCACACGAGCCTGGCGCCGATCGCGTCGCGATTACACCTGACACCTTGCAACTTAATTCCCAGCCAATGATTGCCGGTGCCGGCCTGATTTTGTAAGAGCACTGGTGCGCCACCGTTAACGCCTATGAGTACATCCACCCGGCCATCGTTATCAAAGTCGCCCACGGCCAACCCGCGAGCAGAAAAATCCTTGCTAAATGCCGGGCCCGCATCGGCGCTGACGTTATGAAACTTTCCATTCTTCTGCTGAAATAACATTAGCGGTTCGCGATACCTGACGGTCTGAGAACGCTGTGCAACCATATCGTCAGGATGGCCGTTGGCCAGGATCAGGTCGATCTCCCCGTCGTTGTCGTAATCAAAAAAATGCAAGCCCCAGCCACTCAAAAGCCTGGTGGCTTGCGCAATGGATTGCGAGGGAGCTATGTCTTCAAAGGTTTCGTTGGTCAAGTTGCGATAGAAGGAAAACTTCTCCTGATCGATATTCGCGACAAATAAATCTTGCCACCCCCGGTCGCTCACATCCGCCGCGTCCACTCCCATGCCGGAACGAGCCTGTCCATTTTCACTGAAGGCAACTTCGGCGGCGACAGACGTTTCCTCCCAACGATTCCCGCCTCGATTGACAAACAAAAAATTCTGCACCGTGTCGTTGGCGACAAACAGATCCATGCGGCCATCATTATTTATATCTGTGGCCACTACGCCGAGCGCTTTGCCTAAGCTTTTGCCGATGAGCGTGTGCTTTCCGACTTCGGTGAACGTGCCGTCTCCGTTGTTGTGAAATAGGTAGCTGGCGGTGGGGTGAAACGCCCGAGGTACACAATAATATTTCTGTCCCGCGCCATTTTCTCCGCAGGACTGACGGTCTTCCGGCAAATACCGGACGAAGCTGCACACGAACAAATCGAGCCGGCCATCATTGTCGAAATCAAACCACACTGCGCTGGTCGTCCATCCGTTGATTTCAAGGCCGGCCTTAACAGTGATGTCCGTGAATGTGCCGTCGCCATTATTTCGATACAGCAAGGATCGTCCGCAGGCGGTCACAAAAATATCCGGATAACCATCGTTATTGAAATCTCCCACGGCCACGCCCATGCCAAAGGTTCCACCGGGAACGCCCGCTTGCTCGGTGACATCAGTGAACGTGCCATCACGATTATTTTTATATAGGGCATTGCGGATTGGATGCGGGGGATGAAAAAACTCCGAGGGGCCACTGTTCACCAGATAGATGTCCATCCAGCCGTCGTTGTCGTAATCCAGAAATGCGCAACCAGGGCCCAGAGTTTCCGGAAGATATTTTCCCGGGGACATCGCATTCTCATGAACCCAGTGAATCCCGCTCAGGGATGGAGGAACTTCCCGAAAAAAAGCGGACGGCGTAGGACGTTGTCCTACCAGCGCCAATCCGCTAACCCCTCCCAGACTCCATAGAAATTGACGACGATTCACCATAGGTCGAGTTTCGTCAAGATTTTGCTCACGGATATCGCAATAAGCCATGCTGCATGCGCAGTCGAGTCGGAACCACACCCAGATTAATCGCCCTCCGCCGTGTAAGGCAACGCGAATCAGGGCGGGCCGGAAGGTGACATGCCTCCGAAAAAAAGGAATTCGCGATCTCATGTTTACATCAAAAAGGCATTATGGTAACGTTTGCACAATTTTGGGGGCCCTGAACGCTCGGTTCAGATGAGGGGGAACAATTCAGCATGAAAAATTCATGGCATCATGCAACAGTGTCCGCGGGAATTCTGCTAGTGACGGCGTTTATTCTGCTTTTTCCTTGCTTGGTGTCCGCTCAAATTGATACCGGCTCGGTCGTCGGAATCGTCAGCGACCCTAGCGGCTCGGCAATTCCAGGCGCTACCGTCACGCTGTTAAACGAAGAGTCGGGTGTTTCGCGTTCGGTTACCACCAACAGCGATGGCGAATATCAATTCGCGGCGGTCATACCTGGGACGTATTCCGTTCAAGCCACCGCGCAAAACTTTGAATCCGCCATCAGCACACACGTCGAAGTCGATGTGCAGTCACGACCGGCCATTAACTTTACATTGAAGGTTGGATCTTCCTCGCAGGTGGTGGAGGTCTCCTCCATCACGCCGGTTCTGCAAACCGAAACCGCGGATGTGGGCGGAGTTATACAGAGTGAACAGATCAATGACCTGCCACTAAATGGACGGCGGTATTCGGACCTGGCTCTTTTGGAAGCGGGTATTCAACGCAACCAGGTCAATACCAACAACACCGCGCCAGACCGCTTCAGTTCGAATGGAAATTTAGAAACCCAGAATTACTTTTCGCTCGACGGAATCGATAACAACTCGGGTTCAACCAACTTGCAGGAAAGCTCCGTGCAGGTTATCCAACCCCCACCGGACGCGCTGCAAGAGTTCCGCATACAAACGCGAACGTACTCATCTGAATTTGGAACCTCGGCAGGCGCGATCATTAACGCCAGTATTAAATCCGGAACCAATCAATTTCATGGGGATGTCTGGGAATTCCTCCGCAACAGCTCGCTGGACGCCAACACCTATTTCAATAATCTGAATGACGTCCCTCGCGGCCATTTCACGCAAAACCAATACGGGGCCACCATCGGCGGACCAGTCATCAAGAACAGGACGTTTTTCTTCGGAGACTTTCAGATATTCACAAGCCGCCAAGCCACCACCGTTCAATCCGTGGTGCCAACACCTTTAATGAAAACCGGGAATTTTACAGAACTATCGCAGACCTTGCATAACTCGGGTGTAGCCGGGCAAGCGGGCTGCGTAGCGGGCAACATCGTGACCAGCAGCTGTCTTGATTCCACGGCCACCCAGTTAGTCGCGTTGTTCCCGGATCCCAATATTCCCAGCCAGGTTGCCAAGGAAGGAATACCCGGAAGCTGGAACGGAGCCCCCAACTATCAATTCCAATATTCGGTTCCCAAGGATACCCAGTCGTGGGACGTTCGAATCGACCACAACCTTACCAGTAAGAGTCACCTTTTCGGACGATACAGCCAATACATCATTTCGAACCAGGATCCACCGTGGACCAGCAACTTCGTCGCGGGAAACGGTGACTTTGCGACGGCCTACAACATTCACGAGCGGTCCGTGGCTCTGGCGTGGGACCACACCATCAGTTCCTCACTGTTGAATGAATTGCGTTTTGGATTCAATCGCGATTATGCGCACAGCGATCCTATCGGCGTTAAATTGGGGACCTCGTTGGCTGGAGACTTCGGCTTAACGGGCATTCCGGTTGGACCGAATACCGCCGGTATTCCGCCTATCGAAATAAACGGATTGACGCGCATCGGCACTTCGCCGTGGCGCCCGCAGTTTCAAATCTCGCAGGTGTGGCAGCTCCTAGACAATTTGAGCTGGCTTAAGGGCAATCACAGTTTCAAATTCGGCTACGAATTTCGGCGCTTCAGCGACAATTTTCTGGACATTCGCGCGCCTCAGGGCGAACTGGGCATCAACGGAATTTACACCGCCAGCGGCAGTTTCGGTCTGCCGGATTTTCTGCTTGGCGACGTAGATTCCACAACATTTGTCACCCCTACGGTGGTGCACAACTACACCAACGGAAACAGTGTCTATGGACAAGACACCTGGAAAATAAGAAAAGACCTGACGCTTACACTTGGCTTGCGTTATGAATTGTTTTCGCCACTGCTGAATCGACAAAATCAGCTCAGCAACTTCAGTCCGGCGAACGGCGGAGAGCTGGTCACTGTTGCCCCCAACGCTTCCGGTTGGTACGAACGGTCGCTGATTCATCCAGACAAAAATAACTTTGCACCGCGGGTCGGTTTTAGCTATCACCCATGGAACAGGGTCGTTATTCGCGGCGGCTTCGGTATTTTCTACCAGGAAGGAGTCCGTATCGGTTCGGAGAGCATCCTGGCTTTGAATCCGCCAGCGGTAATTTCCTATAGCCTGGGCCAATCTTTAGGCAGCACGACGCCGATCTTTCAGTTGAAGAATGGTTTTCCGATTGGCGATTTCACCTCAACCACGGTGAATCTCTCGCAACTGCAGATTCGCGCCCAGGATCCAAATCAGAGAACTGGCTACGTCGAACAGGGTAGCTTCGGTCCGGAGTTCCAGATTGCGCAAAACGTATCACTGGACGTTACCTACGTCGGCAATTTCGCGAGGAAAATGAATCGGCTACGTGACGCTAACCAGGGTATTTTTACCGGTACGTTCGACGCCAGCGGAAACCCGATCGACACATACCCGTACGCCAATCTGAATACCACCAGCAGCAGCGCCACCGGCAGTCACGCGTTTCTGGAGCTCGCCACCAATGACGGAAACGCCGATTACAACGGGCTGCTGGTCTCTCTCAGGCATCGCTACACAAAGGGCATGTCCTACGGAGCCAGCTATACCTGGAGTCATCTTATTTCCGATTACGTAGACAATTTGACGGGCGGAGCGGAACCGCAAAATTCCTACAATTATGCGGCGGAACGCGGCGATTCGATGTTTGATGTGCGCCAGCGTTTTGTGGGATACCTCACTTACGAGTTGCCCGTCGGCAGAGGTAAGAAATATCTCAGTGATGGCGGCATCGCCAGTTACATTCTAGGCGGATGGCAGGCCAACACCATCGTCACCAAGCAAACTGGAACAACCATCCAGCTCTCTGCGCCGGACAGTAGTTTGTCCGGGGGAACTCATATCTCGCGTCCGGATTGCGTCGGGGACGCTAGGGCCGGCGCTTCCGATAATCCCAGAACCGGGCTGTGGCTGAATCCGGCTGCGTTTGCCCTACCAGGGCTCGGCCAGTTCGGGAATTGCGGCGTAGGCAGATATCACGGCCCCGGATTTACGAATACGGATATCAGCGTGTTCAAGATTTTCCCGGTAAGGGAGATCATGCGGTTTGAGTTCCGCGCCGAGTTCTTTAATGCGTTCAACCATGCCAACTTCTCGAATCCGGGCTCGTTCTTCGCTGGAGGGGCTGGCGGCGGTTTCGGAATTATTTCCTCGACCGTTGGGGACCCACGAATCGTGCAGTTTGCGCTGAAGTTGTATTTCTAGGCGTTCTGGTCTGTGGCGCTGCCGCGGGTTTCCAGGTCAATCCGCGGCTAGCGCTCCTTGTGTTGCCTTCGTGCGCTGCACCATACGCTCGGTAAAACATAATTTCTATCGATGAGGACCACCATGAAACGTACCGCCGCTTTGGCCGCGCTGCTACTATTTCTGTCGATTGAGCCTCTATCTGGCCAATCTCCTTACGCTTCATCGGTGAAACCGGCGGTGGCACCGGTGCCGCTGCCGATTAATCGCGGGAGCGCCGCGGTATGGCAAAGCCTCAAAAAACTGCATACCCGAGCTAGCCTGATCATGATTACCGCTCATCCCGATGATGAGGATGGCGGAATGCTGACTTATGAATCGCGTGGTCAAGGCGCGCGCGTAACGCTGCTCACGCTAAATCGCGGCGAAGGCGGCGCCAATGTGATGTCGGCAAACTATTTCGACGGACTGGGCTTGGTAAGGACGGAAGAACTGCTAGCTGCTGACCGATATTATGGGGTCGATCAGTACTGGACTCGCGTGGTCGATTACGGTTTTTCAAAGACCAAAGCTGAATCCATCTCCAAATGGACGCACGATCGGGTTCTCGCTGATGTGGTTCGCGTGGTTCGCATGACGCGGCCGCTGGTAATCACGTCCGTATTCGTGGGCGGTCCCAGCGACGGGCATGGCAATCACCAGACTGCTGGAGCCATGGCCCAGGAAGTATTTAAAGCGGCTGGCGATCCAAATATTTTCCCGGACCAGATCGTCGCAGGCTTACGGCCATGGAACCCGCTCAAAGACTATGCCAGGACCCCGTGGTTCGGAAATGACGATGGAAAAATTGTTACCAACGTGGAAGTTCCCGAAGGCGATTACGATCCCGTCCTGGGCATGTCCTACGTACAAATCGCACGGGAAGGACTTGGGTTCCAGAAAAGTCAAACGGGCGGCGGGATGATTCCCAAAGCGGGGGCCGTTAACACTTCTTATCATCGCTACGGGTCGGTGGCGCCAGCCGAGGACAAAGAAAAATCCTTTTTTGACGGTATCGACGTCTCCCTGTTGGGAATCGCGACACTAGCGACGGACGGCAAGCAGGGTTTTCTTGGCGCCGGCTTGAAACGCGTGAATGAACTCGTCGAAAACGCGATGACTAATTTTTCGGCGGCGCATCCGGAAAAAATCGCTCCACAGTTGGCCGAAGGCTTGAAAGAAACACAAAAATTAATTGAGCAAGTGAAGACAAGTAGATTGATAGCCGATGAGAAATACAATGTCACGTTTGAATTGGAGACCAAAAAGGCGCAATTCAACAATGCTCTGGCAGAGGCTTTGGGTCTTTCTGTAGCTGCCACAATAGCGCCGGAAAAAGAACCCAACCCCTTGTATGCGATGTTCGTTGGTGATCCGGACACCACCCGTGTGATGATTCCTGGCCAAAAATTTGGCGTGAAAGTTCACGTGGTGAGTCAGAGCGCGCTGCCGGTTACCTTGAAGCATGTTGAAGTCGATGCGTCCGACGGGAACGACTGGGAAATTAAAGGCACGATTGACTCTCAAGCGCTGGTCGAAGACAAGCCAGCGGATACGCGTTTTGAATTAACGGTGCCCAAGAATGCAAAATTCACACAGCCATACTTTAGCCGTCCGAATATTGAACAGTCGTATTACGACATTTCAGACATGAAATATTTGAATCAGCCTCTATCGCCGTATCCGCTTGCAGCCTGGGCGGAATTCGAATTTGAAGGCGTGCCGGTTCGTGTCGGCCAAGTGGTGCAGACGATCAAGCGCGTTAACGGTTTCGGTGTGGTTCCGGAACCACTGGTAGTTGGCCCGGCTATTTCAGTGACTATTAAACCCAAGGCCGGCATCGTGCCTCTGAAAGGCAAGGAATTTGCCGTTACTACTGGGATTCGCAGCAATGTAAAAGGTCCCGCCAAAGGTACCGTCAAACTCGAATTGCCCTCCGGTTGGACGAGCACACCCCCTTCAGTTGAGTTTTCAACCGTCAGCGATGGCGACGAGCAGTTCACAACCTTTCAGGTGACGCCCGTAAATTTCGCGGAAAAAACTTACCAGCTTACAGCCGTCGTGGATTATGGCGGCGAACAGTATAAGCAAGGTTACGAAGTCACCGGCTATCCTGGCTTGCGTCCCGATTATCTGTACCGCCCGGCAGTGCTTCGCGTTTCTGGAGTAGATGTAAAAGTTGCGGACGGATTGACGGTCGGCTACATCACCGGCAGCGGCGATGATGTGCCGGCCTCGCTCGAAAACCTCGGAGTGCACGTAAACTTCCTCGCTCCCAGCGACGTCGCCTCCGCGGATCTGTCCAAGTACAGCGTCATTTTGTTGGGTGTGCGTGCGTATGCCGCCCGCGACGAATTGAAAGCCTACAACAGCCGACTGTTGGACTACGTGAAGAACGGCGGCGTAATGGTCGTGCAATACAATACGCCGGAATTTGATCACAACTTTGGCCCTTATCCCTATGAGATGGGTTCAAATCCTGAAGAAGTCACGGACGAAGAGTCAAAAATAGATATTCTCGACCCTCAGAACCCCGTCTTTCTGTGGCCCAACCAAATTACTGCGCGTGACTTCGAAGGCTGGGTAGAGGAGCGCGGCTCAAAATTCCTGAAATCCTGGGATTCACACTACGAAGCACTTTTGTCCACACAAGACGAAGGACAACCACCACAAAAAGGCGGGCTACTCTACGCCAAATATGGGAAAGGCGTTTACATCTATAACGCCTATGCGTTCTATCGCCAGCTGCCCGAGGGCGTACCGGGAGCCTTCCGGCTATTCGCCAACTTGGTGAGCCTCCCAAAAAATCCGAACGTGAAGTAACCTGGCGCGGGCAGCGGTAAAAATTAAATACGTAAGATAGAGGCCACCGTGCAGCTGTTTTGCGTCAGGCCAAAACGCTAGACGGTTGCAGTTTTGCAACTTCTTCCAAGCGAACCGGCCTGCGCTCGTCGTAGGACTTCCGCGCGGCTAACCCGATCAGCACTGCGAGTCTTCCGTCCTTACCGTTTACTTGCGTGGGTTCATCTTGCAATACGGCGTGCACGAACGCCTGCATCTCATTCACGAAGCTATCCGTGTAGCGCACCATAAAAAAATTCAAGGGCAAATCACGGCGAATCTCGGTCGCCGTGCTGATGATGGCCTGATTAGGAAAGCAGTTTCCGGTTGCGACCGCTCCAGCGCTGCCTAAAATTTCGACGCGTTGGTCATAGCCATAAACGGCTTTGCGGCTATTGTCGATGGTAGCGATTGCCCCACCCTTGAATTGTAAAACTGTTACCGCGGTATCGAGATCGCCGGCTTTTCCGATTTCTGGATCGACCCTCACGGCCGCGGCGGTGTACACGCTTTCAACTTCATCGCCAATCAGAAAGCGCGCCATATCAAAATCGTGAATAGACATATCCAGAAAAATGCCGCCGGAAGCCTTGATATACGAAATCGGCGGAGGGCCGGGATCTCGGCTGATAATGTGCATGAGGTGCGGCGTCCCTATTTCACCGCTGGTGACACTTTTGCGGACGCGCACAAAATTTGCGTCGAAGCGTCGATTGAATCCGACCTGAAACTTGACACCTGCGTTCTCAACAGCTGCGAGCGCGAGGTCAATTTTCGTCAGAGCATGATCGATGGGCTTCTCGCAGAAAATGTGTTTCCCCGCTAAAGCCGCTCTGATGACCAGATCCGCATGGGTATCGGTCGGTGAACAAATCAGCACCGCGTCGATGTTGGGGTCGGACAAAATTGTCGCGGCATCAACAGTGACGCGAGCGATCCCGTATTGTTCGGCTACCTTCTCGGCCATCTTTAGATTAATGTCGGCGATGGCTACAGGGGCTGCGCCCGGCACGCGAAACGCTAGTGTTTCCGCGTGCACCTTTCCGATGCGCCCAGCGCCAATGATGCCCACGTTCAGTCGCTTCTCTTTCAAGCGCGCTCCTTCTTTCTAAAACTCGGTTGAGCTATTGGCGCGACACTGCACGACTGCGCGAGTTCTCTCCACCGGGGTGACAAGTATTCAAAAACACACAGATGACCTCGAAGTTGTTTCAGGTCGCGCGTATCGAGGTCATTTCGGGGCCTTTCGAGGTGGGCCGCTCGATTCCCGAACGACTAGTTCGGCCGCCACGGTGATGGCCTGCGAAGGATTCTGCCCGCTCATCAACTGCAAAAGGCTCTCCATCGCCAGGAACCCCATTCGTCGCTTAGGTTGGCGCACGGTAGTAAGAGGCGGATCAGTGTAAGAGGCAATAAAAAGATCATCAAAACCAACCACGGAGATATCGGCGGGCACGCGTAAACGACGGGCGTGCAGCGCGCGCAACACCCCCAGCGCGGTCATGTCGTTGTAGCAAAAAATGGCCGTCGGTGGCTCTGGTAGACGCAACAGAGCTTCCGTCGCGGCGATGGCTTTTTCCGACTTTCCATCTCCGTGAACCACTAACTCCGGAAAAAACGGCAAAGCCGCGCCGTCGAGCGCCTGGCGGTACCCTGAAAATCGTTCAGTGTCGGACTGATGACCGAAGCGGTCGCCGAGATAAGCAATGCGTCGATGGCCAAGTTGAATCAGGTGATTGGTGGCCTCGCGACTGCCCTGTACATTTTCGATCATCACCGAGTGCACGAATTCGCCAGGGTGCTGATTGTTTACCAGCACGATGGGAACTCTCATTTCCGAAAGCAGCGGAATGTATAAGGCTCCGACGCGCGAAGAGGTCACCACGATGCCGTCAACACGTCTTTCGTAAAACGACTGCACCACCTTGCGTTCCCGGTCCGGGTCGGCATTGGAATTTGCGAGAATCACCGAGTACCCGTGGTCGTTGCAGCACTCTTCAATGCCATCTACGACTTCACTTACGAACGGATCAGCAATGGAGGTCACCACCACTCCGATCGTTTTAGTCCTTTGGGTAACCAACCCCCGCGCTACGGCGCTGACTCGATAACCCGACTCGCGGGCAATTTTCTGGATCTTTTCGGCGGTGCGGCGGCTAATCAACGGACTATTTTGCAAGGCTCTCGAAACCGTTGAAAAGGAAACGTTAGCCTTCCGCGCTATATCTTTAATGGAGGTTGGACGGTACACGGGATCCGTGATGCCCTTCTGCACACGTTTGCAGAACGGCAAATATACTGTAATTCCCCGCCCTCCCGTATGTCAATGGGCGGGGATTTCTCTAGTTCGACCGCAAATATCCGAGAAATTCCGGATCACTGTCAGCTAATTTTCTGCTGAGATCTTCGGCAATTTCCCATTGACCGATGACCGGATATTCGAGCATGGCCAGTTGTGCAAGCGGCCACGACTTTTCAACCGCGGCTCGAATCGCGGTACGTTCGTAGGCTTTCACGGCCAACACCAATCCACGCACGGCTTCCGGTAACTGCCCGGTTGGTATGGGCGTAACTCCACTCCGGCTGATTCGGCACGGCACTTCCACTACATCTTCGTCATCCAAATCCTCGATGCTTCCGCGATTGCGCACATTCACGACTACTTGCTTTGGTTCTTCGGATAACAGGCCGGTCATCACTTCTATTGCGATGCGGTGGTAGCCGGTGACAATTTCAAATGGATCGATTTCCTCTCGTTCTTGACCGAAAGCCGAGCCTGCTTCAGCCTCCAATCGAAGATAAGAAGAGTTCCGCTGCATCAAATAATTTCGATACGTATTTAGCCCCTCATGCGGCGTTCCGGCTTGCAGTTGAGCGAATAGTGATTTATTCAACCGCAATAATTCCTCGCCGCGACTCGCGCCGGCGCGCAATTGGTTGCGATACGCTTTTCGTTGGCTGTAATAAAAAAATAAATATTCCGAAGGAATCAATTGTAGGGTTTGAATGAGCAGGGGATCGAACAAACTCGCGTGATACAACTGTTGCAACAGTTCGGGATCTTGCAGCAGCCGGCCCGTCACATCTTTTCCGCGCACGGTGACACGCCGCACCCAGCCAAGGTGATTCAATCCCGCATATTCGCATACCGTTTCCGAAACTGGCTCGCCCAGGGCGTGCGCGATACGATGAAACAATTCGGCCGGCGTATCGCAGATACCCACTATGCGCAAGTTGGTATGTTGATTGAGCGCCTGCGTTATAAGCCCGGCGGGATTCGTAAAATTAATGAGCCATGATTGGGGCGCCAGTCGTTCGATCACGCGCGCATGCGCCAATGTAACGGGTATGGTCCGTAACGCCATAGCCACGCCACCCGGCCCGGTGGTTTCTTGACCCGCAAGACCATGTTCGATCGCCGTGCGTTCGTCTCGCGCCCTCGCAGCCATGCCTCCGATGCGCACGCTGCTTAGAACAAAAGCGCTGCCCTCGACGGCGGCTTCCAGTGAAGTCCTTGTGGTTAGCCGAATATTCACGCCCAGCTTGCCAGCGATTTCCCGGCCCAGTGCGGCCATAACTTCCGCGCGTTCATGGCTTACGTCGAAAAGTACCAGCTCGCTGATTTTCAGAATGTTCTGCGATTGGAGAAGTCCATGAATGAGCAGCGGCGTACGCACACCGCCGCCGCCAATAATGCAAACTTTGGCGCTCATAGCTGAGCATCCAATTCCGCGACCGTCGGAAATCCGTCGATTCCCCCAAGACACCGGGTGGAGAGTGCGCCGCAAATAGTTCCCGCTCTAAGACAATTTTGGGGGTTGTCTCCGCGCAGCCACGCATACAAAAATCCCGCATCAAAGCAATCACCTGCCCCAGTGGTATCCAGCGATGGAATCATGATTGGCTCGCAAAATGTGATTGTGCCGTCGCACAGCAGCGCCGCTCCTGCCGGCCCTAGTTTGAGGGCTACGGTCCGAAAGCCCATTCTCCCGAAATGCCGCAGAATCAGCCGCGGGTCATTTTCACCGGTCATTAGGGCTGCTTCTCGCTCATTCGGGAAGAAAATGTTTACGCTCCGAAGCGCCTCCCGAGAGTGTGTATCGGAAAGCCATTCTGGATGCCAGCCTACATCGACAGAGAGCGTGCAACCTTGCGAGATTACCGCTCTGAATAAATTATCTGCTTCGGCAGGTTTTGGGGCGAACGCCAGATGAATGTGCCGGGCCCTGGCAAAATCTCCACGCGACGCAATTTGTTGCAAATTCGCTGGGAGTTCGCAGTTAGCTCCCATGTAAGTTAAGAAGGTGCGATCAGTGGCGCTCGATATGCTGACGGTTACGGCAGTGGGCTCACGCGAGCTTCGCTGAATGGCTGAGGTGTTTACGCCGCGCGATTCCAGCCTCTCGATTAACCGTTGCCCGTCGGTTTCGCCCACGACTCCGACCACGCCTACCTTGGCCCCCAATTTCGCCAAGCCGCACGCCGTGATGGCTGCTCCTCCGCCGATTTCCCGGCAAAAACGCTCCGCGAATAATTCTTCCCCGGCACGTCCTGGCCACGAAGAGAAACCGCTCATGACCAGTTCCGCGAAGAGGTCACCTACGACCATTACATCCAGCGGCCGGGGAGCGCTCATACTGCTCCTTTTACTTCAGTTGGCCCGAACGGCCACTCAGCCTGCACCCGTGCGCGCCACAGGTACGCACCAATGCCCACCGCGATCAGAGCGATTCCCCAGAGAATAAATTTCAGTCCACTGGCTGCGAGAATGAAGGCCCACCCTGCAAAAGCGATTACGCTGGTCACCGGATAAAACCACATTTGAAACGGCCGTTGAATATCGGCACGATATCGACGGATCATGGTCACGGCCACCACTTGTGCCATAAACTGCACCAGCACTTGGATAACGACCAGCGCGGTAATCAGATCCGATAAGTCCAGCAAACTTGCAACTGCGGAAGTGATCCCCATAAATATAAGGGAAACCCACGGAAAATTTCGGGTGAGATGTAAGCGTCCGAAGGCCGAAAAAAAACGCCCATCCACCGCGGCCGCATAAGGTACACGCGAATAACCCAGCAGTACGGCAAACAGGGACGCAAACGTCGTGAAAAGAACAAATCCGGTCATCACCTTCGCGACTGTAGAACCATAAACTCGCTGCATCAGGTCCGAGACAATGAACGTCGAATGCATAGCCTCGCGCCACGGAATTACACCGATGATCGAGACATTCATCGTCAGGTATAAGATTCCTACCAGGAGAATGGACAGCAGAATTGAACGCGGGATGACATATTCTGGTCGCTTTATTTCCCCCGCGAAGAAACACGCATTGTTGTAGCCGCCGTAGTCGTACATGGCCAGTAGCGTCGCTCCGCCTAACCCCACAAAAAACTGTCTCGAGAGGGTGAACGCATGCGGCGGAAAATCGAGCACGCGGCTCAAATGAAAATTGGCGATGCCCGCTACCGTTACCGCCAGTGCGGTGAAGATCACCACCACCCATAAGACAATCGAAAGCCGCCCGACCGAGTGAATATCGCGGTAAAGCAAGATAGTAATCAAGGCGCAAACCGCGACAGCGACCACTTTGCCCTCCCACCAATTCATCTGCGGCCACAAGAATTTCGTATATTGTGCGAATCCGACAGCCCCCGCGCCAATCGATAACGGTGCGAGACATACCGTCTCCCAGATGAACAGAAAGCTCATAAGCCTTCCCAGGCGTTTGGGGCCAAATGCTTCCGAAAGATAACGATACGGGCCGCCGGTTCCGGGCATAGCCGCGCCGAGCTCTGCCCAGACCAAGCCGTCGCAAACAGCCACCAACGCTCCTAGCAGCCAGCCAAGCATGGCCTGTGGTCCATTCATGGTGGTTAAAATGAGGGGGATAGTGATGAACGGGCCGACCCCGATCATCTCCAACATGTTGGCGGAAGTTGCTTCCAGAAGCCCAAGCCGACGCTGCAGATGGGGAGAATCCTGGCCAGGCACGGCGGGATTTTCTCACACGTTTGCATAACCTCGCAAGGTAAGATGAACCGTCATGCTTGCACTGCGCGTCTTCAATTTCTTGCCAGTTATTCTGATTCTGATCGCCACTGCGTTAGCCCAAAAACCGCCGCAAAACGAGTCAAACGTGGCGATAAGACAGGCCGTCCAGTTGGCCCGCGAACACCGTTATGCGGAGGCAGAAGCAACACTAAAAGGCGTAAGTGTTCCCGTAGATCCCGCCCAAAAGATCGCATTTTACCGATTAAGAGCCGCCATTGCGTCAGGACTTGGCCATTTCGCGGCGGCGGCAGAGAATATGGACAACGCAGCCAGGTTGGCGCCCGAAAATCAAGATTTGCGTATCGCAGCAGACATCGCGCGTCTCCAGGAGCAGGTCCAAAATCACATCAGCCCAGCGCAAACACTCAAGCGGTTGCGCTCCGAAACTCTGCCGCCTCAACAAGCCGTCGATATCCGTCTGCAGATGGCGGAAATTCTCAGCCGCGCTAATCTGTTTTCCGAGGCAGCCGTTGATTTTGCCGCAGCAAGCTCACTTGCACCAGACCGCGGCGATTTACTCTACGATCTTGCCTTAGCGAATTTCCGCACCGGCCACCTCGACGACGCTTTGGCTGGCGCCGAACATGCCAAAAGCGTGGCAGACAGCGGCTCTATAGAAAGCCTCATTGGTGATATTCAGGAAAAGCGAGGCGATCCGCTCGCTGCAGTTCGTAGCTATCAGAGTGCCGTCACTCTTGAACCGTCGGAGGAACGGTACCATGTTGCGTTGGGTCTGGAATTATTGCGCCATCAGACGTTCGATGCGGCTCTGGTAGTCTTTAAACAGGCATCCACACTTTTCCCGCAATCCACTCGCGTAAAAATCCTTCTAGGTCTGGCGTATTACTTCGTTGACCGCTCTGCGGACGCCATTCAGGCACTGCAGCAAGCCGCTAGAATTGACCCGCAAGACGAAACTGCGGCCCGTTACCTGGGTGAGATCACGTTGCAGGATACTTCCACGCCTGATCCGGAGGCGATCGCACAAGAGTGCAGTTTTGCGGATGCCCACCCACAAAACAGAACCGCCGATGCCTTTTGCGGCGGTATTTTATTGAAGGTCGCCCGTGACGGCGGGGACATTTCGCGCCGTCCCGAGATTCTCCGTCGTTTACAACACGCCGTTCGTATTGCGCCCAGGGAGCCGATGGCCCGATGTCAGTTGGGCAAAGCACTCGAATGGGCCGAGCTTTGGAGGCAGGCCAGACCTGAAACCGAGGCATGTGTGCGGCTGGATCCCGGCTCTCCTGATGGTCATTATCAACTCGCGCGCATCTATCGTCACTTGGGATTAACCGCCTTGGCAAACCAGCAGACCTCGCTGCAGCAAGCTGCGGCCCTGCGGCAAAGTGAAGAAAGCGTTCGTCGCACAGAAACGGTGACGAAATTCCTCGTGTTACTCGAACACTAAGACCCTGACGCTGCGAACCAGCCCGTTCGCGTCGGACTCCCCGGGCGAATTTACAAGTTATTGACAAATGATTTATACCAAATAATGGAGATGATTCTGTAAAGCGAACAAAAAATTTAGATATGTAACGATGCTCCGCATAAATGACACATTTAATTGATGTTACTTTATCTATTTGACTGGAGTAAAGATTGCATCGCATTTTGCGGCCTGACTTGGGCCCACTCAAAATAAAATCTGTCGCGGCCAAATGTTCGGGCTATAGGCAGAGTCATCGACGGACAAAATGTTGACATCCGAAACTAGTCGTTCTGGAGGAATGATGCTTTCTCTTCGCAAAATTTCTTGCAGCCTAGGGCTGACTCTAGTGATTATGCTGGGAGTTACGCTGGCAGTTGTGGGAGGACCGTTTAGCTCAGCGGCTTTCGGGCAAGCCGGACTATCCACGGGTTCAATACAGGGATCGGTTTTAGATCCTAACGGCTCCAGTGTGCCGGGGGCTAAAGTTTCCATTACGTCCAAAGCTACCGGTCAGACGGCGAACGCTGAGGTTACTTCCACCGGAGAATACAATTCTGGCCCTCTGACTCCCGGGGTATACGTGGTTAGAGTCGAGGCCTCGGGCTTCAAAGTGGTCGAAAAAACCATCACCGTGCAAGTCGGAGTAGTTAGTGCAGGTACGATCACCCTGGAAGTTGGCTCGGGCGCCACGACGATTACAGTGGAGGCTTCCGCGGTGCAACTCGACACCGAGCAGGCCACGGTTCAAGGAGTAATGACCACGCAACAGATCGAGAACTTGCCGATCAACGGTCGCAACTTTCTGGATCTGGCACAGCTTGAGCCGGGAGTTCAAATCCAAGATGGCGGGAATTTTGACCCGACGAAAAACGGGTTCTCGTCTATTTCGTTTGGTGGGAGGTTCGGACGAACCGCCAGAATTGAGGTGGATGGAATTGACATCTCAGATGAGACTGTTGGAACCACTACACAGAACGTTCCGGCAAGCGCGATTCAAGAGTTTCAGGTCGGACAATCCTCATTGGACCTTTCTACCGAATTGACTTCTTCAGGTTCTGTGAACGTCGTAACGCGCAGTGGTTCAAACGACTTCCACGGCGAAGGGTTCTTCTACGGACGTGATGACGGGACGTCTGCGAAGATAGCTCCAACCGGCCCATCCGTGTTTACCCGCCATCAGTATGGAGCGAACCTGGGTGGTCCCATAATCAAGAATAAGGTGTTCTTTTTTGGCGACTTCGAACGCGGCATGCAGAATCTGGAGAATCCAGTCACGCAGCCGGCACCTTTCGCCGGGTTGGACGGAACTTTTAACTCTCCGTTCCGCGAATGGGAATTTCTGGGACGTTTAGACTGGCAAATCTCGCAAAATTATCACGCCTTTTACCGTTTCACTTACGAGCAAAACAATAGCGTGAGAGCGTTTGTTCCGAATACCTTCACTCCTTTTCTGAATGCCAGCAACACGCCTTCACACATCGGCGGTTTGGACTTCACGACCGGTAGCTTCACCCACAGTATTCGCGCCGGATATATGAAGTTCCGTAACGGCATCGGAGACGCGGTGTTGGGTTCCCAGATCTTTAATCCGGGCGGAGATGTTGCAATTGCGATCGGAAGCGATCCTTTCTGCCTTACCGGGGGCGCAGACTCCTTCTGTTCAGGCGCCAATTTCCTGGCTCCACAGAAAACGTTCCAAAGCAACAAGCAAATTAAGTACGACGGCAGCAAGGCACTGCATTCGCACGTTCTTCGTTATGGAATCGGTGTGAATCGTATCAATGGCGGTGGGTTCGCGGCCTTCGTGGCCTCAGCACCGATCGCCTACTCCGGCGGCACAATAGTCGGAACCACGCCGGGACCGGACGGCACCGCTGCCTCAAATCCTTTGAATTATTCGCTGGATCGCTTGACCTTGGGTAATGGCCAGGGATTTTCGACTGAGAAGCCAGCATTCGGCTTCCCTGGAGGAGGACAGCAAGACACTCGCTTCCAGTGGTATATCGGGGACAGCTGGAAACTCAAAAAGAATCTCACGCTGACCTATGGACTGCGCTATGTCCGAGATACTGGGCGCGCGGACTCCGACCTGCCGCCTATTCCAGTGTTAAATCAATTTGGACCGGGCCTAGGTAACAGCGTGAACCAACCAAACCATAATTTCGGACCGCAAGTTGGCGTGGCGTGGGCTCCGGGCGGCAGCAGCAAGACGGTGGTACGTCTTGGTGGCGGAGTTTATTACGAGAACGCGGTTTGGAATAACGTGTTATTCGATCGGCCGGTCCGGCTACCTCAAGGACTGTTCCTGGCGGAGGCGTTTCCGTGCCCGGGCGGCGTTTTGAACTTGCCCGACGGAACTTCGGTAACCACAGTGAACGGCCACCCAATTAGCCAAGACTGCGGGGCGGCAATTGGGAGTGTCTTGCCAGATGCCACCGCACTGCAGAAACTATATCAACAGGCGACAAAAACCGCCGGTGCGCAGAGCAACGGCAGTTATATCGGTAATACCTTGGCCGACGGCCAGAATTCCACCGGCAACATCCTGATCGCTCCGAGCTACCGTACGCCTCTGTCGTATCAGATGAACGTGGGCGTGCAACGGGAAGTCTGGAGAGGCACGGTTCTCTCGGTGGACTATCTGCGTAACATCGGTGAGCGTTTCCTTCTCGCTTACGATACGAATCATGTAGGCGATGCGCGATTCCTGAATGTTCCTAACGCGCAAGCGGCAATCGCCTCAACTCTCGCTGCTTGTGGGGCGGCTACCATTGACGCGGCGATTCTTGCCTGTCCGGGGTTGCATCCTACCGGTGGCGCTACAATTGGCGATTTCCAGAGCAATGGTCTGGATTCAGGAAACGCAATCAATTCGGGCCTTCCTTGCCCTGTCACAACCACGAGCTGCACCGCTGCAGCTTTTCCGGGTGTGAATCCGAACCTTGGCCAAAACCAGATGCTCTTTCCGATGGGCCGCTCGGTTTATAACGGTTTGGACGTTAAAATCACCTCGGACGTTGCGAAGCCGGTTGAGTTCATTCGACACCTTAATTATCAGGTGTCCTACTCGTTCTCGCGATTTGTCTCCTCGGCTCAAGACCAGGATTTCGTCAACTACGCGCCAGACTTCCAGAATGTGAGCAAATATAGCGGCCCCAATGGCCTCGACCGGACGCACCAGCTTTCCGCGGGTGCGTGGATGGACCTGCCCCTGGCTACGAAAATCGGCTTCGTGACGCACTGGTACAGCCCTCTAGCGCGAACCCTGTTGCTTCCCGGAGGCAGTATATTTACTGCGGATCTGACCGGAGATGGGACGGGTTTGGGCAATACAACCGGCGCGAATGGCAGTTTGTTGCCGGGAACGAACATCGGCTCTTTTGGCCGTGATATCGGGGTTAGCGGACTGACGTCACTCATCAACAGCTATAACTCCAACATTGCGGGCAAGACTCTGACTCCTGCAGGACAGGCGCTGGTTACGGCCAATTTGTTCACGCAAGCGCAATTAATTGCTCTTGGCGCAACGCCGCAACCCCTCGCCGTGCCCCCTGCTGGCCAAGTATCCACCGATCAGTTTTTTACCTTTGATTTGAGCCTGGGATGGGTTCTGCACGCCAACAAAGTGTTGCACGCTTTTCCGGAGCGAGTGACCGTCCAGCCGCAGATCACCTACTATAATATCTTCAATAAACATAATTATGATTCGCCCAGCAACCCTATAAGCGGCGTACTTAGCGGAACCGCTGGGTCACTAAACGGTACGACTCAGGCGGATCGCACCAATTTGACCTCGGTTGGTTCTGGTGTGTTCGCGTTGGGTGCGCCTCGCCAGCTTGAATGGGGTATCAAAGTAACTTTCTGAAACGGACTAGCAGGCAACCCATCAACGGCGGAGAGTAATTGCTCTCCGCCGTTTTTTCTTGTCCAAACAATTTCGCCTCAAGCCTGCAATCTGCCCGCCTGCTACTCGATAAATTATATTAATTTACAAAAATTTAACTTTCGACTTGACAAAATTCTCTGCGAGGAATAAGCAAGAGCAAATATTTGACACTGTGGTGGTGTCCAAATTCTGAAAAATGGCGCGGGAATACTGCGCTTGCCGCGGAGGGTCTATGTGTGTCTGCGCACGAAAAAGTCTGGCCTATTTTTGTTTTCTGTTTGTGCTGATTTGTGTCTTGGGCCCTGTCCATGCGCGAGGACAAGCAATTTCGACGGGCACGATACAAGGGGCAGTCACTGATCCAGCTGGCGCAGTAGTCGCGAGCGCCACGGTCACACTCACTGAAGCCGCTACCAACACATCACGAAGTGAAACTACGAATGACTCTGGACGCTACATCTTCGCAAACGTTGAACCCGGAATTTATGACTTGGCGATCACTAAGCAGGGGTTCCGTGTCACGAAGTTCGTGAAACAAGAAGTGACCGTCGGCGCGAGCATCCAGTTGGATGCAAAACTGGAGCTCGGCTCGAACGTCGAAACTGTGGAAGTAACTGCCGGGGGCGTCTCTCTCGAGACCTCGACCGCAACCGTTGGCAATACACTGACCGGACTGCCTCTCGATAATCTGCCGGGTCTTGGACGTGACGTCAGCACGTTCGTAACTTTGCAACCCGGAGTCGCTCCCGACGGGAGTGTGGGGGGCGCGAACCAGGATCAGAACTCCTTTATGCTCGATGGCGGGAATAACTCTAGCGACATGGACGGCACCCAAAACACCTACACTCCCAGCTTTGCGGGCGACCCATCCGGCGGCTTGGTAAACTCCATAGTCACCGGCACGGCCCCAAGCGGTAGCCCAGGTGGCGGAGGCCCGACTGGAGTTATGCCTACGCCGGCGGACAGTATCGAAGAATTTAAGGTGGGAACGAACAATCAAACGGCCGACTTTAACAGTTCCGCAGGCGCTCAAGTTCAGATGGTGACAAAGCGCGGCACGAACCAGTGGCATGGTACCGCGTATGAGTATTACCTGGACAACACCTGGGGTGCCAACACCTTCAACAATGACGTCACGGGAACGCCGAAGCCCAGCTACCACTACAATCGCTTTGGCGCATCAGGCGGCGGTCCATTGGTTTCAAAAGACGTGCTTGGTGGGAAGTGGTACATTTTTGCGAATTACGAAGGCTTCCGTTGGAACCAGTCAACCACCATTACAAGGGCTGTTCCGTCTGCCGCCTTGGAGCAAGGAATTCTCCAATTTGGGACAACGGCCTACAATCTCAATCCGACCCCGGTCACCTACAACGGTCCGGCTACCTCCATACTAACGCCCGGAGAAGTTATAGCACCGGCGGTCTGCCCTGCGGGACCCTGCGACCCACGTGGTCTTGGAATTAGTCCCACCGTTCAGAGCATGTGGACCCAATTCATGCCTGCATCAAACACATCGAGTTGCTCAGGTCTTAGCAGATGCGATCATTTGAACGTGCTGGCTTTTCGCGGGAATATGATCATTCCATGGGATGATAACTTTGGGGTAGTTCGCCTCGACCACGACTTTGGTGCCAAATGGCACTTCTACAGTTCCTACCGGTACTACAAAATGCAGCGGGCCACCGGAAACCAAATCGACATTGGCGGTCTTTACGCAGGGGACAAGCTCGGAATACCGGCATCGGTGTCCAGTCGTCCCCAGGATCCCTGGTATTTCACCGCTGGCATGACCACCAATATAACCAACGCGCTGACCAACGACCTCCACTACAGCTTTTTGCGTAATTTCTGGGCCCGCGCTTCCAACGGTAACACTCCACAAATCACCGGACTGGCGGGTGCCTTGGAACCCTTTGGCGAATCGGCCACCAACGTACTGGCGCCAGTCAATCTGGATACACAGGATGTGCGCACGCGATTCTGGGACGGTCATGACAATATGATCCGCGATGATGTTTCCTGGGCCAAGGGCAGACATTTCTTTCAGTTCGGCGGAACATATCAGCGCAATTGGGACTATCACCAACGTACCGACAATGGCGGCGGAATCAACTACCAGACCGTGTATTGGCTGGGCGCAAGCGTCGGAACTACGAATGGTATGAGCATGACCGGCTACGTGCCGACGGCAATCACCGCTTCTCAAACCTCAAACTGGGCGAGAGACTACGGCGCGGTGCTGGGAGTTCCTGGCGTTACACAGATTGCTTACACTCGGACTGGCTCAAATCTAACCCTGAATCCGCCGAACACCCCGGCGTATGACCAGAGCACTATTCCGTTCTACAACCTCTATGTGAGCGATTCCTGGCGCATGAAACCCAGCTTCACCCTCAGCTATGGCTTGGGCTGGACGCTGGAAATGCCACCCACCGAGGCGCAGGGGAAGCAAATTGTGATGGTGGACGCAAACAACAAGCCCCTCGACACCGAAGCTTATCTCAAAAACCGCGAAACGGCGGCGCTGGCTGGCCAAGTCTATAATCCGGAAATCGGATTTTCACTAGTACACAACGTGGCGGGGAATCCTAAGTATCCTTACAATCCGTTCTACAAAGGCTTCAGTCCGCGCATCGCCGGCGCTTGGAATCCGAGATTTGACAACGGGCTGCTCGGCTCTGTTTTTGGGAACAATAAGACGGTAATCCGCGGAGGGTATAGCATTCTCTACGGCCGATTGAACGGCGTAGGATTAGTGCTGATCCCTCTTTTGGGGGACGGCCTGATTCAAGCCGTTCAGTGCGTCAGCCCGCTCATGTCCGGCACCTGCGCCGGCACAGGCGGATCGACTCCAAACACTGCCTTCCGAATCGGCCCTACCGGGAACGGCTTTGACGGCTTGACCGCGCCACTGCCGTCGGCCACCAATACCTTGCCGCAACCGGCTTTTCCGGGCTTCAATGCCGTCGCTGCTGGTCCCGGTACGGGAATCGATCCGAACTTCCGTCCCAGCATGAGCCATCAATTCGACTTCACCGTCCAGCGGCAGCTTAATAACAAATTCACCATGGAAGTGGGCTACATCGGCCGCATCCTGCGGCACGAATTCATGCCCCTTCAAATCAACGCCGTGCCCTACATGATGACCCTCGGCGGGCAACGATTCGACACGGCTTATGGCCAAATGGTTTGGCAATACTGCGGGGGTAACGCAGGTATGGCGGGCGGTGGTTGTGCCGGGAATCTGTCGGCAGTTACCCCTCAGCCGTTCTTTGAGCACGCCCTCAACCCAGCATACTGTGCTGGATTCGCGAGTTGCACCCAGGCCGTCGCATCAAAGGAGGGTCTCACTGGAACGGGAAATATTCCTGTTGCCAATGTGTGGAGCCTCTGGAGTGATCTGGATGGTGGTGCGTTTAACTTTCCCAGATCAATGTTGAGCACCCCTATCGCCGGCTCACCCAATGGTGCCAGTGGGCAGTTGACCTCCGACTTTGTCAATAACACCAGTTTGGGCACCGGGAACTACAATGGCATGTTCGTGTCCTTCAAGATGAGTCAGTGGCACGGCATTTCCATGCAATCAAATTTCACCTATTCGAAAGCGTTGGGCACCGGGTCGCAAGTGCAGGCTACCAGCCAATACACGAACTCCGATCCCTTCGATCTCAACAGAAACTACGGGCTGCAACCTTGGGATCGCAAGTTTCTGTTCAACACCTGGCTCGTTTATCAGCCGCCCTTCTTCGAGCACCAACACGGCTTCCTCGGTCACGTTTTGGGTGGTTGGACGCTGGCGCCAATCGTTGACATCGGCAGCGGCTTACCACTAGCTGTCTATCCTGGCAGCGCCTTCGCTGGCGCTGAATTGTACGGTGGCGGCCAAACCTTCGGCGAGGCGGACGCCAGCAACGTTGGCGCCCTGGAAAACGCCATCAATATTTGCGGTGGCCAAACTGGCGGCAGTCAGCGAAACAACAACCCGCTTCCGTCTTCCCAGTATCCCGGCATAGGATCGTCCGGCTTCGGTCCGTCGTTGTATCAGAATCCAGGAGGTGTTTATAACTGCTTCCGGAACCCGATTCTGGGAATTGACAATGGTCATAACGGCGGTGCTGGCACTCTCCGCGGTCAGCCATTCTGGAACGTGGATTTCAGTATTAAGAAGACCGTCATGTTCACCGAACGTTTCAGTGCGGATTTCGGAGCCATCTTCACCAACATCTTCAACCACAACCAACTATTTGATCCCTACAATGCTCTCGGTGACACCGGTGACTTCGGGGCGTTGGAAGGGCAGGTCAACAATCCTCGGCACATCGAAATTGGTGTGCGCGTGCGCTTCTAAGCACTCGAGCGATTTCTAACTCGAACTTGCGCGACGGTGCCCAGCCCTTGGGGTCCGGGCACCGTTGCCATTCGGACGAGGTCTCAGCGCTTATTTTTACATCGCGCGAATCTTCATGTAGCGGACGATGTCCGGTAACATGGCGACCGCAACGACGATACTCAAAGTAAGAAGAACGCTTCCAACAATCGTATTTCTTCGCATTATCTGGTACTCCCAGTCGCATCATCACACAGATTTGCGCAGACGTAATAAGACTTTTGCAACGCGTTACGGCTGGTCGGCTTGATTTTTATTTTTGGGCATTAGGCAGGCCGAGGATGGCTTTGATTCTCGAGCGCTTGGAAATTTCGCTTGGGGCGCCGGTGCTGCGTTCCAGCCAGTCATGGAAGTCTTTAATTTTTACGGAATGCTCAATGGGGATATCCACCACGGAGACTTGCACGCTGTTCAGACCTTGCGCGATGCCCATGACCCAATCATTTCCACGCAAGGCCACAAGTCCTAAGGCCACGGCTTCGTAGAGTGTCTCAGCGGTTACTTCTACGGTGTGTTTTACGCCGTCCAGGTCTTTGATGGTGACGCGGCAGGAGCGAACAGGCATGACGAAGGTGAAGCTATCATATTCGTTTTTTCTTCGCCATAGTAAATGCACCATACTAATCACGGTTGATGCCGGAGCAACAACGGGATTGGCTAGATTAGGGCTTGAAGGAGTTTTGCGCTTGTATTTCCCGGCCGCTACGACTCAACTGCGGGCCTGGGCCGGAGCGGAATTCGACGGTGATGTTTACTTCCGACTCTACCGGCTTGCCATCGATCAAGGTTTGGTCAAATTGCCAATCTCGCACGTCGTGCATTACTCGCGGCATCAACGCGGAACGGCCACTCACCGGTTTTAGATCCTCTACGCTGCCATTTTTGTCCACGAAGGCACGTACGGTCACCGCGTCCCCGGGGCGCGCGTTGTTTGCCATCTCCACTTGGTTCGGCGAGACTTGCGTGAGCAGTTCACCGACTGCCAATTTTGCGATAGGCCCGTGATGATGCCAGCGACTCTCAGCCGGCATCATGACAAATCTCTGCATTTCGATGGAAACGGAGCGTCCACTGGCTACCGACTCTGCCGGCAGTCTGAGCAAAAATGATTCGTTGTTCTTTCTGGCTACGAGCATGACCCCGTGAAGCGGGGGCTGAGCATTGACTGGTGCCAAATTCGCGGCGCCGCCAGGTCCTGCTGATCGTGAGTAGCTGGGCGCGTATGCGCTGGACGTCATATTTGGTCTGACATTCGGCGCCATACGCGGCGCGGCGCCGGGCGCGATGCGGGGTTCTGGGTTCCCGGAACGCGAAGGGTACGTTGTCCCCGCGGAAGAGAATGTCGGTTCGGGCTGAGTTCTCGATGCAGTCAAAACCGTATTGTTATTGCGACTGGCTTCGCTGACGGGCGGGGAGGGCCTCGCGGAATTCCCTGCCGCCCCAGGGACCGGCGAGGCCGAATGATTGACTGATTGCGTCACCGCAGCGGGCCCATTGTTGCTGACTGACTGGGTCACCGGGCTCGGACCAGAAGCGTTCAGATGACTAATCGAATTTCCAGTGGCCGGAGCGGAGGCTACAGAGCTCGAAGGAATATGTGAGACAGCCGGCGACGTGACATTAACTGGCGACACGTTTCCGGCGATTGTGGGCGCGGTTGTTGATGCGGCGAAAGTGTTAGGTCGTGTAACCGGTTTAACAACCGCTGCAGAAGAAGCAGATGAATTTTTCAAAACCGCAGCATTCGCTTTGGTTTTCAAACCCGCTTTGGTTTCATTTGCGTTTGGATTTTCTGGCAGCGCCGTGGAAGCTGGCGCCTTAACGGCGCGACGCTCTTGCGTAGACATGGAGTTCAGCAGTTGGGTGTCTACGAACTCTGGAGTAGATACGAAAGATTTAGTCGCGGCAGAGGCTTTAATATCCTGCGAGCTGCCAGTCGCTGGAGTCTCGACACTGCGCGCCGGAATTGATTGAGGACCGGTCGCATCAATGTCGCTGCTGGTGATGTCCGGAGACTCGTCGCGAGCGCGGGCAATTTCGGGTCCGGGCGCGTCAACGTGAGAGATATTTTTACGCTCGGCGAACCCGCGCGAGAGCCACTGCTGCAAAGGACGACGGCCGACCATAATTCCTATACCAAAACTGGGAATGGCGATCCATAACAACAGTAAACCTAACGCCGATAACCCCTCTGGCTTCGACCGCTTCCGCGGAACCATGGTCACTGACGCCAAATCCCATTCATTTTCGCGGAATCCAGGGAAATTCGGGTTGGAGCCTTGATAAGCCTGCGTTTCGGCGCCCCTGTCTTCACTAAAAGGAGGCTCGTCTTGCACGAGTTCATCTTGCGCGGGACCGAGGAATTCCGGCGGGGTGCCTCCCAATCCAGCCAGCAAAGAAGCATGCGGCTCCGCTAAAACTGGGGGATCAATCAGGGCTGACGCAGCGACCGGCGACATATCACGAGGCTTTTCAAGCAGCGCGGGACTAATTGCAGCGTCGGCAAATGCCGGCCAGCTCGAACCGGCAGACACCGGAACACGCGGCAGAAGATTGACGTCCCGCACGCCTTCCTGCGCGAGCCACTCGCGAATTTGTCCACGCCGTTCGTCGGAAACATCCACCAACTGAATGCCAGCACGTTTTTTGGATTTGGTTGTCCAGGCCATGCGGCCATGAACTTCAATGCTCTGCGCCAATCCATTCATGCGGACTTGCAGGTTCGAATATGCTTCGTCGCCTACCGGGATGGCCATGGATATAGCCATCCCGTCATCGCTGACGTTTAGGACCATTCCACCGTTCGATTGCCCACACGCGACGTATATCAAGGTTTTGGGGAGAACCCGTGGATGCAAGCGCCTTTCAGCGATTTGCGTGTGACCCGTGAACTGCTGTGCGGATGTGCTCACGATATCCTCACTACGCGAAGGCGCTTCTGCGCGTCGCGACTCGGCGACAGACCTACGTTACGGTCGGGGAGGAAAGCCCGTCGGGCGGCTCAGGGAAGATGACGCGTCACGTTCCTGGGCGGAAACGCAAGCGAACGCGAATGTTAATTATAGCAGTCTTTCTAATTAGGTGTCTTAGCCCTGGCTTTCGCTAAAACCGCGCCAACAAAATGAATTCCCCACCGCCGAGTAATAGAACCCAATATCTAGCGGTAAGTTTCGAACTATCTATCTAGTCGCGTTCCCAGCGACTTACAGATGGAGTCACGACCGCACCAGTGTCTGATTCACTGTTTGTAGCGTCCCATGCCGTTCGCGAGATAGGCTCAACGGACGGTAGCTTTTTCTGTTTCAAGGATTTGTTGATGGCCGATAAATCTTTGGCGAGCAGGCTTTCAAATTCCGTTCTGACATCGTCAAGGTCCTTCTTCAATGAATCGATACGCGCTATCTGATAGTCACCAGGGCGGCCTTCGTAGTTCAGTATTGCGCCGTACAGTCCGGTGGTCTTCTCGCGGATGCGTTCTTCCCCGGTGATCGCTCCTCCTTCTTTGGTGGCGACAATTTTCCCGCGGAGTGCCTCGACCTTTTGCGCTGTGTCGTTCAGACGCTTGGCAAGAGCTGGGTCACCTTTCAAAGCCGCGGCGCGGGCCAATAGAGCGTCGTGAATGCTGTTGACACGATCCACGTCAAAGCTCATGTCGCCCAGCAAAGTATAAACGCGCATGGCGGCTGCAAATTCCTGGCGGCGGTCTTCAAGGCTGAATTTTGCCCGCGGATCCAGAACAACGTTTAGTTGCGTAGAGAACGTGTCTTTCCCGCGTGTCATTTTAACGGTGTACGTACCGGGCAAAACGCGGGGACCTTGGCTGGCTTCGAACGCGGCACTAGCGGCAGGTGGAACACGCGGCGCCTTTAATCTCATCGGCCAATCGACTCTGCTGATGCCTCGGCGATTGTTCGGCGGCAGGGTGTCTACCAGTTTGCCCTGGGCATCCAAAATTTCGATTTTCATTTTGCCGAAAATGTGGCGCTTCTTTTGATAGTAGGTAATGACCGCCGCGTCGGGGGGATTAGGTCCCGAAAACATCGCGCTTCCTTCAGCCCACCCGCCATTAGCGTTCAAACGCTGCTGGGGTGGCCGGCCGGGGAGAAATCCGGCATCCTGCGCCATGACTTCCGGAGTTAATTTGCGCAGCGGAGAAATGTCATCAATGATCCAAATGCCGCGCCCGTGCGTGGCGATTACGAGATCAGACTCGCGGGAATGGACGACAATGTCGCGAACCGGGACTTGCGGAAAATCGCGCCCACGATACTGCGCCCACTGCTTGCCGCCATCCAGCGATATCCAGAGGCCAAATTCGGTGCCGAGAAAAAGCATTTTGGGCGAAACGGTGTCTTCTTTTATGACGTGAGCAAACCCGCGCACACCGCTGTCGGAGCTCACGATGGGCGTCCAGGTTTTGCCGTAATCCGCGGTTTTGTACACATGCGCGGTCATGTCCCCGAAAGTATGTCGGTCAAAGGCGGCATAGGCCGTGGCCGGATCGTACAAGCTCGCTTCCACCCAGGAAACCCAGGAGGCCTTCGGCAAGTCCGGGACGTTAGCGACTACGTTTGTCCATGATTTGCCGGCATCGCGCGTGATCTGCAAATTCCCATCATCGGTGCCCACCCAAATGGTCTGCGCTTCGCGCGGAGATTCACTGATGGAATAAATGGTGGTGTGCATCTCGGCGAAGGAGTTGTCTACGGTTACGCCGCCGGACTCCTCCTGCTTCTGTTTTTCCGGATCGTTGGTTGTCAAATCCGGCGAAATGCGGTCCCAGGTCTGGCCGTGATCGCGTGAGCGGAATAAAAACTGCGCGCCAATATAAATGGTGCCTTTTTCGTTGGGGCTCAAATGAATCGGTGTGTTCCAATTGAACCGCAACTTCCCTTCCCCATAATTCGGTTCGGGCTTGATGAAGCGCGTCTCCAGCGTGGCGTGGTTTACACGTCCAACGAACCCGCCTTGCGCTTCGCCGTATACATAATTGGGATCGGAAGGATCGGCAAAAGCCCAGAAGCCATCGCCGCCAAGAAGATTTTCCCAGCGGCTATTGGTAATTCCTCCAGGGTATTGTGAATCACCCGTCCAGACGCTGTTATCCTGCAACCCGCCGTAAACATGGTAGGGATCAGCCTGATCCACACTGACGTGATAAAACTGCGAAATCGGCAGATTGTAGCCTTTCCACCACGTATTTCCGCCGTCGTAGGAGTACCAGATACCGCCGTCATCACCGGCGATCAGATGGTCGGTATTATCGGGATCTATCCACACATCGTGGAAGTCGCCGTGAGCACCTTGAGAAATGGTGCTGAAACTCTTGCCGCCATCTTCGCTCATGATCAGTACAAGGTCGGGCTTGTAAATTTTGTTTTCGTTCTTGGGATCGACAATCAGGTTCCCGAAATAGAACGGTCGCCACACCATCCAGTTGCTGCGATCGCGTTCCTGCCAAGTTTTTCCGCCATCATCGGAACGAAATAATGCGCTGCGATTAGACTCGATGAGCGCGTATACAACCTCCGGCTTGGAAGGAGCGACCGTTACCGCAACGCGGCCCCAGGGTTTCGCAGGCAAACCTTGCGCACTCTTTTCATCCAGATCTTTCCAGGTGCCGCCGCCATCGGAGGACACAAATAATCCGCTGCCACTGGGCGCAGTCGAATTTTCACCACCTGAACGAAACGTCCAACCCTTGCGCCTGAAATCCCACATACCTGCGTAAATGGTCTTGGGATTTGTCGGGTCCATGGAAATCATGGAACAACCGGTGGAAAGATTGGGGCCCTTCAAAATTTTGTTCCAAGTCGTACCGCCATCCGTGGTCTTGTAAAGGCCGCGGTCTTCACTGTCACTCCACAATTTTCCCGGGACGCAAGCATAGACGGTGTTGCCGTCATTGGGGTCGATCAAAATCTTCGCAATGCGCTCCGATTCCTTCAGGCCCATGTTGGTCCAGTTTTCGCCGCCGTCCGTGGACTTATAAATCCCGTCGCCAATGGAAACACTATTGCGAGTCCAGGATTCACCGCTACCGGCCCAGATGGTCTTGGGTGATTTCGAATCGATGGCAATGGCACCGATCGATTGCGCGGTTTGCTTATCAAACATGGGCTTGAAGGTCGTGCCGCCGTTTACGGACTTCCATACTCCGCCGCTGGCTGCGCCGACGTACACGGTGATCCGGCCGTTCTCCTTCACCGCGGTAAGCGCCGCTATGCGGCCGCTCATCGTGGCGGCGCCGATGTTTCGTGCGCCAAGGCCAGAAATCGAGTCGGAATCATATTTCACTTCCTGTGCGCGTAGGTACGTCGCGAAAAACAAGGCGGTCGTGATGCATGCAGCCAGCACCAAACTACGAGTCACATTGAACATTTCGATGATGTCCTTAAAAGTAATTTTGCAAAAGTGTTGTTAACACAAGAATTCGGAAAGGAGAACTTCTCCGCATCACTTCGGGCTTGGTTTAGGTTCTGCCTTTGTGACCGGCATCGAGAACAGCGGATCATCCAGTGGGACGTTAAGTTCTACTTTGTCCACCGTAAATTTCGCGCGCTCCTGGCTTCCCTTTTGTCCGCTCTCCAAGGCAAAAGGAAAATACAGCCCGTTCACTTGTTCATAGTCTCCATAGAAGTTTTCTGTAAATACGACCGCCCCGCGAATAGTACTTTGATTCTCCATTTTGATTTCAAGGAAGGAGTCGGCGTCCAAAAAGTAATAGCGCACGTCGCCATTTTTTAGCGTAAGTTTCACTTTGTAACAGTCCGTGCCTTCGACCGATTCGTGCCCTGCTAATTCGGCTTTGTGCCCTTTCTCCTTGTAATTCACCATTGGGCCATCGATGTCAGCATCGATCTGCAGGCTCTTAACATCGTCCTGCGACATCAATTCGGGATCCTTCCGGCCGCCAAAAGGGGAAATCTGCCAGCCAGTCTTACCGTCATAGGCCTGAATTTGCGCCAATCCTTGAATCACAAATTCCTCGCGGACTTTTTCGGGACGCTTGTTTTCTTGAAGAAATCCGGCACGAAAGGAGCCCTGATTGAACTTCCCGCTGATGCGGATGGTCTGGACGGCTTTCAGCTTCTCCATGCCACCGTGCGCCTGAATGTTTTTGTCGATCACTTCATCCACGGTCTGCGCGAACACCGATAATGGCGACAGCAACACAAAGACCAATAACGGGAACAACGGACAGAGTAGTCGCCGCAACGCCATTACTTGACCTTCAATTTTCATGAATTTCTCCGAAAGATGACTGCGCTAGACCTTATAACAAACACAGAGCTACCACAAAGGACCAATTCTTTTCCAGTAAGACGAAGATGCGGATGATCCGTGAGCATCTTCAACGACTCTTATCTAAACGCCGCGCACCCGTAAAGGGTTTCGACGGCTCTAAAATTCAACATGCAAGCGCACGGTAGGAACAAGCACCGGTCCGCGGTCGCGATTGTAACCGGGATTGTTAATGTGTTGCACGCCGACCGATGGATAAAAGCCGCGCCAAAGATGCAGCGTGTAATAGGCTTCCTCAATGGTTTCGCGCCCGTAATTTAGACGGCCATCGCCCAACAGAAAGCCGTAGCCGCCCAGCGCCAAATATTCCTGGTGATCTCGCGAAATGCCATTCGAAGCAAAACCTATACCCGCGCGGTCGAATTTGCGGTGCCAGCGTTGGCCGGACGCCCCCGCACCCAACAACACGGTACTGTCCACTTCCGTGTAAGCATATGATTCATGGCGGCCTTCATTCCAGCCCCACCGCCCGAAAATACCAAACCAGTCATTGAGTGGCTGTTCGAAGTTTGCGCCGAAACCGTACTTTACGGAGGTGAGCAAAGGATGGGCGGTTATTTCCGGAATGGGGGTTACACCCGCGAGGTAATTGTTGATGGCTTCGCGGTAGCTTCCCATGTTGGCGTGATTCACATACGAAAGTAATCGCAGAATACTTTGCTGGTGAGGCAAGAGTGATCCGCGCAGCTCGACTTCAATATTCTCGGCGCGCGCACGAGAAACATCGGCATCCAGATGAATCCCATTGGCAACTTTGGGCATGAGAGCTTCGGCGAACCGTACTGAAAAATGCCGGTCGTGATATTCGAGCATGCCGGCGAATGTGTAGCCGCGGGTGTCCGCGGCGTAGTCGTAAGCACCGTTGTTGTCCACGGTCCAATTCAGGAACTGGAAATTACTATCGGACCCGAAATTGTTCAGGTCGAAGAAATCCGCAATTCCAAGTTTACCGAATCGCAATTCCAGGCGCCTTTCCGGTAGTTTGCTGAACAAGGAAAAGGCGGTGCGCGCCGAATTTTCTTGAACGTGGCCCAAGGGAATAATTTGATGCCACATCAGGCGGGCAATATACGGCGCTTTGCTGAGCGATGGATTTCTCACAACATCGAGGTTGGTAAAGCCCGCCAGCCCGAAGGCCTCTCCGATCCCGTGGCCCCCGGTCTCCTGCACATCGCAGAGCAACTCCGCGGTACCTGTCAGACGAAGACCGGTATACAAGGTGAGGACTCGCGAAGTAGCGTCCTGTGCCTGTGGCGAAAGACTGTTCCTGCCTTGGTACGGCGATGTGAACGCCGGATGCCATTGCGAAATGATATTCACCTGACCTGAAATCCATATCCGGTCTGATTCCGGATGCGGAAACATTACGGGAATGGGGTCGGTGGCCGGTCCAGTGTCCGCGTTCGGGGGTGCCGGAGCTTGCTCTGACTGTGGATCTTGTGCCCGTGACGGTGCAGGCGAAAAAAGCGTTCCCGCCGCGATTATCAAGGCGAAACACAGTCTGATTACAATTCCAGCGGCTACAATCCGTTTCATTGAATCGTTTCGTCCTTATCAAAACGGCCTGGTAAGCGAAGCAACGTACCGTTTTAACTAGCCGTCGATGAACAAGAGATGAATGCCAGGCCGCTTAGGTGCCGACTGCCTGCTACCGAACCGTTGTCTGGTGATGATATAAACGCATCACGTTTTTTCGCACTTTGGTATCTTAGCTTGACTCGCACCGTGTTCCCGGAAGGAATTCATGTGTTCTCACGAAGTTTTACAATGATCAAATTGTCTGCGTTGGCGTGGGTTGTTTTTCTAACTAATGCCTGCACCCTTCGCGCGCAGGATGGGCCGCAAGAAGGCGGCCATGAACTTGAAATCTGGACCGGTGGAGGACATGGAACGAATGGGAGTCAGTCTGGCGATGGTGTGTTTAATATTGGTGCACGGTACGGCTGGATTTTGACGGATGCCCATGGTCCCGGTTTTCTGCGTGGTCGCTTTGAATACGCCGTGGATGTCATTCCGCTTTTTATCGTTGCGCAGAGTACGAATACGGCCTACGGGTTCGGCGTCAATCCATTTGCACTTAAATGGAATTTTGCTTCGCACCGAAAGGCCGTGCCTTATATAGAGATCGGAGGCGGCGCACTTTTTACAAACGTAAAGGTGCCGGAGAGCACTTCGCATGTCAATTTCACCCCAACCGGCGCCTTCGGTATGCACTTTTTGCGCGGCAGATATAATTGGAGCGCGGAGGTGCGCTACATGCATATCTCCAATGCCGGAATATCGCGACCGAATCCTGGCATCAATACCGTTCAGGTACGGCTCGGATTTGGAAGGTTCACCCAACCAAAATGATAGTCGGTCGCTCCCGTTCGGCTAGGGAAAAATCTTTCTGTGGCCCCCACATTGGAGCATAATGTTTTCTGCTACATCGTTCAGGAGCCAGCCAAAATGCCAAAAACATCTCAAAGTGCTACACCAATGATTTTTGTCTTCATTGCAATTGCCGTTATTTTAGTGGCCGCCATTGGATACCGCGCAGTGCACGCCGGCGACAAAGCGCCCGCAGTCGGATCTGTCGCGCCAGACTTCACCTTGAAGTCGCAGGAAAACAACCCTGTAAGCCTCCACGAATTCAAAGGCAAATGGGTGGTGCTGTATTTTTATCCCAAGGATTTCACCAGCGGCTGCACCGTGGAAGCCCACAATTTTCAACGTGATCAGGCGCAGTACGAAGCCAAGAATGCCGCGATCGTTGGCGTCAGCATGCAGGACCCGGATTCGCATCAGAAGTTTTGCACCAAGGAGGGGCTCACCTTTAAGCTGCTAGCGGACACCGACAGCCAGGTTTCTACTGCCTACGATTCCGTCATGAATATGGGCGTAACTAAACTTTCCGCGCGCCACACTTTTCTTATCGATCCGAATGGAGTGGTGCAAAAAGTCTGGCTGGATGTGAAACCTCAGCAGCACAGCGAAGAGGTGCTTGCCGCGCTCAACGATCTGCAGAAAAACGGCATCGGGAAATAATTAGGGCCAGATCGGGAAGATGGCTCCCGCAGTTCAGCGGTTAGCTAGAATTGGTAGACCGGGGATTTGCAGCAGGCGCTGATCAGCAGTGACCAAAGTTAAATCATAAGCCTTAGCGGTAGCCACCAAAAATCGATCGCCCGGGTCAGCATACCCCAACAAAGTAGATTGCAACTCGTGTGCCAACGCAGATGTGAACGGAGCTTCCTGGAGATCCAGGTCCTTCATCGACTGCTGCACCCATTCACTCATATCAGCGTTCAGGTCCAACCGCTTCTTTTCAACGAGCAAAACCAGCTCCCAGATGCTCAGCGGTGATAACCACAGTTCGTTTCGCGGACTGGCCAGTTCATTGGTTACCTCGGAAGAAATGTTCCAAGGTTCGAGATGAGCCCATATCCAGATGTGTGTGTCCAACAGCAGCCTCATCTGAATATTGTCGCGGCCAATGGTTTATAGATCGGCTTCATGTCATTCCTTCGCGGCTTCCCAGTCGGATTCGTCTCCGATTGGGCCGACGATATCGCCAGTGATACGACCGGTACCCGCCATGGTGCCGAGACGGCGGATGGGTTTGAGCGCACCCGGCGCGACAATCTCTGCCACCGGATGACCGAAGCGAGTTACCAGGATGGGTTCGCCAGTCGTGCGTTCGCGCTCCAAAACCGCCAGACAGGTCGCTTTAAATTTAGAAATCGCCATTTCTTCCACAGCTTGCCTCTCTTACGTACCAAACAAAAGTGAGAATTAACAAGACTCAGCGATAGTGTCAACCATGATTAACCCATAATATGACCATGGTCTGCCTATAGTTCGGTACATATCTGGCCGCCCTACGGTTCGTCGTCTCCGTCCCCGTTACTAGTAGCTTGAGACCGCGTTGGCTTATCTGGATTGATTGGCTGCATCCCGGCCTTTACTAATTCAGCGTTAAGTTGAGCAATATCTTGATCACGAATCGCCGTCCATTGAGTATCTAAGTTTTTCAACGCTTCCACTTCCTCCTGGTAAGCGCTTTGCGCTTGCACAGTGGGCGCGGAATCAGCACTGTCAGCGACGGCCAGCAGATTGCCAAAATGTTGGTTAAGGGTCGAAAAATTCTCCGGACGCTTGCCGCTGGTGGGCACGCCAAAAAAACTGCTTTCAGCGGTGCCTTCGAGTTGCGCAACTTTTTTCTGCACAGCGGAGACAGATGCCGACAGCGGCGAGTTTCCAGCACTGGTGGAAAGTTCTGCCAATTGTTCACCGACAGATTGTACTTGACCCAAAGATTTGAAACTTTCATTCATGCCGCGAACCGCGCCAGTTTCTATTTCGAATTGCGCGCGCAATTCCGCGGCTGGGGTCTTAATTCGCGGATCCATGTGCAGCGTCAAGGGTTGCTCCTGGCTTTTTCCGTTCACGGTGAGCTTAGCGACGTATCGCCCCGGCAAAGCTATGACACCCAGGGGCAGTTCTGGCGTGTTGCGATAGATCGCGGAGATTGGAAATTCATGGTTGAGCGAATTGGGCGGCGCGTAGTGCAGGTCCCAGACAAAGCGGTGAAAGCCAGCTTCGGAAGAGAGAATCTGCTGTGGCCGAACCCAATACATGGGTATAGGGTTTTCCGCGGCGATTTTTTCCATAGGTTGGGGCTGGTCGTTGCTGGAGTAGCGCCGCACCAAATGACTTTGGGCATCGAAGATTTCCAGCTTCACCTCGCCGCGCGAAACGTCGGCCAGTAAATAATCAATGATCGCGCCGTCCGGCGGGTTTTGTCCCGCGGGAACTTCAGGCGGAAGCGGCGTATCGGTATTGCGATTCCATCGGAAACGCACGGCGGTCTGCGGAGCGAACAAGTATGCGGATGCTCGCGCAGATTGCGAGGTCCATTGCCGCAGAGGGGTGATGTCGTCGAGAATCCAGAAGGAGCGGCCGTGCGTGGCCACGATCAGGTCATCTCCATGAATCGCCAGATCGCGCATCGAGGTATGCGGAAGGTTCAGCTGCAACGGTTGCCAGTTGTCGCCATCGTTAAAAGAAACGTATACAGATGTTTCGCTCCCAGCAAAAAGCAACTCTTTGCGCGCGGGATCTTCACGTACGACGTTGATGGGTGCGTTGTCCGCCAGGCCTCTCGTGATTTCCGCCCAGTTCTTACCGTAGTCGCGCGTGCGGTAAATATGTGGATGCAAATCATCGAGACGAAAAGTATTAATAGCCGCATAAGCGGTGCCCGCATCAAAATGCCCGGCCTCAATAATGGAAACTTTGCTCCAAGGGGTCAGTTGCGGCGGCGTCACATTTTGCCAGGTCTTGCCGGCATCTATCGTAATGTGGATCAAGCCGTCGTCGGTCCCCGCCCAGATGGTGTTGGCTTCCTTGAAGGAAGGAGCCACGGCGTAAATTACCCCCCGGTGCTTCCCCTTCTCAGGATCGGCCGTGGCAAAAACTCCCAGATTCGCTGGTGTCTGATAGGATTCCCGAGATAAATCGGGACTAATGACCGTCCAACTTTTCCCGGCATTCTCAGTTTTAAACAGAACATTTGCCGAAAAGAAAAGTTCGTGAGGATTGAGCGGAGAAAACACCACCGGCAACGTTCGGTCGTAGCGGTATTCACCTCGACGGACGGGCTCCGGAGCAATATCCGCAACTTCGCCGAGTTCCTGATTGGTGCGCGACAAGCGCGCTCCGTAAACAATGTTGGCGTCGAGCGGATCGACAGCGATGTAGCCATATTCAAATACACCGACAGAATGCCACTCGCGAAAAGTGATCTCGCCATAATCGCTGCGGCTTAATGTTCCCGCAGAGCCGCTTTCCTGCTGCGCGCCGTACACCCAATAGGGAAAGCGATTGTCAGTGGTCACATGGTAAAATTGAGCGCTTGGCTGGTTGTACCAGGAGCTCCAAGTCACACCACCGTTGACGCTGATAACCGTGCCCTGATCAGATGTAAGCGCAATGATCTGCGGATTTTCTTTGCTGATCCACCAACGTTGGTAGTCGTCTCCGCCAGGAGCGCCCTTGAAACCCACAAACGTTTTTGCGCCATCCGAAGATTTCCACGACGAGGTATTGGCTACGTAAACGATGTCGGGATTATCAGGAGCCACAGCGATTCCCATCGCGCCTGGCCCACGGCCGCCTATGCGGTGGTCGAAGTTTACTTTGCTCCAGGATTCTCCGCCGTCGTCCGAGCGGTAGATTCCGGCGTGATCCTTTTTTGCTTCAATAGTGACGTACAGGCGATTCGGTTGGCTTGTTGAAACCGCAATGCCGATGCGGCCGACAGCATCCTGAGCGCCGGCGAGTCCAGCGGTCAGTGGATGCCAGGTGTCTCCTCCATCTGTGGACTTGAATAAGCCGCTGCCCGAAGTGATAAAGGATTCGCCGCTGCGAACTTCCCATGGCGCGACCCGCGCTGCCCATAGAACCGCATAGATGGTGCGCGCATTCGATGGCTCGAGAACCAAGTCGGCGGCGCCGGTGTTCTCATCCTTATATAAAACCTTCTGAAACGTTTGGCCACCATCTGTGGAACGAAAGACTCCGCGTTCCGTGTTTGGTCCATAGGGATGGCCTAGCGCCGCCACGAACAAGCGGTTCGAATCGTGGGGATCGACGACGATCGACGCGATCTGCTGGGCGTCTCGCAGCCCCAGATGCGTCCAGGTTTTGCCGGCGTCCATTGATTTGTAGACTCCATCGCCGGTGGACAGGTCGGGGCGTTGTAATCCTTCACCGCTGCCAACATAAATCACGTTGGGGTCGGATTCGGATACCGCTAGTGCTCCCACGGAGCCGGTGGGTTGATCGTCGAAAATAGGCACCCAGGTATTACCGAAATCGGTGGTCTTCCAGACGCCACCATCCACGGCAGCCATGTAGAAGACATTGGGCTGGCGAGCGACGCCACTGATCGCCACCGTGCGTCCACCGCGAAAGGGACCAATACAGCGCCAGCGCATCTCGTGGAAAAAGCCTGAAGGAAATTTCATGGAGCCCGACGGGTCCTGCTCACCATCACGAATATCTTGAGCAGCCGCGACGTGAGTGCCTAGCCTGACCAGCAACGCTCCATAAACCAAAATCGTGGCGACCTGTAACCTACGCATGAAGTGCCCCCGTCAAATGATGCAATTTCCATGAAGCAACTGAACTACCCTCTGGACCGGACTTCAGGAAGGCTTGTCTGACGACGATCGTCATTCGCCGGCCGTCTTTACGGGAACGGATTCGGGCGGCGTAGCTGGCGCAGCATCGTTTTTCACATAGTGGTTATACCAGGCAAGGTAGCGCTCTAGGCGATCCTTGATATGCGATGGCGTCGAAAACTCGTGATACTCATCCGGATAAACGACCAGTTCGGCGGTACGCCCCAGGCTTTTTAGAGCTTGGAACATCTGCTCGCCATTGATGATGGGAACATTCCAATCGATATTGCCGCCCATAATCAGGGTCGGGGTGGTAATGCTAGCGACCCGATAAAATGGAGAGAGCTTTTCGTAAACCGCCTTCTTCTCCCAGGGGCGCCCCAGTTCCGTTTCCCAGTCACGCTGATAATGGTCGTGGCCGTAATTGGTCATGTAGAGAAATTCTCCGGCGCCAGAGATGGCCGCTTTGAATCGAGTCGTCTGAGTAATGATGAAATTCGTGGATATCCCGCCATACGACCATCCGCCGACGCCCAATTTCTCCGGGTCCGCAATTCCCTGTTCCACGGCGTAATCCACCATGGCCATGTCGTCCTGAAAATCCTTGTTGCCCCAGTCGGCGAAAATGGCTTGTGCATACTTTTGGCCGTACCCAGTCGAACCGCGCGGATTGGGAAAAAGTACCGCATAGCCATTTGCCGCCAGCAGCTGCGCCAAGTGCGCAAACTCCGCATAATACGCCCACACCGGGCCGCCATGAGGTCGCAGAATCGTGGGGACTCGCTTGCCAGCAACATAACCGAGCGGTTTGTAAAGGTAACCAGCTACGGTGGTGCCGTCCTTACTTTTGAAATGGACGTATTCGCCATGCGACAACTTGAGTTGCGAGAAGAGCTGGTCGTTTATGTGCGTAACTTGGGTGAGCGTACCGCCGGGAATAGTAAAAATCTCGTCGGGACGGTCGATGGTAGCCACTTGCGCGGCAATGTCTCCCGTCTTTGCGACATTGTAATCGTTGACCATCAAGCGGCCGCCGATAGGTCGCGTTATTTCTCCACCCGCAACAGGCACGCGGCAAAGGTTCTGGGTGCCATCATCATCCGCAATAAAATAAATGAACTGCCCGTCGGGAGAGAAATGCGGCTGCGTGCTCATGCGATCGAACGATTTAGCAAGGATTTTGGCCTCGCCTCCATCCACCGGGATGATCGCGAGGTGCTTGGTGCCATATTCAAACTCTGAAGGATCAAGTCGCGCGCTGTAAGCGAGCCACTTGCCATCTGGGGACCAGGCCGGCGACCGGTCTTCACCGGGACTTGTGGTTACCTGCGTGACGTGCGCGCCTTTGTCAGAGTTGTCAGCTGCGACTATCCAGATGTCTGTGTTGTACGTGGCATCCGGATCCGGTGTGGACCGATTGCTGCTAAAGGCCAATTGCTTGCCATCTGGCGACCAAGCCAGTTCCCCATCATCGTAATCGCCAGACGTAATCTGTGTCAGGCTGCGTTTCAGGCGATCAAAGACGTAAAGATGCGTGCGGCGGCGGTCCAGGTAGCCGATCTCGTCCTGCTTGAACTGGCGCCGGTCGATGACCCAAGGCCGGTGCGTCTTGGCTTTTCTCTCTTTGTCGTCCTTGCCGGCGTCGGAGTCTTTGTCTCTGTCGTCTTGCTCCTTAAAAGCCTCCTTTTCCTCGAGTGATGCGTCGCGCAGTAGCAACGCCAACCGGCTTCCATCGGGAGACCAGGCGAGTTCGTCCACATCTTGTGCTGTGTAGGTAAGTTGTTCCGCTTCGCCGCCAAGGCGATTGAGAAGCCAGACCTGCTCCTTACTTCCATTGCGGGCCGACAGAAAGGCTATGTACTTTCCATCGGGACTCCAGCGGGGATGGGAAGAGGAAACTCCCGCTGCCGTAAGAGCTATAGGATCTCCACCCGACGCGGGGACCATCCAAATTCGCTCCTCGTTCTTGTCGCTCTTCAGGAGCGGAGTCTTAACCGTATAGGCGATCCAACGGCCGTCCGGGCTCAACTGCGGGTCGTGCACCTCGTGAATATGGAAATAGTCTTCAACGGTGATAGGGCGCTGGGCGGCGGCAAACGAGGCGAGCCACGCGGAGCAGAAAATAAAGACCAGTGCCGCGACCAAAGGCGACGAAACACGATTAGGCATTCGCAAAGACTCCTGAACCGAGGTAAATGGCGAGCAAACGGCGCAGTCTATCACAGAGGACAAAGAAAATTGGACGGTCGTAAGCGAGAGCCTCGGCCCGCCCTGCTTACAAGCAAGATTTTGAAACGCTCGGGCGTCTAAAAACACCAACGGATCTTTCCTTCATACCCAAATCACTGTAAGAGTTGAAAATAATTTGCTTGGAGCGCAGATTTTTCTTGCATGCGCGAACGACTCTTGTATTCTTCGAAATGCGAGCTCACTTCATGCGACCCCAGAGTGAGTGAAGCTTGGAGGATGAAAAGTAAAAATTGAGTTCTCTGTCTCTTCCCGCCCAATATCCCGCACACGCAATTTCCAGCCAGAAAAAACGAATCGCAAAGCTGACTCTTTGGCCGCTTGTGGCGGCGACGTTCTTCATGGTGTCCGGTGGCACTTACGGAACTGAAGAAATCGTAAGCGGCGCGGGCTATGGCCATGGAATCCTGATACTGCTGTTCTTGCCGGTGCTGTGGTGCTTGCCGACCGCCTTCATGATTGGTGAACTGTCGAGCGCTCTTCCGGAGGAGGGCGGCTACTACGCCTGGGTGCGACGCGGACTCGGCAATTTTTGGGGCTTCCAGGAAGCGTGGCTGTCGCTGGCGGCCAGCATCTTCGACATGGCCATTTACCCGACCCTGTTCGTCTTTTACCTGAAGCAGATGTCGCCTTGGTTTGGCGTGGGAAATCACGGCGTGCTCGCTGGTCTGTTTGTGGTGATCACCTGCGCGGCTTTAAACCTGGCGGGGATTCGCGTGGTAGGGATTACTTCGCTGTGGCTGTTCTTTTTGCTTTCGGCTCCGTTCGCGGTGATTGTGCTGCTGGCGCCGGTGCGGGCTGGTGCGCTTGCTGCCGCCCCGCACGCCACGGAAGCCGGCGCGGGCCTCGGTTTGCTGGGCGGTGTGCTAGTGGCCATGTGGAATTACATGGGCTGGGATAACGCCTCAACCATCGCGCAGGAAGTGGAGAGGCCGCAACGTACCTACCCGAGAGCGATGATTGCCGCGGTGATTCTGGTTTCGCTCACCTACATACTTCCGTTCGCAGCGGTTTATTTTATGGGCGTACCCGCGACGGCTTTCGCGGAAGACGGTTCGTGGGCGACGGTCGCTGGCCTTGTGGGCGGCAAGATCATGGGATTCGAATGGTTGCGCTTCGTGGTAGTGCTCGGCGGCATGATGAGTGGATTCGGGATGTTCAATGCCCTGGTGATGAGTTATTCACGATTACCTCTGGCGATGGCGCGCGATGGAATGTTACCCAAGACTTTTGCCAAAACCAGCGCGCGAACGCAGGCGCCCTGGGTGGCCATCATTGCATGTGCCACCTGCTGGGCGCTGTGCCTCGGACTAGGGTTCAAACGACTGGTGACGTTGGACATCATGCTTTACGGCGCAGCTTTAATTCTGGAGTTTGTGACCCTGGTGGCCCTACGGATTCGTGAGCCACAATTAAAGCGCGAATTCCGCGTTCCTGGCGGGCTAGCAGGTGCGATCCTTGCAGGTGTATTCCCGCTGGCGTTACTAATGATCGCTTTGGTGCAAAGTGAGAGTCAGTCCGTACTTGGAATAAACGGTCTCTTCTTCGGAGTTCTGATTATGGCGGCGGGGTTTGCGTTGTACGCCTCAACGCGTAAGCTTCGCAAGCGTCTCCCAGAGGACGTTACCGCAGAAGTGGTCGAACCAGCCTGAGTTTAGCTGGTTAGAGCTGAAACCCTACTCGTCACACAAATTACAATCGGTTCCATCCAAAACTCCAAGGGTTTGCGCTTGGCTCGCTGAGATATACTTCCCGCTCGTTCGACTAGAAATCTGCGTCCGGAGAATAGCCCCGTGAAAATTCCGCGCCTGAATTGGCGACTGCTGATTACCTGTCTGCCCATAATTATCGCTTCGGCTTTCGCGTTTCTACCAGTTTCGCCGGCCCAATCGCAGAGCACTACTGCACGCTTTGACGACAAATTTTTCCAGGACCTACGCTGGCGCTCTATCGGTCCCCATCGCGGTGGACGGGCCTTGGCGGTCACCGGTGTGCGGGGGCAGCCGGAATTGTTTTACTTTGGCTCCGTGGACGGCGGCGTATGGCAAACCAATGACGCGGGACGAACATGGAATCCTATCTTCGATTCGCAGCCGATCGGTTCCATCGGAGCCATTACTGTCGCGCCTTCAAATCCGGACATAATTTACGTCGGGTCGGGCGAAGCCGATATGCGCTCAAATATTGGTTACGGAGACGGCATGTATAAATCGGTGGACGCGGGAAAATCCTGGACACATATTGGATTGACCGACTCCCGCCAGATTGCACGTGTCCTGGTGGATCCCGTCGATCCCAACAAAGTATTTGTCGCTGCACTGGGACACGCGTACGGACCTAACGCTGAGCGGGGCGTGTTTCGATCAAAAGACGGTGGAGCGACGTGGCAACGCATACTGTTTCACGATGAAAACACCGGTGCGATTGATCTGGCATTCGAACCAGGAAACACCAGCACGATTTACGCCGCACTGCTCCAGACACGCCGGCCGCCCTGGAATGTTTATCCGCCATCGAAGGGCCCTGGCAGCGGGCTATACCGCTCCCGTGACGGTGGCGATCATTGGGAATTCGTGACCGGACACGGATTGCCCGCCGAAGAAGTTGGACGCATAGGAATTGCGTTCGCACCCAGCAATCCCAACCGGATTTATCTGATCGTCGACGCAAAAGCCGGAGGACTTTATCGCTCAGACGACAGTGGCCAAAACTGGAAACTGATGTCGCAAGACAAGCGCATATGGGAGCGCGGCTGGTACTTCGGCGAAATTAGCGTCGACCCTAAGGACCCGGACACCGTGTATCTCCCAAATACAACTGTGTATCGCTCACGTGATGGAGGAAAGACGTTCATCGCGTTCAAGGGCGGTCCGGGTGGCGACGATTATCACCAATTGTGGATCGACCCGGATGAAACGCAGCGAATGATTCTGGGAAGCGATCAAGGAACGATCGTCACGCGCAATGGCGGCGAAACTTGGAGCTCTTGGTATAACCAACCAACTGGGCAGATGTACCACGTGAGCACCGACAATCGATTTCCTTACTGGGTTTATGGCGCGCAGCAGGATAGCGGCTCGATCACGACGCCCAGTCGGGGAAATTATCGCGCGTTGGATTTTCACGATTGGCGCCCGATCGCAGCAGGTGACGAGAACGGTTACATAGCGCCCGACCCGGAAAATCCCGGAGTAATTTATGGAGGATTTGTAACTCGCCAGGATTTGAGCAATGAACAGGCTCAGGAAATGCCGCCGACGTCGGCACACCCTGGCAATTACCGGAGGACCTGGACCCTACCACTCGTGTTTTCTCCCAAGGATCCGCATGTGCTGTATTTCGGTTCACAGGTCTTGTTTCGCACGGCGGATGGCGGAAATTCCTGGCAGGTGATCAGCTCCGATTTGACGCGCGAAGATCCTGGCGCGCCGCCGAATCTCGATCCTCCTGCGATTGCCGACGCTGGCAAAGAAAAACGGCGCGGAGTGATCTACACCATTGGGCCTTCTTACATAGGCAAAGGCGAAATTTGGGCGGGCACGGATGATGGCTTAATCCAATTGACTCAGGACGAAGGGAAAACATGGAGCAACGTCACGCCACCTGAAATTACCGCCTGGAGTAAGGTAACGCACATCGAAGCGTCGCATTCTGAGGCAGGCACAGCATACGTCGCGGTTGACCGTCACCGTCTTGATGATTTGCACACCTATTTATATCGCACGCGAAACTTTGGAAGGAATTGGGAATCGATCTCCAATGGAATACCCGAAGGATATTTCTTAAATTGCGTGCGCGAGGACCCGGTACGAAAAGGTCTGTTATACGCCTGCACCGAAAAAGGCGTGTTCGTTTCCTTTGACGATGGCGATCATTGGCAAGCGTTGCAGATGAATCTGCCCACTACCTCGATACGCGATCTCGTGATTCACGGCGACGATTTGGTGATCGCGACCCACGGGCGGTCGTTTTGGATTTTGGACGACATTGCGCCGCTGCGGCAGATAACCGCGGAGATGGCTCAGTCCGCGTCGTGGCTTTTTCAACCCAGCACCGCCTATCGCATGCGACCCGGCACAGACCAAGGTACTCCTGTGCCATTCGATGAGCCGCACGCGGACAATCCCCCGGACGGCGCAGTGCTGGATTATTACCTCAAGGACGAACCGTCCACACCGGTGCAATTGGAGATTCTTGATTCAGCGGGCGCGATGGTAAGACGCTACGCGAGCGATGATGTGCTTCCCAAAACGAAAGCCGAAGACATGCAATTTCCGATGTATTGGGTAAACGATCCAGAACCCCTCTCGGCAAAAGCCGGAGCGCACCGCTTTGTTTGGGATTTGCATTACGCGTTTCCCGCTGACGTGCACACTTCATTTTATGGGGTTAAAGCGCCGTTGGCGTTACCCGGCAAGTACACTGTCAAGTTAACTGTGAACGGGCGAAGCCACTCTCAGCCATTAGACTTGAAAATGGACCCCCGAATAAAAACATCGCAAGCTGACCTCGAGAAAATGTTTCGAGCGGAGTCTCACGTCGCAAAAAACCTGGCAGATCTTTTTCTCGCTATGAAACACACACAGGAACTTCAAGCGAATTTAGCCACGCGCGAGAAAGACTTGGCCTCCAACGGCGAGGCCGCTGAAGCGCTTGGCGCTCTTGATCGTAAAACCGCCGAATTGATGGGCGTCCAGGTCGAACATGAGTTCGGGGTGTTCGGTTTGACTGTGCCCGCGACGCAAACAGTCACGTTTCGCGAGGCGTTGCATGCAACAACCGGATTACTGTCCATTGTTCAGAGCGCGGATTCCGCTCCTACTGCGGATGTAGCGGTGGCCATTGAAAAATGGGATAGTGCAACAAAGAGCATCCTGGAGCGCTGGGGCGCGCTTTGGCAGCACGACCGGACGCGAGTAAATTCCCTGTTGCAAAAGGCTAATCTAAAACCACTATAATCAGCGGCGATCGGCAAACGCGACATTCCCACCAAGCAAGGGTTATATGGACGAACGAATAAAACCCGGCTCAAGAAAAGGACACCCCATGAACCGCATCTCGAAGCAACTCGCAATAACCGCCAGCTTCATGCTGCTAAGCGTGTTCCCGGCGCTGAGCTATGCGCAAAATAATGCGCCTGACTCAACCCAGGGTCAAGCTATGCATGAAAAGCATGGCGATCAAAACGCTATGCTGGCCAACCTGAACCTTACGGATAACCAGAAAGCGCAAATCAAACAGATCCACGAAGGCATGCGATCGAAAGCCGAAACAGTGAAGAATGATTCGTCACTGTCGGCCGACCAAAAAGAGGCGAAGATCCGCGACCTCCGGCGCGATACCCATGAGCAAGTGAAAAAGGTGCTCACCCCGGACCAACGTAAACAATTTGAAGAAAATATGCGCGAGCACCGCGATTCCAAGCAACAGCAGCCACCAGCATCCAAATAACGGTTGCCGAAGCTATTAAAAAAAGGGACGGCCGGTGCAGGCCGTCCCTTTTTCGTTCCATTGCGTTTCGCGTGCCTTAGCGATGGCAGCTAATTTGGTATGCTGCTCAAGGTGAAGAATCGCGACGACAACAGGCGTCAACGGATAGGGCATAATAGTTTTGGTTGTGCCGGTTTCACGCTTTTTCTGCTCGCAGCCACATTTCTTACCGTTTTAGGCCAATCCTCGGCGCGAGCTCCGACGATTCAGAACCCTCCGGCGTCCGTTGCTCCACAAAATACTAATCCCCAAACTCCCAACACCATTTTTTCCGATTCACCGCGGCCCCGTCCTGGACTAAACATCGTCGTGCTAGACCCTGCGCATGGCGGCACAGACACAGGAGCGCGCGGCACCGGCGGAATCCGGGAGAGTGAAATTGTTCTGCAGTTCGCGCTGCAGGTGCGTCGCGCGCTCGAATCGCAGGGTTTTCAAGTGATCCAAACGCGCACGGCCAATGAAAACCCTTCGTTTGATGACCGCTCAGCGATGGCCAACGCACAAGTCGGTGCAGTATTTGTCAGTTTGCACGTATCCTCCACGGGCCTACCGGGTACAGTCCGCGTATACGTGAATTCAGATTTGCCGCCGACCTCGGGCGGGCGCGAAGCCAGCGGGCTGATTCCTTGGGATCGCGCCCAAGCACCCTTTCTCTTTCTAAGCCACAAGTTGGGAGATTTTGTGCAGGGTAATCTGGCGGTGCGATTTAGGGGCTCACCTGGTAGCTCACAAGCTGCAGCCATCCGTCAGTTGCGAACCACCGCTGCGCCCGCCATTGCCGTGGAAATTTCCAGCGTTGCCGTGAAGGACCGCCTTGATCTGGATCGCATGGCTCCCGGAGTAGCTGACGCCATCGCTCGTGGCGTCACTGATTTTCGCCCGTCCTATGTGGTTGCCGGCATCCCTGGAGGACTACGTTGAACACGCGGTGGGTGGGAATGGTCCTGGGAGGATTATTTGGCGCGGTGATCATCGCCGGGCTGTACTTCCCGATATTGAAGCAGCGCGTAAAGCAAACCGCCAAAATTCAACCGCAATCCGAGGATCAGGCACGCAGGGAACTGACGCAATCACTGACCGCCAATCCGACGGAAGCGCGAGTAAACGCGAAACTTTTTTGGGCCTCAAACGCGCATGACGGTTCGCTCACTCCGGTGACCGTCGAGCTACCGTTGTCCGACGAGCCGGCGTTGCGTGCCAAGCAAGTGTTGAATACTTTGTTGGCTGGCCCCGCCGACCCCGAATTACGCACACTGCCGCCTGACGCGGTGTTATTGGCGTTCTACCTGTTGCCCGACGGAACCGGCATCGCGGATTTTTCCGAGGCGATGGCGAGCTCCATTCCATCCGGGATCGAAAGCGAACAACGAGCGGTGGATTCCATGACGCGCACACTGGCGGCCAATGTTTCCCAGATCACTCGGCTCAAAATTTTAATTCACGGTCAGGAAGTGGAAACGCTGGCGGGCCATTTGGATCTTACCGGTTCATTTGTGGTGAGCCCGCGAGCGGCACAAGCTGTAATCGCTCCTGAGATTGACCCGCTTGCATCGTCCGCAATTCCGTTCACGCCATTGACACCCATGAGCGCCTCCCGGCAAACTTACGCAGCAACGCCAGAACCATCAACGAATTCGAGGAATCCATAAGTGGCAATCGCAACCAGACAAAGAAGTGACGGGCGCAATCCAGACCAGATGCGACCGGTAAAAATTACTCCTGACTTTATCGCCACTGCAGAGGGCAGCGTATTGATTGAGCTTGGTGGCACGCGGGTGATTTGCACCGCCACGGTCGACGATGGCGTACCGGGATTTCTGAAGGGTAGCGGCAAGGGTTGGGTGACCAGCGAATATGGAATGCTTCCGCGCGCCACGGAAGAGCGAACGCCCCGCGAAGCTGCGCGCGGAAAACAGTCGGGTCGCACACTCGAGATTCAACGATTAATTGGCAGATCGCTGCGCGCGGCGACCGATCAGGAAGCGCTCGGCGAACGCACCGTATGGATTGACTGCGACGTGATTCAGGCCGATGGAGGGACGCGGACGGCCTCCATCACAGGAGCTTTCGTGGCGCTGGCGTTGGCTTTCGAGCGGTTGGTGGCGGCGGGAATTTTGAAAAGCTCTCCTTTGATCGATACGGTAGCGGCTACCAGTGTGGGAATTGTCGATGACCGCGCGCTGCTGGATTTAGCGTACGAAGAGGATTCGCGCGCGGAAGTGGATATGAATGTGGTAATGACGGGCACGGGCGCCTTCGTAGAGATTCAAGCTTCGGCCGAGGGACGCCCTTTTACGGGTAGCGAGATGCAAGATCTACTCGCGCTTGCTGCAACGGGAATTCGCCGGCTCACCGAAGATCAGCTTGCCGTTCTTCCTATGAAATTCAGTGCCCGCGCCCGTTAAAATTTATTTCGCCTCCTCTAATCCAGGGAAACTAGCTGAGTTTCGCGCCCTTGCGGAGAATAACGCGGCGGAAACTTCTTCAACCACTTTTCGCGTGGAAATGCTGCCACGTTTCGAATCTTTGCCGTCCTTCGAAGAAAATGCGCCAACCTTTGGCGAAAATGCTCTTGGTAAAGCTCTGTATTATTCAAAGCTAAGTGACGGGATTGTATTCGCGGATGATTCAGGTTTGGTGGTGCCGGCGTTGGGCGGAGCGCCGGGCGTGCATTCGGCGCGTTATGCGGGACCGGACGCCAGTAGCGTCGACCGTATAAATAAATTACTGCAAGAGCTCGCGGGTAAACCGAGCCCGGAACGTGCCGCGTATTTTTGTTGTGTGATCACCGTGATCAGGCAAGGCCTGCCGATCGCGGTGATAAGCAATCGTGCAGATGGAGAGATTTTGGAAGTCCCGCATGGGACTGGCGGCTTCGGTTACGACCCGATATTTCATTTGCCAGAGTTGGATAAGACATTTGCTGAGCTGACGCCCCAAGAAAAAAACCTGTACAGCCATCGTGGCAAGGCGTTTCGTCGCGTGCTCTCCTTTTTAAGCGCTCGGAGTTAAGAATTAATCTTAGCGGCGCGTTCTCTTGATGCGCGACCGTTCTTTGAACGCCCTATTTGCACGTGTGCTATTCTGACGCGTCATGCCAAGCAAAAGGCCACCCAAGAAAAAATCAGCGCGCAAAAAGGCGGCAACGGGGCTCTCCAAAAGTCAATCACCGTGGAAAACTCGCAAGATCGGCAAAAAAGAGTGTGTACTGGGCACCGATCCACGCAGAGTTGCCGCCATTCTCGCGGGCCTGGACGAAATGTATCCCAACGCGACCTGCGAGCTAAAACACGCAAATCCATTCCAACTGCTGGTCTCTACCATTCTCTCCGCGCAATGCACCGACGTACGCGTCAATCAGGTAACCGAATCGCTGTACAAGAAATATCCCAAGCCCGAAGCGTTCGCTTATGCCACGCCAAGTGAACTGGAGCAGGAAATTCGGCCAACGGGATTTTTCAGGAATAAGACAAAATCGGTGATGGGCGCGAGTAAGGCGATCGTGGAAGAATTCGGCGGACAAGTCCCGCGAACCATGGAAGAAATTTTGACGTTACCGGGAGTGGCGCGCAAAACAGCCAACGTAGTCCTGGGCACGGCCTACGGGATCGCTGTCGGCGTCGTAGTCGATACTCATGTGATCAGATTATCGCGACGTCTGGATTTGTCCCGAAAGGGCGAACCCCAAAAAATCGAGCAAGATCTGATGGCGGTAATTCCCCAAAATAAATGGATACAATTCTCGCATCAACTGATTTGGCATGGCCGCCGAGTGTGCGTGGCCCGCAAACCGCGATGCGTCGATTGCAATCTCGAGTCCGTCTGTTACTCTGTGGATAAAACGATGTCCACCCATCCCGATTCGCCCTGCCTTCCGGAATCGTATTTAAAGTAACTCCATCTCCTGAAAATTACTTCCCTTTCTTACGCGCCCGTTTGCGCGCCTCTTCCACCAAATCCAGAGCGCGCTGACGGCTGCCAAAGCCCAAAAACTTAAATTTCGTCCTGCAGAGTACCGATAGGCGCACGCGGTTCTCTGTATCCGCTGGCTGCAGCAAAAACCGCAGTAAAAACAAAAACATTAGTATCCACCTAGCTGTGTAAGCCATCTACTCAGGTATGAGCATGAAAAAAGTAAAACTCGGTTCACAAGGCGCAGTCGTTTCCCGTATGGGACTCGGTTGCATGGGTATGAGTGAGTTCTACGGCAAGCGGAACGACACAGAGTCCGCCGCGACCATTCTGCGAGCGCTTGACCTCGGCATCACCTTTCTGGATACCGCGAACGCCTACGGAATCGGCGACAATGAAGAACTGGTTGGCAAAACAATCCGCTCTCGCCGCGATGAAGTCTTTCTTGCCACCAAATTCGCTACGTGCGCACCAAAGAAAATCCCAATCAATGGTCCATTAGCGGCAAACCGGAATACGTCCGTGCCGCGTGCGACGCTTCTTTAAAGCGCTTGGGCGTGGATCATATCGAGGACGCGGATTCCAGACGGGCACAATTACAAAACCAAGCGATATGTCTGACGGTGATGCGCGGACCCAACGTATGCCGAGGTTTGCCCGTAAAAACTTTGACAAGAATCAGGCGCTGGTCCAACGCGTGATGGCCATCGCGGCACGTAAAGGCGTAAAGCCCGGCCTGTTGGCGCTGGCATGCGTGCTGGCCAAGGGCGAAGACTTGGTACCGATACCCGGAACTAAGCGCAGGAAATACCTCGAGGAAAATGCGGCCGCCGTTGACATCGGATTGACCCTACCGGAGGTCGCGGAACTGGAAGCCGCAGTTCCCCAAATGAAATCGCCGGCGAGCGCTACGCCGCAGCCGCAATGAAGGCCATCGATCACTAGTGATGTCCTCACGACGACTCCGGCTCTCCGGGGAATTCTCCGTTGCCCACTTACATCGCGCCTGTACTTGTGTTGCAATCTCTTCATAGCGTCACCCTTTTAAACTGAGCGGCTGCCGGTAGCGTGATTTCGACTGCAACAAAGTTCAAAAGTGACTTAAACTCAATACAGCACCTCATGTCGGGGCGTAGCGCAGCCTGGTAGCGCGCCGGCCTTGGGCGCACAGCCCGCGACTCCAACAACTCCGTCCGTTTCTTCTACCTACTAACGTTTCCAACAAATCGGGGAATCTGCTTTTCGCTCACGATAACTCGAACGGATTGAAAGCGTTGGATTCTGGCACAGTTTTGGCACAGCAGATCTGAGTCATCCGCGCAGATAACTAGAACTTTTGTCTGTCCCGCAGGAGGTCGCCGGCTTGAGTCCAGTCGTTGCCGCCTCTGGAATAGCGGTCGCTGGGTAGCTCGTTCACCGTCAACGGTTTAGCAAATTCCCCGATTCCACTGCCTCGTGTTCGGCATCAAAGACTTACGTCCCGTTGATAGGCCGCAAAAAGGCCTCTTCGGCAGCATTTGTGAGACTGTTGTGCAATTCCCTAGGAATTGCTCAGCAATACACTCTGCCTCGGATTGTGCTTGCGAACGTAGTGCTCGACCTAACCTTACCTCTTGTGGCTTGAATCGTCGGACAAAACTATGGTCACCCAGGAAGATCGAATTCGTTTGATCCACGCCAATCGCACCGCGTTGCTCGACCGTGTTTTCGACGAGCTCTGACCAAAAGTTACCGGGTTCGTCCGCTATACATATAGCAATCAGCCTTGGCAAGAGGCAACTAGAGTGATGGGAACCGCATCATCCAGCAAATGTGCGGTGTTCACCGGTCACGCTGGTGTCGGAGACAAACTTGAAAGCACGATCCACCCCAATGGTTGTCTTTTGGGGATTCCTGATTGCAGCCTCACTCACGAGTCCGAAACGCCTGAATGCACAGGCCGCGCCCGGGCCGATTGTCCCAGCGCAATCACAGGAGCAGTCGCCAGCCCAGGCTCCGCAGCCTGCTGCCAAACCCAAACAGCCGAAGGTGCCAGCGAGAACGACTCTTGCCGGGCCTTGGAAGCTGAATCGCGATGAAAGCGATGATCCCCGGCAGCGAGTTCGATCTGCGGAAGGCTCAAGCAGCGGCAACACGAGTGGTTATCCCGGTGGCGGCAACACCGGCGGTTATCCTGGAGGCTATCCCGGTGGTGGCCGTCGGGGAGGTAATCCCTACCCCGGGGGCGGAGGTGGAGGACCCTACGGAGGACAACGAAATACCGGACAGGACATTGAAGACAACCCCAAAATGCAGCCGCTGATTTACTCTTCGCAGTCGCTAAACATCGAACTGAAAAACCCTGAAGTCGATGTGACGGATGATCAATTCCATAAGCTGATCTTGTACACGGATGGACGGCAATTGCAGAAGTCCGCGGACAACAACCATCTGGAGGTTGCGGCGCACTGGAATGGAAGTCAGCTTGTGTCGGATGAAAAAAGTCCGCTAGGCGGGAAAATGAGTCGAACGTTCGAATTGTCCCAAGACGGTCGGAACTTACAAGAAACCCTGCACATCGACAACGGTCGATCTAAAACGCCCCTCGTCATACGATACGTGTACGACGTCGCCAGCTCGGACATGCAGACCGGCCCGGAATCTGATCCGAATCGACCAGTGCTCAAGAGACGTCCTGACGACAGCAGCAATTCACCCCAATAACAGCACCAAAGAATCAGAGACATTCGCAAACGCATTTACTGAAAATCACGCAGCCTTGGTCACTCGGCGGTTTCCGGTGATTACGGGCCGATACCGCACCGATCTTCCCGGTTCAGTAGGCCAGCCTTTTTCTGCCGCTCATTTTCCAGGGCACTGCTTCGGGCTAATTCCTGCGCCGGGCAGCTTCGCGTCTTCTGCTTTCCAGGTTCCTCCCGAACGGCACGGTTCCCTCCCACAAAGCAGCCGCTCGCTTTGGGAGCAGCAGCCTCTCGCTTTTGGGTGCCTCAAGAAAATGGGGCAAAAAGGAGAAAAAGCAGTCAGGTCTTATCTGAACTCAGTTTCTTTCATCGGGTTTGTTGGTTCCGATCCCGAGCAACGTCAAGCGCGGAGCAACGGTGCGAAATTCACGGTTCTTTTGGTCGCCACACAACGATCCT
>DATHRB010000028.1:0-3736 GCA_035482155.1 Verrucomicrobiia bacterium | reverse complement strand
CGTTGGCGTCAACCCCAGTTGCTTGCGCACCTCGGCTTCGAGCTTGATCATTGTGTCTTTATTCTCTTTTAGGAAGGCGCGTGCATTTTCGCGTCCCTGCCCGATGCGCTCGCCTTTGTAGCTGTACCAGGCGCCGGATTTCTCCACGATGTTATGAACCGCGGCGATGTCGAGCAGATCGCCCTCGCGCGAGATGCCTTCGCCGTACATGATGTCGAACTCGGCTTCGCGGAAAGGTGCGGCCACTTTATTTTTCACGACCTTGATTTTGGTGCGCGATCCGGTGACGATGTCGCCCTCTTTGATTGCAGCAATGCGGCGAATGTCGATGCGCACCGACGAGTAGAACTTCAATGCGCGCCCGCCGGTAGTGGTTTCGGGATTGCCGAACATCACGCCGATTTTTTCGCGGATTTGATTAATGAAGATCAGACACGTGCGCGATTTCGAAACTGTGCCCGTAAGTTTGCGTAGGGCTTGTGACATCAGGCGTGCCTGCAATCCCATGTGACTGTCACCCATCTCGCCATCTAGTTCAGCTTTGGGTACGAGCGCGGCAACGGAGTCGACGACCAGCACATCAATCGCTCCCGAACGCACCAGCGCCTCCGTGATTTCGAGCGCTTGCTCGCCGTAATCCGGCTGCGAGACCAGCAGGTTGTCCACGTCGACTCCGAGTTTCTTGGCGTATCCGGGATCTAGCGCGTGCTCGGCGTCGACGAACGCGGCCATGCCTCCCATTTTTTGCGCCTCGGCGATAACTTGCAGGGTGATTGTGGTTTTGCCCGATGATTCGGGACCAAAGACTTCAACCACGCGCCCGCGGGGAAAGCCGCCGACGCCCAAAGCTGCGTCGAAGGAAATCGCTCCCGTGGGAATGACAGCAATGGGGACGATGGCTTCCTTCGATCCCAGCCGCATGATCGAGCCCTTGCCAAACTGCTTTTCGATCTGTGCAAAGGCCAGATCAATTGCTTTACTACGTTCGTCGGCCATGAGAAGCTGCTCCTTTTGTGATGGCAGGATGGTTCAGGCCGAATTATACACGCTGACTTAAGCGAATAAAAAGCGAATTCGATGAGAATCGGTGGAAATGTCCCGAATTGGATACTTCGTTTTGACGAACTATTTCCTTGCCGCCATAATTCGTCGTCATGAATACGTCTGATGTTGAGCTGGTGCAGCGTTTGATCTCCGATGTGAAAGCGGTTCCGGCCATGGATACCTATCTCCGGAATGTCACCCGCTAAATTTGATGAAAATTCGCTTCCGCAGGACGGCCAGGCGTCCAATCTTTGAAACCAATCCGAGTATTGAATTTTACAAATTACATTCATTTCCGTGCTTTACAGACCGCCAATTTGTAGTAACATCTGCGGCATCAACACCTGCCCGGCGGGCGGTGTGCGGTAACGCTGCGCTTCAGGCGTTGTCAAAATTCGGAGGTAGGCATGGAAAATCGCTCGGTTGGTGACTCTTCGACTGCCGCAGCCCGGCCTCGAACCACAATTCATCGCGAAGGCCGCGGAGTCTGGGTCCTTACGGCATACGGCGTTTCCGGACTCGCGTTATTTGGAGTACTGGTTTATTACTTTTCGACGTACGTGACGCACTAGGGATTTCGAGTTTAGCGGTTATTCGCGCGGCTTGCTGAAGTATCGGCTCGTCCCATAACTTCCTGGCATACGCGTGGGTTAGTGTATCCACAGCACTTCGCTTGGCCGCGTGCGCCAAGGTCCATCCCACCAGGCATCCTCACTCTCGAACATGCTACAATGAGCCGCTCTGGAACACTTCTCTTGAGCAGCAAACACCCAGCGTCTTCCCCAGTCTTTAGAGACGGAACTACACGCGTGCCCGACGATTCTCTGAACAGTACGCCAATAACTTACGCCGACGCCGGTGTCGACATCGATCGCGCCAACCGTACCAAGAAGCGGATTAAATATCTCGCCCATAAAACCTTCACCCGAGGCGTACTCAGCGAAATCGGCGGCTTCGGCGGATTGTTTGCGATTGACAAAACGAAGTATCTCGATCCCGTGCTGGTTTCTAGTGTGGATGGGGTTGGCACCAAACTGAAAGTCGCTTTTGAGATGAAGGTGCATCACACCATTGGCGCGGATCTGGTAAACCATTGCGTGAACGACATCGCGGTCCAGGGCGCGACGCCACTTTTCTTTATGGACTATCTCGCCACGGGAAAGCTCGAGCCGGAAGTCGCGGAGAAAGTCATTGAGGGCTTGGCAGAGGCCTGCAAGCACAACGGGTGTGCGCTGATCGGCGGCGAAACTGCCGAGATGCCCGGGTTCTATCCCGAAGGCGAATACGATCTTGCCGGCTTCATTGTCGGCGTAGTCGAGCGTGAGCGACTCGTCACCGGAAAGACGGTCCAGGTAGGCGATGTGATCCTAGGCTTGGCTTCGAACGGGCTGCACACCAACGGCTATTCGCTGGCTCGCAAGTTGCTGTTCGATGTCGGCCACTACACGCCCGAGTCGTATGTCAATGAGCTCAAAGGCAAGGTTGGCAACGAGCTCATGAAAACGCACAAGAGCTATTGGCCGGCGATAAAGCGTTTATTGTCAGATGCGGAATGCGTTTCAGCGATGGCGCACATCACGGGCGGCGGCATTACTGAGAATCTTCCGCGCATGCTGCCTCGAGGCGTGGCGGCCGTAATCGAGATTAATTCCTGGCCGGTGCCGCCCATCTTCGAACATTTGCAGCAACTGGGCCATGTTCCGCGAGAGGAAATGCTGCGCACGTTTAACATGGGATTGGGCATGTTGCTGGTGGTGCCTTCCGGCAAGTTCAAGAAGGCGCAAACTTTGCTGGAGCGTGCTGGCGAAAAAGCTTTTACGGTTGGCCGGATCGTTAAGGGCGATCGCAAAGTGATGTACGCGTAGAGGGGATCGATGACATTCTCAGCGCCAGTTCTCCCGCAGAAAAATGGTTGCACCACGGAGGCTCATGGCTTCCTTCGCGGAAAGCACGCCAGCAAGAGATAACAATTCATTCCGCCGCCGCACCCGCGTCTTTTCCTCGTCGAGATACTCTTCAATCGCTTCCGCTAAAACCGAGAAAAATCCCTTCTCTCCACGGCGTGCGGCTAATGCCAACAAGGCACTGCGGTGTTCTGGCTTCATTTCCACGGTTGTTCGCATGTCAAGGTCTTATTACAACATGCATGTGCATGTCATTTTTTTGTTTTTGAATCTGTAAGCGTGAGATTCCTTCATCGTCATAAACATATCAAGCGGTGCTAGGGGACGGTTTGGCTGCCTTGCCCAGTTTGCCGCGAGTCTTCTAGCTCTCGAGATCTATTTCTAACGCCGCGCCAGGCGGGAATCTGAGATGCGCCCGCAGCGAGGTGTCCCAGCGTGGCAGGATCGAGCGTGATCACATCCGGGCCTTTGGTTTTTCCTGTGATGATTGGTTTGTTGGGTTCGGTCTCATAAGCGTAGCCAGTGAGGACTGCATAAATCCCGCGGCTGATCGTGGGTCGTGGCACGGTTACAGTAAGCCGCGCCCACCCATAATGCACTTGGCCGTTAATGACAAATTGCAGGCCAAGATAACGATTCTTGGTGTCAAGCCATTGGCCCGCGGTAAAAGTGCAGGGATAGCTGTAGCATCCGGGGTGGTTCCCCGACACACCCATATTCGCCTGGAAGGGATACTTTGCGGCCTGGAAGTATGATTTATTGGCGCGCACTTTAAAGCCGGCAGGTAG
>DATHRB010000027.1:0-136901 GCA_035482155.1 Verrucomicrobiia bacterium | reverse complement strand
GCTGGACCTCAACAACGTGCAGATCGAAGAGACGCTGGCGTATTACTCGATGCTGCATCGCAAGCCGATGGGAAAGCATCACGTCCAGATTTGCACCAACGTGGCCTGCATGCTGAAGGGCGGGTATGAAATGCTCGACCGCGCCAAGAGGCGGCTGGAAATCGGGCACAAGGAAACCACGGCTGACGGAGTTTTTTCGCTGGAAGAAGTGGAATGTATTGGCGCGTGTACGGGCGCGCCAGCGATGCAAGTGAATTACGACTTTTACGAAAACCTTACTCCGCTCAAATTCGACCGCATCATCGAAGATCTGGACGCGGGCAGACGACCGACACCGGAGCCGGTCATTTCCGGCGCGCTGCACGAGCGGCACGCAACCGAAACGCCGCTGATCAGCAAGCGCTGGGGCATAAAGGATTCGCACAAGATTGACGTGTATGTGAAGCACGACGGTTATCAGGCGTTGGAAAAAGCGCTGCGGGAGATGACCCCGGAAAGCATCATCGATGAGGTGAAGAAATCCAACTTGCGCGGGCGCGGCGGAGCGGGATTTCCGACGGGCATGAAGTGGTCGTTTGTGCCGAAGGATTCGCCGAAAGCGAAATACGTGATCTGCAACGCGGACGAGTCCGAGCCGGGCACCTGCAAGGACCGGCCGCTGATGGAGATGGACCCGCATCAGATGATCGAAGGCATGGTGATTGCGGGGCGGGCCATCGGTTCGCACCAGGGCTTCATTTACATTCGAGGGGAATACCGCTACCTGCTGGACATTGTGGACGCGGCGATTGCCGAGGCCTACGAGCGCGGCTATCTGGGGAAAAATATTCTCGGAACCGGATTTGATTTCGATCTGCTGATTCACACTGGCGCGGGCGCTTATGAATGCGGCGAGGAATCCGCGCTGATGGAATCGCTGGAGGGCAAGCGCGGTTACCCGCGCATCAAGCCGCCGTTTCCGGCGGTGGTTGGTTTGTATGGGTGTCCGACGATTATCAATAACGTTGAGACGCTGAGCGCCGTACCGGCCATTATTCGCGAAGGCGGCGAAGCGTACGCGAATCGCGGCACGCCGAAAAATGGCGGCACGCGCATGTTGTGCATCGCGGGCCATGTGAACAAGCCGGGCATTTATGAAGTTCCGCTGGGCATGAACATGAAGAAGTTTATCTACGAGGTTGCCGGTGGAATTCCTGGCGGGAAGAAAATCAAGGCGGTGATTCCGGGCGGTAGTTCGTGTCCGCTGATGACTGGCGACGAAATTGACATTCCCATGGACTACGACTCCGTGGCCAAAGCTGGTTCGATGCTGGGCTCCGGCGGAATGGTCATCATGGACGAAGATACCTGCATGGTGGATATGGCGCGGCGGATTATGCATTTTTACGCGCATGAGTCGTGCGGATGGTGCATTCCCTGCCGCGAAGGCACGACGTGGCTGCGCAAGATGCTGGAGCGGCTGCACGCAGGATACGGGCGCGAGCAGGACATCGATATGCTCAGCGAGCTTTCGAAAAATATTCTGGGGCGAAGTTTCTGCCCGCTTGGCGATGCCGCGGCGATGCCGACGATCAGTATTGTGCAGAAGTGGCGGAATGAATTTGAGGATCATCTCCACGAACGTTGCGCGTACAAATCCGCTGAGGCGATGCTGGCTGGTTCTCGATAGACGAATGACCTTACTCAATGGCTGACCAAAAACTTATCACGCTGAAGATTAACGACCAGGACGTGCGAGTGTCGCCTGGGACGCTGGTGATTGAAGCGACGCGGCGCATCGGCACGGAAGTGCCATCGTTCTGCTACTACCCTGGGTTGACGTTGCAGGCGGCTTGCCGCATGTGCCTGGTGGAAGTGGAGAAGATGCCGAAACTGCAGACGGCGTGCACGTTGGTGGCGACCGAAGGCATGATCGTGCGCACTAATACCGAACAAGTGCGCAACGCCCGGAAGTACATGCTGGAATTCTTGCTGACCAATCACCCACTGGATTGCCCGGTGTGCGATAAGGGCGGCGAGTGCGAACTGCAGGACATGGTTTTCCGCTACGGGGCGGATAGCAGCAGGTTTATCGAGGAAAAAATTCACCGGCCGGAAGAAAAGTGGTCGGAGCTGGTGTACTACGATGCGCCGCGGTGCATTTTGTGTTTCCGGTGCGTGCGCGTTTGCGATGAGGGCATGGACGTGAAGGCGCTGGGTGTGGGAATGCGCGGCGCGAACAGCGTGATTATTCCGAACCGCGGAGATCACCTGGACTGCGAAGAATGCGGGATGTGCATTGATATTTGCCCGGTGGGCGCGCTGACCAGCGGGACTTATCGTTATAAGACGCGGCCGTGGGAGATGAAATACGCGCCGACGATCTGCACGCATTGTTCGAATGGCTGTAAGACCACGCTGAGCGTGAGAAATCACGAGATCATGCGGTCGAACAACCGGGATCTTTCCGGGATTAACAAGGACTTTTTGTGTGTGAAGGGGCGATTCGGGTTTGATTTTACCAAACACCCTGAGCGCGTAAAGCAGCCGTTGCTGCGACGCGGAAGCGAGCTTTATCCCGTTTCGTGGGAAGAGGCGGCGCAGGCGGCGGCGACGAAACTGAAGAATGTTTTTGATAAGGGCGGGAAAGATTCGATCGGATTTATCGGTTCGAACCGCACGTCGAACGAAGAAAATTATCTGTTTCAGCGACTGGCACGACAAACATTTGGAACCAACAACGTGGATCATCACCGCACGGTGGACTATACCGGGCTGGTGACCGCACTGGGCGACCGCGCGCACGATTCGATGCTGACGATGGAGCAGTTGTACGAATCGAAAGCGGTGCTGGTGATAGGAAACGATCCGACCAATCAGAACCCGCTGGTGGCGTGGCAGATTCGTTCGGGGATACGGCATTTTGGGACGAAGCTTTTTATTATTAATGCGCACGAGATCAAACTGACGCGGAAGGCCACGCAGTTTGTGAAGATTCAGGCTGGGCACGAAGGCGCTGCGCTCGGATATCTGGCGCATGAGCAAGGGAATCTGGCGCCGGGCTTGGTGGAACAGCTGGTGCAGCTGAAGGCTGCGCTGGAAGCGGAGTCGGACGTCGCGATCGTTTTTGGGGAAGAAGTTTCGGGCGCGGCGATTGGGTTGCTTGTGAATTTTGGTTCGAAACTGCCGGGCAAAACGCGCTACATGGCGCTGGGCGATTATGCGAATTCGCGAGGGGCGGCGGATATGGGCGTGCTGCCGGACCGGTTGCCGGGATATGCGTACACGGATAACGCCGCGGCTCGGGAAAAGCTCGAGGAAATCTGGGGCGGGGCGATTCCTTCGCACGCGGGGATGACCGCGCCGCAAATGGTGGAAGCGGCGCAAGCTGGAAAATTGAAAGCGTTATACGTGATGGGTGCGAATCCGCTGGCGCATTTTGGGGCGCTGGGCGCGGGGCGCGGGCGATTGGAATTGTTGATCGTGCACGAAATGTTTTTGACGGAGACCGCGAAACAGGCCGACATTGTTTTTCCCGCGGCGTCGGCTTACGAGAAGGACGGCACGGTAACGAACACGGCGGGCGAGATACAGATGCTGCGCAAGGGCGTGGAGATTATGGGCACGCGCTCGGATTTTGATTTGCTGCGCATCGTGTCCCATCAAATGGAGCGCCTGGGAGTGGGCCAGGCGTTTCACTACAAGTCGCCGGCGGCGGTTTTTGAGGAAATTCGCAAGACTGTTCCGGGTTATAGCGTGCAGCCGGGCGCGTTATTGGAGGGTGCAGCGGAGCCGACGCGTCTGGGCTTCAGCCGGAATGGCCACGCGCCGTATGACGTGCCGGTGGGATTGATACGCTCGGCGCACGACACGCTGTTTACGAGCGGCACCCTCGGGAGATTTTGCACCATGATGGAATCTCTGCCGGAAGCGGCGGAGACGGAAGTCACCTCGTGAACGCTTTCCTCTCTCCCTATGCGTGGCTGATTATCACGGTTGTGAAAGTGTTGCTGCTGCTTTTTATTGTGCTGACCGTGAATGCGTATCTGACATGGTTTGAGCGCAAAGTGGTGGCGCACATCCAGTCGCGCTGGGGACCGCACCGCGTGGGGCCGCACGGATTGCTGCAGCCGATGGCGGACGGGTTGAAATTTTTATTCAAGGAAGATCCGACTCCCGCGGGAGTGGATCGCTTTGTTTATTTTCTGGCGCCGCTTTTGGCGCTGGCGCTAGCGCTGACTTCCATCGCGATTATTCCGTTTGGGCCGGATCCCCTGCCCTGGAAAATATTGGGACAGACCATTTATCTGGGAATTTTGCCGCCGAATGTGAATATCGGGATTCTGGCGCTGTTCGCGATTACCGCGCTGGGCGTGTATGGAGTGGCCCTGGCGGGATGGTCATCGAACAGCAAATATCCGCTGCTTGGGGGTCTGCGCAGCTCGGCGCAGATGATCAGCTATGAATTGGCGCTGACGCTTTCGGTGGTGGGCGTGCTGCTGATCGCAGGCAGTTTTAATTTGACGGAAATAATCAATGATCAGACTAGCCGGTATGGGATTCTGGGTTGGAACATCTTTCCGCAATTTCTGGGTTTCATTTGCTTTTTTATCGCGGCGGTGGCGGAAACGAATCGCGTGCCGTTTGATTTGCCGGAAGCGGAATCGGAGCTGGTGGCAGGATTTCACACGGAGTACGCCAGCTTTAAATTCGCGATGTTTTTCATCGCGGAATACACCAGCATGATTACGGTGTCGTGTTTATGCGCGATTTTATTTTTTGGCGGCTGGTTGTCTCCCTTCCCTGCTACGTGGACGTGGACCTATTATTTGCCGACGGTATTGCTGCTGCCGGCGGGTTTGTGGGTGATCTGGGACGGGCTGCGCTACGAAACGATTTTTGGCAAGGTGATTTTGCCGGGGATTGGCGCGGTGATGTGCATCCTGGCGATCGCGCTGGTGATTTTCCCGGGAGTGAATAATTACATCCAGGCACCGTTCTGGCTGCTGTCAAAGATTTTTGTGTTTTTGTTTGTGTACGTGTGGATGCGCGGAACTTTGCCGCGTTTGCGTTATGACCAGTTGATGGCCTTCGGGTGGAAGATGCTGCTACCGGTTTCCATCGCTAACGTGGTGATTACGAGCTTCGCGATTTTAAGGTGGGGCGCAATAAAATGACCGCGTCGCTGATCATTTTCTTTGTGCTGGCAGCGCTGGCGGTGGGCGGCGCGCTGAGCTTGATATTTCAAAAGCATCCGATTCACAGCGCGCTGTCGCTGATCGTGGTGATGGTGGCGCTGGCGGGCTTATATCTGTTGCTAGGCGCGGAGTTTGTGGCGGCGGTGCAGATTATCGTTTATGGCGGCGCGATCATGGTGCTGTTTGTGTTCGTAATCATGCTGCTGAATGCGGGGATTGAAGAGCACACCAACTTTTCGAAACTTGCGGGATTTCCCGGGCTGCTGTTGGCGTTCGCGCTGACCGGATTTATCGCGGCGACGATTGCGCGCTCGACGGACACGGTGCAGGCGGCGGCGCAACCAGGGAATATGGCGTCCACCAAAGACTTATCGACGATGATTTTCAAGGATTTTGTCTACCCCTTTGAGCTGACTTCGTTTCTGATTCTCGTGGCGGTGCTTGGTGCAATCGTGCTGGCGCAGCGGGAGAAGGCTTAGGCGATGATTCCCACGAACTATTACATCGTACTGAGCGCCATTTTGTTCGGGCTGGGCGTGCTGGCGTTTATTTTCAAACGCAACATCATTTCGATTTTTATGTCCATCGAGTTGATGCTCAATGCGGTGAACCTGGCGTTTGTGGCGTTCAGCCAGGCGATGCATAAGCTGGACGGGCAAGTATTTGTGTTGTTCGTGATTGTGGTAGCTGCGGCTGAAGCGGCGGTGGGGCTGGCGATTATTATTCTTACGGCGCGCAACCGGCAATCGTTGAACGTAGAGCGCGTGGACCTGCTGAAACTCTAAATGCCGATACTTGAACATCTGTGGATCATTCCACTGTTGCCGCTGCTTGGCGCGACGGTGAATGGGCTATTTGGCAGGACGTGGCCGAATAAAATTGTAAATAGTGTGGCGATTGGGGCTACCGGGCTTTCTTTCCTGGCTGCGCTCGAAGCGGTGCGTGAGTTTTTCCTTCTGTCTCCAGAACAAATTCCGTGGGTAAGGCAATATTTTTCGTGGATCGAGGCGGGAAATTTCCGTGCGGGCTTCGATCTGCAAGTCGATCAACTGACGGTGGTGATGCTGCTAGTAGTTACCGGCGTGGGTTGGCTGATTCATATTTATTCTACGGGCTACATGGCGCATGAGGGCGGGTATTACCGATTTTTTGCATACCTGAATCTGTTCATGTTCTTCATGCTGATCCTGGTGATGGCGGCGAATTACGTTTTGTTGTTTGTGGGCTGGGAGGGCGTGGGCCTGGCGAGCTATTTGCTGATCGGGTTTTATTTTCTGCGGAAGTCGGCGGCGGACGCCGGGAAAAAAGCGTTCATCGTTAATCGCATCGGCGACTTTGGATTCATGCTGGGGATGTTTTTGCTGTTCCGCACGTTTGGGACACTGGACTTTTTCAAGCACGCGGGCGCGGGGGGCGCACTTGGCCTCTTTGACAAAGCGGCGCCACTATCTGCGGAGGCTATGGGACATCTGGGCACACTGACGGTGGCGTGCTTGCTGCTGTTCATGGGCGCCGCGGGCAAATCGGCGCAGATACCTCTTTATGTGTGGCTGCCGGACGCGATGGAAGGGCCGACGCCGGTCAGCGCTTTGATTCACGCGGCGACCATGGTTACGGCGGGAGTTTACGTGGTGGCACGTTCGCATGTGCTGTTTATGCACGCGCCGACGGCGATGCTGGTAGTCGCGGTAGTGGGCTGCGCGACGGCATTGTTTGCGGCGACGATAGGGTTGGTGCAGACGGACATCAAGAAGGTGTTGGCATATTCCACGGTCAGCCAGCTTGGTTACATGTTTCTGGCTTGCGGCGTCGGGGCGTTTTCAGCGGGAATTTTTCATTTGATGACGCACGCGTTTTTCAAGGCACTGTTGTTTCTGGCGGCTGGCAGCGTGATCCACGCGATGGGCGGCGAGCAAGACATGCTGCACATGGGTGGATTGAGCAAGAAAATTAAGTGGACGTACGTGACCATGTTTACTGGCACATTGGCGATTGCGGGAATTCCGCCGCTGTCAGGATTCTTCAGTAAAGATTCGATCTTGTTGAGCGCCTATCAAAGCGAGAATGGCGGGCCCAACGTAGGGCACATTCTTTATGCGGCGGGATTGTTTACCGCGTTGTTGACGTCGTTCTACATGTTCCGGCTGATCTTCCTGACATTTTTTGGCAAAGAGCGCTACGACGAGCATCACGTGCATGTGCATGAATCGCCGAAGAGCATGCTGGTGCCGCTGGCGATTCTCGCGGTGCTGTCCATCGTGGGCGGATGGCTAGCCGCGCCAGCGTTCTGGGGCAAGCCGGATTATTTTGCAAAATTTTTGGAACCGGTGTTCGCTGCGCCTGGTGCGAGTGAGGCTGGGACAGCGGAAGCTGTGGTGCACGCTTTGGAGACGCCGTTGGCTATCGTGGCGGTGATCACCGCGCTAGCGGGATTATTAGCGGCGTACTGGCTGTATGTGAAGCAGCCCAGCAAGCCGGACAAGCTGGCGAAGTTTTTTGGCGGCGCGTATCAGACGCTGCTGCACAAATATTATGTCGATGAGTTTTATAACGCGGCGGTGGTGCGACCGCTGATGTGGCTTTCGACGAATGTTTTTTGGAAGGCCGTGGATGTTTCGATCATTGATGGCGCGGTGAATGGAATCGCCGAAGGCATCACTGTGGTTGGCGACGGGACGCGACGGACGCAATCGGGGAACACGAGGAGCTATGCGGTGTGGGTGGTGGTTGGGGCGATTGTAATTGTGGCGGTGATTTTCTGGCCGCACGTTCGGCCGGTGCTGGGAGTAGTGCGCTGATGGGCTCACTTTTCCAGGGCGGGCATTTGCTGTCGATTCTGATCTTCTTCCCTGCGGTGGGTTCGCTGGCATTGCTGTTGTTGCGCAGCGATGACCATGTTTTTATTCGCCGCATCGCATTGATTGTTTCGGTTGCAGAGTTTTTGTTTTCGCTGCTGCTGTTGCGGGGCGCGTCGTTCGCTTCCGGCGATTACCGGCTGGTGGAGTACGGGCAGTGGATCACCTCGCCGCCGATTCATTATCACTTGGGTGTGGACGGCATCAGCTTATTTCTCGTGATCTTGACTACATTCTTGACACCAATTTCGGTGATCGCGTCGTGGAGCAGCATCGGTCATCGGGTAAAAGAGTTTTTTGTGATGCTGTTGATGCTGGAAGTGGGCGTCATCGGCGTATTTTTGTCGCTGGATTTGTTTCTGTTCTTTTTGTTCTGGGAAGTAATGCTGATCCCGATGGCGATGTTGATTGGCATCTGGGGGCACGAGCGGCGGATTTACGCTGCGGTTAAATTCGTGCTGTATACGATGGCCGGATCGATTTTGATGCTGGTGGGAATTATCTGGCTGTATAACGCCACCGGCACATTCGACCTGCCGACCATTCAGCAAATGATTCAGACCGGCACGCTGGTGTTGGAACCGCGGGCGGAGATGCTGTTGTTCCTGGCGTTTTTTGTGGCTTTTGCGGTCAAGGTGCCGCTGTTTCCGCTGCACACCTGGCTGCCGGACGCGCACGTGGAGGCGCCGACGGCTGGATCGGTGATGCTGGCTGGGGTGCTGCTGAAGATGGGCACCTACGGGATGATTCGTTTTTGTTTGCCGCTATTTCCGGAGGCGGCGCGCCGGGCAGCTCCATGGGTGGCGGTGCTGGCGATTATCGGAATAATTTATGGCGCGCTGGTGGCGCTGGTGCAGCCAAATCTCAAGAAATTGGTGGCGTACTCTTCGGTGAGCCATCTTGGTTTTGTGGTGCTGGGAATTTTTGCGTTCCGCACCATTTCCATGCAAGGGGCGGTGTACCAAATGTTGGCGCACGGAATTTCTACTGGTGCGCTGTTTTTGCTGGTGGGCATGTTGTATGACCGGCGGCACACGTTTGAGATCAGCGACTATGGCGGGCTGGCTACACCGATGCCGAAACTCGCGGCGTTTTTTCTGGTTGCGGCGCTGGCCTCCATGGGGCTGCCGATGCTGAATGGGTTTGTAGGCGAGTATTTGGTTTTGCTGGGGACGTATCAGTCGCACTGGGCGTGGGCTTCGTGGGCGGCGTTGGGAGTGATTTTGTCGGCATGCTATTTGCTGTGGTCTTACCAACGGGTGTTTTTTGGCGAAGTTACGCGTGAGAAAAACAAGACACTGGCGGATGCTTCTGCGCGCGAGAAATTTATTTTGGTGACCATGTCGATCGTGATGTTGTGGATGGGGATTGGTTCTACTTATTTTACGCGGCGAACAGCAGCAGCTTCGCAGGCGGTGATTGACCTGGTCGAACCGCAGCGGCCTTATGAAGCGCGGGTGACGAGAGATAGCAGGAGTGGGGGCCAGCCGGTTGTGAGCTGGACAAATACTTTGCCAGTGGCGCAAGCAAGTTCGACCGCAGAAGGTGCAAACCGCTAATGTTTCCACGCACTGATGACTTGCTGCGTGCGCTTCCGGAGTTGATCTGGTGCGGCTTTGGCATGCTGGCGATGTTGCTGCAGCCGTTTGTGCGCAGCCGGCATTTTTTTACGATTCTTGCGCTAGTGGGAGCTATCGGCGGAACTGCCGCGGCATTTGTCGCCGGGGCCACGCCGGGCGAAGGATTTTACGGGCTGATTCAATCCGACGTTTTTAGCTTTTTCTTTCGGCTGCTGGTTGGGCTAGTTGCTGTGCTGGTGGTGCTTGCGGCTGATTCGTATCTGGAACGGGAGAACTTGCCATTTGCGGAATTTTATGCGCTGTTGCTGTTTGCGACGGCGGGCATGGGAGTGCTGGCATCCGCACGTGAACTGTTGACGGCGTTTATCGGCCTGGAGTTGAGCTCTATTTCAAGCTACATACTGGCGGGCTTCCGGCGCGACTCTACGAAATCCAGCGAAGCGTCGCTGAAATATTTCCTGCTGGGCTCATTTGCTACGGCGTTTTTTCTTTATGGCATCGCGCTGGTTTATGGCGCGACGGGCACGACCAATCTGAGCAGGATGGACGACGCAGACCCGGGCAGCAATCTGTTGAAGCTGGGCTTGTCGCTGATTTTGATTGGCATTGGATTTAAGGTGGCGGCGGCGCCGTTTCAGATCTGGACGCCGGATGTGTACGAAGGAGCGCCCACTCCGGTGACCGCGTTGTTTTCGGCGGGGCCCAAGGCGGCGGCGTTCGCGTTGTTGTTGAGGATATTCGCAAGCGTTCCTGCAGCGACGCATTTCTGGTTTTGGGCGTTTTGGGTGTTGGCGGCGCTTACGATGTTCGCGGGGAATCTTGGGGCGTTGCTGCAGACCAACGTGAAGCGGCTGCTGGCTTATAGCTCGATTGCTCATGCGGGCTACATTTTGGTGGCGTTCGCAGCGGTTACGTTCATGGCCAACGATTTGAATGGCGGGGCGACCCCAGCTTACGCGGCGGTGCTGTTTTACTTGTTGAGTTATGCGCTGGTGAAGATTGGGGCGTTCACCATCGTTTCTGAAATTGGCGGGTGGGGCGAGAAGAATTTGACGCTGGACGACTACGCGGGATTGGCGCAACGGCAGCCTGTAGCTGCTGCGGCCTTGAGTCTTTATCTTTTGTCGCTACTGGGATTGCCGGTGACCGCGGGATTTTTTGGGAAATTTTATATTTTTAAAGCGGCGGTGAATTCGCATCTGATCTGGCTGGCGGTATTGATGGCCATTAACAGTATTATTGGGGCCTATTACTATTTGCGGGTGATTGTGGTGATGTACATGCGCGAAGGCAGCGCGGAGGCCATGGCGGCACCGGCGGTGCGGTTTCCTGTGGCCGTGAATGTGGTGCTGACGGTTACTGCGATTGGCACGGTGTATTTTGGGCTGTTCCCTAACCAGGTGTTGAATTTTATTTTGCAGCCCAATTTGATCGCGCGTTAATTTGTCACTCCAGCATTAAGAAAGGCCCGGGAATTTTGCCGGGCTTTTTTTGTTATGGTGCGGCCACCGCACTCAAGGCTAGTCGTGGCGGGCGCCATGGAGGACGTGGACGGCGTGAGGCAGCAGATGGGCGAGGGATTCGAGGGATTCGACGGCGCCTTTGGGGCTGCCGGGAAGATTTACGATGATAGTGCGGGCGCGTATGGCGGTGACCGCGCGGGATAAAACCGCAGTCGGAGTCTTCTCCATTCCTTTACGGCGCATTTCCTCGGAAACCCCGGGGATGAGCCGGTCGGCGATAGCCATGGTGGCTTCGGGAGTATTGTCGCGCGGACCGATGCCGGTGCCGCCGGTGGTGAAGATAATGTCGGCGCGACTGGAGTCAGCGATGACGCTGAGTTTTTCGCGAATGGCGGCTGGATCGTCAGGAATGCACGACGTTTCGGTGATTTCCCAGCCGAGGCCGCGGCAGAACGCGACGACCGCGGGGCCGGAGGTGTCTTCGCGGTCGCCTTTGGCGGCGGAGTCGCTAATGGTGAGGATGGCTACGCGCATGTCAGGGAAGCTTCAGCGATTTAACTAACTTTGATTGGTTCCTACTTCGTCGCGGCTGGCTTCGTCCATCAGGCGCATGGCTTCCATCAGCAGGCCGGTAGTGTTGCGGGTAGTGGTGGTGCGATTGGAGGCGTTAGCGGCACTGAAGTCGATTTCGAATTCGCCTTCGGTCCAAAGAAGCACACGGTAAACGGCGTCGTCGCCTTCCGTATTCCCGCTCTTAGCGTCCCGGCATTGGCCCCCCGAGAAATACAGTTCACCACTCTCGGAGCCTTTTTTCACAATCAGACGGCAGGATTTCTGGCCCATTTCGAGGGATTGCATGAGATCGATCATGCTCATTTCTTCGAGGCGACCCTGGATGACGCCGGGACGGGAACCTTTGGTTTGGAGCTTTTCAAGATGCAGGCGGTCGACGACTCTTTTCGTGATGCGCACGAGGTCTTTGACGAGAAAAGGCTTGGTGATGAAATCTTCGACGCCGTCGACCAGTGGACGCAAGCGTTCTTCTATGTCTGCGCGACTGGCCATGAAAAGAAATGGAATGTTGCGAGTGGTCTGGCGTCCGCGAAGCTTTTCAAAAAGCTGACGGCCATTGAGGCCGGGCATTTTGTAATCGCAAAGGATGGCGTCGGGAGGCTCGTCGATGACTTTGAGGAGCGCGTCGGCACCGTCATCGGCGAGGACAACTTCACAAAAGGGCTCCAGAGCTTTGTAGACGAGGTCGCGGATCAAGGGATTATCGTCGGCCAACAATAGCTTGATGCTCTTTCCCGCAGCGGCGCTCATCGAGGCCGAACCTTTGAGCGGCCCGTTGGCGTTGCGGTCACTGCAGGGCGGCGGAAATGGCCGCTTTTGCCGCCTGTTTTTTCGAGGAGCACGATGCCGGTAATCTCGATGGCTTTATCCAGGGCTTTGCACATGTCATAAACCGTGAGGGCGGCGGCAGCTACAGCGACCAGCGCTTCCATCTCCACGCCGGTTTGCGCGGTCGTGGTTACGGTAGATTGCAGTTCAACGCCATTTTGGCATAGGGAAGCAGTCACATCAATGTTAGTCAGCAGGAGCGGGTGACAAAGAGGTATCCACTCGGAAGTGCGCTTGGCGGCGGCGATTCCGGCGATTCTGGCGATTTCCAGGGGGTTACCCTTGGGATTTCGCAGGCGCTTAACGGCGCGGACTACGGCGGGTGACATTTTTACGAGGCCGCGAGCGATGGCGGTGCGGGTGGTCAAGGGCTTGGCGGAGACGTCCACCATTTTGACGCTTCCTGATTCGGTGTAATGGGAGAGCTTTTTCATGCGATTTCCGACGGATTCAAGAAACATCCTGGCGCATCAGCACGTTAACATTTTCACCGGCCGCGAGCGCTTGAATGTCGGAACCTACTACCAGAAAGCAATTCGCTTTGGCCATGGTGACGGTGTCGCCAGAACCTTGCCATGGCAGCGGTTTGACGCGAGCCTCACCGGAATCAAATTGGACGCGCGCGGGAAGAAAATGGGTCATGCCGGGTTTTTCCTTCATGGCTTGGTCGAGAGTGGCTTTTAAAAAGGGCAAGGGACGCGCGGGAGCGCCGCTGAGGAGGTCGATGGCGGGAACGACGAATAATTGAAACGTAACCATGGTGGAGACAGGATTGCCCGGCAGGCCGAAGACTGGTTTTTCATTACACATTGCGAAGACTGCGGGCTTGCCGGGGCGGATAGCCACCGCGTCAAAGTAAAACGTAGCGCCGAGACTTTTCAGAACGTCTTCGACTAAATCGTATTTGCCCACGGAGACGCCACCAGACAAGACGAGCACGTCTTCCTGGAGGCCCTGCTGAATCTTATCGCCGAGAATTTCGATGCGATCGGACGCGTTGCCGAGGATTACAGGCTCGCCACCGGCTTCGCGGATTTGGGCGGCCAGGGAGACGCTATTGCTGTTGCGAATCTGGAATGGGCCGGGGGATGCATCGATGGGGATAATTTCGTCTCCGGTGGACAAGATGGCCACGCGAGGTTTTTTTGCGCAGCGTAATTGCGTCGCGCCGATTTGCGCGGCGAGACCCAGCTCGGCGTAGCCGAGACGCGTGCCGGACTGGAGCAATAATTGATCTTTCGAGCCTTCGGTGCCGGCTAGGACGATGTTCTGACCTTGGGTCGCGGCTTGCTGAAAATGGATGAGGTCTTTATCGCGGGTGGTGTATTCGATCATCACGACGGCGTCGGCTTCGGGCGGGACTGGTGCGCCGGTCATAATTTGAATGCAGGTTCCCCGCTGTAAAGGCCGGCTTAGGGCGTCGCCGGCTTTGATTTCGCCGATGCAGGTTAGAGTGGCGCCTGCGGTGGATTCGCTGGCGGAGACTGCATAGCCGTCTCTTGTGGCGCGGTTGAAGGGTGGGTAGTTGCGGTCGGCGACTAGATTTTGTGCGAGGACATAGCCTGTTGCGTCCCACAGGCTGAGATTTACGGTTGCGGGAGAGCGGTTGAGTTTCGAGATTTGGGTGACGACTTCTTGGCGCGCTTGTTCGAAGGTCAGCATGGATATGCTTATGTTACTCCGAGACGGTGGAGGTACGGCGAGTCGAAAAGGTGGAACATCTCAGAAAAGACTAAAAAATCTGGAGCTTCGTGGTTATGAGTTGCGGTGTTTCCACGTTACAAGACCCACCCTACAAAAACCTTAGGGTGAGGCACCCTCCGGTTTTTTCAATTTTGGAGGGCATTACTTTTTTGCGTTCGGAATGGTTACAAGAAAAAATCTCAGTGCGCGACAAACTCGCTAGAGCCAGGTGGAGAGCATGGAGCCGGGTTGGATTATCGTGGCGTCGCGTTCGGGGCCGGTGGAGATCATGCCGATTTCGACTTGGAGGAAGTCGGAGATAAATTTTAAGTAATCGATGGCGAGTTTGGGCAATTTTGTGCCGTCTTTGAGGCCGTAGGTGGTTTCGTTCCAGCCGGGCACAGTTTTGTATTCGGGCGTGACGTGCTCGTATTCTTCGGCGAGCGCGGGCATTTCGTGCAGAGGCTTGCCTTTGTATTTGTAGCCGACGCAAACCTGGATTTCGCGTTGAGTGTCGAAGACGTCGAGCTTGGTGATTACCAGCGAGTCGATGCCGTTGATCATTTTGGCGTAGCGCAATACCTGCAAATCGAGCCAACCGCAGCGGCGAGGGCGTCCAGTGACGGCGCCGAATTCTTTTCCACGCTTGCGAACTTCTTCGGCGTCGAGGTCGGGCATTTCGGTGGGAAATGGGCCGGAGCCTACGCGGGTGGTATAGGCTTTGGAAATTCCAAGGATGTGTTTGAGCTTGGTGGGCGGCACGCCTACTCCCGTTGATGCACCTCCGGAGATGGCGCTGGAAGAAGTGACGTAGGGGTAGGTGCCGTGGTCGATGTCCAGCATGGTGCCTTGCGCGCCTTCGAAGAGCACGGATTTGCCTTCGTCCATGGCATGGTTGACGAGTTCGGCGGTATCGCAGATGTAGCCGCGAATTTTTTCGCCTAACGCCAGAGTGTCTTCCACTTCGTGGGAGAAATCGATGTTTGCGCCGTAAGCGCCTTTAGCGAGGCGGTTTTTTTCAGCGACTACGTGGGCGGCTTTTTTGCGAAAACAATCGGGATCGAGCAAATCGCACACGCGCAAACCGCGGCGAGCCATTTTGTCTTCGTAGGCAGGGCCGATGCCACGGGAGGTTGTGCCGATTTTGTCGGCACCGCGCGCGCCTTCAGCGGCTTTATCCAATTCGCGGTGATAGGGGAAAATTAAATGGGCGCGATTGCTGATGTGCAGACGGCCCTTCACGTCGATGCCCGCCTTCGCGAGCGTTTCAATTTCGTTGACGAGCGCAGCGGGATCGACGACTACACCGGTGCCGATGACGGCGTGACGGCCGGGGCGCAGAATTCCGCAGGGAATGAGTTGCAGAACGTAGCGATCGGTGCCAATGATGACGGTGTGGCCTGCGTTGTGGCCTCCGGCTACGCGCGCGATATATCCGAAAGAGCCGGCAAGGTAATCAACTACTTTACCTTTGCCTTCGTCGCCCCACTGCGCGCCTACCACCACGACAGAGTTCATTTCTGACCTTTCCTACGCGGTTAAATCCATTGCATCTAAGCCAGCCGCCTGGAACGATTTGGCGGATGACGCTTCCCTCTTCCGTCATGGAGAGAAGCATGGTGGGAACTCGACAACAAACGGCAAAACAAATCGTACCTTTGCCTTCGCCAACGCGCAAGCAAGAGAGAGCGAAACGAAATGGGTTGGGTTTACTTGTTTAGCTCGCCGTAACGGAAGCAGGTGATGGCGTGGTCGTTGACCATGCCGACGGATTGCATGAAGGCGTAACAGATGGTGGTGCCGACAAAGCGGAAGCCGCGTTTTTTAAGATCTTTGCTTATGGCATCGGAGACACTTGTGGAGGCTGGGAGGCCGGCGAGAGTTTTCCACGCATTTTGGATGGGCTTGCCGTTCACAAAGGTCCAGATGTATTTGTCGAAGGAACCGAATTCCTTCTGAACTTCGAGGAAGGCTTTTGCGTTGCTGATGGTGGACTCGATTTTGAGGCGATTGCGGATGATTCCGGGATCTTTTAGTAAGGCGCGTACTTTTTTGCGGTCGAAACGAGAGACCTTTTGGGGATCGAAGCCGGCGAAGAGTTCACGGTAGCGCTTGCGTTTTTTTAGCACGGTGTCCCAACTCAGGCCCGCTTGCGCGCCTTCAAGGATGAGGAATTCGAACAGGGTGCGGTCGTCGTGAACGGGGACGCCCCATTCTTTGTCGTGGTAAGCAATGCTGAGATCGTTGCTGGGCCATTGGCAACGAACGAGAGGCTCGGGCTTTGTCATTTGTTTTGCGCGAAATGTTTGGTAAACCAGCTCGAAATATAAACGGCGCGTCGTAGAAGTGTGCGGCGCGCCGTTCAAAAATAAATCATAGATGAAGACAGACTTCGGGCCGAAAATCGAATTCCAGATTACGCCAGATGCTTGGCTAAGGCTCTGGTGATTTGGTCTTTGGGAACGGCGCCGACGATTTGTTCGACTACCTGACCGTTTTTGAAGACCAGCAAAGTGGGGATGCCGCGAACATTGTAGCGGCCCGCCGAATTGATGGCTTCGTCCACGTTTAGTTTCATGACTTTGAGTTTGCCGGCGTAATCGTGAGCGATCTCGGCGACCGTTGGTGCCAGCATGTGGCACGGTCGGCACCAATCGGCCCAGAAATCTACCATTACGGGTTGCGCGTTGCTGGCGCTCAGCACTTCAGTTTCAAAATTGCCATCGGTTACGGATGGAATGTTGTTATCTGCCATGTTGTTTATCCTCAGCGGGTTGGCCCGGAAAGGCTTCCGCTAAGCTCCTTGAGTCCTTTAATTAGATGTTGCAACAAAGATTTGGTTTCGTGCCAAACGCGCCGTCTTATAGAGCTTCGCATATTCCGATGCTGGGCGCTTCCACGAAAAGTCCTTGGACATACCGTTGAGTTGGATGCGTTTCCAGATGCGTTCGTCGGCGAAATGATGCAAAGCCAGGCGAACGGCATCGAGCAGAGCTGCGCCGGCATAGGGCTCGAACTTGAAACCCGTGCCGGTGCCATGCTGCACGTCAAAAGATTCGACGGTGTCATCGAGGCCGCCGGTGGCGCGCACGATGGGGACCGTGCCGTACTTCAAACTGTAAATCTGATTTAACCCGCACGGTTCATAGCGCGACGGCATGAGGAACATGTCGGAGCCGGCCTCGATTTTGTGGGCAAGTTCGTTGTCGTAGCCAATGCGTACGCCGACGCGTCCCGGGAATTCGTTCGCGAGAGTATCGAACAATTCTTCGTAGCGGCGCTCGCCGGTGCCCAGAACGGTGAGAATGATGTCCTCCTGCATTAATTCCTTGGCGACGGCGGCGATAAGATCAAAACCTTTTTGGTCGGCAAATCTGGAGACGATGCCGAGAACCGGGCGGGTTTCATATTCCGGCGAGAGACCAAAGATTTCGAGCAGGTCTTTCTTGCAGGCGTGCTTGCCGGTCAGATCCTTGGCGGAATAGGAGGCGGCGATTAATTTGTCCTTATCGGGATTCCAGGCCGAATAGTCGACGCCGTTGAGAATGCCTACCAGGTGATCACGGCGGCTGCGCACCACCCCGTCGAGACCGTATCCGAATTCAGGAGTTTGAATTTCTTCGGCGTATTTTTTGCTGACGGTGGTGAGGTAGTCGGAATAGACCAGACCACCCTTTAGAAAATTGACGTCACCGTAGTATTCAAGACCGGCGGGGTTGTAAACCTCCGGCGGAATGCCGGCGCGACCGAGTACCGCGGCCGCAAATTGGCCTTGATAGCCCAAATTATGGATGGTGAAAATAACCGGAATGTCTTTCACCAGCGGATCGGAGGAGTACAAAGAGCGCATGAGCGTTGGAACGAGAGCGGTCTGCCAGTCGTGGCAGTGGATTACGTCGGCAGGCCAAACGTGTTTGGCGATTTCGATGGTAGCGCGGCAAAATTCGCTGTAACGTTCGGCGTTGTCGGGAAAATCTTCCATGCTGTTGCCGTAGATTCCGTCGCGGTCAAAGTAGCCTGGATCGTCGACGAAAAAGTAGCGGACACCGTTGAGCATAGTGCCGTCGGCAATGGAGGGGAAGCGCAAATGTGCGCCCAGAGGGATGGTCATGCTGGGCATAACCACCATGCTCGTTTTTATTCCCCGGTAACGAGGCAGCACGACCGCCAGTTCGTGGCCCTGCGCGACCAGGGCTTTGGGCAACGCCTCGATTACATCGGCGAGGCCGCCGGTCTTCGAGAAGGGCAGGCCTTCGGATGCCGCAAAAAGTATTCTCAAAATAAGCTCACTGAGAGTGCCGCTCCGCGTTGTGGCTGACGGTAACGCCGAATCATTTTACGCTACGCTATCCGATTTCATAAACGCGGTCAAAGTCCAGCGCCGCGCTGGTAGTTGTTACACTGGGAAGCGATGAGTCGTCAACTTCTGGGGCAACATTTTCTCGCGGATGATTACTGGCGGGAAGAAATCGCACGCGCCATTCGTGTATCGCCGCACTCGGAGGTGCTAGCCGCCGCGGGCGCGCAGGAAGTCGATTATTGCTGGGTTGAGATTGGCCCCGGACACGGGGAGATGACGGAATACCTTTTGGGTGTTGGCGCGCCGGTGCATGTGATCGAGGTGGACCAGTTTTTGATCGGGAATCTCAACCGCCTGAAGAAGAAAAATCCGAATCTTGATGTGATTTGCGGGGACATCCTTGAAACAGACCTGGCGGCGGTGGCCAACGGGAGACGAATGCGGATTTATGGGAGTCTTCCGTACTACATTACCTCGCCGATTCTCCATCATTTGTTCCGGTTTGCGGAATTGATCGAAGAGATTCACGTGGTGGTGCAAACAGAAGTGGCGGAGCGCATGGCGGGAGAACCTGGCAGTAAAGCTTATGGATACCTTTCGGTGGCGACGCAATTAAACTCGCGGCCGGAACTGGTGTTGGAGATTCCGCGAGCGGCGTTTACGCCGCCGCCGGAAGTCGGGTCGACTTTGGTGACGCTGAGGCTGCCCGGTGGATGGGAGGAGTTGCGAGGCGGCGGCTTGTTGCCAAGAGCGAATGAATCGGTACAGCAAAAGATCGAAGCTGAAGAGGAATTTCTGGAATTTGTTAAGTTGTCTTTTTCGAAGAAGAGAAAAACGCTGGTGAATAATTTGCGGGAGTTGGCAGAACCCGATGAAGTGCGCAAGGCGCTGGGGGCGGCGGGCTTGCGGCCGGATGCGCGTGCCGAGCAAATTTCAATTCCTAAATTCGCGGCGTTGCATACAGCATTGAGGAAATAACCAGGTTTGGGGAAGCGCGAGAGAAACTAAACAGATACACGACTGCCAGAAGATATCGGTTTGGCAGATTTTGCGCTGGCAGCCAGGAGGCGGTCGGGATAATCGCTCATGATGCCATCTATGCCGGCCTCCATGAGCAGACGCATGTGCGCGGAGTGATTCACCGTCCAGCACACGACTTGCAAATCTTTCGCTCGCGCGGCGGTGAGCAACCCCGGATTGACCAGATCGCCACGGATAGCCAATTGGCGCGCGCCCACTTCCAGAGCTCGTGCGATGGGCTCTTCAATGTTGCCGTCGTAGAGCAAGCCGGTCATCAGGGTAGGTTCAATTTTTCGGACATTGGCCAAAATCGCAGAATCAAAGGAAATAACGATGGTGCGAGCGATTTCGCCGGATGCCCGCAAACCGCCAATCAGGGCATGTTCACTGCCAAAGGAGCCGCCGGACTTCATTTCCAGGTAAAAGATCACGTCAAATTTTTTGGCAAAATCGAGGACTTCCTCGAGGGTAGGGATGCGTTCGCCGGCGAATTCGCTGCCGAACCAGGAGCCGGCATCCAAACGGCGCAATTCGGCAAGAGTCATGTCGTGCACAACGCCTTTTCCATTGGTGGTGCGATTCACGGTTTCATCGTGAATAGCCACCAGGCGGGCATCGCGGGTCAATTGCAGATCGGTTTCGATAAAGGTGGCGCCGAGGGTGACCGCTTTCTTGAAAGCGGCCAAGGTGTTTTCGGGGGCGTGACCGGAGGCCCCACGATGAGCGATCAGCAGCACGGGGAGATACCCACGGAGAAATGGATAGCAAGCACAGCGGCCCGAGAAAATCGGCACGCAGCTGCTACCCTAAATGAAGTTCGATCCACGGGTTCTATCGTAACATCGCCATCCATTGTCAGAGCCCTGCACACTATTCACGTGCAACTTGTATCTAACTAGCGTGTTAATCAAATTGGGGAAATTGGAGGGATCCATGGGGAAAATAACCTGGATAGCCGCAGCATTACTCCTTGGAAGTTCACTCAGCGTCGTACCGATGGTTTCGCGCGCGCAAGCGAAGCAACAGAATGAACCACGCCAATACTTGATCCGCGAAGTGGGTCATCAACTGGTGTTGCTGCCGTACTATTCGGTGTTCGACAACCTGGCCCTCAAGGTGGAAGGCGACACCATAATACTGGAAGGGCAAGTGGTTCGGCCGACGCTTAAATCGGACGCCGAAAACGTGGTGAAAAAGACTGAAGGTGTCGGGAGGGTGGTGAACAATATCGAGGTGCTGCCACCGTCGCCGATGGACGACCAGCTACGCAGTGCGGTGTATCGCGTGATTTTTGGCGATCCGGGGCTGTCCAGGTACGCGGAATCGGCTGTTCCGTCGATTCACATCATCGTGAAAAACGGAAATGTTACTTTGGTGGGCGTGGTGGATAGCGAGGCGGACAAGAATCTCGTGAACTTGCGGGTGAACGGAGTGCCCAACGTTTTTTCAGTGAAAAATGAGCTGGTGGTGACGCCGTCCAAGTAAGGGCGCACCATCGTCTCTTGAGTAAGGATGACGGCTCGCGCAAGCGAGCCTTTTTTTTGTGGGAGCCCGGCACCCCGCACCGATGCACTCTAACTTTCGGCCACGGAATGTATCACGTTATACTTTGTTATGGACTTTCGTTCCTTGGCCGCGGCCGCCGGGCTGGTGCTGCTCTTGAATATGCCTGGTACTAATTCGCGCGCGAAAAATCCCGATTCGCCGGATCGCAATGCGTGGCAGAAAGATCTGCTGGACTGGCGCGCTAAACATACCGCCGAGCTGCAGAAACCCGATGGCTGGCTTTCTTTAGCGGGCCTTGAATGGCTGGAGCCGGGCGATAATTCTTTTGGGGGCGCCACCGATAATAAAATTCATCTGGCGGGTACCCAGGTGGCGCGCTTAGGTGTGCTGCAGCTAGGCGGTCAGACAGTTCGCTTAGTCGAACCGGCCGGAGGATTCCCGCCGGACTTTCTTGTGGCTGGGGCTCCGGCAAAATCGCAAGTGTTGCGGGTCGATCCCGACAATGACAAGAACGCGCCACATCTGACCATTGGAACGCTAAACATGTACGTGATCCGGCGCGGCGATCGCTTCGCTCTGCGCGTGAAAGACGCCAGATCGCAGGCGTTAACGGGATTTCATGGGTTGAAATGGTACGCGCCGGATCCGGCCTACCGCGTTACGGCTCAATGGATACCGTACAATCCGCCGAAAACGGTGGAGCTGGACACTCTGACGGGCACCCATTATTCGCAACCGGTTCCGGGCGCGGCGGAATTTAAACTCGCGGGCGAAACCTACCGGCTGGAGCCGGTGCTTGAGGATTCCGCTCCCGACAAACTTTTTTTTATATTGCGAGATACCACCAGTACTTCGACTACCTATGGAGCTTGCCGGTTTCTGTATACCGCGCTGCCGAGCGATGGACTGGCCAAGGCCGGCGAGCTAGTGCTGGATTTCAACCAGCTGGAAAATCCGCCATGCGCATATACACCGTACGCGACGTGTCCCCTGCCGCCGCCGGGAAACCGGTTGCACATCGCATTGCCCGTGGGCGAGCAGCGGTATCACGATTGATCGTGGACAGACGATGACACCGAACTCACCTTCTGACAGCGGCGCGGACGCGCTGGATCGCGCAAAACTCACGGAGTTGCGCACGGTATTGCTGAAGCTGCACAAAACCTTGCTGGATATGGAACGGCGGGACTACGAGCGCGAGCGCGGACATGTGTCCACGGGAGAATTATTCCGTTTGGTGCTGGATCACCAGCAATTCGGCTGGTTGCATAACATTTCGGAATTTGTGGTGCGGCTGGACGAAACGCTTGCTGGTGAAGTACCGATTACGCCGGAGGATACGCGCAGCGCGATTGGCATGGCGCGGAAGTTGTTTGTGCCCTCGGAATCCGGGGACGCGTTTCAGAAGCGTTACTTCGACGCCATTCAACGCGATCCCGCGGTGGTGATGGAGCATGCCGAGTTGGCGCGGCTGTTTAATAGCGAGCCGGAGGTTAGAAATTAGAGGTTAGAAGTTAGAGGTTAGAAGTTAGAGGTTAGAGACTTGAGGTTCGAAGAAGCCGCTCCTAAATCCCCTCGAGTGAATTAGTGCGTGAAAAATCCAAAACATTTTGCGAAGAAGAGTGTGATCCGGCGGCTGCGGCGGGCGGAATTGCCCAGCGATACGATTGAGCTGGCGCGGTTTCTGATTGGAAAAGTGGTGGTACACGAATTGCCGACAGGGCGGGTGAGCGGGCGCATCGTGGAAACGGAAGCGTATCCGCCGGGCGATCCGGCCGGGCATCATTTTCGCGGGCCGACTCCACGGATCCGCTCGATGTATCTGGCACCCGGGCATGCGTACGTATTTTTTAATTATGGCGCCCATTTTATGTTGAATGTAAGCGGCGAGCCGGCGGGCACCGCGGGCGGGATTTTAATTCGCGCGGTCGAGCCACTCGAAGGTATTGAGTTCATGAAAAAACATCGCGATTGCAGCGACCTGCTGGGCTTGACGCGCGGGCCGGGGCGGCTGGCGGAGGCGTTTCAAATCAATCGTAGTCATGATGGGATCGATTTGTGCGCTGAGAATAGGTTGTGGTTGGGCGAGATCAAAGATGAAGGCGCGCAGCGCGATGCGCAAAGGGTGATCGGGGAAACGGTGCGGATTGGAATTACGCAAGCGGCCGATCATGTGTTGCGGTTCTATGAACCGGGAAATCCCTTTGTGAGTGGCCCTAAGCGGCTGCTGGGAACCGCAACGGCGGTGCGGAGCAAGAAAGAGTCCAGTGCGATGAAAGGAAAGACCCGCGCCAGATCGAAGAGAGATTCCGCGGCCACCGGAACCGGCGCTTTGGTAGCGAGGAAGGCGAGGAAAGGCGTTGTGAAAAGAAATGGCCCACTAAGGTCAGAATGATCGTTGGTCAATTGTTTTCCTAATCGTGAACCCAGTCAGACTTGGACACGAAATTGTAATCGCGCTACCAACTTGCAATCGCGGGTCGCAGCATCTACTCTTCCGCGATGCCCGATATCACACCTGATTTTTTGTTATATGGATTCATCTGGTACGTCGCGTTTCTTTTTTCAACTACATGTCATGAAGCGGCGCACGCCTTTGTTGCGAAACGGGGCGGCGACGAGACCGCTTCAGAAGGCGGGCAAGTTTCGCTGAACCCCATCCCACACATCCGACGCGAGCCATTCGGCATGGTACTGGTTCCGCTGCTGTCGTATTTCATAAACCAATCCATGATTGGTTGGGCCAGTGCGCCGTTCGATCCTGCGTGGGAGCGGCGCTACCCGCGGAGAGCGGGTTGGATGGCGCTGGCGGGTCCGGCGGCCAACTTTGCACTGATGATTCTTGCGGTAATTGGATTACGGGTGGGTATGTCCACTGGTTTGCTGGGAAGAGATCCGGCAACGGGCCGCCCGGGAATCGCTTTCGTGGTGCTGATTGTTTTCTTTTCGCTGAATCTATTGCTGGGCACCTTCAACCTTTTGCCGGTGCCGCCTCTGGATGGAAGCACCGGCATCATGATCTTCATGAGCGAGAGCACCGCGCAAAAATACCTAAACTGGCTGCGCGGGAATAGCTACGCAATGCTGGGCTTGCTAGTGGCTTTGGTGTTTTTCAACAGGGTTTATCAATATATTGAGGCGTTTGCCAGCAACATTTTGCTTGGCGGTCATTTTTAATCGTTATTTCAACCTGATTTCTGATTCCCTTGCGAGTTGCAGACTGCCGCAGTGTTTTGCACCGGGGCTCGTGGTGTGTTCTGGTTTTAAGGTGTGTCGAAACGGGCGGGGGATTCAAAAGGGGATGTGGTAGGGCCGGAATTGGAGCAGTGGCGGGGAGCTATGGTGGGAAAGAGTTTTCTCCGCGGTCGCGCAATTTGGTTGTAAGGACCTGAATCTCCAAGCTTTGGGCACCGTTCATGGGCGCAAAGGTCAGGGAGGAGATTGGTGGAGCGGAATGGAGGAGAAGTTGCGAAAGAGGAGGTGTGGGAAATGTCGAGACCAGGACGTTAGAAATTGTGGCGCCGCGCAGTTCGCTCACGCCTTGCATTCTGGATGACGATCCCGAGCAACTAAGTTTGCTGTCGGAAATGATCTCCGAGATAGGCTATGGATCGCTGCTGACGGACGACCCGGAGGAAGCGGTGCGCCTGGTGCAATCGGGAGCGTGCCGGGTAATTCTCGCCGATGTTCATTTGCCTGGGATACATGCTTACGAATTTCTGGACCGCCTATTGCGCGTGGATCCCGGGATTCACGTGATCATCATCTCCAAGGAATATACGCTCGAATCGGCTCTGGAAGCGATACGGCGCGGGGCCACGGATTTCTTGCCGAAGCCGCTGGACCGCCTGCGATTGAAGCGCGCGCTGGACGATGTGGCCTCGTTGTACGACCAGCGGCGACGGGTCCGGGCGCTGGAAGAACAGCTGCTGAGAGACTTGGAGTTTCACGGCATCGTGGGCAAGAGCCCGGTAATGCTGGAGGTTTTTGATTTCGCGCGGAAGGTGGCGCGGCACTATACCAACGTGCTGCTGGTGGGACCCACGGGCACCGGCAAAGAATTGGTGGCCCGGGCCATACGCCAGCTGAGTCCGGTGAGCCAACAGCGGCTGGCGGTTTGCAATTGTTCGGCGATGGTGGACACGCTGCTGGATAGCCAACTGTTTGGACATGTGCGCGGGGCTTTTACCGGGGCAACGGAGATGCGCCCGGGTTTGTTCGAATATGCGGACGGCGGAACAGTTTTCCTGGATGAAGTGGGTGAGACGTCTCTGGCCATGCAGGCCAAGCTGCTGAGGGTGATACAAAACCGCGAAGTGCAGCGGGTGGGCTCGCCGGAAGTGCGGCACGTGAATGTGCGACTGATTGCGGCGACTAATCGGGACCTCCGCGGCGAGGTGCTGGCGGGCAGGTTTCGCGAGGACCTGTTTTACCGCTTGAGCTCCATTCAAATTCGGGTGCCTTCGCTGACCGAGCGCCTCGAGGATATTCCGTTGCTGGTGCAATTCTTTGTAAAGAAATACAACCATGCCTATGGCAAGAGTATTTCTGGATTAACGCGGCGGGCGCAAACGGTGCTGCTGCAACATCCCTGGCCCGGCAATGTGCGGGAGCTCGAGAATGTAATTTCCAGCGCGGCCATTACCACCTCGGGAGACTTTATCGACCTGACGGATTTGCCGGAAAATCTGCAACACCGCGGACGGCGCACCGCGGAAGGCGCGGAGTGGCGGCCGCTTTCGCTGGACGAAGTTCGCAAAGTGCATATTCAGCGGGTGCTGGCGATGTGCATGGGAAACCGTTTGCGGGCTGCGCAAGTGTTAGGCATCGGGCGCACCAGTCTGTACCGTTACCTGAAACGCGCTCAGCTCGACCCAGGGCTACAAGTGAAGCTGCGAGGCGCGGCCGCGGCCGGATCCCTGCGGGTCTGATTTTGCGTCTTGTCGACGCATGCCTGGGCAAGCTTGGTTTTCTTCTGAGCCGTTGAAAGGCGCGCTGCCAATTGTTCAACACATAACGTGGATTCAGACATGAATACGAAAGACGGCACGCCGCAGCGCGACAAATGTTTGACGCGCTGCGGCGTGAGTTTCATTTTGAAGTAGCTCGACCGAACGCTACTGGCCGGCGGGAGGCGCCGGGGCTGACGTTGCCGGGACGAGCGTTACCGTGCCCGGCAGAGTCACGGCATCATCGATGCTCACGAGCATGCCGGTCCCGTCCGGCAGATTAACTTCCTTGCCCTTGCGCGCCACGATATAAGCGGCACTTCCGATTAAGCCAAAGCCGAATCCTCTGGCGACGTTGCCAGCAATCAATCCGATTAGCGCGCCGCCACTTGAACTAACCGAACCTCCCAACACATCGCCTCGGTAGTCATGTCGTTGCTCGATGATCTGACCTTCATCTATTTTTACGTCGTGGCGGCGCGGGGCGTCGCGGTCGGTGCCTTGCCGCAGGATTTCAAGGATGCTCATGTGCACAGGGATCAGCCGACTATCGATTTCGAGGCTGCGGAAATTCAAGTCGAGGTACGCCTGACCGCGAAAAACGGAAAAGCGGCGCGCCGGGGCCACCATGCCGATGGTGCCGTGGACGCGCGTACCAGCAGGAATCAGCAAGGTGTTGCCGACGAAGACGGGCTCGGAAAGTACAGCGACAAAGGCGTCACCGTTACGCGAAGCGGCGGTGCCGATGGTGCCTACGATGTGCAGGCGCACTTCGGTACCGGGAGCAACTTTGAGTGGCTCTGGGAGCGGCTCGGAATAGGAGACCGGTGCGGTGGTGAAAAGCAGCGCACTGGCGAGAACTGCGGACAGCAAAGATTTCATAAGTTTCCCCCTGCCCACGCGATGGGCGTGGGTCGACCCCGTGTCGTGGGGCGATTCCGGCTTTGCCGGAATGTTTCCGCTGGCGTTGCGGACCCGGTGTTCGCCAAAGCAAACCCGGGGCGGATGGGGAGGAACTCCATCCGGGTGTAGTGTACTGCGCGGACAGAGCGGGAAAATACGATGTTCTACCGAGGTGTTGTACAACTGGACACAATTAGTGCCGTGCGAGGATGCAGCTGGCGAGTCCCGAGTTCTGTGGCCAAAATATTTACGCTAAGCCAGGATGGTGTGATATGGTGCCGCCAAATTTCGTTTTGACGGAGGATTTATGTTCAACCCCTTTTCAAAGGTATGGACCTTGGTGATGTGCGCAGTTCTAAGTATCGCTTTAGCAAAAGCTCAGGATACCGCCAAAAAAGCGGCGCCGGACAAGTCCGCGCAAAACAAAGTGGAAACACCGGCAACTGCCAAATCTGCCGCGCCGGAACCGTTCATCGGAACGCCGGACAAAGTCAAATGGGTGCAATTCGCGCCTGGAGTGGAGTACGGGCCGGTGTACGGCAACTGCGATAAGGTCGGAGCGCCTTGTGTCTTTCAGTTGCGTCTCGCCGCTGGCGCCAAGTTTCCTCCTCACTGGCACCCCGTGGATGAAAACGTGAGCGTGCTGTCGGGAACATTCATGGCCGGCATGGGGGATACGTACGACGAATCGAAGATGGCGACTCTGCCCGTGGGATCGTATGTGTTTATGCCCAGGCGTATGCATCACTTCGCGGGGACCAAAGACGGCGCACTCGTGCAGGTTCACGGCGTCGGCCCATTCAAAATAAATTATGTGAACCCGGCTGATGATCCGAGTAAGGCTGCCAAAGCTTCCGATTAATATTTTTTCTGTGGAAAAAACTGCGGCGAGCGCGCGAAATCTGGCTGCGCTCACGCCCCTGTGCTAGACTTTTGTTTAGCAGACGCAAAGATTTTGCGACTGCTGAAACGTGGAACTTCGGGCTCTGTGCAACGAGGTCCCGCGAACCCCGCCAGGCCCGGAAGGGAGCAACGGTACCGGGAACGCCTCTTGTGCCGCAGATCACCCGAAGTTCCTCTTTTCAAGTTTTTGCAAGTGAAGCGTGCTGTTCCCGCAGCCGGAGTGATTCCCGCAAATGAGCTACCAAGTTATAGCCCGCAAGTGGCGCCCGCAGAAATTCAGCGATCTCGTTGGGCAGGAACATGTCACGGAAACGCTGGCGAATGCGATCAAGAACGATCGCGTGGCGCACGCGTACATTTTTTCTGGCGTGCGCGGGGTGGGCAAAACCACTGCGGCGCGCATTCTGGCCAAAGCACTGAACTGCGTGCACGGTCCTACGGCCACGCCTTGCGGGGAATGCGATTCGTGCCGTGAGATTTCCGCGGGGACTTCTCTGGATGTAATTGAGATCGATGCGGCTTCCAATCGGGGCATCGATCAGATTCGCGAGTTGCGCGAAATGGTGCGCTACGCCCCGGCTTCGTCGCGAAGCAAAGTGGTGATTCTGGACGAGGCCCACATGCTCACGGGAGAGGCCTCCAATGCGTTGCTGAAGACCCTCGAAGAGCCGCCGGATCGCGTGATCTTTGTAATGGCCACCACGCAGCCGGAAGATCTGGTAGATACCATCCGGTCGCGCTCGCAACATTTTCATTTTCGCGCGCTGACGTTTGGGGAAATCACCGCACGCCTGGAAGAAATTGCCCAAAAGGAAAATCTGAAGATCGATGCGGGCGCGCTGGCAGTCATCTCGCGCATGGCGGAAGGCAGCATGCGCGATGCGTTGTCGCTGCTGGAGCAGGCGCGCGCGTACTGCGGCGAAGTAATTACCGATGCTGCGGTGCGAGAGCTCCTAGGCGTGGTTCCCGACGACGCATTGGCCACGCTGGTGAGTGCCATCGCGGAAGGGTCGGCCGACCGGGCCTTGGGATTGATCCACACCTTTCAAAAAGAAGGCCGCAACCTGCAACATTTCTGCCGTGAAGCGATACGCCACATGCGGAATCTGCTGATTGCCAAAGTGTGCGGAGCGGACTCGGATCTGATTGCGGCCACGGCGGACCAGCGTCCCGCGCTGGCGGAAGCCGCGTCACTCTTTAGCGAAGAGGACCTCACGCGATTTTTTCAGATTTTGTTGCAGACCGATGATGACCTGCGGCGCAAGCCGGATCCGCGAGTGCATTTGGAGATGGGGTTGTTGCGGTTGATCAATGCGGCGCGGCTGGCGCCACTGGAAGAATTACTGACAGAAATAAAAAACGGAACGGGCGGCAGAGTTGGCGGTGGACCCGTTCCGGCGCGACGCGCTGCCAGCGCTTCTGCGACATCGGCTGGAACGGGCGCGACATCGGCGGTGCAGACCAGTTCCGCGATACCGGTTAAGACTTCGATGAACGTGCCTCCGCCGGTGACATATAAAGATGACGAGAGTCGGCCCGGGATTGGCGCGGCATCAAACGGTGCGGTAATGAACGCTTCATCGATAACAGGCGTGCGTGATTTAAGTATGCCCACTGGGGCCGGCTTCGAAGCTTCGAATGCTTTGACTTTCGATTCAGCCGCCGCGACGAAGGCGGAGCCCATCGCTCCGCGGCCTAACGGCGCTTTCAGCTCACAAGAACGGGAAGCAGAAAAGGTATCCAGCGAAAATGGCGGAATAGCCGCTACCGTAACTCAGCACGCTGAAAACGATTTGCAGTACGAAGGAATCACCGCAGAACAAGTGGCGCAAATCAAAGCCGCCGTACAAGCACAACAAAAATTCCTGGGAGAATTGCTGGAACATGCCACGGTTTGGGAACTTGCCGGCGCGGAACTGAAACTTTATTTTCCCACCGGGAAAAAGTCTTTTGCCGAGATGCTGGAGGGACGCGACTCTTTGGAAAAGCTTCGTAGCATTTCGAGCAACGTGCTGGGTCGCGCGATACGGGTGTGTGCTAAACTTGCAGCCAGTACGAGTCCGGAGCCGGCAACTCGCGCGGGTTCGGAGCAGCGGGAATTGCGGGCCAAGTTTGAACGCGATCCGATGGTGCGTTCGATACTGCAGCGCTTCGGCGGGAAGATCTCCGAAGTGCGCCGGGCGCAAGGGGAATGAAGCTGATGGAAGTCAACGCTCTCCAACAGATGCTTTCGAAGTTCCGGCAACTGCAGGACGACCTGCAGCGGCAAGTCAATTCCGTAAACGTGGAAGCCTCCGCCGGCGGAGGCATGGTCAACGTAAAAATGAATGGCCAAAAGCAGATTGTGGAGATCCGCATTGAGCCGGAAATTTTTGCGGGCAAGGACCAGGAAATGTTGCAGGACCTGGTGCGCGCGGCGGTGAACGAAGCGTCGCGGCGAGTCGACGAAGAACTGGCCAGCCAGATGAAGAATATTGCGGGCAACGTTCCGGGCCTCTCAGGTTTGAAGATTCCCGGTTTGTTTTAAGATTTCCGGGACAAATCAACTTCCAATTTAATTTTCCGAAAAACCATTCGCTCCGCGGTTTGCTCCTAATCGCGGCGTGTGCTACACATCAGGGATGCCTGATTTTGCCGCGCCAGTGGAACGACTGATCGATGAATTAAAGCACCTTCCTGGTATTGGACAGAAAACAGCCCAAAGATTGGCTTTTCACCTTCTGCGAAGTTCGCCGGAGAACGCTTTGGCGTTGGCCGATGCCATTCGGGATGCCAAGGAAAAAATCCGGGAGTGCTCGACGTGCCACAACATTACGGATACCGATCCTTGTCTTTATTGCGTGGGACCGACGAGAAATCACCGCACCATCTGCGTGGTAGAAGAAGCGCACAACATCATGGCCATCGAGAAAACGCGAATGTATTCGGGGATGTATCACGTTTTGGGCGGAGCACTGTCGCCGTTATCGGGACGCGGGCCGGAACAATTGAAAATTAAATCACTAATAGAACGCCTGAGGGGCGGAGGCATCGAAGAGATTATAGTGGCTACTAATCCCACCGCTGAGGGTGAGGCCACCGCGGTGTACATCTCTAAATTGCTGAAGCCTCTGGGAGTGAAGGTGACCCGGATCGGCGTTGGTATCCCGGTGGGCGCTGATTTGGAGTACGCGGACGAAGTGACAATGTTGAAAGCGATGGAAGGAAGACGTGAGCTTTAATAGCACAGAATCTAAGGCCAGTTCGGTACAAACTATAGTACTGGTAGGACTTTACGGCCAGAAATTAGTACTGGTGGGACTGTCTAGCCAAAGCGGGAATTTGAGTATAGAGTCTGGATTCTGCGAAGTTCCCCGGCAAGGTAAGGAGTTCGCTATTCCAACCCCGGCGCTCTACAAGTCATGTTTGGTCCGGCTTGCCAACTTGTGCCGTAAAGCTCCGGCGGCAGGATCGCCACGGATCTACGTATGTGCTTTAATTTGACGATTTTGTGCGTTGGCCGATAATCGCGAGATGGAGGGACTGGCTGCGCGGAAAACGTCGACAGCGAGTGGAAACGGCGGCAATTCGAAAGTTACCAGAGACCCGTGGACGTGGGGGCGTAAGACCAGTGACGGACGAAGCGAGCACCAACATAAGTAACACCACTGAAGGAACTACAGAAATGTCACCAAGCGCGGTAGCGCATGCCAACTCAGAATTGAAGAAGCGTCGCAGCACGCGCATCGTGCAGGCTGTACCCATAGCGGTAACCGGCGTGGATGCCATTGGGCGTCCTTTTACGGAGCACACTTCGACTCTAATCATTAATTGTCATGGGTGCCGCTATCAATCGAAACATTATGTTTTGAAAAATATGTGGGTGAAGCTGGAGATTCCGCACCCGGATTCCGGGCAGCCGCCGCGAGTGGTGCGTGGACGGGTGGCGTGGATTCAGCGGCCGCGAACGGTGCGGCAACTCTTTCAAGTGGCGCTCGAATTGGAAACCCCGGGCAACGTGTGGGGTATCGCTTTTCCTCCCGAAGATTGGTTCGCATTCCCCAACGTAGAAGCACAGCAGCATGAGGTGGGTGCGGCATCTGAGCCGCAACCAAACGAGATAGAACAGGAAGTACCAGCTCACAATGATTATGAGAATACGGCGGCGCATGTGAACGATAATTTGCGGGCCTTCCCTTCCCCAGTAAGCACCACCGACGCTTCACTACAGCTGGCGCGGCAACTGGCACGACTGGTGGCCGATGCCAAGCAACAAATCCAGGCGGCAGCACGAGAAGCGGCCACTCACGCGGTGGCCCAGGAAGCCTCGCACCTGCTCGAAAAAATTCAACCGGAAACTGAGAGACACGCGCAGGCTGCCGGGGCTGCGGCTGCGGAATCGGCGCGCCGCGAACTGACGAATTGGCTGACATCGCAACTGGAACAGACCAAGGGCGAGCTGAGTTCACAACTTTCGCAAGATGGCCAGGCGCAGCGTGAGCAGCATGCGGAGCAGTTAAAAACTAGCGGCGAAGTTGTTGTGGGTTTATTCAAGGAAGCGGAAGAGATTGCCACCCGATTGAAGTCGCAAGCCGCAGAGGTTGAAGCGCGGTTGAAGGCGGAAGCCGAGACGGTAGCTCGAGCGCAACAGGAAGCGGCACAGTTGCGTGATGAAACCAGCGTAAACCTGGCCATTCAGGCAGAAGAAACCGAAGCCCATATCATGGAACGCGCCGACGCCGCGGCTCGCACCATGGAAGAAGCCGCGCGGGTCCGCGAGGAAGCGATTGTGCGGTTGAAGGCCCAGGCGGCAAATACGGAAGCGCAAATCGTGGCGGCAGCGACTCGTGCGGTGGAAGATTCGGAACGTTTGCGACAAGAAACGCTGGAGCTACACCGGCAGACTTTGCGTTTGGCGGCCGAGGAAGTTCAACAGCAGGTAGCGTTGAACCTCTCCACCGCGCGGCTGGATGTCGACACGCATGTGGCCCGTGAAATGGAAATGGCCAAGGCGCTTTGGCAGGCGAGTTTAGAGACCTCGCTAACTTCGGCGCAGACTCGCGTCGTCGGCGACGTGGAACAGCGCCTCACCGGGTTCCGTGATTCCCTGCAAGAAACTGCGCAGCGGCTGGAATTCGGATTGGCGCGAGCCAATGAATCTACGACGACACTCGAGAATTTTTCGAACCGGCTGGGGGTGTTGCACGAACAAGCGCTGGTGGGATTCCATACCCAACTGGATGACGTGTTGAGCTTGCATAGAAATGAACTGCATCGCAGGTCGGAATCGCTATTTGAAGACGTGACCTCCAGGTTGCGAACAGCGTTTGAGGAAGCCAGCAATCGCGCGGCTGGAGAATTTGAACAGCGGATTTCAGGAATGATTGCGCCACACGTGCAAAGCACCGAGGAATCGCTTCATCGTTTGGCTGGCGGAAGAGTGTTGCTGGATGCGGCCATTTCAATGCAGCAGGACCGCATCAAGGCGGCGGCGGACGAGGCGTTTGCGGAGTCACTCTCAAGATTCAAGGACAACCTGGGCGGGGCTGAACAATTGCTGGATGAAACCGCGCGTTCGGTCACCAGCCGAAACATCGCCGAAATGGAAGAAAAACTTAGCGACATCAAGCATCAGGCCATCCAGGATGTTTTCAAGTCCGCGGAATGGTATGAGAAGAAAGCCCAAACGCATATCCAGAACGTCACCGAAAAAGCGGTGGAGCAAGCCGGCTCGCAACTGCGAGATAAGGCGGGGGAACTTTCCAGTGCGTTCACCAGCGAGTTGGATAATTCCAGCCGAAATTTTGTGGGGCACACACAGTCGCAGATGGAAGACACCGTGCGAGAGGCTTTTGAGCGCGCGCGAACGCTATTGGTCGATGCCTCGGACACTACCGCGGCGGCATTTACGGATGAGGTGCAGCGCACCGGAAGGCACGAGCTGCAGGGATTTGGCGAAGAATTGCATCGGAGCGTGGAGCAAGCCCGCGCGGAGCTGGACATAGCACAGAGGGAGCTATCGGACAAAATTACCTCGGAGCAGGCGGAGTTTCTGCGGCGTTTCCAGGAGGCGATGGACAAGGCCCTGGAGTCTGGCGTGCGGGATGCCAATGAGAAAGTCGAGGCCAGCTTCTCGCCGCTCATTGATTCCTGGAAAATGATGACCGACCGGCACCAAAGCGACCTTCGTAATGTGTACGCCAAGATCAGCGATCAAGCTACAGAACAACACCGCAGCCGGCTCGAAAATGTTTCCAATCAATGGATGCTGGCGACCGTGACCGCACTAGACCATCAATCGCGGGAGATCGTGGCCGATATTTCGGCCAACGCGGAAGAAAAATTGCGCGAAACCTGCACCCAGGTTTTTGAGAATATCGGGGAAACTTTGCAGGAACGCTTGCAGCAGATTGCGCGCACCTTGACCTCACCTACCGACGACCCTAACAGCCGCTCGCGTTCCGCGACCACCAGCAGCTAAACGCGCTCTTGCTCAGTAAGTTGGTGAGCTCAGCGCCGCAGTGAACCACCTATCCACCTCAGCTCAACGCGTATTCGCGTGACATGCGCGTCCCCGGTATAATGAAGAAGTTCCTTCATACATGGCTAATCGTGCATATCTGCGCGTCTGGACGCGCGATTTCTCCGAAGAACTGATGATTGCTGAGTTCGCGCGCTTTCTGGCCAGCGCTCCGCTTTCGGCTTCCATGAATACTTTCGCAGAATTGACCGTCCAACCAGTAGATGCGACGGAGACTCCCATAGCTTCATGGGACCTGCGCGGCCAAGGATATGGGCCGGCGGAGGTTGCGGCGCTGTCCTTGCAGCACTTGAATACCGACAGCGCGTACATTGCCACCGCGACGTGGGACTTGTGGGAGCTCGACGTGGAGAGTTTGAAGTGGCAGCACGCGCCTCACCCGCTGGTGCTCACCTGCAATGGGACGGATTACGACAATGGTGTGGCCGCGAGCGAAGGGCATTTCGTTGCGGACTTGGGGTTTGAACACTTATTTACAGGGCATGCCGGTTTGCTGGCTCCGGGCAAGGCTACCAATCCGTTTGATTCGTCTGATCACCCGGTGGAGCATACGTTTCGCCGTTGGATGGCAGCGGGCGGCAACTTGAAGGAGTATCACGCAAAAACGCGGGAGAACATCCAACAATTATTCACGTGGGTGGAGGCGATGCAGAAAGCGTTGCCGGTGGAGCGAAGTGAATTATGGTCGGAGGGTGAGGAAAACTTTGAGGCTCGTCTGGACGCAATCCTGGCGCAACGCTGAAACACGCGTTAATGCAATCAAGCGGTAGAGTCTTTAGCGCGCAGCAGCTAGAATGAGCGTTAATGAACCGTCCAGCTTCGACAGGTTATTGAGGATGGTCATGTGCCGAAGTGGGCGGAAAAGGCCGTTACTTTGATGGACTATCGAGTGGTCGGATCGCGGTTGAAGAACGCTTTCGCGCAGAACATTTTTATTGTGGCTCTGGCGGCAACGGCGTTTGGAAGTTTGGGCGTGGGATGCGGGACGGAGGCGCCGAAACCTTCTTCAGAGCCAGCAGCCGAGGCGAAGCCAGCGGCGCCGGAAATTCCTGAAGACATTCAGGATGCCGCGAAGCACCTGCTTGGCAGCGATGCGCAAGTGCTGCTCTTCGGAGACTTGGCAAAAAATGGGAAACGGCAGTTACTTTCGGCCAATGTGATACCCAAAACGCCACAGAACAATGTGCCGGGTACAGTGGTCACGCGCGCGATTGTGGCCCAAGACGATGACGGGAAATGGACGGAATTGTTGCGAGTTGATGAGCATTTGAAAAACCAAAAAGGGTACTTGGGTTTGACGCCGCTTGATTCCATTACCGGATGGCGATTGCAGTACGAACAAAATCCCGAGAAGGGGCTGCAACTATATTTCACGCCATTAAAAGTGAATGGAGACACGCACGTGCTGACGATTGGAGTGCGCTGGAATCCAGCGACCAACCGTTATCAGTCTCTGGATGCCAGCTATGAGCATTTCCTGAAGGAATCCTCGACACTGCAAAATGTGAGGTCGTCACTGAGATGAGTGCGGCGGCAACAACCAGCGCAGCTTTGGCTGCAAACCAGCCACCGAAGACTTCCTCGTGGAAGAACCTGCGCGGGCTCTTTCCGTATTTGAGGCGCTACCCGGGAGGTCTCGCGCTTGGGCTGCTGGCAACGGTGCTCATGGGCATCATCGGCAACATTGTGCCTCTCGCGATTGGCATCATTATCGATGTGCTGGCCGGGAGCGAGCGACCATTTTCAAATGGCGTGGTAGTCGGGGCGCTGAAGGCTAATTGGCTCAGCACAATAATTCCCTTCTATCAGCCATCTAGCCGGCACACGCTGGAAGTCTATTGTCTGCTGCTTATCGGATTGATTGCGATAAAGGGTGTCCTGTCATTCTCCGCCCGCTGGATATTAATCGGGGTGTCGCGCGATATTGAATTTGATGTTCGTAACGATCTGCTGGACCGCCTGCTAATTCTGGAACCGGAATTTTATGTGCGCAATCGCACCGGGGAGCTGATGTCCCGGGCGACTAATGATTTGAACGCGGTGCGCATGGTGCTGGGTCCGGGAATCATGTACAGCGCGACGACGATGGTTACCATGTTGGTGGCCGTCATTCTGATGTTCAAATTGTCACCGCCCTTGACCATGTGGGTGCTGCTGCCGGTACCCATCGTGGCGGTGGTGGTACGCCACTTCGGCAAAGTGATTCACGAGTTATACGAAAAAATCCAGGCGTCACTGGCGGCGGTGTCGGTAAAGGTGCAGGAAAACCTTTCGGGTGTGCGCGTGATTCGAGCATACGCGCAAGAAGACGCGCAGATTCGCGCGTTCGACGAACCAAACCGTGAGTACGTGGCGCGTAACGTGGAATTGATACGCACGTGGAGCATGTTCATGCCGTCGTTAACGGCGTTGATTGGCACCACGTTTCTGATCGTGCTTTGGAAGGGCGGATTTTTATTTTTGCGCAACGAGCTTTCTCTTGGCGCCCTGGTAGCGTTCTCGAATTTTCTGACGATATTAGTGTGGCCAATGATTGCCCTGGGGTGGGTAACAAATATCTTTCAACGCGGCGCGGCGTCCATGGGACGGTTGACGTACATCTTGAATGCACAGCCGAACATTGATGATCGCGGCGCAAAAGTTCCGACCGATAGGGAAGTGCGGGGCGAAATCGAGTTTCGCAACCTGACGTTCACCTATCCCACAATGTTATCCGGCGATGGAAACGCGGGTACCGTGGCTAGCAACGGAACGTCGGCTATAAAGGCCCCACCCAACAGGGCTGTCTCTGGTAACGGAACCGGCGCCAGCGCAAATTCCAGTAATCCGATACTTAGCAATATAAATTTGAAGATACCTGCTGGTTCCACGTTGGCGATTATTGGCCCGACCGGCAGCGGGAAAACCACCTTGGCCGCGTTGGTCGCGCGGTTGTGGGAAGCGCCTGCCGGAGAATTGCTGATCGATGGAAGGCCGATACGTGAGTGGCCTTTGGAAACATTGCGGCGAGCCATCGGCTACGTACCGCAAGACACCTATTTGTTCGGAGATACGCTGGGTGAAAATATCGCCTTTGGCCTGCCTAAATACGATGCCGAACGCGTTCGCGAAGCCGCCGAAGTTGCAAGCCTCGAAGGAGACATCGAGGATTTCACGGAGAAGTACGAGACGATCGTCGGTGAACGGGGCATCACCTTGTCCGGCGGTCAAAAGCAAAGAACCGCGATCGCTCGCGCGCTGGTACGGGACCCGAGAATACTGATTCTCGACGATTCCCTCTCGGCAGTGGATACCCAGACCGAGGAACGCATCCTGTCGCGCCTGCGTGGGATTATGGCCGGGCGAACGACAATTTTAATTTCGCATCGCACTTCCACGGTGCAGGACGCCGACCAGATCGTGGTTTTGCGCGATGGACAAATCATCGAACGTGGGAAGCATGAAGATTTGCTGGCGCGTGGCGGATATTACGCGGACCTTTATCAGAAACAATTGTTGGAAGAAGAACTTGAACGCGCATGAGTAACGCTCACGAAGAAGAAGCACTCGGAAAAGCATACGATTCGCGGCTGATGAGGCGGCTGCTGGAGTATATGCGCCCCTACAAATGGCAAGTGATCGTCGCGTTGGCGCTGACGCTTGCGGTTACTCCGCTGGAGCTGGCGCCACCGATGTTATTTCGAGCCGCCATCGACCGCTATCTGGACCCGTCAGCCCATCACCTCATCTCTATCCTCGCGGCGAGGCGGGGGCTGGCGATTATCAGCATTATCTACCTGCTGGTTTTGTTTTTTGATTTTCTTGCGCAATACGTGCAAATCCGGATCATGCAGCGCGTCGGACAGCAGACCATGTACGACATGCGGCAGGAAATTTTTGCGCATATACAGCGGCTGTCGATGAGCTATTTCGACAAGAACCCGGTGGGCCGGCTGGTTACGCGGGTGACCACCGATGTGGATGCATTGAACGATTTGTTCGCGGCTGGTGTGGTCACCATGATCAACGATTTCTTCTTGCTGGTGGTCATGGCCGGCTATCTCTTGTATTTGAATTGGCGGCTGTCGTTGGCCACCCTGGCGGCGGTGCCGCTCATACTTCTGGTTACATTGGTGTTTCGCAAGTTCGTCCGCGAAGCGAACCGGCGCATTCGAACGGCAATTGCGCGCATCAATGCGTTTCTTCAGGAATACATCTCCGGCATGAGCATTGTGCAAGTATTTAATCGCGAGCGGAGAGCGAGGGTGGAATTTGCCAAACGTAACCGCGATCACATGCTGGCTTATAAGGATGCCATTCTCGCGTTTGCGCTCTTTTACCCCACCGTTGAATTTCTGGGAGTTGCCGCAATCGCTTTAACTTTATGGGTCGGTGGGTTGCAGATTTTCGCGAATGTGCTGACGCTGGGCGTGCTGGTGGCGTTTATGCAGTACGCGCAGAGATTCTTCCGGCCGATTCAGGATTTGAGTGAGAAATTTAATATTTTGCAGTCGGCGATGGCGGCTTCGGAGCGCATATTCAAATTGTTGGATGAACCGATCACCATTTCCAGTGATCCCGGCGCGCTTCCGTTGCGCGATCCGCGGGGCGAAATCGAGTTTCGCAATGTGTGGTTTTCTTACAAGTCCGGTGAACCCAAGGATGAAGATTGGGTGCTGCGCGACGTTTCCTTCCGAGTTTTGCCTGGACAGACCATGGCCATCGTGGGACATACCGGCGCGGGAAAGACTACGCTGATTTCGCTGTTGCTGCGGTTTTATGATATTCAGCGCGGACAGATTTTATTGGATGGCCTCGACATTCGCAGAATCGAATTGCAGGATTTGCGCCGGCAATTTGGCATCGTGTTACAGGACCCTTTCCTCTTTTCCGGAACGATCGAGACAAATGTGCGGCTTGGAACTGCGGGGATCGACCGATCGACGGTCGAGCATGCCGTAGACGAAGTGGGGCTGGGCGATTTTATTCGCACGCTGCCGGGGGGCGTGGAAACTTCAGTAAACGAGCGCGGCTCGACTTTGTCGGTTGGACAGAGGCAGCTTATTAATTTTGCGCGAGCGTTGGCGCACAATCCACGCTTTTTGATTCTCGACGAAGCAACGTCCAGCGTGGATACCAAGACGGAGCTGCTGATCCGCGAAGCGTTGGATCGCTTGCTGTCGGGCCGCACCGCGCTGGTGATTGCGCACCGGCTGAGCACCATCCAACACGCCGATTGCATACTGGTATTCCACAAAGGCCGCTTGAGGGAGCAGGGCGCGCACCAGGAACTGCTGGCGCAACGCGGGATTTATTACCGGCTGTACCAACTGCAATATAAAGAACAGGAATTACACTTGCCGGTCAACGTAAGCGCTGGGCCGGAACCCTCACCACTCCAGGCTAATGACTGAGGATCATGAATTCCTGGCGATAAAATCGGCCCAGGAACAGATTTGCGTTCCTTTGCTCGAAACAGTTCAGAAGAAAAAGCCTCGCAAGACAAATTCCCCCGTCTATTCATGAGCGCTACACCCATCTTGCTGTCGGCAGGCGAGGCTTCGGGCGACATGTACGCGGCACGCCTGGCGATCGCCCTCAAGCAACGCGCGAATGTTGCACCGTTTGGCATGGGCGGACCGCAAATGCGCGCGGCGGGTGTCGAAATTGTTGTGGATTATGCGGAAGTGTCGGTGCTGGGAATTACAGAAGTGTTGCAAAAATTGCCGTCTCTGAGAAAAGCGATGAGGCGGCTGGTCGACGAAGCGCAGCAGCGACGGCCGCCTCTGGCGATTCTCACGGATTTTCCTGGATTTCATTTGCGGCTGGCGCGCAAGCTGTCACCGCTAGGCATTCGAAACATCTATTACATTTGTCCGCAATTCTGGGCCTGGCGGCCGTGGCGCGCGAATCTGGTGCGGCGCAGATTCGCGCAAGCTTTATGCATTTTTCCCTTCGAAGAGAAGTTTTATCGCGACGCGGGAGCAGCGGCGGAATTTATTGGGCATCCGTTGGTAGGCAACGTAAAAGCGAGTATGTCGCGCGCGGAATTTTGCGCCGAGAATTCACTGAGCGCTGACAAGCCGATTGTCACCATTCTACCGGGCAGCCGTAGGGGAGAGATTGAGTACCACGGCGCGATTCTGGCGCAAGCGCTGACGCAACTTAGACTCGCGATTCCAGTGATTCAAGCAGTGGTCGCGGTGGCGCCGGGGGTTAATCGAGCGGAGCTGGAGGCCTGCTTTAGTTCCAGCAACGGGGTGCGCTTCGTAACAGGTGCCACATACAACGCGCTGGAGGCCGCGGATCTAGCGATTGTTTCCAGCGGAACGGCCACCGTTGAGGCCGCGTTACTGGCCAAGCCGATGATCGTGATTTACAGGTTATCACCGCTAACCGCGCGGCTGGCCAAGCCGCTGGTGCGCACCAAGTTTTTCAGCATGGTCAACCTGATCGCCGGGCGCGAGGTTGTGCCGGAGTTAATTCAGGATGATTTCACCCCCGCCCGTGTCGCTTCCGAAGCCGTATCGCTATTGTCGGCATCCAAAGAAAGCCTCGAGAAAATGACGGCCATGCGACTCGGCCTGGCAGAGGTAACACGGTTGCTAGGGCCGCCGGGAGCCGTAGAGAGGGCTGCGGATGCGATCGTTGGCCAGCTACGGCTGGCACAAAGCAACGCAAAGTGACGGGTTTGGTATCCTATAGAGGCAGCCATAGCTGCGGCGTTCAAGTCGGTGTGCCGATTCCAATGAAAAAACGTGAAAGGGGTCCGATGGCCCTTCGTAAGAAAACTTTAAGGCCAATAGCGCGCTTGGGAGCGTTGACCATGGTATTGTTCGCGGCCGGATCATTGCGGGCGCAGAACCCGCGGCCGGTAGCGTTTGTTGCAGAAAATTATGATGTGTCGGCGACCCTGGACACCATTCGGCAATCGCTTGCCGCGAGCGCGAAAGTTGATTTCAAAGCACTGGAAGTTTCCGGGAATATCCGCGTGGAGTTGCACCCTAATCTGGAAGTGCAATCAATAAAATCCGCTGACGGCAAGTTACTGAACTTTGAGCGTGACCGGCAGAACCCTTTATTCTTGATAGTGACGGTGCCGTCGCCGGTGGGCGCAGGCGGCCATGTGTCGCTGACCTTCGCTTACACTGGATTGCTCGCCAACGAAGAAAACAGTCCGGTCCCGGGCGTTCGTGCCGCGGTGATTAATCATGATTTCGCGTATCTGCTTTTGCCCTCGCGGTGGTTTCCGCTGACGGATTATCCTGCGAACCGGTATACCGGAACTTTTCGATTGAATGTGCCGGCTTCATTTGCTGTGGCGGGTACCGGCAAAGCTTTAGCTCCTACGCCGGCCGCGGGAAAAAATCCGATTGATGGCGACCGTATTGTTTATACCTTCGAATGCAAAAACGCGGCACCGAATGGCACCTTCGTAGCCGGGAATTTACAGCTTAATCCTCAACAAGCGGAGGGCGTAAGTGTGGCGGTATACGCGCCGCGTTCGGCATCGGGCAACGCGGCCGATTTTGCCGCGTCGGTGGCGCGCTCCATGACGGTTTTCTCGGACATGTTCGGAGCGCTGCCCGATCCGGCCATGTCCGTAATTCAGATTCCCGACGGCACCTTACGTGAATTTGCGGGGCCGGGCGTGTTGTTACTGAGCCAGCGGGCGTGGGATCCCAAGCCGAATGACCGCACCATTGCGCGATTAGTGGCTTCGCAATGGTGGGGCAACGAGGTTTTGCCGGCGACACCCAACGATGTATGGATCAGCGATGGCCTGGCGCGCTATTCGGAAGCGCTTTATGCCGAGCAGAATGCCGGGAGAGAAGCAGGGCTGAGGGCAGTTGATGAGTTTGCAGTCGGCGCGCTGATGTTTGAAGATGCCGCGCCCATTGCGCAAGCAGCACGACTTGCGCCGTACTCCGCGGACTATCGCTCGGTAGTAATGAACAAGGGCGCGATGATTTTTCACATGGTGCGCGCGCAGATGGGAGACCTTGCGTTCAAATCGCTGTTGCACGATTTCTATACCAAGTATGAAGGGAAGAGCGCGCGCATCGAGGACTTCGCGGCCATGGCGCAACAGCATGCGCAAGCGTCGGTCAGGAGGGGCGAAGCGCCGCCGGAACTTCGGGGATTTTTTACGCAGTGGCTGAACTCCACGGGCATACCAGAGTTTACCGTTGATTACGTCGTGTATCGCACGCCGAAAGGGTTTCGCATTTCTGGCAAGATCAAACAGCCATTGGATACCTTTCGCATGCCGGTGGAATTGCGCATCGACACGGAAGGCAATCCAGAATTAAAAACGATCGATGTGATCGGCTCGGAGTCGGATTTCACTGTGGAGACATTTGGCCGGCCTAAACCGGGAGGAATTCGTGTTGATCCCAATAACCTGATTCTCAAGGCCAGCACGAACTTGCGAGCGCGGGCAGCGGTGGCACGCGGCGAAGAATTGGCGGAGCAAGGCCGTTATTACGATGCGGTCGTGCAGTACCAGCGTGCTTTGGCTATCCAGCCCAATCGCCCGCTAGCGAATTTCAGGATGGGCGAAGCGTTTTTTTACCAGAAAAACTATCAGGCTTCGGCGAATGCGTTTCGCGAGGCGTTGCAAACTGTGCCGGAACCTTCTGAGAAATGGACGGAGGTTTGGAGCCATATTTATCTAGGAAAGATTTTTGATTTGCTGGCCCAGCGGGAACGCGCTGTCAACGAGTACAGTAAAGCGAGACAGACCAACGATAATACCGGCGGGGCTCAGCAGGTCGCGGAAGGATTTTTGAAGAAGGCTTACACGGAAGGCGAGAAAACGGCTGTAGCTCCTGGCGCGGGAGGCACCGCGACTCCTGCGGCCCCTGCGGCTATACCACCGCCGTCTGAAGGCAACCGTCCAGTCTTGAAAAAGCGCACTGACCCAGCACAATTTTTGCCCTGATCATTTCGATAAGGTAGCAGCCTCCCTTCCGCATTTAAACCCGGGAAAAACCCTTTGATTCTTGGCTCTTCCCGGCCCTCGCCTTGACTTGCCGTGCTGCGCGTCGCAAACTTTGGGCCTATGGCTCACATCTATATGCATTTTGATTTTGGCGCGGACGAGGAAAAAGCGCAGGAAGCGCGTCACAAGCTGGACGTTTGGAAGCAGACGTTTCGCCTGGATAAAAAACTTCAATACAAATTGGACCGCCCGGAAGAAGCGGACGAGGAAGAAGATTCGGCGAGTGGTGCCACGGCGGCTGGCGAAAAACACGCCGAAAAGCCCAAATCCAAATCTAAATCCAAGCTTGGTAAGAAAACACGGCGCGCCGAGAGCGACTCAGAAGACAACGGAAGCGGCAACGTATCTCTGCTTGTGCGACTGTATTTCTCCAGCCACGAGAAATTATCCGAACAGCGCTGGCTTGATCGCATCCCTACGCAAGAGCCGTTCAAGAGCGCCTCTCCTAAGGTGCTTCGTCAGGGCGAGGCTGGGTTCGAGGAAGCGCTAAAACAATTCAGCGAGCTGGATTAACCGACCAAGTCGCGGTGGCTCAAGAGCCTTAGCAATTCGTCTATTGGCCGCGTTTTCACACCGGATATGAAACGGAAAATTCCGCTATAATTGAGGGTCTGCAGGAGACAGCTTCCATCCCTTCGCGAGGTCGGCACGAATGGCGTCACAGACGCGCATCAAAGTTGCCAAGCTTGACTCCCCAAAAATGCATGGCCTTGATCGCGATACCCTCGTTCGTTTGTATCGCACGATGTACCTTTCGCGGAAACTGGACGACCGCGAGATTCAACTCAAGCGCCAAAACAAAATTTATTTCCAGATCTCCAGCGCGGGGCATGAAGCGGTAACCGCTGCGGCGGGTCTGCTTCTCCGGCCTGGCGTCGACTGGATCTATCCCTATTATCGCGACCGGGCCCTTTGCCTTATGCTGGGCGTTACCCCGCTCGAAACTTTGCTTCAAGCTGTAGGCGCTAAAGACGACCCCAGTTCCGGTGGGCGTCAAATGCCATCCCATTGGGGCCACCCGGAGTGGAATATCGTAAGCCGCTCGTCGTGTACGGGTACCCAATTTGTTCAGGCTGTCGGCGCGGCGGAAGCTACCCTTTATTACCAGCACCGACCGAAGGCGCTGTCAAAAGCTAAAAAGGCGCCACTTGGCCAATATGTAAGTTATGAAGACAACGAAATTGTGTACGTGTCTTCGGGTGATGGGGCTACCAGCGAAGGAGAATTCTGGGAGTCACTGAACACTGCGTGTACTAAAAAGCTGCCGATGTTTTATCTGATCGAGGACAACGGTTACGCGATTTCTGTTCCTGTGGAAGTGCAAACCGCTGGGGGCAGCATCTCTAAGTTGGTGGGCAGTTTCCCTGGCCTTCACATTGCGGAATGCGATGGCACCGATCCGCTAGAGAGTTATGCTGCGTGTAAGGAAGCAATCCAATACTGCCGTGAACGGCGCGGCCCCGCCTTGGTGCACGCGCAAGTTACGCGACCGTATTCGCATTCGCTGTCTGACGACGAAAAGCTTTACAAATCCGCTGAAGAGCGCGAACGAGAAGCGCACCGCGACCCACTCTCAAAATTTTCGCTTTTTCTCGTTCGCGAAGGACTGCTGGATCAGAAGCAAATCGAGGATCTGGAAGCGCAAGTCGACAATGAAGTCCGCGAAGCCGCGGATCAAGCTCTGACCGCTGCGGAACCCTCCGTCGACTCGATTCAGGTAAATGTTTACTCTCCGGACGTCGATCCCACTGCTTCCACTTTTGCAGCGGAGCCTCAATTTCACGGCGCGCCAAAAACCATGGTGGAGATGGTCGCGGCCACGTTGTCCGACGAAATGATGCGTGACGAGCGTATTACCGTGTTCGGCGAAGACGTTGCCGACGCCAGCCGTGAAGAAAATCTAAAAAGTGTCAAAGGTAAGGGCGGGGTCTTCAAAGCGACCGCCGGGCTGCAGCGCAAATTTGGCGCCGATCGCGTTTTCAATTCGCCGCTGGCGGAGGCCAGCATTGTCGGCCGGGCCATAGGCATGGCAACGCGGGGATTGAAGCCCGTCGCGGAGATACAGTTTTTTGATTACATCTGGCCGGCCATGATGCAGATTCGCGACGAATTGTGCGTGACGCGCTGGCGTTCGAACGGAGCTTTTAAATGTCCCGCGGTGATTCGCGTAGCTATCGGCGGTTATCTAACGGGTGGCGCGGTGTATCACAGCCAGAGCGGCGAATCGATCTTTACGCACTGCCCGGGGCTGCGAGTGGTGATGCCTTCTACGGCGCTCGATGTGGCTGGATTGTTACGAACCGCGATTCGCTGCGACGACCCAGTAATGTTTTTAGAGCACAAGCACCTTTATCGTCAGCCGTATAATCGCTCTGAATATCCGGGACCTGATTACACTGTGCCCTTTGGGAAAGCGCGTGTGGTTACCGAAGGCACGGACATCAGCATCATCACCTACGGCGCGTTGGTTCATCGCGCGGAAGTAGCTGCCGCGCAGCTCGGGCGCGAGGGCACCTCCGTTGAAATTATCGACCTTCGTTCGCTTTCTCCCTATGATTGGGAGGCTATCACGGCGACGGTGCGAAAAAATCATCGCGTCATCGTGGCATACGAAGACATGCTCAGTTGGGGCTACGGAGCGGAAATCGCCGCGCGCATCGCCGATGAACTATTTGAAGAGCTGGACGCGCCGGTGCGCCGGGTCGCCGCCATGGATACTTTCTGCGCCTATCAGCCTAGTCTGGAAGACGTAATCCTCCCCCAGACTTCCCACTTGATTAACGCCGTCAAACAATTGCTGGAATACTAAGAATCCTAAGCATCTGAGTTTTGCTGCCGGCTACCCAAAGGCCTAAGAACCGTGGTGTCACGGACAGAGCCGTTGACGGCCAACGTATGACATTAGCTTTGGAACTTTTTGCCCTGTTTTGACGTATTATGCTGTGAGAATGACCTGTGGAGGGTCTCAATGATCTGCCCAAATTGCCAGAAAGAAATCGCCGATCACTCCAATTTTTGCTACAACTGCGGCGCCCGCCTGGTTGCGGGAGCGCCCGCGCCACCAGCGTACGCTGCACCTGCTGTGAAGCGCTTGACGCGTTCCACCACCAACAAAAAAATCGCCGGAGTCTGCGGCGGCTTGGCCGAATATTTTGATCTCGATCCTACGCTGGTTCGCATAGTGTGGTTGCTTTTGGTCCTTTTTGCAGGTACAGGCGTCCTGGCGTATTTGATCCTTTGGATTGCGTTGCCGCCGGCGCCTGCGCGCATCGCGGCAAATTCAGTTACCGTCACACCGTAAGAGCGAGATACGAAGGCGTTCGGGTTCCTCTGGGAATGGCCGCTCGTGCAACGAACCGGTAGAGCGCTACGGCTTGCTTTTCGGTTTTCCTGGCCGCGGGCGCCCTCCGCCTAATTCATACAGCGCGTAATCAACTGAAGCCTGCCCGGCTCCGACGGTTGCCAGCGCGAAACACGTGGCCGCCAGCACCAAAGGAAATTCGTAGTTGTGCACCGCCATATATCCGCCGGCGCTGTGCACCTTCCAGATGGCGACAGCCATTTCCATCGCCAGCAGCAATGCCGCGATGCCGGTCAAAAATCCTAAAATAATCAGCGCGCCACCAAAAACCTCCAGCACGCCCGCCACGGTGACAAAATAACCAGGCAGCCCGTGCTGCACAAACAATCCCTGCATGGCATTTGGATGGGTGAGTTTGGGATAGCCATGCCAAATAAAAATGATGCCGAGCGCCAACCGCAGAAGCAGCAATCCCACGGGCTGAAGCGCATTTAACCTGGTCATAAGTTGGGGGTCCTGAAATTATTTCGTCCGATCACGATGATGCGGCATTTTAGCAGAAACCAATTCAGGCCACAGAACACTCGCAGCTCGTCAGAACTCGTCGCGCGACATTCAGGTACAATCTTTGTAGTGATTAACGGGCGAATGATGAGTAGTTGTCAGGGACGGACCTCAGCGAGAACCACTAAATTCGACTCTCGTTAGCATTCACCCCATTTATGAATTGTTTTCTTGTCCAAGGCTTTTGTACGTATTCCGCAGCCACCAGTAAGGCTTGCTCATGAAGCGCAAGCTGCTTATCGCCATCCCTCTGCTGTGCGCTGTCGCTGTGGCTGCGTGGATTTACAGGCCAAAACACGGAGCCTCTGGCGAAGGTTACATCGGCGAACGTAGCGTCACGTTGTGGAGCGGCGTGGCGCAGGTTCGGGAACCGCTGGACGCACTGCATTATGGCGATCACGTGGAGATCGTGGCTCGCCATAACGACAGCGTAAAGGTGCGCACCACCGGCGGTGAGGTTGGCTGGATTGATGCGCGATCATTGATGGAACCAGCGTTGTGGCAGCGCAGCGCGAAACTCTTGGGCGACGCGCAGGAGTTGCCGGTGCAGGCTCGCGGTCGTACCAAGGTAGCCACCAATCTCCGAGTGTTGCCAGGCCGCACCCAACCTCGCTTGTATCAATTCGGGCGAGGCATCCCCGTGGAAATTGTTGGACGTGCGGTCGCTGACATGCCCCAAGCTTCGGACGAAAAGGAGTCTGCCGGCGAGGCTGCAGCAGACTCGAAGAAAGAAGACGAAAAAAAAGAAGAGTGGCTATTTGTTCGAGGACTTGCTACCCGGCCGCCTAGCGAAGCTAATCCGCGCACGCCGGATACTTCTACAACCACGCAGCCCGGTGATCGAACTTCTCCCATTGCCGGCTGGATAATCGGACGTTTCGTGGAACTGGATTTGCCGGACGCCGTGAGAGAAGGAACCGCTTCCGCTAACGTCCGGCCAGTAGCGTGGTTCGAACTAAATAAGGTTAGCGACATCACTGGAGCGAAGCCGCAGTACCTGGTCGCGGGTAGTCGTGGACCGGACTCGCAACCCTGCGATTTCACCAGTATCCGCGTTTATACCTGGAATTCCAAAAAGAGCCGTTACGAAACGGCGTACATAGAAAATAATCTTTGCGGGCAAATGCCCGTGCGAATCGGAACCGGGCCGAAGGGAGAACCTGAATTTCGCTTTCGCAGTAAGGACGCGAATCTACCAGCTGGTAAGTCCCAAATCGGCGGTAATGACGAGCGCGTTTATCGCCTGATCCAAACGGTGGTGAGACGGATACGCGAGGATGGTTCTATAGCGTTGCCGAGAAAATCAAAAGGCGCGAGTAAGGCTAACGATTCAGCAAAGGCTAAGAAAAAGTCACGAGCGGCTCAATGACGTTACATATCAATGAAGCGGAAGTGCGTTCGGTGCTGACAATGGCGATGGCCCTGAAAACCGTCGAGGAGAACCTGCGTAAACAAGCTCGCGGAGAAGTGGTTGTACAGCCGCGTCGCCGCTTCGAATTGCCCAAGGGTTTTTATCATTACATGGCCGCCGCTGACTATGCTGGAGGGTACGTCGCAGAAAAACAGTACACCTACGTGGCCGGCAAGATTCGCTTCCTGGTTTTGCTCTACGAAATGGCGACCGGCGATCTTGTGGCGCAGATTGAAGCGGATTACATGGGCCAGGTGCGAACCGGCGCTGCCTCCGGCGTGGCGACTAAATTCATGGCCCGCCGCGACGCGCGAGTCGCGGCCATTATTGGCACCGGCGGGCAGGCCAGGACCCAACTGGAAGCGATCGCCGGCGTGCGAAAACTGGAACTGGCACGCGCCTACGGCCGGGATGTTTCCCGCCGCGAGAAATTTTGTGCGGACATGGCCGAACGTCTCAGCATTCCCGTGTACGCTGCAGCATCCGCGGCACAAGCCATTAAGGGCGCGGATATCATATGTACCGCTACGACCGCTTCGCAGCCCGTTGTGACCGGCCAGGACATTGCCCCGAGCATGCACATCAATGCCATCGGCGTAAATCATGCTCACAAACAAGAAATAGATGAGGCGGTAGTTTCACGCGCGGACTTGATCGCCGTCGATTCCATCGAGCAATCTCGCCAGGAAGCGGGAGATTTAATTGTGGCCTTTGGCCAGGATGAATCGAAATGGTCATCGGTTAAAATGTTGGCTGACATTGTAGACGGCAAAATTCCTGGCCGTTCGAATGACACCGCCGTTACGCTTTTCAAATCCAACGGAATCGCTTCCTGGGACTTGGCTGTGGCCGTACGAGTACTGGCTCTGGCGCGCGAAAAGGGCCTCGGACGAACGCTACCTCTTTGGGCTAATAAGTAAAACAGCTACGTGGAACACCCGAGTTGCAAAAACACCGTTAGGCTCACCGAAATTACCCCGCCACCCGTTGACACTTCGCACCCGGCTGAGAAACACTGGGACCTGTTTTAGGGGGAAATCCGCGCCGCAAGGCCCCCAGTGCAGTAAACTGTGCAATAGACTGGTCTTCTAGCTTAGTATGTGGAACCAACAACCGTAGCCAGGATGCGAACACTTCCAGATTATTTAAGAAAAGGCATGAAGCTCGTTATCGTGGGCTGCAATCCCAGCGAGTCTTCAGTGCGTGTCGGCCATTACTATGCCGGGCGCGTGAACCAATTCTGGCCAGTCCTCTATAAAGGCGGAGTGGTTCCTGAGCCATTTGACTATCACGATGACAAGCGCGTGATTGAATTTGGCATCGGCCTGACCGACCTGGTGAAACGACCCACAAAAACAACTGCGGAGCTGACGCGCGAAGACTTTGCGGAAGGACGCATCGTATTGTCGCAACGGCTTGGGGAATACACGCCGCATGTGATCGCATTCAACGGCAAACTGGCCTTCGAACAATTTGCGCAACGCAAATGCAAGTTTGGTCTTCAGAAAGACCTTCTATACGGCGCGCGCGTGTATGTTTTGCCAGAGACGAATACGCAGGATCCTCATGGCAACAGCGAGCGCGTACGTCATTTTCGAAAGCTAGCCCAACTTGTCTCGCGTACCGAGACGGAACGAGCTTCAAAGGGAAACTAGGATCGTAAATATGAATGAAGCCACGCAACCCGCACCATCGCAATCACCGCAGTCACAACCGGCTCAAACCCAAAATGCATTAATCCTGGAATCCAAACAGGACGGCATCGCCACACTAACGTTAAACCGGCCAGACAAACTAAACGCCATTAACAAAGACCTCGCTGTCGCTCTGAACGAAAGCCTTGGCCGTTTGACCACTGATAAATCCGTTTACGTGGTGATTATCACCGGAGCGGGCCGTGCTTTTTGCTCCGGCGGCGACCTCGGTGTCATCGCCGAAGGTCGCAAGAATAACGATACGAGCGAACTGGAGCCGCTTTTGCGGGCCGGGATGCACGCGGTGCTTAAAATGCGCAGTATGGCGCAACCGGTGATCGCCATGGTAAACGGCGCCGCTGCGGGCGCGGGCATGAATCTCGCTTTGGCTGCCGATCTGAGAGTGGCGTCAGAAAGCGCCACGTTTGGCCAGAACTTTATCAAGGTCGGATTATTCCCAGACTATGGCGGAACTTATTTTCTTCCGCGACTAGTTGGCTATTCCAAATCTGCCGAAATGTTTTACACCGGGGAAATGATTGACGCGCGAACCGCGCTGGAGTTAAGAATCGTGAATCGGGTTGTCCCAGACGGTCTGCTCAAGGCAGAAACCTGGAAATTGGCGCGCCAAATCGCGGATGCTCCTTCCGTATCGATTCGCGCCATGAAGACCGTTTTATTCGGCAACCGCAAATTAGAACTAGAGAAGGCCCTCGATGAAGAGGTCGAGCAGCAACTGAAATGTTTCAAGTCGCCGGACTGCCGCGAAGGCATCAACGCTTTCCTGGAAAAGCGAAAGCCACAATTTCATACCAAGTGAAGCGCAACGCTGGTTTCAAAACAACTTTTAATTGAAGGGATAATTGGGCCTTGGACGAAATACAAATATCTCCGGCAGAGGTGAAGAGCCGCATGGATCGCGGCGAAAAACTCGTGCTGGTCGATGTGCGAGAGCCGTGGGAATACGAGTTGTGCCGCATCGAAGGGGCGAAACTGGTGCCTCTGGGCTCCCTGGCCGCCAACGTTAGCGGACTTCTCGGCGTTGATGAAGTAATTTGTTATTGCCACCATGGGATGCGCAGCCTGGATGCCGCTACGTGGCTCCGGTTCCAGGGCATTGAAAAGGCCAAGTCGTTATCGGGCGGGATTGAGCGATGGTCCACCGATGTGGATCCCCACGTACCTCGCTACTGACCTATATCCCGCGCTAAAATTAGCCATGCACCGGTTGACCACTTCCCTTTCGGAGCTTTCATGCCCAAAGCCAAAATTAAGTTTTTGCAAAAACCCACGTGTACTACCTGCAGAAAAGCGAAGGCCTACCTGGAGAAACTGGGCGCAGAACTGGAGTTGCGCAGTCTCGACAAACAAAAACTCAGTAAAGTTGAATTGGACGAACTGATCGGCGAGCACGACCACAAACAATTCTTAAGCTCGCGCAACGAGCTGTATCGCACACGGAATATGAAAGACCGCCCGCCTACACGTGCGGAGGCCATCCAATTAATGTCGGAAGAGCCCAATCTTATCCGCAGGCCTGTGGTGATGCGCGGCAAACGCCTTGTTCTAGGCTACGACGAAGACGCTTACAAGCAGCTCGTGAAGTAGCCGTTAGCGCGCGTCATGAATCCAGACATTAAAACTATCGCGGTGATTGGTGCCGGCACCATGGGCAGAGGTATCGCCTACGCTGCCGCCTTTGGCGGCTACACCATCGTGCTGGAGGATATTTCCCCGCAAATGTTGGAGGAAAGCACGCGCTGGATTACAAAATCTTTCGACGAGGGAGTGACCAGCGGCAAAGTAGACGCTAAAATTCGCGATCACGCATTATCGTTGATCGCTACCGCTAGTTCGGTGGAAGGTGCCATTCGCGACGCGGACCTCATCATCGAAGCGGTGCCCGAAGAAATGGAAATGAAGATGGAGTTGTTCACCATCTTCGACAAATTTGCAAAGCCCCACGCGATTTTTGCCAGTAATACTTCATCGCTGTCGATCAGTGACATGAGCGACCTCACTGTTTCTCGCGAACGCTGCATTGGCATGCACTTCTTCAATCCCGTCCCGAAGATGAAGTTGATCGAGCTGGTGAAGACTCCGCTCACTTCCCAGAACACGGTGAATGTCTGTACGGAAGTTGGCCGGCGGATGGGCAAAGAAGTAGTGCTGGTGCAGGAATCTCCCGGTTTTATCACCACGCGCGTGAACGCGCTCATTGGCAATGAAGCGTTTGCGATGCTGGAGGCCGGAATTGCCTCGGCCGAAGATATCGATAAGGCGCTGAAACTGGGGCTGAACCATCCCATGGGCCCATTTGAGCTTGTCGATCTTGTGGGACTGGACGCACGGTTGAGCATCCTTGAATACCTGCATCAAACGCTGGGAGAAAAATATCGACCCAACCGGTTGCTGAAGCAATATGTACAGGAAGGCCGGCTCGGGCGAAAGTCCGGTCGGGGCGTCTACGACTATTCCGAGCGAGTGACCACCAGCGAAAAAACTTAGTCCGCGAACTGGCCGAGCTGTGTTTTGCCTTTGGCGGCATCCATTATATGAATCCACACTAGATTTTTGGCCAGCTACATACCGCTTTCACTATTGAACGGAATCGGCGACTCGGTTTAACAATAAGTGGCGAAAATGACTTTGGCATTTTGTGGAAAGTGTTAGACTGGACAAAATCTTACGGCGATGGAGTTCGCCATAACCGTTCCGGATAAACTTTTCTGGATCTGATGACTCCTGGCTGCCAGGCGGCGCCAGGAGTTTTTTGTTTTTAGTGGTCTACTTCATGCGTTGAATTATTTGACGTCGCGGATTGGAGCGCACTTGAAGATTTTCTTGATCGCCATATTTGGAGCTATCGGCACGCTGGCCCGTTATGGGTTGCAGGGCGTGGTGCAGGTCCGCACGGGTGGAACCTTTCCATACGGCACGTTACTCGTGAACCTGACCGGTTGCTTTTTTCTTGGCTTGATTGCGCAGTTCACCATGAACCGCATAGTGATTTCACCGGACTGGCGCGTGGCCATTGCCGTGGGATTCTTCGGTGGCTACACAACTTTCTCGAGCTTTGGCTGGGAGACCGCGAAAATGATGGAAGACGGTGAATGGGCGCGCGCGTCGGCGTACGTAGCGGCGAGCGTAGTCGCAGGATTGTTTTTGTCAGTGGCGGGCATTCGGCTGGCCAACAAATTTTAACGACTCGCGGAGAGATGGCTATGACCCATGAAAAATTTGAAGGCGAGCGAGTGCTGATGCGCATTCACGTAGGCGAGTCGGATAAATGGCACGGCAAATCGCTGCACGAGGCCATTGTAGAAATGTTGCGGAAAGAGGGCTTTTCAGGTGCAACGGTTTTGCGCGGAGTGGGAGGATTTGGCGGGTCCAGCGTGTATCACACCGATAAGTTGCTGCGAATGTCTCAGGATCTTCCGATTATTCTTGAGGTCATCGATACCAGTGAACGTATCGAGAAAATTCTGCCGCGCCTGGATGAGATGGTGGAGGGCGGACTCATCACGCTCGAAAAAGTTCGCGTAATCCTTTACCGGGCAGCCAAACGATGAACGGTAAGCTTGTTTTTGTTCGAATGGAAACAGGCGATTGCCTGCCATAATTTCAGGATGCCTGAACAACAAAAAACAGGATCGTGGCTGAATCGCACCGTTCTAGGCGTCGGTTTAACCAGCCTTTTTAGCGATTGGAGTCATGAGACCGCCACGGCGGTGTTGCCGGCGTTTCTCGCTTTGATTGGCGCTGGGCCCGCGTGGCTTGGAGCCATCGAAGGCATCTCCGACGGGCTATCCAGTTTTGCAAAACTGGCGTCCGGGCATTTTACCGATCGATTGAAACATCGCAAACCTCTGGCGGTCGCGGGTTATGCATTTACTGCGCTGGCTACCGCATCGTTTGCATTCGCTACACATGCCTATCAAGTCTTATTCGGGCGGACGGCGGCGTGGCTCGGACGCGGCATTCGGTCGCCGGCCAAAAAAGCCTTGTTGGCCGCCGATACTCCGCCGGGCGCTTATGGACGCGCCTTCGGTTTGGAACGATTGATGGACACGGTGGGAGCAATCGTCGGGCCGCTGACCGCCTTGTGGCTGCTGGAGGTTACCGGACATTCCTATCGCAAAGTATTTTTGTGGACGCTACTGCCGGGCTTATTGGCTGCGGTTTTGTTCTGGTTGCTGGTGCGGGAAAAGCCGATTATCGCAAAACCCAAGCAATCATTTTTTGGCGGAATACGCGCGTTGCCCATTCCCTTTCGCCGATTACTTTTAGGCGTGGGCATTTTTGGTGCCGGCGATTTTTCACATACGTTGCTAATCCTGTACGCGTCGCGCATGCTTTCGCCGTTGCACGGACCTGCGCGCGCCGCGAGTCTCGCAGTCGGCCTGTACACAATTCACAATGTGTTTTACGCCGGCTCGGCGTACCTGAGCGGGTGGCTGAGCGATCATGTTCGGCAGCGCAAAATAGTACTGGCCGCGGGGTATGGACTTGCTGTGGTCACCGCCGTTTTATTGTGCCTCGGGAGTCAGTCACTCTGGTTACTCGGCTTGATTTTTATTTTGGCTGGCCTGTACATCGGCACGGAAGAAGCTTTGGAGGATTCGCTGGCAGCGGAGATTGTGCCCAAGGAGCAGCATGGAATGGCTTTTGGGACTTTGGCGGCTGTGAATGCCGGTGGCGACTTTATATCGAGCATGGTTATCGGTTTTCTTTGGAGTGCGGTAAACGTACAAACCGCTTTCGCAGTTTCCGCGATCCTCTTCTCCATCGGGGCGATCCTTATTCTTCGGCTGCGCGCCTCCTGATTTGCTGTTGCACGGTGTAGCGCACCGTGTTAGCGTTGGCGAACAAAAGGCGAATCATTCTGGAGGCCGAATTATGCCTGAATCCTTAGCCGTGCGCACCGCCGCGGCCACCTCTTCGATTACCCGCGTACGCGAGGTGCTGGACGGTTTTGCTTTGTGCGATCGCGACGGAGAGATTCTTACCGCCGTGCGGCACTTCCCTGCGCGCGTCGCGCAATGGGCGCCATTCCCTCCCTGGGTTCACCCTGATTTGCGCGAAGCCTATAAGGCCAAGGGCATCGAGAGGCTCTATAGCCATCAGGCTGCTGCTGCGGAAGCAGCCCATCAAGCGAAAAACATTGTCATCGTGACACCCACAGCCTCGGGAAAAACACTTTGTTACAACCTGCCGGTTATAAATACGATTCTGGAAAATTCTGATACTCGGGCAATTTATTTGTTTCCCACCAAGGCCCTGGCGCAGGATCAGTTAGCCGAAATTCATGATTTGAATCAGCGGCTCGACAACAGGTTTGGGGTCTTCACCTACGATGGCGACACGCCCAGCGATGCCCGCAAAGCGATTCGCGAGAAAAGCCACATCGTACTGACCAATCCGGACATGCTGCATACCGGGATTCTTCCTCATCACACGCGATGGACGCGGCTCTTTGAGAATTTGAAATATATCGTGCTGGATGAACTGCATACTTACCGCGGCGTATTTGGCAGCCATCTTTGCAATGTGCTGCGACGCTTGCGGCGCATTGCAAATTTTTATGGCTGCCAGCCGCAATTCATTTGTTGCTCTGCGACCATCGCCAACCCGGGAGAACTTGCCGGCAAGCTGCTCGAAACGGATGTAGAAGTTTTGAATGCCAACGGCGCGCCAGCCGCGGAAAAAACCTTTGTATTTTATAACCCCCCAGTGGTGAATCGAGCTCTGGGGATTCGGCGAAGCTACATCAATGAAGCTTGTCACGTTTCGCAGGAATTTTTGAAACGCGATTTGCAGACCATGGTTTTTGCTAATTCGCGTTTGCATACGGAATTGATGCTGACGTATTTGCAGCAAGCCAATCCGCAGCAGCCAGGCGGGACCACCACCATTCGCGGATATCGCGGCGGCTATCTCCCTAACGAGCGCCGGGATATCGAACGCGGGCTGCGCGACGGACAGATTCGCGGCGTGGTTTCTACCAGCGCGTTGGAACTGGGCATCGATGTGGGATCGCTTGATACCGTGGTTATGGCTGGCTACCCGGGAACGATTGCGGCAACGTGGCAGCGCGCCGGACGAGCGGGCAGGCGGAGCGGCAGTTCGTGCGCCGTTTTAGTGGCTTCGTCCGCGCCGTTAGACCAATTTATTGTGCGGAATCCCGATTATTTTTTTGGCAATACTCCAGAACACGCGTTTATTCAGCCGGACAATCTAGAAATTCTCATCAATCATTTGAAATGTGCGGCGTTTGAATTGCCGATTGGCCCCGGGGAACGCTTTGGTGATGTAGATGTTCAGGACCTTTGCGCGCGGCTGGCCGAAGCCGGCTTTTTACATCGCGCGGGCGAAAACTATCATTGGACCCAGGAAGCCTATCCCGCCGATACGGTGAGTTTGCGTTCGGTGACCAGCGACAATTTCGTGATTATCGACCTTACGGGCTCTCCAACGGTGATTGGCGAAGTTGATTTTTCGAGCGCGCTGACTACCGTGCACGAAAAGGCCATTTACATCCATGGAGGGCAGCAATATCACGTGGAGCATCTGGATTTCAAAGAGCGCAAGGCCTACGTCAAGCGTGTGGATGTGGATTATTACACTGACGCGATTCGCTACACGCAGGTGCGCATCCTGGAATGCGCTGCGGAAACACGGGCAAGTGATTCCCTTCCCGAAATTCCAGCGCTGCGCTCCTTCGGGGACGTGCTAGTGCGATCGCAAGTGATTGGGTTCAAGAAGATCAAGTTTTTTACCAACGAAAACATTGGCGCGGGGAATCTGGAATTACCTGAAAACGAGATGCACACCACATCCTATTGGATCACGCTGGAACGGCCGTTGCTGGAGTCGCTGCCATTTACGATCAGCGAGCGGCAGAGCGGGATGTTTGGATTGCTACACGCACTCGCTTCCGTTGCCACGCTGTTGCTGATGTGTGATCGCCGCGACCTGGGCACCGCCATCGGAGAAAAGCCGCCGTATCCCGATGATCAAGAGATGGCGATGGACGCAGTGCAAATGCGGAATCACAATTCGCAGGATGCCAAGGAATTCTTTGAGCCCAATATGTATTTGTTCGACGCTTATCCGGGTGGAATTGGCTTTTCTGAGCCGCTCTACCGCGCGCATGACATTCTCATGCAGCGGACGCGACAGTTGATTGTCGCTTGTGCATGCTCACAGGGCTGTCCCTCGTGTGTCGGACCTGCGGGCGATCTGGCTCCGCGGGCCAAGGAAGCTGCGCTGGCTATTTTAGACCGGCTTTGCAATTCGACGGTGAGGCCCGATAGATGGCTACACTCGATCACAGATTCTCACGCCTGGCGGCATTAAAACCTGCGCGACCACCGGCAGTACGATCGACAACGCTGCGTGAGCCTTGCGAAGAGGATACGATGGCGCGTCTGCTCGGCGCCGGGGTATCCACCAACCGTTTTGGTGAGCATCTCGCCGTGCGAAACTGGTTTTCTACGCCGGAATTTGTTGCTCCTCACTCAACCTGTCTGCAACTTCTTTCCCAGCAACGCGATGAAGTGATTTCGCGGCGTGCGCGAACTGCGTTGGAGAATCCTGAAAAATGGCTTTTTCTGGACACCGAAACAACCGGACTCGCTGGCGGCACCGGAACTTACGCCTTCCTGATTGGCCTGGCTTGGTGGGATGCCGGCGGTTTGCAAGTAGAACAGTTGTTTATGCGCGATTTTGCCGAGGAGCATTCGGTGTTATGCGAGCTTGCCGCGCGACTGGCTGAGCGGCCGGTATTAGTGACCTTTAACGGAAAAACATTTGATTGGCCCCTTCTGGAAAATCGGTTTCGAATGACTCGTTCGATTGCGGTGCCGGGCCTGGCGGCTCATCTGGATTTGCTTCATCCTGCCCGCGCGCTTTGGAAATTTCGCCTTGGAACGGTTCGGCTTACCGATCTGGAGCGTGAAGTCTTGAATCCCTCGCAGCTTGGATGGCACAGACAAGGCGATGTGTCCTCCAAGTTCATTCCGCAGTTTTATTTTGATTATCTTCGCGGCGGGCCGCCGGAACCGTTGTTGGGCGTTGCGCGCCACAATCAAATGGATCTTCGAGGGTTGGCGGCGCTCTTTGGAAAAATCAATGCACTTCTCGCAGAGCAGACTGATCCTGACGAGGAGATGCATGGCCTCGACCTTTTTGGGCTGTCAAAGTTTCTGCATCGCCGTGGGGATAAAGGGCGCGCGCAAATTGCCTGCGCTCAAGCCGTCGACCTGGGTCTGCCGGTGGAGTTTCATTCTCGGGCTCAAAATGACCTGGCGCTAATGGCCAAACGAAAAGGCGAGCATCAACGCGCCGCGGAAATTTGGCATGAAATTCTGGCCGATTCCGGAGACACCATTCACGCCTGCGAGCAGTTGGCAATTCACTATGAACTGCGCGTCAAGAATTATGAGCGCGCGCTGGAGTTTGCCCACCGCGCTTGCAGGCTATTGCATACGCAGGCTAACCACGCCAACTTTTTTGCCCAGCGCGGAATGGCACGGCGCGAAGATTTGTCGCTGAAGCGAATCAAGCGACTGGAAGGACGGTTATCAAAGCGCACCGGGAAGCGGTTGCCGCTGGGCGAAACCAGAGCCACCGGCACGGTCTAAGCGATTGGGGACGCTGGTTACGGTTATGCCACCAGGCTTGGCTGGATCGAGCGGAGGTTCCGGTGAAGCGGGCCAACCAATCGCTTTGGTGACGCCGTCAAGCACCACGCGAGTGGTTCCTTCGACGCTCAGGCATTCGCTCTCAAGGCATCGGAGATAAACGCCGCCTTCGATCGCATCGAAGGAAAAGAAGTTCGGCCGTCGAAAAAGCTTCGAGCGCTGATCGTATTTTTTCTCTAGCGCCTCAGAATATTGGCCGAAAAAACGTACCGCTTCGGCAGTGTTGTTAAGACGCAGCAGACTTACAAGCACCAGCCGCTTGGTGCGGTCGTGTTCGTAAACCACATAACGATCCCCGTCCCACGCCGCGGCAAGAGTTTTAGCGCGGTCCTCGCCAAGAAATTGTTTTAACACTTCTTTCCAACCAAACTCACCCATTACGTTTTCTTCCAACCTGGTCCAGTCCGGACCGAGCAATTTGCCAACATCCGGCAAATTCTCGGTTGAAGGTGTTTTGCCCGAATGATAAAGCGCGGGATGCATAATTTGCTGCGTGGAAATGGGCGGTTTGGAGAAAACTATGGGAAGATCCTTCCAGCCATTACTCTTCAACAGATCGGCGGAAAATGTAAGACCCGCAAAATACGGAAAGACCAATGCGTCTTTCAAAAACGGGGGCGCCTTTTTTAATGCTGGCGTAGCCCCCATATCACCGACAAGCACGGAAGGGTCGATGTCTGGCAGGTCTTTGAGAGATCGGCCGCTTTCGTTCAGCAAATAATCGATCATGGCGGCCATCGCGCTGCCTTCCAGGACCGCTTCTCTGGCGAGTTCGCCATCATCGTTAGGCCTGGCAGCCTTAACCCACGTTTCAATCTGAAAGTGCTGATCCTCCAGAGCATGGGTCAACTCGTGAGCCATCACCATTTTTTGATCCGCCAAAGGAATCCACTCAGCAATGTAAAATTCGTGGGCCTTGGGATCATAAAGACCGGCGATCTGCTCGGTCAGAAGATCGATCATGAACGAATCGATATCGAAACCCTTAGGTAGAAGACCAAATGCTTCCGCACTGCGAGCAGAGGCATACCGCTCGGCGGGCTCTTTGTCCTCATTCATTTCGCTGATGACATAAGCGCGAATTTCTTCCCGGGAACGAAGAGTCTTCTTAACTGGGGTGCGCAGTTTCAGGCCGGTAATTTGGCTCATTTGCTCGAGAACTTCGTCGGCAGCGGCGGTGAATTCAGCAACGGCGGCGGATTTGGCAGAATCCGGCGCGGTGAGGGCCGGAGATTTTTGTGCTAAGGTGCCACCACTGGTGAGGGAAAGAACGAGCCCGGCCCAAACGGTCGCGCGACCAAAACTAGGATTCCGCAAAAAGAACATGGTTTTTGCAGAATAACAGATTCAAGAGTTCTTTCGCGGGATAGCCGCGTCAGAATTCTACGGTCAAAAGTCGCTGTTCCGTATTCTTAACAAGATGGTAATAGTAGTGTACCCTGCTCGTGTGTGTTGCTGAGCTGAGGAAAAAATGTTACCAGGCCTACGCTTGCGGCGCGTCCGCGAGCAGTTGGGATTAACGTATCGCGACGTAGAGCGCTGCAGCTACGAGATTGCCGCAAAGCGGGGCCGGCCGGAATTCATTCTGCACATCAGCCGCCTGGCCGACATGGAAAACCGCAATGTGGTGCCCGGACTGCATAAATTATATGCGCTGGCGGTGGTTTACCATTTAAATCCGGCGGAGATTTTCCGCTGGTATGAGGTTCCGGTCGACGAGTTTTTCGCGGACGGGGCAATGTTTCCTGCTCCGCAGACGCATCTGGGCTCGCCGCCGGGGTCCCTGCGCGTTCCACTGCGATTTGATCCCGCGTTTGATCCCGCACGCACCACCTATCTTTCGCGCATGGTGGAACAGTGGGGTAACTTAGAAGGTACCCTGCTCGATGGCCATCCGAAATACCGCTATGGGTTCATCGGTTTAAATGACCGGCGCATGACGCCGTTGCTGCGGCCCGGAAGTATCGTCATGGTGGATGTATCGATGAGGCGGATACGGGACATGGATTGGACGTCGGAATACGACCGTCCGCTATTCTTTGTAGAAGTGCGAGAAGGCTACCGGTGCGGATGGTTTCATCAGGAGGGCTCTCGGCTGGTCATGCACCCGCACCCGCTCTCACGCTGCATGCCGGAATGGTGGGAAACGCCGGACGAAGCCGAGATCGTCGGCCGGGTGACGGGGGTGGTCACGCGGTTGAACGAACCGTGGAACAATTATCCTGAAGTACTTCCAGCAGCACACGCAGGTTCGAACAGAAAAGCTCCTTGAGATAATCCGGAGCGCGTTCCGGCAACAACACCCGGTAGGCTTCCATGCGCTGCCAATGTAGCGCACTGGCGTCGCGGCCGGCCTCCATAGCGTCCAGACACGCGCGCAAATCCGCTTCCTGGTTAGCTAGCGGTGTCTCCAGGATTTTCTCGAAGACTTGTTCATGACAAATCTCCAGGGCCTGTTGAACGGCGGGGTCCGGGTAGAGCGCCGCAAGACCCGCATGTTCGTACCTCCCGCTGGATAAATCCCGCAACGAGGCGATATAGGTCAAGCGCGAAAGAAGGCTGGGGATTCCCGCCAGAGTAGTCATGGTGAAATCTTGGATGATCCGCCGGTTTTGTTGCAGTTGTGTGAGTGCTTCCATAAAAAAACAGCGCTGTTCCGCAAGCAGAACTTTTTAAACTAGCCGGCTCAATCTCTGCTGTTTCCGTTCATGGTGAGCCCAGGAGGCTCCAACATGAACGGAAGCAAATGGTATCTCGCCGCAGTCCTGGGGTTTGTCGGGTTGATGGTAATGCCCGCAGCCTTGTTCGTCAATTACAACAAGAACGTTAACATCGCGGAAGGAAACCCGTTGCCACCACCGCCACCCCAGCCGCCAGCTTTTAATTCTTAGGCTAGGAAGGGTCCGCAACTTGAGTGGCGGCTGCGGACCCTTCTACGCTGTGTCTCTTCCCGGTATTTTTTCTAAAGCCTTTACCCCGTCTCTGCAATGAAGCTTGCCCGCCCGAAGTTTATTCGTTTGCTTACTATAAAGGTATAAACATGTTAGCATGCACGCGTGAGCTCGAATTTGCCCCCGATTGTCAACTACCTGTGGGCCGGCACCTTTTTGTTGCAACTTGTCGTCGGCACACTGATTGTCATTCGCGGTTATTTTCGTAGACTTCCTTTCTTCAGCGCTTATACCGCACTTAATCTCTGCCAAGCGGTTTCTCTATACGCGATGTATCACTACTACGGCGACGCATCCACGCAAAGTTACATCGTCGCGTGGGTGTCGGAGGCCATCACTCTTGCGGCCCGATTGTGGGCCACGGTCGAATTGTTGCGCCTGGTTCTGATGTCGTATCGCGGCATTTGGGGCATGACATGGCGACTTCTGGCATTCACTTGCCCGATGGTATTAGCTCTGGTCGGAATCTTTTCACGCTCCGATGCTCAGGTGTTCGTTATGCAGGTTGACAGCGGTTATCACATCGTTTTTGCTGTTGCGCTTATTCTTTGTCTTGGATTGCTGCACTACTATCCAATTCGAGTGGAACCTGTTTATAAGGTGTTGTTGTTAGGTTTCTGTTGGTACTCATGCGCCAGAATCCTGGCTAACGCCGCTCTTCATGGCTTCTCTTATGCGCAATACCTGCATTACTGGTCGGTCTGGCAAATCCTTTCGATGTCCCCTTATTTGTTAGTGCTAATACTGTGGGCGAGTGCCTTGTCACAGCCGGCTCCGGCTACGCAGCAGCAGCCAACCCTCCTGACAGCTTCGGAATACCGGGATATTGCCCCTGAGATTACTGCTCAACTTCAGGCCATAAACAGGCGTCTGATGAATTTCTGGAAAATACAGGGGCCGAAGCAGTGAATTACTCCGTAGCGGTGTTTGCGAGTATAGGGCTGTTGCTATTACTGGTAATGGCGTGGTTGGCGTTTTCGGCCACCCGCCGCCAGCCGCAAGGCGTCCGCGATGGAAGTCGCGAGCGAGAGTGTATTCATATCTCCAAGCTGCCACAAATCAGACAGGCACTGGCTGATTCGGATTTTATATACCTGAACCAGCGGGGATACCCCGCGCTTGCCAAGCGAATCGGAAATGAACGGCGGCGCATTGCGCTTAATTATCTAGCTTGTTTGCGAGTCGAATTCGAGAAACTGCTAAAACTTGCACGTATGGTTGCCGCGCTGTCGCCCAACCTTGTAGTCGCGCAGGAAGTTCAGGGTTTGCGATTAAATTTAGAATTTTGGTACCGATATTATTTGATTTACTTCCGACTGGTCAGTGGCGTAGGCCAACTGAAGGCCATCGGGAGTCTCAGCAATATGGTCAGTGCCTTGACGATTCGTTTGGAGACCGCTATGAGCGAGCTCGGTGAGCGGGCGGCTTTAGGTGCGGAGTTATTACCTCACAACCGCGGTGGGTTGGACGCGGGTGGCTAGCAGCACATTGATGGTATCGAGCAGTTTCGTCTTATCCAGCGGCTTTTTTAGGACAAACCCAGCTGTAGCCTTTTCGTCAAAGGCTTCATTCCGCAAACCCGGAGTGTACATCCTGATCATCCGTTGAGAAAGCGCGGGTCTCTGTTCGATAAGCCAGTCGAAGAAGCTTTCCGTGAGATGCGCATCGGCAACATCGCAGTCCGCAAGAATAACGTCAAAATCATATTTGTCGATAAGGGCATGGAGCTCGTCTCTGTTTTTAGCAGTATGAACTTCGTACTCGTGTGCGTCGAGAATTCCGTTCAAGGATTGCAAGATGGCTTGGTCGGAATCGACGCAGAGAATCAAGCCAGGTCTTTCTGTGTTCTCGGCCTGCGGCGTGCCATTCTGCGACGTGGGAGAACCATCCAGGGGCAATTCGATGGTAAAGGACGCACCGCGATGAGGAAGATTGCGGACACGAATAGTGCCGCCGTGCTCGGTGACAATTCCATAGCAGATGCTTAAGCCCAGACCGGTTCCTTTGCCTACCGGCTTGGTAGTGTAGAAGGGATCAAAAACGCGAGAGGCCTCCTGTACGCCGGGGCCGCTGTCGGTAAATTCCACAAAAACTCTGGTCTTGTCGGAACGCGTGGTGACCCACAAATCACCATCGGTGGAGCTTTCCAAAATCGCGTCGACGGCATTGTTCACCATATTGAGAAAAACCTGCTGCAGTTGATGAGGGTCCGCGGACATAACCGGAAGGTCCGGAGCCAGATTTAAATGTACGCGAATGTTGCTCATGCGCAGGTCGTAATCCCGCAGCGCCAGGGTGTCTTCAAGAATGTGATTAATCATGGTGGGCAAGCGTTCCGGTTTATGCTGACGGGCGAAGCTCAACAAATTTTGCACGATGCGATGAGTGCGCTGCGCCTGCTTGTAAAGCTTTTCGGAGTATTCAATCCCCTGCGGGCCCATTTGGCCGCTGGCGCTTAGTAACTGGCTGTAACCGAGAATGGCGGTCAGCGGATTATTCAATTCGTGAGCAACCCCGGATATCAGCTGCCCGACGGCTGCCATTTTCTCGCTATTCAAAAGCTGTTCCTGGGTGCGGCGAAGGTTCTGATAAGCCTGGCGCGACTCGTCGTATAAGAGAGCTCTTTCCGTAGCGTTGGTGATCTGGCTACCAACGGCGATGAGCAAGTTGGCGTCGGCGGGAGAAAATTCACGCGCCGTACGGCTGCCCACCACCAGTCCGCCGAGAGGCCGGCCCTTAGACCAAAGCACTACCACGTAAGAGGAAACGATCCCCTCCTTGGTCAAAGCGTCGCGAAAAATCTGCGGCAACGCGAGCCCATAAGAGGATAGAAAGGTCGCGTGTACAGCTTTAATGTGCTCCAGCAACTCTGGTTGTAGCGCGACCGGCGGCAGGTGGCGCGCGTAGTCCGACCGCTGGCCAACGCCCGCCACGCGCCGCAGCGTGGTGCCACTCTCATCGAAGAGAAATATGGATGAGGTATCCAGGCCGAACAACTCGGACAGCTGAGTCAGCGTCCTGCGCAGCGAATCGGTAAGATCCATGGATTCGGTGAGGGTCTGAGCGATGGAGTTCAATACCATGAGCTCGCGATTTCTGCGACGGATTTCGTGCTCAGCCCTTTTTCGTTCACTGATGTCCAGCACGAATCCCTGGTAGGCGGTGACATTCCCGGAATTGTCGCGGATGGCTACCGAGGATTCGAGCACGCTTCGCACTTCTCCATCCTTACGCCGCATATCGAATTCGAAATCCGCGACGCTGCCATGTTCGTGCAGCAATCTTTTCAGCCGCTCGCGCTCCGAAGGGTTTACATAAAGAGAACCGACGATGTCGACGTTCAGGAGTTCTTCACGGGAATCGTAGCCGGTCATTCGCAGCAGGGCGTCGTTGAAATCCAGGAAGCGCCCCTGCGGCGTGGAAATGAATACTCCTTCCTGTACGTTGGCAACTAGCGTGCGATATTTCTCTTCCGCACGTTTGCGATCCGTAATGTCCTTGAGAACATGGACGATGCCCAGTGGATTTCCCACCGCGTCGGAGAAATTGGAATTGGAAGCCAGAAAATAACCTCGGAGCCAAGGGTCCGGATCGTCTCCTTCGCCGGCTACACCTTCGCAAAAAGGACAGATGTCATAGGTCAATCCATTGCGTGGCAATAAATTTGTGACCGTGCGACCGACCAGCGCGTTGACGTCCCTGCCCAACAAATGGCTCAGCCGTTGATTGGCCCGCAACACACGGCCTTGGCCGTCGTGGACCAGGATCGGATCGCCAATGGAGTCAAAAGTGTAGGCCCACTGCTTTTGAACGGTTGTGAGTTGTTCGAAGAACCGTACGTTTTGCAACGTCAAGCCGAGAAGATTGCCGATATTAACGAGATACGCGATTTCATCAGGTTGGAAACGCTTTTCTCGCGAACTGCCCACTCCGAGAATTCCCAATGGTCCGCTCTTGCCGCGAAGTACAATCGTAACCATCTCTCGTACCGCCGGTTCGGCAACGCTAGGCCATATGTCGCGATCGGTCTCGGGATATAAACGCAGGAAGTCTGAGGATTCTCCGTGAAGTAATTTTGCCAACCACGGCTCCGTCAGCTGCAACTGCGCGCATCCGCTCAGGAACGATTCACCGAATCCAACGGAAGCACGCACTGTTAGTTGCGTGGCCGAACCTTCTCCTTCAATTAGACGAATCAAGCCGTGAGTCGCACTCAAGCTCTCCACCACTTGAATCAGGACGCTGTCGAGAAGTTCGCGAACCGAGAGGCTCTGGGTGCTGGCTGTTGTCAATAGCGTGAGCCGGCGCATCTTGTCATTTAATTCGTCGGTGCGCGCACGGCCACTCTCCAGCACCACCACGATCATGGCGATGCCCATCGCCACACCTAGCAGATCGTCAAAGGCCATACGCAGGAGAAATACAGGCGATTCCGTCCACAACGGCCGGTCTAGCCCGTGAAGACCACAGGCAAAAAGCAAGCCTGCGAGCAACTCTGCACCATGTCCGGAACCGTATCGATCGTGGGCAGCTCGGCCGCGCCAGAGCATCCAGCCGGCCACCAGCAGGATGAGGCTTTGAACAATGGCGGCAGCCCAGCGAGCCAGACCGACATGCAGCCCATTGGCCTCTAGATAGAAAACAGTTACAAGTATCAACGCCATCGGCGGAAAAATCGGCCAATGCAATCGGTCAGACACCACGGTGTACTGGATGACAGCTATCAGGAATAACAGTGCGCTGGCCACATGCCCTACGACGAGCATGACTCCAATACCTCGCACTGGGGTGATTGCCAGGGCCGCTTCGCTCATGGAAGTTACGGTGAAGACAGCCCAGCCAATTAGCCAGGAGCGGAAATAATTGGAATGATGATCCCTGCGAAAGAGAAGAAACAAGACCAGCAGAACAATAGAGGACGCAGCTTCAAAGAAAGCGATACTTAACAAGCCTTGATTTTCTAACACGATGCGCCCTTTCCACGCGGAGTTGCCGTACTTCGAGCTGGGCAGCTACGGCGGGAGACTCATGAATGGACCACAAATGCTATAAGAGAGAAGCCTATCGCGACGCTAACACGCTATTTTCTTACTAGGCAAGGCTTCGCCATTCGGGGTGTGCCGTCCCATATAATGACTACAGGGAGCCAACCGACGTGCCAACCGAGGAGATGGAAAACATCCTGGTCGTAGATGACGAGGAAGCAATTCGCGAAGTTGTCTCGACCATGCTGGAATCCAAAGGCTATCACTGCACCAGCGTGCCTAACGGTCGAGCCGCTCAGGAGCAAGTGAAGCGCTCTACGCCGGACCTGGTTCTAAGCGACATGATTATGCCGGAGATGGACGGCCTCAAGTTGCTGGAGTGGATGCGCCAGTATGATCCTGAGGTTCCGGTAATCATGGTTACCGCGATTCATGATATTTCCACAGCGCTGGAGTCCATTCGCAGAGGCGCTTACGACTACATCCTGAAGCCGTTCGAAAAGGATCAATTATTTCTGGGAGTGGGTCGTGCCCTGGAACACCGTAGGCTGATCACCGAGAACCGCAGTTACCAGCGCAACCTTGAGCAACTGGTTGAGGAGCGCACGGTGCAATTGACCGGGGCAATTGCGCAGTTGGAACAATCCTACGATGACACCCTGGAGGCTCTGGGCAGCGCCTTGGACCTAAAAGACGCGGAAACGGAGGGCCATTGCCAGCGGGTGACCGCGTTTTGTATATCCATCGCTAAAGCCATGGACGTACCTGGGACCTATCTACCGATTCTGGCCCGAGCGGCGTTTTTGCACGACATTGGAAAGATGGCCATCCCCGACAGCATTCTACGCAAGCCCGGTCCCTTGAACGACGAAGAAAAGCAGATCATGAGGAAGCACTGCGATATTGGCTACAACATGCTTATTCGTATACCGTTCCTGCGCGATGCCGCCGAAATCGTGCTGGCTCACCAGGAATTTTTTGATGGCTCCGGTTATCCCAGGAAATTGAAAGGCGAAGATATACCGCTGGGAGCGCGCATTTTTACCATTGCCGATTCCATGGACGCCATGATCAGCGACCGGCCCTATCGCAAGGCCCTGCCACTCTCTCACGCTCGCGGCGAAATCAAGCGCTGTTCCGGCACGCAATTCGATCCCAAGGTTGTGGATGTATTCATGGACATCCCAGAGGAACATTGGATCGAGTTACGAGAAAATCTGGGCTCACCATTTCGGCTGGCACATCTCAAGAACCTTTCCTGAATTTCTCGTCAATTAAAACAACTAAAGCCTCGATGCCGGCGGCGAACCGTAACTCTGGCGTGATCAGGCTCACAACCAAATATCCGTCGGCGGGGAAATCGTAGAAATGACCGGGGTGAACATACACCCCGCGAGTATTTAACAACTCCAGTGCGAGTTCCTCATCGCTGCCGATCACTGGGACTCTGAGTACTGCGTACCAGCCGCCTTCCAAACGCAAACGGGTACACAATTTCTGCGTCGAAAGCAGTTTGTCGAGTTGAGCGAGATTGCTCCGCGTGCGCTCCGTGCATTGCTGCTGGAAAGCGTGACGAAGCTCCAGCAAGACCGGCAGAGCCAATTGCATGGGCGTATTCATGGATAAATAGGTGTCCGCGATCATCTCCAGTCTTGCGACCGCCTGTTGTTTCAGCGCTTCGGGACCGCTCGCAATCAGCCAGGCGACTTTCATTTGTGGGAGTCCTGATATTTTCGATAGACCGCTCATGGTGAAGGTCAGTGCTTTATTGTTCGAAGCGAAGCTCGGAAGGAGGTCTTCGCCCGCGGAGAAATCCAGAAACACTTCGTCGGCAACGAGAGCGAGTTCCCTTTCCAGGCAGAGCTGGTTCAACCGATTCATGTCGTCGGCCTTGCAGAAGTGACCTGTCGGATTGTTTGGATTTACCACGATAATGCCGCGAGTACGCGGAGTGATGGCCCGTTGCAAAGCGTGAAAATCAATCGGCCAGCCATAATCGTAAATTAAGGGATAGCGTACCGTGGTCACGTCTTGAATATCGGCAAGAAAATTGAAAAGCGGGTAGCCCGGCTGCGGGATAAGCAATTCATCGCCCGGATTGCACAGGGTGCGAAATAAAAACGAGTACGCTTCGCTGGTGCTGGTGGTCAGGAAAATGTCGTTGACGTTAATCGCGCAGCCGCGCGCTCGATAGTAATCGGCGACCGCATTGCGCGCCGGGAGCAGACCCTGAGGAACTGGATCGTAATGCAAACTCGCTGGATGGCTAAGCGCTCCCAAAATCTGTTCTGTCTCAAAATAAAAACCACATTTCGTGGGGTTCGATTCGGTTAAGTCGACTACCGGTTTGCCTGAAGAAAGCCGATTGGCCAACGCCTCGCTTAGCGGGTTAGGCTCCAGATCCCACGCAGTGCGTTTAGAAAACATTCGCCGAAGCGTAGCATGAGCGGCGAGAAAAACTTCAATTGCTCGTTAATTCATCAGCGGTTATCGGCCCAGGTAAAGAAGTACCGCCAGAAGGACCCAGAGCGCATCCAGAAAATGCCAAAAATAAGACGTAACTTCCGCAGCCGTGGCTCGAGTGACCTTGGCGTGATCGAAGTTGCGAAACGCGACGAACAGCAGCGCGGCTACGCCCGCGACGATGTGCACTGCGTGCGCCCCAGTGAACAGATAAAAAAAACTGCTCGACGGGTTGCTGGCCAAGTAGACACCTTGAACAACCAATTGGCGCCACACCAGGATCTGTCCACCGAGGAAAATCAGACCGAGAGCCGTAGTTATCGACCACCACGCGCGAAAGGCAGCTCGATCCGATCGTGCTAGACGCCGGCGGGCGATTTCCAGCGTAACGCTGCTGGCAAGTAGGGTCGCGGTGTTTACCCAGACGAAAGCGGGGAAATGAAAAGAACTCCAACCGGACTTAAAGCCCTTGCGAACCAAGTAGGCGCTCACTAGCGCCATGAAAAACATAAATATAGAAACAATCGCTACCGCGATCCCGCTGTAATACCGCTTTGGTGAGGAGCGCCCGGAATCCCTCCGCCGTGAGCTGTCGTCGTCTCCGCCATCGCCGCGAGTTGGTGGCTTCCCCCCTCCTCGACCTCCTCCAACGTTTTCAATAATTAGGTCGATATCTTGAACATCTACTGTGGATGGCACGATAACCTCGATGCAGCCTCAGAACCAGGAAGAGAGGGAATGGAAGCTCAGAAATTCATCGACTGACTAACTCCGGCATGCCGATAAACCTTTTGCTGCAGAAAAATGGTGCGGTCGAGAGGACTCGAACCTCCACGCCTTGCGGCGCTAGCACCTCAAGCTAGTGCGTCTGCCAGTTCCGCCACGACCGCTCCGTGTTGTCAGCTATTTACAGACTCCTTATTCGCATCGCGCCGAAAGTCGTGCAGCGAAACTGAAACTTTGGCGGCTTTGCACATCTTACGACAGCTCACTCGGAAGTCCAATACCTGATCCCGTTCGGCCACTGAATAAGAAATCCGGCTTAACCCGTGACAAAACTGGCTGGGCGAACAAATTAAAAAAAGCTTGGAATATATGATGCATCACGCCAGTTATGTAATCTGGCAGATCTTCAAGATGAGCTATGAGTTTGTTGGCGATGAACACGTAACCAGCCTGATCCATCACTCTGAGGCTAACCTGTGTACAACGACTCATATTTAACTCTTCGCGTTTTGTTTCGCAAAGCAAAGCAATTCAGAAATTTCGATCATTCGAGGCGGCGAAGAAAGTTATGGCTCGCCGTGTTCACTTTGCCGGTCGCACTACTATCCGCCATATCCTCTCACTCCACCGCGCAGAGGCAGGCTGGTCCCGCATCCGTCCAAACGGCGGTCTTCAAGGGCCGTACCTCCAGTGGTTGGATCGACTTCACACCACGTACAAACTTCGGAATCCATTTGCCGGTCAAGGTCAATAATCACGATGGCATGGCTTTACTGTATGGCGGGCCTTCACAGATCGACAAGAATTTGGTCGCGCTTCTTGACCTTTCGCGGCAAATAGAAAGCGGCGGCCACGTAAATGGAATTGAGGTCCAGCTGGGCGATTTGACCGTACAGAACGCGAGCGCCACTCCTGACGATTGCAGAGGCAGGGCTACGACGCGAAGATTCTTGGGCACTCTGTACTCTTCAGACTGGGCGAAGAGTTGTTCAATCAAGTAGCCGTGGACATCGACTACCTGCACCACCGCGTCGCACAAACGCCGATCGCTCTGATACCTGATTCCGAAGTCCCGCCGGCCTCCATTACTGGAGGCGTCGGCCTACCCGCTGCTGGTTGGGTTCAGGCTGATCATCGATTACCCACACAATCGGCTCTATGCCATCCCGGATGACGTTGCGACCAAGAAGCCCATAGAAAAGGACCGGATTGACATGGTCCTCGATAAAAACTCTTCGGATGCCTTCACGGTAGCATTCGTGTCTCCGAACAGCCCAGCTGAGAGGGCTGGTTTCAAGAAAGGAGAAAAGATTGCTCTCATTGATGGAAAGCCGTTTGCGGCCTGGCCCGTCAAGCAGATCATTGCATTCCAGATGGCAGAGGCGGGAACCGCGCGCACGTTCAAGATGCTGGACGGAACGGTGCGGCAGATCACGGCGGTGGACTTCTTCTGATCCGCAAGTATCAGCCCACATCTTTATATCTTGACGCCATCGGGAGCTAGCGGAAGCATATTTAGCCGTTTGCCGGTGGCGTCGAAGATGGCATTGCCGATGGCCGGAGCGATGGCCATGATGGGCGTTTCGCCGGCTCCCGCGGGCGCGACGTCTTTGCGATCCAGCAAGATGGCTTCAATCTCTGGGATGTCCCGGAAGCGTGGAACGCGGTAGGCCGCGAAATGAGGATTATGAATGCGGCCATTTTCAAATTGGATGGCTTCGAATAATGCGCCGCCGAGCCCCTGAATGATGGCGCCTACCACTTGATTGCGCAGGCCATCGGGGTTGACGATCGCGCCGCATTCGAATGCTTCTACCACCCGGACGACTTTCACTTCGCCCTTGGCGTCGACAGCAACTTCGACGCACGTGGCTACATAACTTCCCTTTTCGTTCCCGGCCGCCAAGCCAAATCCCTGGCCGTCGGACGTTTTCTTGCGCGGCCAATCGAAGGACTTCGCAGCGGCTTCCAATACGGCGCGCATCCGCGCGTCCGAAAGATTCTTCACGCGAAACGCTAGCGGATCAATTTCCGCGGCACGGGCCAGCGCGTCCATATGCGTCTCACGCGCGAAGTGGTTGGCTGTGGCGGCCAGCCCGCGATACGACCCGCTGCGCAGCACGAGCGGCACAGCGTGATATTCGACGCGCTGATTCGCGACCACGTAAGGCGTCGCTATGCCGGACTTGCCGGAGTGATAATTGTCGAACTCCCACGCAGTCAGCTTGCCGTCGGAATCGATTGCACCTTTTACTTCGATTACGCCCGCGGGACGAAAATACGCCCAGGTGAACTCCTCTTCGCGTGTCCAAACAACTTTCACAGGGCGTGCTGCGGCACGCGCGAGGCGAGCAGCTTCGAGTGCGGCATCGCTGGTGTGCTTGCCGCCATACGCGGAGCCCATGTCCGGCACGATGACGCGCACGTTGGTCTCGGGCAGATGAAACGTCGCAGCAAGTTCATCGCGGTTCGCGAAGGGACGCTGCGTCCCAGTCCACACCATGAGTTTCCGGTCTTTCCATTGCGCTAGCGCCGCGCGTGGTTCGAGGGGCGCGTGCGCGATATATTCCACGGTGTACGTAGCATCCAGACGATGCGCCGCGCTGGCGTAGCCGTCTTGCAGCGAACCCTCTTGTACTGGATGTTTGTCGGCGCTCGCCGCGCCATTCTGTTTCAGGTAAGAAAATATTTCGCGATTCGAAATCTGCGGCACTTCTTTCCATTTTATTTTTACGGCATCCAAAGCTTTCTGGGCTTCATGAACCGTTGGCGCCGCTGCGCCCACGAAGTCTCCGTCATGCACAAGCGTCACGCCGGGTTTTGCTTTTGTCGCGCTGTCGTCGTAAGAAACGATGGTCGCGCCGAACGACGGCGGGCGCAGCACTTTGCCGTACAGCATCCCGGGCAATCGCAAGTCGGGAGTGTACTGGTGCGCGCCGGTGACGAAAGCCCGCGCGCCCACCTTGGGAATTTCTTTCCCAGCAATGGTCCATTGCGTGGGAGGAGTGGTGGGATCATCCGCCGGCAAAACTTGTGCCAGCGTTTTCCCTTGGGCCAACTCGCCGTAGCTAGCGGAATTGTGCGAAGCAGGATCAGTAACTCTTCCATCAGCCGCCACTAACCCGGTGGGCGCGACGTTCCATTTTTTGGCCGCTTCCGCGACGAGCAAATCGCGTGCGGCTGACGCAACGTGCCGAAATTCCGGCGTCATGCTGGGGGTGGACCGGCTGCCAAACGTTCCCGCGTCAAATGGCGTGAGCGTAGTATCCGCCGTCACCATGCGTACACTCTCAAACGGGACGCGCAGCTCATCCGCAATGGTTTGCGCCAAGGATGTGCGTATGTTTTGTCCAATTTCTGCTTTCCCTGTGAATCCCGTGACGGTGCCGTCTTCGCTGATATGCAGCCACGCGCTGATGTCTGTCGGAAGCTCTTCGGGGTGGAATCCCTTCGATTGTGGCGCTGTTTCCTGTCCTGCGAACGTGTGTGTCGCAGAACTGAAAATCGCAATGCCAGCGCCCAACAGATGAAAGAAATCGCGTCGCGCCAGTTCGAACTTGTGGAAGGGATTCTCGCTGAATTCAAAGCGCTCTGGTTCAGGAACGAATTGATCCACTCGATTACTCATCGCCCCGGCTCCCGCGAAGCTTTCGCAGCGTTCAATACCGCTTCCATGATGCGCGGATGCGTTCCGCAACGGCACATGTTACCTTGCAGGCCCTGCACAATATCCGCAGGACTGGGATTCGGATTTGTTTTTAGCAATCCGACGCTGCTCATGATCATTCCAGACGTGCAGTACGCGCACTGAAATGCCCCGGCATCCAGAAAAGCCTGCTGCACCGGGTGCAATCTGCCATTCTGTTCAAGACCTTCGATGGTGATGATCGGCCGCCCCGCCGCCGCGCTTACAGGAATCTGGCAGGAGCGGCGTGGCGCGCCGCCAAGCAGCACGGTGCACGCGCCACACTGCCCTTCCCCGCAGCCATATTTCGTGCCTGTAAGTCCCAGTTCATCGCGCAACACGTAGAGCAACGGCGTATCGCCCGGGTACTTCACCGTGTAGCGCTTGCCGTTTACTTCAAGTTGTAAAGGGTTCGCCATACCTTTTCCCAAATTTTAATTTTTGCGTAGATCCGCAACCGAGGTGTGCTCGAAACTTGGGCGGGTATGACAGGTTTCGCACGTCGCCTTGGCGTGATTCATCTCGTGGCAACTCAAACAGCTGTACATGGTTACCACGCTAGTGACCTCTGACATTGCCGAGATCTGCGACACGTCTCCGTGGCACGTCTCACATTTTACGCCTGCCGAGAGATGAGCGCGATGGGTCCACGTTACTCCCGGGATCACTTTGTAAACGCGCACCCAGGGAATCTGCTGGTTGGTTGCCGCGTATTGCGCGATCTTTTGTATGGACGGTTTGTTCTTGCCGATGGTGACGTGGCACTGTATGCACTTGGCGGTGTCAGGAAAAGTCATGAGCTGGCCCGGCTCGGGATTAGTGTGACACTCCTGGCATTTCAAACCGAAAGCGAGATGCTGCTTGTGACTGTACGGGATGGGCTGCTCCGGCGCAGGGTGCGGGCTTGGATTGTCGGGCACCATGTGCCTTGCGGTCGCGTGCGCGCTGGCACTGGCGGTTTTGTGCGTCGCAGGCTGCCCGGCAGACGACTGTTTCGCGGTGCCACGCATCGCAATGCAAAGTAATACGAGCAACGTGAAAGCAACGAGCACTAACGCCGTGAATCTTTTTCTCTCCATGAACTGCGTCTCCGCATAGATCAAATGTCGGTGTCGATGCCGTATCGCTTTCCACTGCTAAGTTTTCTTCACCACTTCTTCAATGCTGGTCCCGAAATCTTTGAGCATCACAGTGGCGCAGTTTCTTCCTGGGCCGCCGGTCACCGAACCTCCGGGATGTGTAGTCGCGCCCGTCTGGTACAAGCCGGGAATGGGCATGTTGTGATGCGCCCATCCAGGCATAGGCCTCATCGGCCCGGTCTGCGCCGCGGTTTGCGCGCCAGCATGAGCACTGCCGTGCCAGAAATGCGGATTCATGCGCTCCACGTCCAGCGGGCTTTCTATAAACCGCGCAAGAATTTTGTCGTCGGTTAAATTCGGCGAAAAGCGGCGCAAATATTTCAGATTGGCATCGGAAACTTCATTTTTGATGTTGTCCCAGTGCTGCGGTCCTTCCTTCAACATATAAGGCTGCCACCCGGTGATCTTAATTGAGTGCATGCCCGCGGGAGCCCGCGTAGGGTCGGCGGCACTGCAGCAAATTATTTGTAGCGGCGGATCTTTAAGGTTGACCACGCCGCTGGCGTCGTCATAACCAAAGCGCAAAGCGCGTTCCGAACTAGCCAGGATTCCAGCTTCGCACGGCGATATGCTGCCCCCGGCCGTTTTAAATGTGGGCGCCTCAGTTGTGGCGTAGTGCGTGACGAACATGGCCGTTTCCGCCTGCCAGGTATTGACGCCGTCGACGAAATCCTGGCCCCACAGTTCGCGCGACGCCATATCCACCAGGTGTTTGATGTGGATCGTAGAAACCACCGCCTTGTCCGCGTGATACGAACTGCCGTCGCTGCATTCCACGCCGACACATTTTCCGTTTTCAATAACCAGCCGCTCCACCCATTTATTGGTAAGCAAAATGCCGTTGTGCGCCTCGATGAAGCGGGCCAGCGCAGCGGTCAACTGTCCAGAACCGCCTTTGGGAATCGGGCGGCCGGAGTGCTGCTGACGAGCCGTGGCATATGCGAGCCGGCCTGTACCTGGTGCGTCGGCTGGCTCGGACGCTAGATGCGACAGGAACAACATGAACACTCTTGTGTGCTCATCTTCAAAGGTGTCGCGAATAATTTCCCACGCGGACATTGCCAATCGCCGCTGCCAAAGCTTTCCGCGTGGCTGCCCGGCCAACAGATCATTCAAGGGCTTGCCAAAACCGATGGGCGTGAAAGTGGCACCCATCACCACAGGTTTAATGGCGTCAAACTCCGCCAGCATTTTTCGGTAGGCGTCGGCATCTTTCCTGGAAAATTTGGCAAACTCTTCGCAGGTGCGATCGAGATCGCGCCATTGTGTTAAATAACTGCCGTCCGCAAACGGAATGTGGAAGATGGGATCCGGATCGATGTATTCCAAACCATAATTGCCGAGTCGCAACTCGTTGTTACGCATCATGGGGTTGTCCATCAGGAAGGAATGCGCCGACGAACACACGTCGTCATGGAAGCCCTTCAACATGAGTTCGGCGGTTTTTACTCCGCCGCCCAACAGCGGGCGCCCTTCCAGCACCACGCAACGATAACCCGCTTTCGAAAGATACGCGGCAGTGACGAGACTGTTGTGGCCGCCGCCGGCGACCACTATGTCAAAGCGATCGGAGCCCGAGGCTGGCGCGCCTGCTTGAGTTTGTGATTGCGGCGTGGATTCTTGCGCATCAGAGCTGGAGCCGAGCCCCAAATGCGATACGGCTAGCGGAGCTATGGCCGCTCCTTTTACGAAGCCGCGTCTGGTGATGTTCTTCATCGTTTCTCCTGCATCCCTGCGCGCTGAACTTCAGGTTTTCTGGATTACTTCCGCAATGCTCGTTCCAAAATCCTTGAGCATCACGGCGGCGGCATTTCGTCCCGGCCCGCCAGTAACCGAACCGCCCGGATGTGTCGTTGCGCCCGTTTGATAAAGGCCGGGAATGGGCATGCGATGCTGCGCCCAACCGGGCATCGGCCGCATCGCACCGCTCTGCGCCAAGCTGGAGCCGCCCGCGTGACAACTTCCATGCCAGTTGTGCGGATTCATGCGCTCCAGATCGAGCGGACTCTCAATCGTGCGCGCGAGCACTTTGTCGTCCGTCAAATTTGTGGCGAAGCGTTGCAAATATTTTAAATTGGCGTCCGAAACTCTTTGTTTGATGGCGTCCCAATGCTGCGGACCTTCTTTGAGCCCGTAAGGCTGATAAGCGACTACTTTTATGGTGTGCATTCCTTCCGGCGCTCGCGAGGAATCGGCGAGACTGCAACAGATCACATGCAGCGGCGGGTCTGCTAAATTCACAGCGCCAATCGCGTAATCCACGCTCATGTGCAAAGCGCGATCGACGCTAGCCATCATCCCGGAATGTACCGGCGTCAAAATCCCCGCATCGGTGTGATATTTCGGCGGCTCTTTCATGGCGTAGTTGGTGGCGAACAGCGTCAGCCCTGCGTCCCAAGTATCCACGCCATCTATAAAATCCTGGCCCCACAATTCGCGAGGCGCCATGTCCACGAGTTGCTTGATGTGAATGGTCGAAAGCACTGCTTTGGTAGCTCGATAAGTCGAACCGTCGATGCACTCTACTCCGGTGCATTTGCCATTCTCGACGATCAAAGAAGTGATCCATTTATTAGTGAGAATTGTCCCGCCGTGCGCTTCAATGAAACGCGACAACGCTTCTGTCAGCGCTCCCGAGCCACCCTTGGGAAGCGGACGGCTTTCGCGTTGTTGGTGTAGGGGGATATACGCCGCGCGTGCGCTTCCAGGATCCTGCAGCGGTTGCAACGCGTACGGACAACCCATCATGAAGGCGCGGCAGTGATCATCTTCAAAAGTGTCGCGCACAATCTCCCATGCAGACATGGCCAGCCGGCGTTGCCAGAACTTTCCTTGCGGATGTTCGGCAAGACGCTCGTTGAGCGGCTTTCCGAATCCGATGGGATTGAAAGTCACTTCGCTTAAAATTGGCCGGACTGTTTCGTATTCTGTGATCACGCGGCGATAAGCCGCGCCATCTTTTTTGGAAAACTTAGCAAACTCTGCGCAAGTGCGATCCAGATCGCGCCACTGCGTTAGGTAAGAGCCGTCGGGAAACGGCATATGAAAAACGGGGTCGGGTAAAATATATTCGAGACCATAATCGCTGAGTTTCAATTCATCATTTTTCAGCGCCGGATTCCCGTAGATGCCATTGTGAGCGGAGGAACAAACATCGTGAATGAATCCGCGCAAGGTCAGTTCTGCGCTCTTGACGCCGCCGCCCACGATGGGCCGGCCTTCCAGCACCACGCAGCGAAAGCGCGCTTTCGACAGGTAGGCCGCCGCCAACAGGCTGTTGTGGCCAGCGCCCGCCACCACAATGTCGAATTGGTCAGCCACGATGACAATCCATTTTTGTTATTTCCCTGCGGTCGATTTTTCTGCTCGCCCACGCAACAATGGCTGCAGATCGCAAGCCTCTTCCCAAGTGCGCATCTGCAACGACCGCGCGAATTTACCGACACCGTCGGTCTGCGCGCACAACAAAGCCAACTCGATAATTTCCTCTTCCGTAAAATGTTTCTTTAAGTCGTCATAGACCGCGTCGGAATCGATAGCGTCGTCGCCGGCTTTAAAAAGCGTCGCGAATCGCAGCGCCGCTTTCTCTTTTTCGGTGAACTGATCGCTGGTTTCGAAATGCGTGGTCGCGAGCACTTTGTCCTCGGTCAGGCCGCGGGCGATCGCCACATTCGAGCGCACCGTCGAGCAGTACCCACAAAAATGTTTCGTGGAGATGAGCACGCGCACCGCTTCTTTGAGCGGGATCGGCAGGATGCCCCCATTAAGGAGTTCGTTCCACATGCGCAACCAGTTGCGGCCTGCTTCGCTTCGAACGTAAATTCTGGCGCACAACGGATCGGGGGCCCCGTTGACCCGCGCGCTTTCAATCAGTAGCCGTTGCGTTTCGGTGGCTTCGGTATCTTCAATAGGACGAATTCTGGGCATGACTGTTCTCCTAAACTTGCGCCGCCAAATCTTGCGTGGCGAGATTTTGACGCAGGGTCGACGCGTCGATTTCTTTTTCCCACCGCGAAACCACCACGGTGGCCACACCGTTGCCAATCATATTGACCAGAGCGCGCGCAGTGCTCATGAAGCGATCGATCCCCAGCAACAGCGCCATCCCGGCTACGGGAATTGTCGGAACCACCGTCAACGTAGCGACCAGTGCGATAAAGGAAGCGCCCTGCACTCCGCTTGCGCCTTTGGAGGTCAGCGTGGCAACCGCAAAGATCGTTAGCTGTTGCATCAGCGTGAGATGTGTATTTGTGGCCTGCGCCACGAAAAGCGCCGCCAGCGTCATGTAAATGCTTGTTCCGTCGGTGTTGAAGGTATACCCGGTGGGCAGCACCAATCCCACCAGACCTTTCGAACATCCTAACCTTTCCATTTTTTCCATTAAGCTCGGGAGCGCAGCCTCCGAGGATGTCACGCCAATGACGATCAAAATTTCTTCCTTGATGTAGTGGAGGAATTTAAAAATGCCGAAGCCCGCAAGATAGGCAATGGCTCCCAGAACCACGACCACAAACAGGATGCACGTTAAATAAAATAGTCCAATCAATTTGAGCAATGGACCCAGCGCGGCAATGCCGTACTTGCCGACCGTAAACGCCATGGCCCCGAATGCCCCGATCGGTGCGAAACGCATGAGGATCTTCACAATTCCGAATACCGCTTGCGTTAACGCGGCAAATAAATCCAGAAGCGGCTTGCCGCGCGTCCCGGCCATGGACAGCGCGAAACCAAAGAGAATGGAGATGAACAGCACCTGCAGAATGTCGCCTTTGGCGAAGGCATCTGTGACGGTAGTCGGAATAATGTGCAAGATAAAATCTGCGACACTTTGCGTCTTCGCCGGCCCCGCGTAATCGGCGATCGCTTTCGGATCGAGCGTCTTGGCATCTATGTTCCATCCGCTTCCGGGTTGCACCACGTTGCCGACAATCAATCCAATCAACAGCGCCACCGTGGATACCGTTTCGAAATACAGCAACGCTTTTCCGCCGACGCGGCCCACCTTTTTCATGTCTTCCATGCCGGCGATTCCAGTGACCACCGTGCAGAAAATCACCAGCGTAATAATCATGGTGATCAAGCGAATGAATGCATCGCCCAAAGGCTTGAGTGCGACAGCTCTGGCGGGACTGAAGTGCCCCAACAAAATGGCCAGCAAAATGGCTAACAGTACTTGGAATGACAGACCCGCGTAGAACGGTTTCTTCCGGGCAGTGACAACCCTCGCGGGCACAGTCGGCTGCAATATAGCTTGGGAAACCGGGGCGGGTTCGTGCCCTGTAAAACTATTCACCGAGCCATCCATCGGGTTTTTGAATTGCTTCGACTAAGGTAGTAAGAAATTCCGCGGCGCGCGCACCGTCGAGCACACGGTGATCGCTGGATAACGTCATGGTCATCATCGGCCGGACCGCGGGCTTGCCCTTTAGCGCCACGACGCGGTCGGCAATCGTGCCAACCGCTAGCGTCCCGGCTTGCGGCGGCGTGATGATCGCGACAAACGCATCCACCTGGTACATGCCCAAATTTGAAATGGTGAATGTGCCGCCCGAAATATCCGCGGGACGCAATCGATTGGCTCGGGCATGCTCCGTTAGGTCCCGCCGTTGCGCGGCGATGTCGCCAAGCTTCGCGGAATCCGCTTTGTGAATCACGGCGCCAACCACGCCGTCTTTTACGGCCATCGCCAGGCTGATATTTATTTCCGGATTGTGACGGATACCCGTCCCGGTCCAACTCGCATTCATGATCGGGTGCTTCGTGAGAGCGCGCGCAACCGCCGCGATCAGCAGATCAGTAATGGTCAGCTTCGCGCCATTGGATTTTTCAACGGTAGGACCAAGCCGATTGTGGGCCGCCATCAATTCCGTGCAATCCACATCGCGCGTCAAAAAGAAATGCGGAACGGTGGTCCAACTCTGCGTCATTCGCTCGGCCATCAGCCGCGCGATTTGACTCAGCGATTCACCTGCCTGGGCGCCGGACGACGAAGCGGGTGACGCGGTCGACGAGGTGGGAGCAGATTTCTTCGCATTTGCGGCAGCTTGCACGTCTTCTGCGGTTATAGTTCCGTCCGGGCCGCTTCCGCTCAAGCCACTAGTCTCGACGCCCAACTCTTTTGCGAGCCGCCGCGCTTTAGGCGAAATTTGTACAGCTGTTTGTGCTGGCGCCCCAGCAGCCGCTGCACCCCTGGCCGGAGCAGCAGCACGCTCTGCCGCGTGTGCAGCGCTAGTAGCCCTTGCTGACGGCATCGCCGGTGGTTTCGCCTCCGGCGCTTTTTCCCCAACTACCACCAGCCATGCGATCGTTTCACCAACTGGAATCACCGCTCCTTCATGTGCAGTAATTCCCGCAAGAAAGCCATCTCCCGGCGACTCAATTTCAACCACCGCTTTATCGGTTTCGATTTCGAGCAGCGGCTCACCTTTCTTCACCGCTTCGCCTTCTTTTTTCCGCCACGCCAGCAATTTCCCGGTTTCCTGCGCCATTTCAAGCGCGGGCATTACCACACTGATGGCCATAGATTTTTCAGCGGCTTAGACGGACTATCAGTCCGTAGCGGCGACGCCCTCCCTTTTTGCGCTGGCTTCCACCATGCTCACCACATGCTTGCTCGGAGCAGCTTCATTCTCGCGCGTGGTCGCCAACGGGCCGTCCACGGTGTGATAGTGGGCGCCGGCTACCATTAATTTTTCGGCGGGAAACCGGGTGATAACTTCATGACCGGTCGCCGTCACCACAATTTCTTCCTCGATGCGCGCCGCGCTCCAGCCATCTTTCGAGGGCCAAAATGTCTCCAGCGCAAAAACCATTCCGGGTTTAATTTCGTGCGAGTGCTCGAGCGAAACCATCCGGCTGATCACCGGCTTTTCCCAAATCGCCAGGCCAATTCCATGTCCGAACTGCAACGCGAACGCCGCTTCTTCGTCGGGGAAACCAAACTCTTCCGCTTTCGGCCACACTGACGCGATTTCCGCGGTAGTGCGTCCCGGCTGAATCAGAGAAATTGAGGCGTCCAGATAATCGCGGCAGCGCTTATAAGCATCGATCATGGCGTGCGACGCATAGCCGATGGTGAAGCACCGGTAGTAACACGTGCGATAGCCCATGTAGGAATGCAAAATGTCGTAATAAACCGGATCGCCGGGTCGCAGCACCCGATCGGAAAAAACATGTGGGTGCGGATTGCAGCGCTCGCCCGAAATCGCATTGACCGCTTCCACATATTCCGAGCCCAGGTCATACAAAACTTTGCTGGCCAAGCCGACCGCCTGGTTTTCGCTCATACCTGGTTTCATCGCCCGATATAATTCGTCGTACGCCGCGTCCACCATCATCGCGGAATGATTCAGCAATGAAATTTCATCCTGCGTCTTGATCACCCGCGCGTCGGACATCAATTGTTGTCCATCCACAATGGTGATGCCTTCCTTTTGCAGCGCGAACAATATCGGCGGCTCGACCACATCGATGCCTAGCGGCTGCTTCAGCAACCCGCGCATCTCCAGCTCAAGTTTTATTTTTTTGGCCACATTTTCGGCGCGGCCCATCTCCGGCGACATCGCGCCGCGCAAAAGCGGAATACCCGGCCGTGAGCGCTCGCCGAGCCAAGGGCAATTTTGTTGGTGGTGACGGGCCGCAGAGCCAAAGTCCCACAAAATTGGCTCATCATTTTGCGGCAATAGAGCGAAGCGGCTGATCTTGTCTTGCGCCCAGGTGCCAATGTGCGTCGCGGTCAAGTAGCGCACATTGTTCATGTCGAAACACAACAGCGCGCCCATGTCGGATTTCGCCAATAGCGCTTTGGCGCGAGCCAGGCGTTCCGTGCGCAAGCGATCAAAATCAATTCGATTTTCCCAATCGACCGCCATCGCTCCGTAAGTTTTTAGCGCCACGATGTGCCTCCTGTGCTGCTGTTCAGGCTTTGCCGCAAAGTTTGCGTGCGGCTTCGAATACCGTCTGTTCGGTGGGAACGGTTACATCTTCCAGCGGGGGAGAAAACGGAATTGGAACGTGCATCGCGCCCATGCGTTTCACGGGAGCTTCGAGATTAAAAAACGCGCCTTCAGCAATCACGGACGCGATTTCCGCAGTCACTCCATAACGTCCATAGCCTTCGTCCACCACAATCGCGCGCGATGTTTTTTTGACCGACGCGATTAGCGTAGCCTCGTCGAGCGGCCAGGTGGTACGCGGATCAATCACTTCGGCGCTAATGCCGATTTCCTCCAGCAGTGCCGCCGCGCCCAGCGCAACTTGCACCATGCTGCTGGTGCCCACGATGGTGATGTTCGTGCCTTCACGCTTGACGTCCGCCACACCGAACGGAATGGTGTAATCCCCTTCCGGCACCGGCCCTTTCGTTTTGTACATCATCTTGTCTTCGAAAAATACCACCGGGTTATCGTCGCGAATGGCCGTTTTTAGCAATCCCTTCGCGTCGTAAGGAGTTGAAGGCAACACCACCTTCAGTCCCGGCACGTGACTGAACCAAGCATGCAATGATTGCGAATGTTGCGCCGCCGAGCGTCGGGTCGCACCTAGCGTCGTGCGTAACACCATGGGAACTTTCCATTTTCCCCCGGACATGTAGTGAACTTTGGCGGCTTGATTGACCATTTGGTCCATGGTCAACGTCAAAAAATCTCCAAACATAATGTCCACCACCGGGCGCATTCCGGTCATTGCCGCGCCCACGCCCACACCAGTAAATCCCGCTTCAGAAATCGGCGTGTCGATTACCCGCTCCTTGCCAAATTCTTCCACCAATCCCGAGAGCACTTTAAACGGCGTGCCAGCCTCCGCGACGTCTTCGCCGATGATGCAAACCGTGGGATCGCGGCGCATCTCTTCTGCAAGCGCCTCGCGCACCGCCTGCGCGAACGTCAGCTCCCGCTCTACTGCGGGTTCCGCGAGTTCAGGCATAAACGTCTTGCTCCACTTTGTCGGCATTCGGATATGGCGCCGTGATCGCAAAATCAACCGCCGCCTTCATTTCCGCGCGAACTTCGTCTTCCAGTTTCACCAGCGACGCAGGGTCGGTCAGTTTTTGCGCGATTAATTTTTCTGCGAACAATTTCAAGGGATCGCGCTCGGTCTTCCAATGGTGCTCCTCCTGCTTGGAGCGGTAATACTCGCGGCTTATGTCCCCAACGTGGTGGCCGGTGTAGCGGTAGGTATTGCACATCAAAAAGGAGGGGCCTTCGCCGTCGCGCGCGCGCTTCACCAAACGGCTGGCCACTTGATACACAGCAGTAACATCTTGTCCGTCGACACTTTCTGAAGGTACTCCAAACGCCGGCCCGCGGCTCAAAATGTCCCCAGCGGTGGTCTCCAAAAAATGCGTGTATTCGTTGTACATATTATTTTCGCAGACATAAATCACTGGCAACTTCCACAGCGCGGCCAGGTTCATCACTTCGTAGACCACGCCCTGGCCCAACGCTCCTTCACCAAAAAAACACACCGCCACTTGCCCTTTACCTTTATGCTTTGCGGAAAACGCCGCGCCCGTCGCGATCCCCGCGCTGCCCGCGACAATTGCATTTGCGCCCAGGTTTCCTGTCGCGGGGTCGGCAATGTGCATCGACCCGCCTTTTCCTTTGCAGTAACCCGCTTCCTTGCCCAACAGTTCAGCGAACATGCGATTGGGAGCCGCGCCTTTAGCCACGCAGTGACCATGTCCGCGATGCGTGCTGGTAATGTAGTCGTCATCACGCAGCGCTTCGCAAATTCCCACCGCTATCGCCTCTTCCCCTACGTACAAATGCGCTAGGCCGGGCATTAATGCGCGTGTATACAATTCATTCACCTGTTCTTCGAACAAGCGAATCATCAGCATCCGCCGGTACATTCGCAGAGCGCGCTCCACTTCGGGCTTCGACGCTCTCGTCCCATTTAAATTTTTTGTTTCAGGCTTTTTCGCTTCAACCGTTTTCGCTGCGGTGCTTTTCACTTCAGGCTTCTGGGCTTCGCGTTTCTTCCCTTTATTAATGACAGGGCTCATCGCTTCACCCCGGACATGTGCGCCAGAACGTCGAACACTACCGCGAAATCCTGCTCGACTAATCCCATCGCTCTCGCGGCCGTCAAAAATTCATTCGAAATCGCGGTCGTCGGCATGGGCACGTCCACTTGGCGCCCAAGTTCCAGCGCCAGCAGCATGTCTTTTTGCATCATGTTGACGTTGAACCACGCTTCCGGAGGTAATTGCAGCACAAACGGACCGCGATATTTAATCATCGGCGACGCGACAGCGCTGTTAATCAGAACATCGACCGCTACTTCCCGCTTAATTCCGCTTTTCTCGGCGAGCAACACGCCTTCGGAGAAAGCCAGCATCTGCACCGCGAGACTTAGATTCGCCGCTATCTTCATCACTAGCGCTAAGCCGTTGTCGCCAACGTAGGTAACTTTCGGGCCGATATCCAGCAGCAGCGGCTTGATCTTCTCGAAAGTTTCCGCGCGTCCGCCCACCATTACCGAAAGCTTGCCGTCTTGCAGCGTGATGACGCTGCCGGAGACTGGGCAGTCCACCATGTCGCAGCCTTTAGCGCGCACTTTCGCTGCTACTTCGCGGCTGAATGCCGGGCTGACCGTGCTGATGTCAGCGAAGATTTTTCCTGGGGCCAGGCCGGCAAGAATTCCTTCTGGGCCATCGGTGATGGACGCCAACGCCGCGGAATTCGTGACCATCGAAAAAATTACATCGGACCCGGTCGCAACAGCGCGAGGAGAATCCGCCCACTTCATCCCTCTTTTAACCAGCCACTCACCCTTTGAGCGCGTGCGATTGTAACCAAGCACTGAATGGCCTTTGCTTAGCAGGCGATTCACCAGTTCGCTGCCCATCACGCCTAACCCGACGAAACCCAGATTTGCCATGTCTAGCCGGTCTCCCACTGTCAGAAAAGGTCGCTTACAGATTTAGTTTGGTGAAGTTGGAATCGCCGCTGCGTGGTGAACGACTTGAATCCTCGCGCACTTGCCGCAGATGTGCGCGCATGGAGGCGCGTGCGCCGTTTGAATCGCGATGCTCCACGGCATCTAGAATTTTCTTGTGGTGATACTGGCCTCGCTCAGGGCCGCCTTCGACGGCGAAGATGCCCATGCGCTGTTCGCGCAGCACTCCTACGATCGAGTCAATCAGCGACAGAATCAGGGGATTGGAAGCAGCCTCCGCGAGAGCCAGATGAAAATCAAGATCGGCTTCGATGAACGCTTCTGGTTCGGTCTTGCTGTTGTCCATGGCTTCGACGGCTTCACGCATGGCCGCAATATCATCTTTCTCAGCGCGCGCTGCCGCCAGCGAAGCGATTTCCGGTTCCAGAATTTCGCGCACTTCCACCAGGTGCACCATGGCTTCAGGTTGGCCGTCGCGGATCATGCGATCTAGCGACTGCCAGATGGAGTGCGAGCTACCGTTCGTAATAAACGTGCCCCGGCCCGGGTGCGCTTCCACCAAGCCTTTTTCACGCAACGTTTTAACCGCCTCGCGCACTGCGGTTCTACTTACGCCAAACTGCTGGGCCAAATCGCGCTCAGCTGGTAGCTGGTCACCTAACTTTAGTTGGCCGCTGTTGATGGAGGCTTCAATTTGCTGCACGATTTGTTCATAAAGGCGGGAAGTTTGAACGATCTTATACATAGCCGATCTCCAACCGAGTCTCCTCAGTACGAACCCTTGGTATTAAGGTCCGACCAACCAAGAAGTCCCGGCCCTGATGCCGACGCCGATAAAGGTAATCCAAGAGGCGTCGGTCCTGTGGCTCAACAGTCGGTCGCAACGTAGTACGCTCAGGCGGAAACTCCCGCTGAGTCTCGCACTCGCGGTGGAAAATGCTGGGCACCGACTTTTTGATACCGGGGAACCACTTGTACCTCGACGAACAAGGTCCGACCACTATACCCCAAGAGACACCATAGGAAAAGAAGCAACTAAAACTTTCATAGAAACGATTAAAGTTCTTGACCCTTGGCCCGCAAAAGTGGTACAGCGGTCAGACCTATTAGCCACTCATGGAGTCTAAATGAAAATGCCCCGGCCCACAGCGAAGACCAGTCCGTCCAAGTCAGGGACGGCATTGCTCGAGGGAGGCACGAAACCGACCCGCAGGGAATTCATTCGTGGCGCTGCGGGCGCCTCTGTGCTCCTTGCCGGTTCGAACGTCGCTGCGTGGGCCGACCATCATGGCCACCCCACGCCGCAAAGCCTTTCGTATCTTGACCGTAGGATGTATATCCACAACATGGAGATCCTCGCCCACTTCATGCCCGGCCAATCCCGTAATGGCAAGATGCAAATGATGTCCATCGGAAACCGCCGCTATATGTTCCAGCAGGGCGATGTCATCGACCTGAGCGACGTCAGAAAGCCGGTAATGTTCAACAAAGGCGGCTTCCAGGGTAACCAGGTCCAGGTCGCGTTCAATAAAGACCTGAAAAAGTGGATTTTGATGACTGGTTCACAGACACCGATTACAGACTCCACTCCCGAGGCCCCCAATGGCAAGTATGACGACCCCCACCTCGACGACAAGCGCAAGAATTTCAAAGGCTTACGCGGGGTAAGGTTCTACGACGTCACCGACCCTTCAAGCATCGTCAAGCTATCGGAGTTCAGCACTGGCGCGACAGGTCAGGGCACCCACCGCAATTATTACGATGGCGGCAAGTACGCTTATCTGGACACCGCTCCCGATGAGACTTTCATCCATCAACCGTCCTACTTTCGGCAGCTCGTCAACGGCAACATGATCGTGGACACCTCCGATCCCAGCAATGTCTCGGAGGTCTCCATGTGGTGGGTGCCCGGCTCGCGTAAAGGGGAGGAGGCCGAGTACAACAAGTGGATCTGGTCGAAACTGCTGCCGCCAAAAGTCGCCAAAGACCAGACTCCCTTCGCAGGGCTGCACGGTCCCGTCTATGTCCCCAAAAAATTGGAAGACGGCGGTAATCGCGGATACGGAGCTTTCGGCTGCAACGGTTTTATCATTCTTGATTTGAGCGACCCGAAAAAGCAACGGGAAGTCGGCCGATTCGAACCACCCGCGCAGTACTCCGGAATGGGCATCGCGTTCCACACCATTTATTGCGGAGTTCTAGACCGCGGCTTTGTGCTCACCAACGGAGAAACCACCAATTCCGATTGCAACCAGATTTTTCTCCCCAACTGGATTATCGATATTCGTGACGAAGAGCATCCAGTCCCGGTAGCACAACTTCCGCGCCCAGTCCCGCCGCCAGAGGCTCCATATCGCGATTTTTGTTTCAAGCGCGGACGATTTGGCGCGCACAATCCGCCGCATCTGAAGGCGCCGGGTAAGCCGCGTCAGGATTTTATTGCCTATTCCTATTTCATTGCCGGTCTGCGCTGCTACGACATCGGCAATCTTTATCGCCCCGAAGAAGTCGCCTACTTCGTTCCGCCACAAGGTGGTGACCTGGAAAAATTCGGCAGTTATGATCGCACCGTCGACAATGTATTTATCGAATGGGATCGCAACGTGATTTGGGCGGCCACCGATACTGGACTCTATGCGCTGAGCTGCCCCAATCTTGGCAAGCCGATACTCGATCCCCTGCCCGTCGCGGAATGGTCTCTGAATAGGTTGAATGAAGGCGCGGCGTAGCAATCGCCTTCTCCGGACCGAAGGAGGATTTTTGATGAACCTGGAACGACGCGTTGGGTTGCCGGTAGTGGCGGCACTTCTACTGACGAGCATGTCGCTAACGGTGCAAACCACTGCCCCGAAAAAAATCAAATTGCTGACGCTGCTTGGAAAGCCGGTGCAATTCGTCATCGCGGAGAGGCAGGGCTACTTCGCAAAACACGGCGTCTCCGCCCAAACGGAAAATCTACCCAGCTCCGATGTTTTGCGCAGCAATCTGGCCAGTGGAAATGGCGATCTCGCTTATCTGGCGGTAGACAACGCTGTTGCCATGGTCGAGCTCGCTCACCAGGACATGGTTATCCTCATGGGCGGCGAAGGTTCGCAAAATGAATTGGTGGTGCAGCCAGAGATTAAATCGCTCGAACAGCTCCGCGGCAAAACACTGATCGTGGACGCTCCTAACACCGCATACGCTTTACAATTGAAGAAAATTCTTTTGGCGAAGGGACTCCAAGTCGTGCGCGATTACGAAATGAAACCCGTCGGCGGTACCCCTCAGCGGCTGATTGCCATGCGGGAACACAAAGAATACGCGGGTTCGATGCTCGGGCCTCCTGCGCTAATCACCGCGAAGCAAGAGGGATTTGTAAGCCTCGCCAAGGTTCAGGACGTCATCGGACCGTATCAGGGCGCTGGATATTTCTCGCAACGAAAATGGGCGCTGGACAATAAAGAAAATCTCGACAATTATCTCGCCGCTATTATCGAGGCGCATTTCTGGTTAATGGATCCCGCAAACAAGCAGCAGGTCATCGACCTATGGATCAGCGAATTTCATATGAAGCCAGAAATTGCCGCGGCCACATATGAGTCCAGCGTGAACGCGCCGGGAGGATTCGAGAAGGGTGCAGCGCTGGATCTCGACGGGTTCAAAAATGTTTTGCAATTGCGCGCCGAAATGGAAGGCCAGTGGGGCGGCCATCCTCCCGGCGTCGAGAAATATTATGACCCGTCGTTTTACAACACCGCGTTGAAGAAAGCGTCCGGCGGAAAATAGAACCGAGGAAATAGTTGCTACGGAATGTCAGGCCGGCTGAATATCTAAAATTGATCGACTAAGGTGCGAAAACATATGAGCGTTGTAAAGGCATGCGTACGACGAACCGCGTTTCTGTGGTTGGCATTTTGCACCAGCTTATTTTGTGGGACCACAATTCAAGCGCAACAGAAAGAACGCACTCTCGAAGAAATCAAAGCAGAAGCTATAAAGCGCGCCGAAAACGGAATGTACCCATTGATCGGTCTCGATCCTACCGATGTACGCGAGGCTTTCTCGAAAATCAACAGCACCGATAACGACGAATGGGCCGCTGGATTCAGCGCCGTTGCCGACCGTTACATGGCTCAGGCTAAAGCTGCGGAAGCTTCCGATCCAGCGAAGGCCAGCGCCCTCTACGTGCGCGCCTGGCGGCTTTATTCTTTTGGGCGATGGCCGGTGCCAGCTTCTGCCGGAAAAAAACGCGCCTACGCCAAAGCGCTGGAAGCTTTTCTTGCTCACACCAGGTTGCAGGAGAATCAGCTCGAAGTAGTTCACATTCCGTTCGAAGGTTCGGAAATCATCGGTTATCTTCGCTTGCCAAAAAATGTGAAAGGTCCGGTTCCGGTCGTCATCGCCATCAGCGGTCTAGATAGCCGCAAAGAAGACCTCTCCGAAAACTTTGGCGCGGTTCTTCCATTTGGAATTGGATTTATCGGCATAGATTCGCCCGGCACGGGACAAGCTCCCATCAAAGCCAGCGAAACTTCGGAGCGCATGTTTTCGCGAGTGATCGATTATTTACAAACTCGCCCGGAAGTCGACAAAACCAGGATCGGAGTGGACGGCCAGAGCTTCGGCGCCTATTGGGCCACTAAACTCGCGATCATTGAACATGCCCGACTAAAAGGCGTGGTCGCGCAATCCCCGCTCGCGGACGCGACCTTTCAAAAGGATTTTCTCGTGAATAAAACTTTGGGCAATCGCGAATATTTATTCGGCCTGGTGCCCGCATTAATGTCCATCTACGAAGGCGCAAACTCGATTGAAGATTTATCCGTAATTTTCCCCAAGATGTCTCTGGTCAAGCAAGGGCTCATCGGCAAGCCTACTTCGCCGATGCTGATTATTGCCGGAGCATTGGACACGCAAGTGCCCATCTCTGACGCCTACATGATTTTGAGCAGCGGCGATGTCCCCAAAGAAGCGTGGATCAATCCCCAAGGCGGCCATCTCGGACGCCAAGTAAAAGTTTGGCCCGATCCTGTCATTTTCAAGCAGGTGATTATTCCCTGGCTAGTGCGCAACTTGAATACTCAAGCCGCACAGTAACTTCTCCGGCACGACCGTTGCGCTGCAATGAAGACTATAGCGTAGCCGCGCCCCCGCTTTCGGTTGGATTCGCCATCGTATCGCCCAGTTTCGCAGTGTCCAGTTCGCCTTCCCAACGGCTCACCACAATCGTTGCGACGCCGTTCCCGATTACGTTTGTCAACGCGCGACATTCGCTCATGAATTTGTCGATGCCCACCAAAATTGCCAACGCCTGAATCGGAATCGACGGCACCGCCGTAAGAATTGCCGCCAGGGTAACAAATCCCGTTCCCGTAACCCCGGAAGCCCCCTTCGAAGCGATCATCGCGAACAACAAAATCCCTACGATCTGGCCGATTGCCAGATGAGTGTTGGTGGCTTGCGCCAAGAAAATCACCGCCAGCGTTAAATAAATATTTGTCCCGTCGGTGTTGAAACTGTAGCCGGTCGGGAACACCAGGCCGACGATGGATCGCGATGCGCCCAAACGTTCAAGCTTCTGCATCATGTCCGGCAAAACCGTTTCGGACGAACTGGTCCCTAGCACGATAAGAAGTTCATCCTTGATATACGCAATAAAACGAAAAATGGAAAAACCCGTCAGCGCCGCGATGCTCCCCAGAATCACTACCACAAAAACAATGCTGGTAAGATAAAACGTACCGATCAATTTCGCGAGACTCGACAACGATCCTAACCCGTAGCTGCCGACCGTAAAGGCCATTCCGCCAAGAGCGCCCAGCGGCGCCGCTTTGACAATAATGCGGATAATTCCAAAAACAACTTTGGTGAGCGCGCCTATCGCACGCGCGATTCTTTCTCCAAGCGCCCCGAGCCGTGAAATTGAAAAGCCAGTCAAAATAGAAACCAACAACACCTGCAAAACGTCCCCGCCCGCAAAGGCATCTACCAAGGTTCTTGGCACGATGCCAACCAAAAACGGAACAATGCCAGTGTCCTTGACGCGCCCAACATAAGTAGCAATGGCTTTGGGATCCAGCGACCGCGGATCGAGATTCAATCCGCTTCCCGGATGCACGATAATCGCGACAATGATTCCGGTGATTAGCGCTAGTGTGGAGACCACCTCGAAGTACACCAGCGCTTTCACTCCTACGCGCCCCACTTTTTTTAAGTCTCCAACCGACGCAATTCCCTGCACTACCACACAAAAAATAACCGGGGCGATCATCATGCGAATCAGCGCCACAAACACGTCACCGAGAGGCTTCAGCGCGATGCCGCCGTGCGGGAAAAATCTTCCGATTAATATTCCGATGCAAATGGCAATGAGGACTTGTACGTAAAGAATGCGGTACCACGGCCGACGCAGCGGTCTGCCCGGCGGTGTGGATGCTGCGTCGCTGCTCACCTTGGTTTTCCTCGGTTCGGTCGCCGCAAACTCATCACCCTTCATTGCACGCGATTCTGAGGCAGTTCGTTTTTAAGAATGAATTGCTCAACATTGCGCCAAGCAGAACGAAACAAATTTTCAGTAGCCTGTCGCGTAACACCGGCGATGTGTGATGTGAATAAAACTCGGCGTGCTGCATCTCCCGTGAGCGATAGCAGCACGTTGTCCGCCGTGGGAGGCTCCGTATCGTAGACGTCGATTGCCGCGCCACCCAAATGTCCAGAAGTCAGCGCCTGCGCCAAAGCTGCTTCATCAACGATGCCGCCGCGTGAAGCCTGAATCAAAATCGCTCCCGGTTTCATTTCTCCAAGCTCGCGACCACTGATGAGCCCGCGCGTCGCCGGTTGCAGCGGAACATGCAGTGTCACCACATCCGCCGACTTCATTAGCTCGTCCAACGACAAAGACTCTGCGTCGAGTGCGCGAGCCGCGGCAGCATCACGCGGCGCGGGATCGCAGTAACAAATCCGGCAGCCCCCACGATGGAATGCTTGCGCCACCGCCAAGCCAATCGTGCCGAGACCAATCACGCCCACTAACAATCCGTCCAGGCCGGAGAGATTGTCGCTTACCAAGCGCGCCCGAACACTCTGATAATTGCCGGCACGAATTTCCGCATCGGCCCAAGCAAATCGCCGCAGCAACACAGAAGCCGTGCTAACCGCATACTCCGCGATCGCTTTGTTGCTCCCGCCCGGAACATTCGCCACCGCGATGCCCATCCTTATCAGCAACGGCAAATCCAGGCGATCGACTCCTGCGCCGGTCACCTGCACCAGTTTCACCGTGGTATTCGCAAACATTGCGGGATTGAGTTTCGGTCCAACGGCGGGGATCACCAGCGCGCGCGCTTCCTTCATCAGCGAAATCACGTCTGCATCATTCGGCTCGTGATAAGCGACCGTCAATGGGGCAGCCGGCAACGCATTGGCACGCTCAAAATCAATTCTCGGGCGCAGGCAAAGGACGTCCACACTCATCGCTTGGCGGCGTCCTCCGACGATACACCTGGTTCAGCGGTTCCCTGCCGGATATCGCCAACAGGAAAAAAACACAAAAGAACCAGCGGCGCGGTTCCGATGTTTCTCGTAGCGTGCTTTTCACCGGAAGGAATCACAATCGCATCGCCAGTCTTCAACGCGTAATTTCCGCTATCTGCTTCCGTCACTCCCTCACCAGCGAGAACGTAAATGCATTCTTCAAAATCGTTGTGCGCGTGACGACTTCTCGGTGAATCGCCAGTCGCAGGAACCGGAATCTCTACCTTCCGGAGTGTAATTCCGGAAGCGCCCCCTTCGCCCGAAACAATCTCCAGCGCCGTGCGGCCAGGCAGGCCAAGCGATTTTGCCGCGCCCTCCTTAAAAACGCGCGCCATTATTGCGTCCTTTTGAATTCTTCATTTCCGCAACGCCGCCTTGAAGTATGTCCAGCTGCCTAAACACTTCGTTGGCTTCTTTCGCAATCGAATCAGCCACCACTTGCAACATCCGCGCGCTTTTTTCCAGCGTGGCGTGTTGCGGGCTGCCATACCAGCCGGTAGGCGCTATGGAACGCACGTCAGTAAGCACCGGTTGGTAACTGCGCGTGCGCCGCAAACCATCAATCTTTTTTCCGTGCGCGTGGTCCGATGAATTATCGATGCGCTCCAGATGCACCAATTCCGGCCGATGCGCCATCACTGCCAGCGTTTCAATTTCCCCGCCGTGCGTAAGCCCGTTGCATTCTTTCCCGAACAACTCCTCCGCCACAAAACAGGCTTGCACGGTCAGCACTGTCATTCCAAAATCACGATGCAACGTTTCGGCCGCTACGCCCAGCGGCGGAATATTCAGCTCATGCCAATTCAGAATCAGCAGGTATTTCGCGCCATGCTGCGCCGTTGACGCGGCCGTCTCCGTGACCACGCGCATAAACGTCTCCGCCGTCAACGTAATCGTGCCCTCGAAGGGCATGTGCAGCGGCGTAACACCCAGCGGCCCGCCCGGCAAAACTAATCCATCCATGCGCTCAGCCACAGCATGAGCGATCACATTGGCGGCAAAAATATCCGTGCCCGTGGGAAGATGCGGCCCATGTTGCTCCACGCTGCCGGCCGGCAAAATCACCAGCGGATTCTTTTTTAATTGTTCCGCAATTTCCGGCTGCGTTAATTCCACGAAATAACGGCTAGGCAACATGTTGCGCCTTATTCGCGTTTGCGTTTCGCGCCGATTCCATCGCCTCGGAAATTGCCACCTCTTGCCCCTTGCGTTCGATGGAGCGCAGCGCGGCATTGACAATCGCCACTGCAGCGTTTCCATTTTCCGCGGTCAACTCATTAGGTTTGCCTGTTTTGCAGCTCTCCGCAAACAGCTCCAGTTCCGTGCGAAACATATCGCTAGGCGGCACTTTCAGCTCTTCACGGCGGCCGTATCCGTCTTTGTCCCTTTGAATGTATAGCGTGGAGCTCTCGTGTAATTTATCCGGTGTGTCCCAGGAGCCGAAATCAATCTCATAATGCATCAATCCTTTGGACCCGAAAACGCGCACCGCAAAAACTCCCGGTGAAGTCCAGCACGAACCTACATAGCCGATTTTTCCATCCGCAAATTTCAGCAGCGTCATCGATTGATCGTCTACTTCGGCGCCCACGGGAGACAGTTTCGAGGCAATGGAACTGGCGGAAATCACTTCCCCGCCCAGATATTGCATCACGTCGAATTGGTGAATCGCCAGTTGCGACAGCGGCCCCCCGGGCGCTTTATCTTTGTACCAGCGCCACGTCTTGGGAGTCAGCTCCAATGCGCGTTCGTTCGAAAAGTTTGCTTCAATGAACGCCACGCGCCCCAACTCTCCCGCTGCAATGGCCTGGCCAATTTTCCGAATTCCAGCCATCAACCGTGCACTGTGGCCCACCGTGACAGTGATGCCGTATTTTTGCTGCAACGCCGCGATTTCCAAACCATCCTCGAGAGTGCTGGCGATAGGCTTCTCGGTGTACACGTGCTTCCCGCTTTTCGCCACCTCGCGCGCCATTGGCAGGTGCTGCTCGTTGGGCACCGTAAGAATCACGCCTCGAATTTCCGGGTCGCTGAGTATCGCTTGCATACTCGGGGCCGCTCGAACCCCAAGTTCCCGCTCAAAAGCTGCTCTTTTCTCTTCCGAACGGCTGTATCCCGCGACAATCTCGAGCAGCTTCGATTTCTTCGACGCCTTGGTGAGCACTTTGGCCCAACGCCCTAGCCCCACGATCCCTGCTTTTACCGGCTTGTCACTCATCACTGCCCTTTCGAAAGATCGCTTGCTCTGGAAAGCGGAACAATTTCTTGCAAACGCGCAAATCTGATAGTACCGTATTACGGGATGATGCAACAGTCAAGCCATTTGCCGTCAACCGCGCCGCTATCCTTTATAGAGAGATCCGCCGCCCCGCTGCGTCGCCAGGTGCTCGATGAGTTGCGCCAATCCATCATTGCTGGGCGCCTCGCCCCGGGCTCGCGTTTGATCGAACGCGAACTGATCGCCATGATGGGCGTCTCCCGAACGGTGATTCGCGAAGCTCTTCGCCAAATGGAATCGGAAGGGCTGGTCGCCAATATCCCCAACAAAGGCCCAGTCGTTCGCGAATTAACGCTCGCGGAAGCGAAGGATCTGTATTCGATTCGCGCGGTGCTCGAAGGACTGGCCGCGCGTCTCTTCACCGAAAATGCCGGCGCTGCACAGAAAAAACTTCTTGAGCAAGCCTTGAAAGCTACCGCCCAGTCCTACGAAAACGGCGATCCGACCATTATTCTTGAAGCTAAGAATCGCTTCTACGAGGTTTTATTTCAGGGGGCAGAGAGCGAAACACTCTCATCCATGATTGGCACACTGCACGTGCGCATCTGGCGATGGCGCGCGCTAGGCCTGGGACATCCGCGACGTTCTGAAAAGCGTTGGAAAGAAAGCATTCGAGGTCTGCGAGCGATGCTTGCGGCCATCACCAAAGGCGACGCTTCGTTGGCCGAGACGCTTTTGCGCGACGAAGTTACAAAAGCGGCCGCCGAAGTCATGCGATTATTGATGAGAAAAGACGTCGGTCAGTGAGGGCACCACACTAACTTGGCAGCGCAATTGTCCTAGGGGAAAGAATTTAATGCCTACTGATTTCATCGTGCACGACAAAGCCGACAGCGTTGGCGTCGTGGTTGTCGAAGACGTCCAGCCAGGAAAAGAAGTCACCGGTTGGATCATGGAAACCGACGAGACCATTCGTTTCAAGTCTCTTGATGCTGTGCCGCTTGGTCACAAGATCGCCCTTCGTGACCTCAAAGTCGGCGATACCGTGCTGAAGTATGGACATGATGTCGGTCGCATCGTCGCGGATGTCGGCCAGGGCCGCCATGTTCACGTGCACAATCTGAAAACCAAGAGGTGGTAAACGTGGCGCAGCACTCCTTTTTCGGATATCGGCGCGAGAACGGTCGAGTAGGCATACGCAATCATGTTGTTATTCTCCCGCTCGACGATTTGTCTAACGCCAGCGCTGAAGCCGTCGCCAATAACATTAAAGGAACGCTGGCCCTTTCTCATGCCTATGGACGTTTGCAGTTCGGCGAAGATCTGGAACTACATTTCCGCACGCTGATCGGCACCGGCAGCAATCCGAATGTTGCAGCCTGCGTTGTCATCGGCATCGAGCCGAGCTGGACCGGCCGAGTAGTCGAAGGAATCGCCAAAACCTGCAAGCCGGTAGCCGGCTTCTCCATCGAAGGCCACGGCGACATCAACACAATCGCCGCCGCTTCGCGCAAAGCACAGGAATTTGTACAATGGGCCTCCGAAAAACAACGCGAATCCTGCTCCTTCAAGGAACTTTTCGTTTCGACCAAGTGCGGTGAAAGCGATACCACCTCGGGCCTCGCATCTTGCCCCACGGTCGGGAATCTCATCGACAAACTCGATCCCCTCGGCGCCACAACCTGTTTCGGCGAAACTTCCGAATTAACCGGCGCGGAAATCGTGTGCGCCAGCCGGGCCGCGACGCCCGAAGTGAAAGAACGATTCATGAAAGTTTTTAACGCCTATCAAGAAGTGATCGACCGCCACAAAACCAGCGACCTTTCCGAGTCTCAACCCACCAAAGGAAATATCGCCGGCGGTTTAACTACCATCGAAGAAAAAGCCTTTGGCAACTTGCAGAAAATCGGTCGCAAGACAAAATTTATAGAGGTGCTGAAGCCCGCTGAATCCCCTGCTAAGGGCCCCGGCCTGTATTACATGGATACTTCTTCAGCCGCGGCCGAGTGCGTCACGCTGCAGGCAGCCGCGGGATTTGTTGTGCACCTCTTCCCCACCGGGCAGGGGAACGTGATCGGCAATCCCATCGAGCCGGTCATTAAACTCACCGCCAATCCTAAGACCGCGCGCACTATGAGCGAGCATATAGATCTCGATGTGTCCGGCATCCTGCGCCGCGAAATGACTCTCGACGAGGCCGGCGATCGCCTGATCGATATCATGATCAGAACTTGCAACGGCCGTCTGACCTGCGCTGAAGCTTTGGGTCACCGAGAATTTGTGATGACCAAGCTGTATCAAAGCGCGTGATCTCCAGAAACTTTTCGTGCCAACTTTCGTATTAATGGGGGGAAGGAAGTAGATGAAATATTGCCGTTTCACTTACAAGGGTAGCGCGCGATACGGTCTCGTTGTATCTTCCAGGGGCGTTGAGCACATCACGCACTTACTGTCGACTCCACCGGAACAAGTCGGGAAATTAAAATCAGTGCCCACGGAACACATTGAACCGCTACCTTTCTTGGGAGCCGCACTGCTCGCTCCGGTGCAACCTTCCAAAATCGTTTGCGTCGGTCGCAACTATCGCGGTCACGCAGCCGAGATGGGCTCCGAAGTTCCTAAAGAGCCACTCCTTTTTTTTAAGCCGCCCTCTTCCCTCTTGGACCCCGGTCACGACATTCGTCGCCCATCCATCTCCGAGCGCGTCGATCACGAAGGCGAACTTGGCGTGGTGATCGCCAAGCGTTGTTACAAACTGTTGCCCAATGAAGATGTGCATCCTTACATTCTTGGTTACACCGCGGTCAACGATGTGAGCGCCCGCGACTTTCAGAAAAAAGATAATCAGTGGGCGCGCGCCAAAGGCTTCGATACGTTTTGCCCCGTGGGCCCGTTGGTCACGGACGACCTCGATCCGTGGAAGGGCGTGAGTGTTTCCTCCCGCGTGAATGGCCAGGTCCGCCAGCAGGGCAACACCCGCGAGTTTGTATTCTCCCTCGATGTCCTCATCCATTACATCTCAAACATCATGACCCTGATGCCCGGCGATTTAATCTGCACCGGCACGCCCGAAGGCGTCGGCCCTCTGGTCCCCGGCGATGTAGTAGAAATTTCCGTCGAAGGCGTAGGAACCCTACGCAATCCAGTAGTAAGCGACTGAAGCTAAATTACAGTTAAGCGGAGTGTGCCCGACCTCGATTTTTAGGGTGGGTCTAGTTGTTTCATTTTTTGGATGCTACAAACTTTCACCTGCGCCCTAACGCAAAACCCCTTGCGCCTCACGCGCGCATTCCGATCATCCCCAACAAAATCTACGTTCCACTACTTCGCAGGCTCTCCCTGAATCGTCGTCTGAAAACTTATCGCCATTAACCACTGCCCATTTCGTTTCAGCCACACTCTGCTAACGTGCACCGGCTTGCCGTGATACGGCTGATGCAAGCAGGTCATCACAATGGTATTTCCAAAATCAAACATCTGCGCGGAAACCAGCGGCGCCGGCGCCGATGGATAGCCCGTCTGCTTCTGCAAATTAAGTGTGGCGATGCGATCAGCTTTAAACACCGGATGATCGCTGCTGGAACTGACGGTGACGAAGCTGTCATCTACGTGCGGCGACCACGCGGACGCGTCATGATTGGTCACACCAGTTTCGAGCGCCTGCCACGACGCAAGCACCGCTTGCTCTGATTCGTTTTTGGGCTGAAAAGGCACGGACTTGCAGGGATTTTGGCAGTCCGCAACGCCTGTGCCGGAAGAAGATTGGGCTGTTTCCGCCTGGGAAACTTCGTGATACACCAGCAATCTCCAATTCGTTCCGCGTTTAACCCATACCCGCAGCACGTGGATCTTTTCACGCGCGCTCATAATCGCCACAACCTGGCCATAATCGCGGTGTTCGATTTTTGCGTCGCTTTCATCTCCCATGGGCGACGTGGGCACGGAACGAACTACCTCAGCCCACGTCACCGTTTTTCCGGCCGCGTTCGTCCACATAAAATCCGCGTCAAGCAACTTGTTGATCTCTTCCCTGTCCTGTTTCGCCGCGGCTTGCACGAACACGCGATCGGCTTGGGTCACAACTGTTTCGCCACCTTCGCCCGCCGAGCCTCTGGCAACCTCCTTCGCCGCAAACCCATTCATTAAAGACCCGGTCATCAAAACGACAAACGAAGCGGCGAGCAGGAGACCGATAACCATTGAACTTGAAGTGCGTCGTTTCATTGCTAGCAGCCTCCCGGAAATTTCGTCTCCGCTACACGAAAAAAGGACCGGCTTAATTTCTTCCGGCCCCTTTCCCAAATCAAAACAAACTTAGAACGTGAATTTCAAACCGAACTGAATCGCGCGAGCCCCGCCTGAGCCGACCACTGGATTGACCGCCGCGACGTCAGGCGTAGCGCAACCGCAGCCGAATGGGCCGACGGAGGGATCGGCAGTTGCACCGGCGCCGAAACCACTCGTTCCGCCCCAGGGATTCGCAAAATTAGGATGATTGGTGATGTTAAACATCTCCGCCCGGAATTGTACGCCAAGCCGTTCCCTGAATTTGAAGTTCTTGGAAATCGACAAATCCAGGTTGTGAAAGCCGGTGTCCCGAAAAATGTTGCGCCCCGAATTTCCAAAGGTACCGAATGCCGGGGGCAGCAAAAATGACTTCCCATTCATGCTTGCGTAACATCCCCCCGTTCCGCCGGCGATCGCTGCGTTGAGCGACATAATCGTGTTGGCGTTGGTGTGTGCCAGGCACCCGTTCCAGAGTGTTGTGGTTTGCGCCTGCGACAAGGGTACCGTGCCTCCACCAGGAGATGAGATGCTGCATCCCGGGCTGCCCGGGGGCCCACCCGGACCAATGCACAGAGGAATCGAATGCGATCCTCCAGATTGGAAATCTGCGGGATTACCGAAGAAATCCCAACGATCCGCGAATTCGCCCGTGCCGCTGAAATCGTTACTTGTGTCAAACGCTTGCCACGGCTGCCCACTCTGCAGTGTCAGGATGCCGTTGACCTGCCAGCCCTCCAGCAGTTGCGCCGGACTTTTGATATTGGGGAACGAGTAGGTAGCAGAAAGCGTGAAACGGTGCCGGATGTCAAAATCGCTGTTGCCGTATTCACCATTCGGGTTAAGGCTGTCTTTAGGCAGGTACTGATTCCAATTGTAGGACTGATTATCGAGGGCATGAGCGTACGTGTAGCCTACGATAAGATCCAGTCCATGGTAATTGCGACCGGTAAAGGTAGCTTGCAAACCATTGTAATTTGACCGGTAGATGTTCGAATAGTAGTTGATGAATTCCAGGTACGGAAACTTTGCGTAGAACGGGCGGGTAACCTGATTATTGGGACTTGAACCGAGGGCGGCTTGGTTAATGTCTTGGATGCCTGTCAACTTCGAACCATGATTACCTACATAAGCGACGTCCAAAGACAACTTGCCCGAAAAGGCATGCTGCATTCCCAAGGTCCAGGTGGTGACGAATGGAGTCTTGTAATTACGGCTCATCGCGAAGATATCGCACGGGCCCGCGTCCGTGACGCCCCCGACAGTAAGGCCGTCGCCGCAAGCCACTTGTTGCACCAGGTTGGCAGGATAGACTGTTGCGCCGCCTTTGGCTGAGCCGTTCCAATTGAGTTGCGAAGGCCCGAGGGTGATACCGGACGCTACGATATTGCCAATCCCTGGAGTCGACACACCGTTAACCTGAATTTCGGCACCCGTAGGAACCACATTGGCTCCCAGAGTGACCGTGTTTTGGGTGTCTTGTTGCGAGAGGAACGTGCTCATGGAAAGCAAATCATAGACGATACTGCCGCCAGCCCGAATCACCGTGGTCCCGTTACCTGTAACGTCCCACGCGACCCCGATGCGTGGAGCAAAATTCCAGGGATCCTTCTTGTACAGCGAGCCGATATTCTTGCCCACCTGTTCAAGACCAACAGATGGCTCAAAGTTTCCCAGCTGATCGTTGGCTTCCGACGGTACGCCCTGCAGTTCATAACGCAAACCTAAATTAAGCGTCACGCGTTTCGAAATGCGCCAATCGTCCTGAATGAAACCGGCAAACATGTTTTGCGTCATGTGCCGGACAGGGTCGCCAGCCAAAAGGGCCACGCTGTTTGGCGTGCCAGCCAGAAAGCTTTCAAGTGGCGTTTCGCCGGCAAAGTCAAAGTTTTTCTGGAATCGAATGCGTCCGCGCCCTCCGCGAAAAGTTCCCTGGTTCACTTTATCTACACGAAATTCAGCTCCGAATTTCAGCGCATGCTTTCCATGCAGATTCGAGACTTGGTCCACAAAGTCGTAGACATTATCCGGCCCGACCAACTTGGGGAAATTATGAAAACCTCCAAGTTCCGTGAAACCGTCGATCCTGACGTTGGGCACTCCTTGAAGGATCGGGTTGGTGACGCCGGTGTTGATTGGATTGGGTGAGGTAGCGTTTGCCGGGACGATGGTCAAATTATAGCGTGTATAACCCACTCTCAAGTCGTTTGACCATGTCGCGCTGGGAGTCCACGCCCAGTGTCCGGCGGCCGCCTGCGCCCGAGAGTGAATAACTGTCCCGTATTCTGGCAGCAACTCCGGCGAATCCTCGGCGGTGATATTGTCATTGCCCAGGAAGTACGACCCGTTAATCGAATGGTGGTCATTCAAATGATAGTCCACTTTTCCGAGCCCGTTCCGCGATGAATCGACATCCGGAAAGCCCCCGTTGATCGTTTTTGCTGGAGAGGCGTTCGGTCCGTAAGCTCCTCCGGTACAGCCCGTGTATGGTGGCGCCACGGAGGCCGGGCATCCAAGTAGGCCGAGGCTTTGAGAGCTGAACGGAATTCCCTGCGCCGCCAGTGCCGCCAAGGCATCCGGAACACTTATGGATGGATCGCCAACGGAAATTGTGGTGGGCGCGTTGACTTGGATGGAATTACCGACGTTGTACGTACGCGCTTCGTACGCGCCAAAATAAAAAAGTTTGTCTCGAATGATGCGCCCGCCGGCGCTTCCGCCATACTGTTCCAGTTCCACAGGGGTCTTGGCTTGAAGAGTGCCATCCGAGTTGAAATGATTAAAGAAATTGCGGGCATCAAACGCATCAGAGCGCCCGAACGCATAAGCTGATCCGTGAATATCATTCGTTCCAGACTTCAACCCTACACTCGTGATGGCCCCTGGTTTCCAACCAAATTCCGCCTTGGGATTCACCTGGGTGTTGAATTCCTGAATGGCATCAATGGGCAAAATCGTGGCAGCATCGCCGGCAACGGCGGCCGCGTTGGTTACGCTAAAACCCATGAAAGCTTCGTCGTTGCTTAGGCCATCGACAAGGTAGCTGGTGTCCTCGGGCCGGGCGCCATTCGTCGTCTGCGTCCAGGGGCCACCGCCCGGGTACACCGTCGTTCCGGGCCGCAGTGTAAGCAGGTTCTGATAATTGCGGCCGTTCAGAGGCAAATCGTTAATGATTTCATTGCTTAGGGTGCCACCCAAGGTGGTCGTCGTGGTATCTACCATGGGAACTTCTTCGGTCACGGTAACGACTTCGCTTTGCGAACCCGTTTGGAGTGCCGCATCCACCCTAACTTCCTTGCCGACTTCCACCAGGATGTTCTGGCGCTCAAACACCTTGAAACCCTTGGACTCCACTCGCACTGTAAATGTACCAGGCGTCAAGTCCGACGCTACGTATTCCCCGGCCTGGTCGGTGGTCACGGTTTTCGAAATTCCACGCGCCACGTCGGTGACGGTTACCGTGGCTCCCACCACGTTTCCGCCCGATTGGTCGGTAACCGCCCCAAGGATCTCCCCGTTGCTGCCTTGGCCACACACCTGAAAACTGCCCGCGAGCAACGCGAAAAGCGCAAACAGGGGGCGAACGGCCATCAAAGCCCGTATCGAGCGTAATCGCTTCATTTTTGCAGTATTCGAGACCATAAGGACATCACCCTCCTGAAACGGTATAGCGGCTATACCATTCAATCTCGAGCGATGTCAAGCAAATCCTTGATATTCAGCATCAAAAGAATCGATTTTACAAAGATTTTACGGGGTGTCTTGGCATGGTGGTCAGACCACGACCGTGCCTAGGTTGCGCTTCTGTAGCTCCGAAATTCGACACTGGATAGTGAGGTTAGGGCTTTTTGGGAGCGGCCGGCGCTGGAGCCGGCTGGTTTGCCGGGGGCACTTGAGCGGGCGGTTGGGCGATTGGAGGTTGGCCCCCTGAGGCTGGAGTCGAGCTTGGACTGCTGAGTGGCACCTTCGGCGTTGGAACCGGTTTCGATGGCTGCGAAACTTTTTGCAAGACCGAACCGCCCTGCTCCACAGCCTTATCGGTCCTGAGTACCAGTGCAAGAGCGCAGACCATGAACATTATGGCGCACCAAGTCGTCGCCTTCGACAAGACGTTCGCGGCGCCGCGGGGCCCGAAAGCGGTTTGGCTGCCCGCCCCGCCGAAAGCACCCGCGAGGTCAGCAGCTTTCCCGCTCTGCAGCAATACTACGACGATAAGTACCATGCAGTTGATCACGAAAAAACCCGTCAGCAGCCACCCGGCGTATCGAAAGCCTATGGTGACGATCCCCATGCCTATCAACAACGCTATCGTCCATTTCATCCAAGCTGGCATTCGTTTTTCCTTGCCGCGCAGCGTTCACAGTGTCTTAGCTGCGTCAGCGAATATTTTTTTTAACTCAGAACCATTGCCGGCCCTGTTTACTGAGGTTTCGAGCCCTTCACTATTGCGGCAAAAGACTTGGGCTCAAGACTCGCCCCGCCAACCAGTGCGCCGTCCAGCTCTTCCTGGGCCATTAACCCCTGAATGTTGTCCGGTTTGACGCTGCCGCCGTAAAGAATACGCAAAGCTGCGGCATGTTCCGGTGAATATCGCTTCGCCACACACTGACGCAGGTAACGGTGCGATGCAGCGGCAATTTCAGGGGTCGCCGTGCGGCCGGTGCCGATGGCCCACACTGGCTCGTATGCAATCAGAATACGGGAGAATTCTCCAGCGGTCAACGCGCCGGGACCATTACTTAGTTGAACTTCGCAGACCCGCTCGGTGTTACCGGCTTCGCGCTCGGCCAGGGTTTCACCTACACAAACAATAGGCGTCATCCCGGCAGCGAGTGCGGCTTTGGTCTTTTTCGCCACCATCGCGTCTGTCTCGTGGAACAACTGGCGCCGCTCAGAATGGCCAATGATGACGTAGCGGCATCCGGCTTCCGTGAGCATCGCAGGTGAAACTTCTCCAGTGAACGCGCCTTCCTTTTCCCAGTACACGTTTTGTCCGGCAATACTGATTTTGGTGTTCCTTGTCGATTCGACGGCCGCCGGGATAGACGTAAACGGAGGCGCCACCACGATGTCGCAATAGTTGGCGTCCGCGACTAACGGAGCAAACGCCGCAAAAAATGCGCGTGTGTCGGCAATGGTCTTGTACATTTTCCAATTGCCGGCGATCACCCGACGCCTCATCGAATTATCCTCATGCCCATGGTGTTTTTTATTTCTCAGTAAGCGCTTCAACGCCCGGAAGCTTGCGCCCGCCGAGAAATTCCAGCGAAGCTCCGCCACCGGTGGAAATATGCGAAATCTTATCCGCCACGCCGGACTGGTGGACCGCGGCAACCGAGTCCCCTCCCCCAACAATGGAGGTCGCGCCGCTATCCGTGGCACTGGCCACAGCTTTAGCAACGGCAAGAGTGCCTTTTGCAAACGGCGGCATCTCGAAAACGCCCATGGGCCCGTTCCACACAATCGTTTTCGCCTTGGCAATTTCCGCCGCGTACAACGCAATCGTCCGCGGTCCAATATCCAGTCCCATTTGATCGCTGGGAATACCCTCCACATCTACCACTTTCGCGGGCGCATCCGGTTTAAACTCTGGCGCGATCACGTTATCGACCGGCAGCAGGAATTTGAAATTCCGGGCACGCGCGTCGTCGAGGATTTTTTTAGCTAAATCTAGTTTTTCGTTTTCTAACAGGGATTTCCCGATTGCCTTGCCTTGCGCTTTCAGAAATGTGTAGGCCATCCCGCCGCCAATCAGCAGCACATCTGCAATCTTCATCAAATTTTCGACCACTTCGATCTTGTCGCTCACTTTTGCGCCGCCAAGGATCGCCACAAATGGCCTCTCCGGATTGCTGAGGGCTTTCCCGAGGTAGGCCAGTTCCTTTTCCATCAGCAGCCCCGCCGCGGATTGCTTCACGAAATGAGTTATGCCCACGACCGAAGCATGCGCGCGGTGCGCCGAACCAAACGCGTCACACACAAACAGTCCATCGCATAACGCAGCGAGCTGTTTCGAAAACGCCTGGTCGTTTTTCTCTTCTTCGGCATGGAAGCGCACATTTTCCAGCAATAACACCTCGCCGTCTTTGAGTGACTTGCTCTTTACTTCTGCGTCCTTGCCAACGCAATCATCAGAAAATTCAATGCGTTTTCCGAAAAGCTCCTCTAGCTTCTTCGCGGCCGGCTTCAAGGAATATTTTTCATTGCGCGCGCCTTTCGGACGTCCCAGGTGTGACGCCAAAACAAGTCGCCCGCCTCGGTCAATTGCCAGCCGCAAAGTCGGAAGCGTTTCCCGAATGCGTGTGTCGTCGGTAACCACCCCATCTTTCAGTGGCACGTTGAAATCAACCCGCAAAAACACGCGCTTCCCGCGTAGATCAAGATCCTTGATCGTTAGTTTGGCCATAATTTGAAATCCGCAACAAAATTAAAATTTTGCGGCCATGAATTTAATCAGGTCGCGGCAGCGGCAGGAATAGCCCCATTCGTTGTCATACCACGCGAGCACTTTCACGCAGCGATCTCCCACTACTTTGGTGTATCCGGAATCCACAATGGACGAATTCGGATTTCCCTTGAAATCCGCGGAAACCAGTTCTTCTTCGGTGTAACCAAGAATCCCTTTCATCGCGCCGTTGGCCGCCGCTTTCAGTGCCGCGTTCACTGATTCCACCGTGGCCGGTTTGTCCACGAACACTGTCAGGTCCACTACGCTCACGTTGGGCGTCGGCACCCGCATCGCGTAGCCGTCGAGCTTCCCTTTCAGCTCCGGGATAACCAGGTGCAGCGCTTTGGCCGCCCCCGTTGAGCTGGGAATCATGTTGATCGCCGCCGCGCGCGCCCGGCGCAGGTCCTTGTGCGGCAGATCCAAAAGCTTTTGATCGTTGGTATAGGAGTGAATGGTCGTCATCGTCCCGCTGTGAATTCCAAACGTTTCCTGCAAGACTTTGGCGACCGGTGCGAGGCAATTCGTGGTGCAGGAAGCGTTCGAGACGACGTGGTGTTTCGCCGGGTCGTAGGTCTTGTCGTTCACGCCCAGAACAAAAGTAGCGTCCGGACCATCCGCCGGTGCCGAAATAATCACTTTCTTGACTGTGCCGCGCAGATGTTTCTTGGCGTCGGCGCCCTTGGTAAAAAGTCCCGTCGATTCCACGACGATGTCAGCGCCCACCGAAGGCCAATCAATTTCGCCCGGGTCCTTCGTCTTGAAAACTTTAAAACTCTTCCCTTCCACGCTGATAGTGTCATCCGTGTGCGTAACTTTATGGTGCAAATTGCCGAGAACGGAGTCGTACTTCAGCAAATGCGCCAGGGTCGCCGCATCGGTCACGTCGTTTACAGCCACAAATTGAATATCTTTGTCGTCCAAGGCGGTGCGCATGATGTTGCGCCCGATGCGCCCAAACCCATTGATTCCAACTTTAATCGCCATTCTTCCTCCGTGCGGGATAAACAAAAGGCGGCCAACTCTAAATGAAAATCAGCCGCAAGTAGAACAGGAAATGCTATGGGCACGCTGGGTAAAAGTCAAACACGGGAATTGGTCGCGCTGTCATTTTAGAACCAAGCACAGCACCTTTCCCTATTCGGAACAAACTTTTGAGGCGAGGGGAAAGTCCGTTCCCTACAACCCAAGGTGGGAATGCCTATCCGGCTGTAAGATCAAGCACTTATCTCAAACTGCTCAGAGCCCACGATTTGCACTCCTTTATCCTCTTTGGCACACATTGTGCTCACATTGTTCGGCACGATCGAACCGATAATTTGCACTCCATAGTAACTAGGAGGACATTAATATTTAGTAATCAAAGGGACAATTACAATTTATTAAAGTTTAGCGCCGCGACCTAATCGTGTGTAACTGTTACCAACGTCCGCGCTAAGTAACTCCAAGATTTTTCTTAGCAAACATCCTGCAAGAGCGTTCCTGTAGGAAAAACAAATCTGAATCCGAATTGTTTGGCGCTCTCATCGGGCCCCCGACGACGGCTCAGAAGTCTGTCCAGATGACACTTAACACATTGCAATTCGAAGAGGAGCCTCATGCATAAGGTAATGTTTTCAAAATTTTTCACGGTCAGCACCACCTCGGTTCTCGCTTATCTCTTGATCCTGCTTTTCGCCGGCTGTGGACGCGAGCAAGCGCCAGCATCGTTGCCGCTGGTCGTCAGCGTCACCCCGGCCAACGGCGCAATCACCGTCCCAGTCTCATCGGTAATCACCGCGACATTCAACAAAGCCATGAATCCTACATCACTTAATACCTCCTCGTTCACTGCCGTGGGACCGACAGGCGCCATCGTGACTGGGACCGTCACCTTTTCCGGTACCACCGCCACCTTCAAGCCCGCAACCATGTTGGCCGCCAGCTCCATATACACCGCCACAATAACTACCGGCGCGAAAGACACCAATGGCAATGCCCTGGCCGGCAATTCGGTGTGGAGTTTCACCACCGGGACCATTCCTACGGTCATTTCCACGAACCCCGTCAATGCCGCAATCAGTATCCCCATCAACCGCAAAATCACCGCGACGTTCAGTGAAGCCATGAACCCCGCAACCGTCACGGCCGCCGGTGTGTTCTCGCTTACGGTCACCACTGGAGGAGCACTCGTCCCCGGAACCGCGACCTATGTGTCCGCCAACAACACCCTCATCTTTTCACCGACAGCGAATTTGCTCCCCAACACGCATTACACCGCCACCATCAGCACCGCCGCGCAAAGCGCCGCAGGCAACGGCCTGGCGGCAAACTATGTTTTTGGCTTTACCACTGGGGCTACCACCGATCTGACTGCACCGACCGTCGTTTCCACCGTACCGGCCTCGGTAGCTACAAGCGTTCCCACCAATCAGACCATCATCGCTACGTTTAGCAAGCCCATGGATCCGTCCACCATCACCGCCGCAGGCACATTCACCCTCGACGTTGCGGGTGTTGGCGGCGCATCCGTCGCCGGAACTGTCAGCTATACCGGCACCACCGCTACATTCAAACCAACAGCCAATCTGACCGCTAGCACACAGTTCACCGCGAAAATCACCACCGCCGCAAAAGACCTGAGCGGAAACGCACTGGCTGCCGGCGCGGTTCCTAACCCGTGGAATTTCACCACCGGAACTGGACCAAACACTACCGCTCCGACAATAACGCTTACCAGTCCGGCGAATGCCGCCCCCAACGTCTCACTCAATAAGACCGTAAGCGCAACGTTCAGCAAGTCTATGGATCCGCTGACCATCACCGCGCCCGGCACATTCACTCTCGCCGTCGCGGGAGTAAACGGCGCGGCCGTGACCGGAACCGTCACTTACGATTCACAGACCAACATCGCATCATTCACACCCAGCGCAAATCTCACTGCCAGCACGCAATACACCGCCACAGTTAGCAACGCCGCGAAGGATCTGACTGGCAACGCGGTCGCCGCAGGTCTCGTTCCCAATCCGTGGACTTTCACGACCGGCACAACCGCAGGCCCGGTCGGACCTAATCTCGCCAGCTCCGCAACTTTTGGATCTTTCGGAGGCGGTGCGGGAATAACCAACCAGGGCATCAACACCATCATCAATGGAGATATCGGCACCACCGGAGTCTCCACGCTGGTAACCGGCTTCCACGACCACGGAACGGGATGCATATACACGGAAACAACCCTCAACGTCGGCCTCGTGAACGGAAATATCGACACGGCTCCGCCACCACCCACGGTGGCTTGCCCATCAGAAGGCACTGCCGTCACCGCTGCCATCGCGCAACAAGCTGCGCTCGATGCTCTCAACGCCTTTAACAGCATCTCTCCCGCGTCACGTCCGGGTGGCATCGATCCCAGCGCCGGTCAACTCGGTGCACAGGTCCTTGCTCCAGGCATATACAAGGCGGCGAGTGGCTCATACATCCTCACTGGCTCAGACCTGACTCTCGATGCCCAAGGTGACACTAGCGCCATCTGGATATTCCAAGCTGCAAGCTCACTCACCGTAGGCGGACCGGGCGCTCCTCGCAACATCATCCTGGTCAACGGCGCTCAGGCCAAGAACGTCTTCTGGTACGTCGGCAGTTCCGCGACCATCAACGCCGCAGGCGGCGGAACCATGGTCGGAACGATCATCGCCTCCGCCGGAGTCAGCTTCTCAACAGCCGGCAATGTTGCCCTCGTGACTCTCGATGGCCGCGCCTTGTCCTTGAACGCGTCCGTAACCATGGTCAACACCGTTGTTAACGTCCCCGCGCCTTAAAAAGAGGCTGCAATCGCGGAATCAAAGCTCGAATGCCTGGTTGCCCTGCGCGAATCGTGCATCGCAACCAGGTTTACTGACGACCACAGATTCATTTGAAACGTTTGATTCGAAATGATTCAGGAGATCACTAATGAGTTGCGTTTCGCGATTAATTGCCACCGCAAGTCTTACCTTTGCAATGGCCTCAGCACTGTATGCCGACGACACGGTCACCCCGAAAGCAAAGGCTGCCAGTTACGATCTGGCCGCCGCTGCAGATACATCCGCGGATTCAAGATTTGTACCACCGCTCTCATTATCAAGCTGGGCTTCGTCAGAGCCGCGTCCAGCTGGCGCTGCTCATCCACGCCCCTTGGACGATCCGGATTCCGTCGTCCCCAAGTTCGAATGGTCCCTCGGATATTCCTTCTGGCGCGCTATGCCCACCTCGCAGAGTAATCGCATGGGCTATCTCCACGGCGGCAGCACCTCCATCGCCTACAATTTCACTAGCTATTTTGGATTGGTCGCCGATTTTGGCGGTTATGACGACAGCAAGGTCACGCTCTTCAGTCCCAGCGCAAGCAGCACTTTTGATTCTGACGGCACCGCGTACACCTATCTTTTCGGTCCTCGTTTTTCTTATCGCAAATATGAACGGGTAACACCATTTGTCCAGGCGTTGATCGGTGGCGCAACCGCCACGTCGGTAACCATAGCCGGATGCACAGGCGATCCGAGTTGTACTCCGCTAGCCTCCGAGAATTCTGTTGCCGCCGCTGTCGGTGTGGGCTTGGACATAAAATTAACCCATCGCATCGCGTTGCGCCTCATCGACGCCGATTTTCTCTTGACCAATTTTCGCAATCCTCTCGAGGCTAACCAGAGTGGTCAGAGTTGGCAGAAGAATGTTCGCCTCTCTTCGGGATTGGTTTTCCGCTTCGGCGGGAATCCACCTCCACCGCAGCGAGTCGCCATGTCCGCCTCGTGCTCCGTCGATCGCGAAATGGTTTACGCCGATTCTGGTGACGTATTCGCCGTGCACGTGAGCGCCGAAACGTCCGAGAAATATCCCGTCAACTATTCCTGGTCCGCTAGTGACGGCTCGGTCGACGGAACCGGCCCCGATGCTCGCTGGAGTTCCGCCGGCCATCACACCGGAGCCTACACCGTCAAAGTGCGCGTCGAAAACGGCCGCAATGGTTCAGCAGAGTGCGCCGCCAACCTTCGCATTGAGCAACGCCCCAATCGCCCGCCAGTGATCGCTTGTTCTGCGGATCGCAGCACCGTTACGGCAGGAGACCCCGTCACCATCACTGCTAACGCCAGCGACCCCGATAACGACCCGCTAGCCTATAGCTGGAACGCCAGCAGCGGGAAAATTGATGGCTCCGATTCCTCCGCGAAATTCCAAACCCGCGACCTTTCTCCCGGACCTTATACCATCACCGGCCACGTCGATGATGGCCGAACCGGCACAGCTGATTGCAGCGTAGTCGTTCAAGTCGAAGCCGTAAAAATTCCTCAAGAAGTGGTCGAGCTGGAACACCGCCTCGCCCTCCACAGCATCTACTTCCAGACCGCGCGCCCACGCCCGGATGATCCCACCGGCGGCCTGGTCCCAAGCCAGGAAAACGCACTCCTGAAACTCAGCACCGACTTCAATCGCTATCTGACCTTTAAACCGCAAGCCCATCTGATCCTGCAGGGTCACGCCGATCATCGCGGTACCCCCGAATTCAACAAGGCATTGACTGAGCGCCGCGTGGAGCGCACCAGAAATTTCCTCACCGAGCATGGCGTCCCTGCAGACAACATTGAAACCCGCGCTCTCGGCGACGAAGACAATCTAACTCCGGAGCAAGTTGAACAGCTGGTGGCCGACAATCCTGATTTGAGCCCCGACGAACGCCGCAAAATCGACGCCAACCTCCACGTAATCGTGTGGGCCAACAACCGCCGCGTGGACGTTTCGCTCAACACCACCGGCCAACAATCCGTCCGCCAATATCCCTTCAACGCCAAAGACTCGCTAACACTGCTGAGCCCTTCCGGCGGCGAAGGCGCCAAGCACGCCAGAGCCCCCAAGAAGAAGACCGCCAGTCCAGTCCCAATAAAAGGTAAAGCCTCGGAATAATCAGCGTCCAGGTGCCGCGTGACCCAGGTTCGCATTCGAGGTGCGAACCTGGGTCTCAGTCCAACGCCCATAATCACCATTAACAAGAGTGCCGCACCCTTCAATTCTAAGGGTGCAAATTTTGACTTGGCGGTTGGCGTGGAAGAGCAAAACGCAATGCGCTACACCGATTTTTATGGATCGGACGATCTTCAGTTCGCGATTATATCTCAAGGCGTGAACTTGGTTTTTAACCCCGCGCTCGGAGTCGCATCCCTCTAACAATCTCCATCAACGAAAACAACGCGGAGGGTCCTGCAGTTGAATTTTTATTGGCTCTTGCATTCGAATTTTTCTTAATACGCGATCCGAACTGAACTTCCCGTTCCTCTCCTCTTGACAATCAGCAGGAGAGTTGTATTCTTCCTCTTGATCCTCAGGGGGAATGCCTTCTATGCTCGACAAACCAAGTGACCTCGTTCAAGGCACCCTCGACATGCTCATCCTGAAAACCCTGGCCCTCCAACCCATGCACGGCTATGGCGTCGCCGTCCGCCTCGAACAAATGAGCCAAGGTGTTTTTCGCCTCAATGCAGGCTCCCTGTTCGTCGCCTTCCAGCGGCTACAACGGGCAGGCTTGATCAAAAGCGAATGGAAAGCCACTGAGAATAGCAGGCGCGCAAAGTATTACGCCCTGACAGACCTGGGTCGAAAGAGACTGAGCAGCGAAAAAAGAGAATGGGGAAAACAAGTGGCCGCCATCGCCAGAATCTTGCAGGCCTCGTAAGCGACCATGTCATTGCTGCCAACCATGTTCGGCGGACTCCGGTCGCTGTTGCGAAAGAAGCGCGTCGCAAAGGAATTAGACGAGGAGCTGCGCGGCTTCCTCGACATGGCCGCCGAAGAAAAGATGAAGCAGGGTATGAGCCGCGAAGAAGCGTTTCGTTCCACCCGCCTGGAACGCGGAAGTCTCGAAGTTTCCCGAGAGATCGTCCGCTCCTCCGGCTGGGAATCGATTGTGGAGACGTGCTGGCGAGATTTGCGCTACGGGCTGCGTGTACTCCGCAAAAGTCCCGGCTTCGCGGTCGTCGCTGTGCTAACACTAGCCCTCGGCATAGGTGCCACGACCGCGATATTCAGCATCGTCAATGCTGTATTGCTGCGGCCATTAGCCATGGAAGACCCATCGCACGTCGTATTCGTGCAAGAGACGTGGCGAGATATTTTCCCTGGTGTTGCTGTCGGCAACTTCGCCGATCTCAAGAGGCAGAGCACGTCTTTCGCGGAACTTTGCGCTTCGAGTGACGCCAGCTTCAATCTTGAGGCTCGCGAACTCCCTGAGCGCGTCGACGGCGAAATCGCAACAGCGAATTATTTCACGACCTTCGGCGTGCGACCAATCGCAGGGCGTGTCTTCACTGCCGATGAGGACAAGCTTGGCCAGCCGCACGTAGTTGTCATCAGCGAACGACTCTGGCGCACGAAGCTTCACGCAGATCCCTCGATAGTAGGCCAGCCGATACGCATCAACGGCCTGCCCACCACTGTGCTCGGCGTCATGCCCGGGAGCTTCGATCCTCTACTAAGGATCAGTGATCTTTGGGTTCCGGCCGCGTTCAGCCCGGAACAACTCGCCGATCACGATAACCACTATCTGAACGTGATAGCTCGGCTCAAGCCAGGCACCTCACAGGCGCAAGCGCAGTCTCAGCTTAATGTAATCGCCCAGCGGCTACAGCAGCAATACCCAATCGATGACCAGGACCGCGGCTTTCGCCTCCAGCCCCTCGCTATGGCGCTCCTGGGAGACCAGCGCTTAGCCTTGCGTATGATGCTCGCCGCCGTCGGTTTCCTTTTACTGATTGCGTGCGCGAACATTGCGAATTTGCAGCTGGCTCGGTCCCGCACACGCCAAAAAGAAATTGCCATGCGGGCAGCGCTCGGAGCTCCGCCAAGCCGCATCGTGCGCCAGCTTCTCGCGGAAAATGTTGTGCTCGGGCTTGCCGGCGGCGGAGGCGGGGTTTTGCTGGCGTACTGGGCCGTCATCTGGATCGTCGCTCACGGTCCCGCTGAAATGCCCCGGCTGGACCAATCGCGTATCGACGCCGGCACGATCGCTTTTGCTTGCGCCATTGCTCTTCTCTCCAGCTTTCTGTTTGGACTGGCTCCCGCTCTCCGTTCCGCTTCGACGCGTCTTAGTGAAGTCTTCAAATCGAGCTCAGGTATTTCCGGTGGCAGCCGCGACTGCGTCCGTAGTCTCCTCGTGGTCGGAGAAGTTTCCCTCGCTTTGATTCTGATGGCTGGCGCCGGCTTGTTGATCCGCAGTGCGCTGCTCGTATCGCATTTGGATCCGGGCTTTGATACTTCCAACGTCGTTGTCGGGCGTATCGGTCTCCCCGATCCTGGCTATCACGATCCCGCCCTTGCGCGGCTAACGTTCGAACGGATAATCACAGCCACCGCTCTCTTGCCCGGCGTGAAGTCGGTTGCCGTGGTTTCGCGTGCTCCACTTGCTGGCGGGGGCAGCAGCAATGGCTTGCTCGCAGAAGGAAAGCCCTTCGACATGGCGAATCTCGTCAATTCGCAATTGCAAATCATCTCGCCCAGCTACCTCTCGACGGCCCGCGTGCCTCTGAAGGCCGGCCGCGACTTCACTCCCCAAGATGCGCGTGACCGCACTCTAGTCACTATCGTCAACGAAACTCTTGCTCGCACCATGTGGTCCGGCGAAAACCCAATCGGGAAGCGCTTTGCTTGCTGTGAAGCCGGAGCGAAAGGCCGCACGGACCCCGTGTGGCACGAAGTCGTCGGCGTAGTGGCAGATGTTCGTGCCTGGGGACTCGACCGCCAAGTTCAACCTGAGTTTTACATTCCCCTCGCGCAAATGCCGACCAGCGCCTGGGATTGGATCGGACGCACAATGGACTTGGTGGTGCGGACCCGTGCTGGTGCAGTCCCCATCCACGAGTTGCAAGGCGCGGTAGCCTCCGTCGCCCCTGCCGTGCCGATTTACCGGCTCTCGACTATGCAGCAGAAAATCTCCAGCACCCTCGAACGCCCGCACTTCGACACCTTCCTCTTGACCATTTTTGCCACCACTGCGCTTCTGCTTTCCTCAGTGGGAATCTATGGAGTCCTGTCGTACCTGGTGGCGCAGCGCACTCGCGACATTGGTGTTCGTATGGCCCTCGGCGCATCGCAAGCACAAATTGTCTGGGACGTTCTCGGCTTTGGAGTGCGCCTTGCCGCCATCGGACTGGCTGTAGGCCTTGCCGCCGCATTGGCCGCCACGCGCTTGCTCTCGTCGTTGCTCTATGGCGTGGGCCCCACCGACGCAGTCACGTTTGCTGTCGTATCTTTCATTCTGCTGGTTGTTGCGCTGATTGCCAGCTACTTACCCGCTCGCCGCGCCACACGCGTCGACCCGCTGGTAGCTTTACGCTACGAGTAACGCCTATGTCGCTACTGCAAAGCATCTCACACGGACTCCGCTCGCTCTTCCGAAAGAAGCGCGTCGAAAAGGAATTAGACGACGCGCTGCGCGGCTTCCTTGACATGGCAGCCGAAGCAAAAATGAAGCAGGGCATGAGCCGCGAAGAAGCGCTGCGCTCCACACGCCTTGAACGCGGCAGTCTCGAAGTTTCCCGGGAAGTCATCCGCTCTTCAGGCTGGGAATCGATTGTCGAGACCTCATGGCAGGATTTGCGCTTCTCCGCGCGCATGCTGCGCAAATCTCCGGGCTTCGCCTCCGTAGCTATTCTTACCCTCGCGCTCGGCATTGGCGCGAACACCGCAATCTTCAGCGTGGTGCAAGGCGTCCTTCTGGCGCCTCTGCCATACCGCGAGCCTGATCGACTCGTCATGGTTTTGTTAAACAATCTCCGTCTAAAAAGTCCCACTAATCTTTCTTATCGCGATTTTTTGGATTGGGAACGCGCTGCCCCGCCTTTTGAAAAAATGTTCGCCTACGCTTGGCGCAGTTTCGATTTGTCTAGCCCCGGAAATCCCGAGCATCTTGAAGGCAGGGAAATTTCCTCGAGTTTCCTCTCTACCCTCGGTGTCGGGCTGGCGCTGGGTCGGGAATTTTCCACGGGAGAAGATCGCAACGGCGGCGCGCCAGTGGCCATCATCAGCAACGGCCTGTGGCGAGATCGGTTTGGCGCCAACGCATCAGCACTCGGCAAATCCATCGTCCTAAACGGTGTGGAAACCACCATCGTCGGGGTACTCCAGCCCGGTTTCCGCTTCGGCACCGACTACGCCGACGTTTATATACCCCTCGGTCAGCGGAAACTCGTAGACGCCAACGATCGTACCGTTCATGACGTCACGTGTGTTGCTCGTCTCAAACCCGGTGTCAGCCTCAGCCAAGCTGACGCAGAGATGAACGCCATTCAGGAAAATATTGATCGCCTCAATCCCGAGACCGAGCAGGGGTTGGGAATCAAAATCCTCCCGGCCAAAGAGCCGCTCGTAGGCGATGTGCGCGGCACGCTTTTGCTCTTGTTGGGAGCGGTCGGCTTGGTCTTGCTGATCGCCTGCGCGAACGTGGCTAATCTTCTGCTCGCCCGTTCGGTGGCGCGCGCGCGCGAATTTTCGATTCGCGCAGCCCTCGGCGCAAGCCGCGGACGTATTGTGCGCCAGCTAATCACCGAAAGCGTGCTACTTTCGGTTTTGGGTGGTGTGCTGGGTTTGGCGGCAGCAAAATGGGGACTCAACGCGACCGTGGAGACGCTGGCCGCGGATTTGCCTCGTGGCGACAACATCCACCTGAACGCTTCTGTACTCTTCTTCGCGCTGGGTCTTTCCCTTGCGGTCGGTGTTCTGTTTGGTCTGGCGCCCGCTTTAAGGAGTTTTAAGGCGGATCTGCAACCCTCGCTCAAGGAGGGAGGTCGCGGATCAACAGGCCGGCACCACCGCACGCAAAGTGCTCTCGTAGTCGTTCAAATAGTTCTGACTCTGGTTTTACTGACAGGCGCCGGATTGCTCGTCCGCACCATCCAGCATTTGTGGAAAGCGGATCTCGGCTTTGAATCACAGCACGTTCTAACCTTTCAAGTAGGACTCTCGCCTTCAGCGATCAAGACCGGCGCAGATGTACGCTCCGCCTATCAGCAGTTGCTCGACCGCATCCGCCAGATTCCCGGCGTTCAGGGCGCGGAAATTACCACCGAAGTGCCCATGACTCATCAAATGAACGCCATCCCCTTCTGGGTTGACTCGCACCGTCCCGCATCGGTCGCCCAGGCGCCGCGCACCTTGGGATTTATAACCGGCCCTGATTTCCTGCAAGTGATGCACATCCCGCTCATCCGCGGCCGTTTCATCAATCAACAAGACACCGTCAATTCGCCATTGGTCGCCGTGATTGACACCGAGCTGGCGCGAACTTATTTCCCGGATAAAGATCCCATCGGCCGCACCATAACGTTCAATCAGGTGGGCGACTACCGCATTATCGGCGTCGTTGGCCACGTACAGCATTGGCAAGTGGGCTTCTCCAGCCCTTTCACCCAAAACCAATCCTACGTTTCTATTTACCAGATTCAGGATCGCTGGATGACTACCATTGATACATGGACTTGGGTCGTGCTTCGCACGCCGCTGGAAGCCTCAATGGTGCTGCCAGAGATCCGAAAGGCAGTCCATGCAGCGGGGAGCGATCAGACCATTTACCATGCGCAAACCATGCCCGAGATCGTTTCCGAATCCATGGCACCGCAACGATTCACGTTGATTGTCCTCGGTGGCTTTGCAACTTTGGCCTTGCTTTTGGCTTCCATCGGAATTTATGGCGTCATCTCCTACTCAGTGACGCAACGCGTGCACGAAATCGGGATTCGCCTGGCGCTTGGCGCCGAGAAGCGCGATGTTTTTCGCATGGTCGTGGGCCAAGGCCTTACTCTGGCTTTTGCGGGCCTCGCCATCGGGGTGACCGCCGCGCTAATTCTCACGCGCCTTCTCCTGAGCTTCTCGAGCCTGCTCTATGGAGTTGGCGCAAGCGACCCCGCAACACTCGCAAGCGTTTCGGCTGTGCTAATCGGCGTCGCCATTCTGGCCTGTTACCTCCCTGCCCGCCGCGCCATGCGCGTTGACCCCATCGTGGCGTTGCGTTACGAGTGACTCAATGGCTCTTCTGCGAAACATGGCAACCGGACTTCGATCGCTATTCCGAAAGAAGCGCGTCGAAAAGGAATTAGACGAAGAGTTGCGCGGCTTCCTCGATATGGCAGCCGAAGAAAAGATGCAGCAGGGTGCGAGTCGCAAAGAGGCTCTTCGTTCCGTGCGCCTGGAACGCGGGAGTCTCGAAGTTTCCAGGGAAGTCGTGCGCTCTTCCAGCTGGGAATCGATTATCGAGACCTCCTGGCAAGATTTGCGCTTCGCCGCCCGCATGCTCCGCAAATCTCCAGACTTCACCTCCGTAGCTATTCTTACTCTGGCCCTCGGCATCGGCGCTTCAACTTCCATCTTCTCGGTGGTAGACGCCGTACTGCTCCGCCCTCTTCCCTACCCAAATCCCCAGCAAATCGTTCGCGTCTGGGAACAATCTCCTGACGGCCACCGCATGAACCTGGCGGACCCAAATTTCGATGACTTTCTTGCCCAGAACAACACCTTCGATAGTCTCGCCGTCTACGGCTTCGGCCTGTCGTCCGTCTCCGGAGGCAGCGAACCGGTACGTCTCAACCTCGCTGCCATTTCCAGTGGTTTCTTCAAGGTACTTGGCGTCGAACCTGCTCGCGGCCGCGCGTTTGCTCCCGACGAGCAGCGCCTGCACGGTGCACCGGCAGTGATCGTTAGTCATAACTACTGGCAAAGTTATCTTGGCGGCGCGCCCGACCTATCGCGCTTCCATCTGTCCTTGGAAGGCGGCGTTTATCAGGTCGTTGGTGTTATGCCGCAAGGATTCGAATTTCCCGCTGACGTGCAGGCCTGGATTCCGCGCGAGTTGGACTCCGATACTCCTAGCCGCACCGCGCATAACTGGCGAGGCGTCGGCCGTCTCCGCGACGGCGTCACCGTCGCTCAGGCGCGCGCGAATCTCGGCGCCATTGCGCGCCGCATTCGAGATCAGTACGGGAAAGAAGTTGATCTCGACGACGCTGCGGTCGTCCCCCTGGCTGACGCCATGGTGGGAGATGTGCGCTCCGCTCTCCTCACCCTTCTCGGAGGCGTCGGCCTCTTGCTTCTCGTATCCTGTGCCAATGTCGCTGCCTTGCTTCTGGTGCGCACTTCCACCCGCGTCAAAGAACTGGCTGTGCGCGCAGCTCTTGGCGCGGGACGCGGCCGTTTCATTCGGCAGTTCCTCGCTGAGTCTTGTGCCCTTTCGTTAGCTGGAGGGGTGCTGGGCGTCTTCATTGCTCTGTGGGCGGTAAAGGTAATTCCCGCAATTCTTCCCACCAACCTCCCGCGACAACAAGGTATCGCCATCAACACGCCGGTTCTGTTGTTCGCGTTGGCCTCAACTATAGCCGTCGCCGTTTCGCTCGGACTTTTTACCGCTTGGCGCGCCGGCGGCGGAGATCTAAACGAAACTTTGCGCGCGGGCGCTCGGACTTACACAGGAACGGGCGCCAGCCAACGCTTTCGCGGCTTTTTGGTGATCGGTGAAATCGCCATCACACTTGTTATTTTGGTCGGCGCCGGTCTTCTCGGCCGCAGTTTCTTGCGCCTTATTTCTACCAGCCCCGGCTTTAGCCAACAAAATCTCATCACCATGGAATTTTCGCCTCCAATTCCGCAAGGAAATTTGGACGCGGACCAGTCAGCCATCGCGCGGCAAGTCCATCTAATGGACGACATATTGGCGCGCCTCCGTGCCATTCCCGGCGCCCAATCCGTTGGTTTGACTGGAGCCATTCCCGTCGCGGCCGGTGACAATCTCGCTGACGGCGGATTCCTGATACTCGACGGCCAAAAGTCGCCCACCAATTTCGACGAATGGGCTCGCATCGCCCAAAATCCCTCCCAGGTTGGTCACGCGTTGTATTGCGTCGCTGGCGAGAGTTACTTTCGGACCTTGGGCATTTCGCTCATCCGCGGGCGAATGTTCGGCGACCAGGACGGTCTCAACTCGCCAAACGTTGCAGTGATCAGTCAATCTCTGGCTCGGCAGCAATGGCCAGAGGAGGACCCCGTTGGTCGAATAATCAATTTCGGCAATATGGACGGCAACTTAAAGCCACTCACCATCGTTGGCGTCGTTGGCGATGTTCGCGCGGAAGGCCTCGATCGTCCTCCGAGCCCCATTATTTACGTGGATTACCGCCAGCGCGGCATGAACGCCAATTCGTCGCCCACCATCGTCTTACGTAGCTCCCTGCCGCCCGCAGAGATCGTTTCTGCCGCACGCGGAATCTTCCGCGACCTCGCTCCGGATGCCCCCGTAAAATTCTCCACCTTCGCGCAGGAAATGGGCGGCTGGCTCGCCGACCGTCGTTTCCTGCTCCTACTCGGAGGACTCTTTGCCGCCGTCGCTCTGGTTCTTGCCGCCCTCGGCGTCTACGGTGTCGTGGCCTTTTCGGTGACGCGCCGCACCCAAGAGATTGGCATTCGCATATCCTTGGGCGCCGGCCGTGACAACATTTTGCGCTTGGTGCTAGGTGAAGGCGCGCGCATCGCAGCTCTCGGCGTAGTAATCGGCATTGCCGCGTCACTAGCCATTACCCGCCTCATATCCACTCTCCTCTTCGGCATCAGCGCCACGGACCCGTTAACCTTCGTCGCTGTCGCCCTCCTGCTCTCTGCCGTCGTCCTCTTCGCCTCCTACATCCCCGCTCGCCGCGCCACCCGCGTCGATCCTCTCGTAGCTCTGCGCTACGAATAATTCGCACTTGCAATGGGTTCTCCGGGGCTTTTCTCTGGGGCTTTTCCAGCGGGTCTTTCCGATTCATTTCAACCTTCTTGATGCATTGATGTCGCGGCTGAAGGCGCGACCCACAAAGCCGCGACCAGCAAGTCCGCAACATAACCTGTTAGATAATATTACTACAAATGTAATACGGAAGAAATAGCGATTGCGGGACGGATTAGTGGTAGCGCAGATGAATATCGCGGAGGGACTACTGCGGGTACTGTTTGACGCTGGTTACGCGTGTGCCGGTGAAGCGCACAAACACAGTTTTTGACGGGGGCTGGCCGTAAATCCAGTCCTCGATATCGTTGCCTTCTGCGTCACGTTCGCGGACCTTGTGCTCCGGCTTGCCAATCGCGGCAACAACTTCTTCACGGTCCATGCCCACGATTGCGATTCGTTCCTGAATGGCTTTCTTCATTTCCACGGGAAGTGTGTCAGCCCATTGCACCGAGGCAGAGCGTTGCTTCGTAAAATCCAGAAATGGCGCCAGCAGTTTCTTCAGATCGTCGGGAGACAAATCCGGCAGCGATTTGCCGAATTCAAGAAACAGCGTGCTCCCCAAGCCGGGCTGCATTCCCGGAGGGCCCTGATCCTGTGGCGTAGTGGAGGTTGTGCGAGCGGTCGGGATGCCGCCCGTCTCTAGATGAATGCGATCACGCAGGCGCTTCTTGCCTCGGCCGCCGCCATTTAAATCCACGATGATTTGCTTCTCGTGAAATTCCAGCTTGGTGATCTGAACGTGATCGCCGGTACTCACCGCCGCGCCGTGGGTAGCCACCTGCCGGTCAAGCATGTCGAAATCCGTGGGTTGTCCGATGTGCACAATGAAACCATCTTTGCCGGCAGGCAGAGGCTTGATCGCTCTCGCAAATTCGCCGGACACATAGCGGATCAGATTCAGTCTCGAACTATCCTGCAGCGAGGTGTTCTTGCTGTCATTTTGGGATTTGTCCTGCGCGCTCGATGGATTCTGCTGATCGCTATCAGATGTGTCATTTCCGAACAGGGGAATTTCGCCGCCGGGAAGCGTTCCTAGATTTGAACTTGCAGGCGGGCGCAGGCTATTTACCTGCGGCACATCCGCATCCGCAAACAGCAGGAACGTCAAAGCTAGGGCTAAAATCGTCATCCGTTAGGGTTCCAACCGGCGGGTGATCCCGGGCCAGTTTACCTTAACTCTTATTCTATGATGCGAAAAACTCGCTGAACAGCCAGATGCAGGGCCAGCCTTATCCTTTCGCTTAACTGTCCTAAAGGGCTATTCCCTCCTGGATTGGCAGAGGTTCCTGCACAACGGGCTTGGCTGCCTCGAGGCACGGCTTGCCTGCCCACCTGCCGCGGGCAAGCCTACGGTAGGCACCGAAGGTACCCGGAGGTTATCTTGGCTCTATTCTGGGTCAGTGGGCAGGTCATCTTAAGTCTGCATGCCTAAGGAGCGCCGACCCGCCTAAGACGCAAGCAGCACGAACGCTTGACCACGCAAAAACCTGTCAACGAGACACGACTTGAACGCCTTGGCGGTCGATCCTCACCGGAAGCACTTCAGCTCCCGCGTCTCGAATGCTGGTCTCTACTCGCTGGCGCGCATCCGGTTCAATCAGCAGCACCACGCAGCCGCCACCGCCGGCGCCGCAAACTTTGCCGGCCAGCGCGCCCTTTTTGCGCGCTCCTTCAATGACGCGATCAACTAATTTCGTCGATATGGTGGGCAAATTTCTCTTGCGAAAAAACCATTCTTCACGCATCAGGCGCCCAGCTTCGTCCCAGTCCGTGGCTTCCAACGCGACGCGCAACAGCTGCGCGACTTTGGAAATTTTCTCCATGCCGTTTTGCACCGCGAGCTTGCCGTTAATGTGCGCTTTGAAAACTTCCCAATTATTAATGCCATGCTGCCGTGGCTTGCCGGTGTAGCAGACCACAATGCGGCGTTCCAGCTCATCCAGATTCAACCGCAGCTCCACGCGATGTTCTCCGCCCGCGGGCAGCTCGATGGCTGCCGCGCCACCAAACGCCGGAGGATAGTGGTCCTGCGTGCCCGTGGGCACGCAGATCACTACCGCCTCCGCGTCGCGGCTGATATGAATCCAGTCTTCTTTACTCTTACCCGCTCCGGTGAAGCGATCCAGCGCCGCGCAGATCGCCACCGCCATGGCGCTGGAGCCACCGATTCCGGCGCCAGCTGGGGCTTCGGAGTCGGTCGTGAGAGTGAATCCTCCTGGTGGCCGAAAGAACTTCACAATTTCGGCGAGCAGTGGAAGTCGATAGCGGCCAGCTTTTGCAAGCTCAGCGAGGGAACTGAAACTCTCCGCGCGCTTGGTGTCGCGGGAGACTAGCTTGATTTGTTCATCGCCCGGCCGGTTGGTTTCTATTACGCAGGATGCGTAGCGCGAAATCGCCACGTTCACCGTTAGCGCCCCGGGATGAAAGAGGTATAGCGGCCAAATATCAAGAGTGGCTCCAGCCAGATCGACGCGGGTCGGCGCCTTGGACTCGATAATCATGTTTGTCCTTGGAAAAAAGACGACTGGTTATTTTAACGTTGCGGCGAGTTGTCGCCCCAATTTAGTTCAGTGAATGTGACGTGAATTACTTTGCGCCCGAAATACCGCGCGCGCGGAACATCAGCTGCGGGCCATCTTTTTTTGCCAGCGCCACGTTGGGCTCGAAGCAGCGCCGGCAACGCGCTTCGTAGATGCCTGTGGCGCCCACAAAAACCAGTTCTTCGCTTTCCACAAGCCGTTGCGTATGCACCGCGGGATTACCACACCGGACGCAAATAGCCAGCAACTTGGTGATCTCTTCGGCGATTGCCAGGAGCCGCGGCATGGGTTCAAACGGCCGGCCCAGATAATCGGTGTCCAGGCCCGCGACGATCACGCGCTTTCCGAGATTCGCGAGCTTGGTGCAAACGTCCACCACTTCTTCTCCCAGAAATTGCGCTTCATCGATGCCGATAACTTCAGTGCGCGGTTGCACCTTGTCCATGATTTCCGACGCCCTGGTGACGTTATCCGACGCAATGCCCAGTCCCGAGTGCGACACAATTTCATTTGCTTCATAGCGCTGGTCGATGGACGGCTTGAAGATCTGCACGCGCTGGCGTGCGAATTCGGCACGGCGCAGGCGGCGAATAAGCTCTTCGCTCTTGCCCGAGAACATCGGGCCCACTACCACTTCAATCCAACCCATGTTGCCTTTGACGATGTCCAAGCGATTAATCCTTCCGTTCAACTCTTGGTCTGATTATCTCACCAAAATAATTTCATCAAAATTTAATTGTCTACATTCAACCTGCAGCTCGCGCCACACGAAACAAATTCGCGTTGAAAAACGGCGCGAAGGCCGCAACCATAGCTATGCGAAATGCTTCGCGCCGCGTAATTAAATTATTGGAAAGCACGCCCCACGCGCCCTGGTTATCTCGAATGCCGGCCATGCCCGCAAACTTATCGATGGCGGTAGCCAGCTCCACGCCTTTGTCCAGAACTTCATGTGCAAGCGCGAGCGGCAATTCGATTCCCCCACTACGTCCAAAGTGTCCGCGCGAACCGTCGCTCACATACGCCCAGCTCTCCAGGAAAACGCGGTGGTCGCCATTTCCAGCCGAGTCCATATTTTCCCCATTGCCCTCGTGGCTTTGGGTGCTTTCCATAACTTCGAGGCCGCCCTCCAAGCCGACGAAGTATTGATAAACTGCGCCGTTCCCCGAAGCCATTCGGATCAATGCTTCGGTCCGCTGTCGCGCGCCGCGCATGGATTCCACGGAAGACAGCGGCGTGTGTCCTACGCCACTGTCAACGGCGAAACTAAATACTTCAAATTGCGCACTGGGATTGAGCTGCTCAGCACACAGTTCCAGCGCGTCGTGCACCGCATCCAACTTTGGACCGCGCGTGCTGCCGACAGCAATCAGGCTCTTGCTCATTATTTTGCCGGCTGTATAGTAAGCGATTTTTGTTCGCTTCGCGAATCACGAACTGAGGAAAAGTAAAGCGCAGCGTTTGCCTTCAGTCGAATAATTCAGGTCTGTTTGCTGAACCATATATCCTGCTCGTAGCTGTAACGTCTCGCTGCAGGAATGCCGAATTCGGTGAGCCGGTCCATCGCTTGCGTCAATCCAATGCCGCGCATGCCGGCTACGTGACTGAGTTTCTGAAAAAACATAAATGAATCAGTTCGAGCCTCGGCATTCGGAAAATGTTTTCGAAGAGCCTCCAAATCCTGGCGACCAAACATCCGTTCATTTGTGGTCCCTATGCGTTTCACAAACCAATATTTCTTGAAATTCCCGTTGGCATCCGTCCCGGACATCGCGCGATAGAAAAAAGCCAGGATAGGGTTTCGGTCGGTATTTTCGTCTTCAAAAAAACCGATGCCCCCGCGCTTCAATACTCGCCCGAACTCCGCACCAGCGGTGTCACAATTCAAGTGGTGCAGAATCGCGGATCCGTATAAAACGTCGAAATACTCATCCGGAAAATCAAGGTGATGCAGGTCCATCACCCGCGCGTCGATGGAAACCTGGTTAAAGGTCGCCATCTCCTGCGCTTTGTGGACGCCAGCCGGCGAAAGGTCGACGGCGAAAACCTCCGCGCCGGAATTCGCGGCCCTGACCGGATCTCGCCCGGAGCCACAAGAGCAGATGAGCACCCGTTTACCTGTCAAAGATGGAGCGCCGGGAATCGGAAGTTCATCGGTCACCTTGGTGGGTCGCACTTTGCGCCAAACTTCATCGAAGTGCGCCGCTTCTTTTTGGTTATCCATCCAGGCTTTTCCTCAAGAATATTTTTGGGTTCATCAGGTGGTGCATTTGTTTAGAAGCGGCAGTATATCGTAGCGCTAGCACACCGGCTCTACTGGGGATAAGTCAGGTTCAGCGGTAGGTCCTCGAAGATCGACGGGAAATCAGTCTGCTTAGCTACGAAGTGGCGCGGCATTTTCAATGAATTGCTAGATCGCAAGGCGCGAGAGCAACTGTGCGGCCGGGGATGGTTCAGACGTTGGTTTTATGGTTACCGTGGTTACCAGTCGCATTATCCTTAGCGCCGCTTTTGCCGACCATTCTGGTCATGTAGCAGACGGTGCCATACACCATGAGATGAGGTTCGGCATAGGACTTCCTGCTTAGAACACGTTCAAAATGGATTTTATTGGGAGAATCATCGTCGAACATTACCAATCGTTATATTACGGGCTTCAGACCGGCCTGACATTTTGTAACGTCTGCGGACTCTATCCGTTATGCACATTGAAATTAAAGCAAATACTCGTTGCTATAGCGCCGATTAAGATACGGAGTTACTGATATCAGGCACATTAAATACCCAGCTCGTCATGGGCATTCGGATTCTTGCGGTCAGCCGAGCGTCGAGGGATTCCAAACATAAGTGGTTGAGCTGTAACCCTCAATGTAGTAAACAGTTGCTTGCGGAAAACCTCTCCCCTTGGGGGTTGTATGGAACCTAATTTAATAGGGCCACACGTCCCATCTGTCCAACTTTTAAATGACATCATGGTGGGACTGCGAATGCGATACGCTTCGCTGAATAATATTCATTACGAAGCGGCCTGGACGGACAGTTGGTGTGACTGCCGCTGCATGCATAAACATCAAACGCTCAGCGATGCCGCCCACTGCGGCCTGCCTCGGGCTGCTGGTTGGTATGTCTTGGCAATCGAAGGTGGCGAGCTGCGAGAATTGACAGCTGCGGAAGATAAGATCGTGAATGACTTCCGATTTGCATCCTGGAAAACTAAATCTTAACAACTGCATGGCATTTTCAGTTCCTCGCCCAACGGACAATCAGAAATCGAGGGAGTTAGGCCTAACTGAACGATTCAGCAGGTTGCCATCAAAACCGGACGAATTGCTTTCTTCTTCTTCCTTCACTTCTTGTTGGTAGGCCAGAGCTCCGCCTCTCTAGCTTCAGAAGAAGGAATGTTGCACGAGTCGATTTTCGACTTCTGTTGTTTCTTCGGCCTTTGTACGTTTGACCGCCGTGCGGAGTTCTGTCCGCTTGGGCGCTTGTGGCAGGGCTGCGACCAGCCTTTGGGTGTATTCGTGTTTTGGGGAGTTAAAGATGTTTTCCGGCGTGTCACACTCCACAATCTGACCGTCCAGCAGAATGCAAACTCGATGGCAAAGCGTAGCGACGGACAAAAGGTCGTGGGAGATGTAGAGAATCGCTGTTTCCATTTCAACGTTGAGGCGAGCGAACAAATTCAGTATTTCAGATTGGGTGATGGGATCCAGAGCACTGGTGGCTTCGTCGGCAAGCAGCAGTGCCGGTCGATGCATGATAGCCATTGCGATGCACACGCGTTGCCCCTGGCCAATACTCAGTTGCGAAGGCCGCCTGCGAAGAAATTCGGCGTCGGTTGGAAGGCTGACGCTTTCCAGCGCAGCACATATGGTTCTGTATCCTTGGTCTCCAACTCCTGACGCGTGTGCTTTCCATGCTTCTTTTAGTTGCGCGCCAATGGAGATTACGGGGTTCAACGCGGTCAAGGGGCTCTGCAACACGATACTAAGTTCATTTCCTAGAATCGCTCTGCGTTCCTTTTCGGGCTGCTGCAAAATGTCCTTCCCGCGGAACAGCACCTCACCCGAAACAGAACCACCCTTCAAAGGAATAAGACCTAAAAGTGAAAGGGCCAGCGTACTCTTGCCGGAACCGCTTTGGCCTACCAGTCCCACTATCTCCTGGCGGCGTATCTGAAGTGCGATGTCCTTCAGCACGCCGATTTTATTTCGGTAATCGACAGAGATATGAACCGACAGCAATGGTTCCTCAGATTTCACTGCTTACTCCCAATCTGTTGGGTGGGATCCAGCCGCAGCGTATCGATATTCCAAAACGTCTGGGGATTCAGTGCTACTGGAGAAGCGCCGATTACTTGCGCCGATACGGCAGAGAGCGCGTTTTTATTCACCAGATAAATAAATGGCTGCTGCTCGGCAACAATCTCCTGGACCCGGTCAAATTTGGCCTTGCGAAGTTTCTCGTTGGCGAGAGAGGTTTCTTCTCGCATCAACTGGTCGATTTCTGCCTCCCATGCTGTCGCGGGAGTCTGCTGGTTGGGATTCCATTGATGGTTCTCGCCGGAGCTAAGCCAAACCGTCATTTGACTATTGGGATCAAGATCGGTGTTCACGAGCCCCAAAAGACAAGCGTCATAGTCGAAGGTGCGAGTGATCCTTTCAATCAAGGAAGGGAAATCCAGGGTCACTACTTTCACGCTAATCCCAATATCAGAGAGGTCCTGCTGAATCATCGTCGCCATTTTTTCGCGCGCGGCGTTTCCCGAATTGGTGATCAAAGTAAATTCCACACGATTACCCATGGAATCTTTCAAAGTGCCATTTTGCAGCTGGAAGCCTGCACCCGCTATCAATGCCAAGGCGGCTTTTGGATCATGCTTGGGGGCCGGCAGTTTAGCGTTGAACCAGAATTGATTGGATGGCGAAACTGGCCCAAAAGCAGGAGTGGCATAACCGGCGAAGACTACCCGGGCCAGATCCTCGCGATTGATGGCTAGCGAAACGGCACGACGGAAATCCGTTGACTGGAACCACTTTTTCTTAAAGTCCGGCAGCGTAGAGGATGCGGCCTGATTGAACCACAATTCTTCGCCATCGAGGCCGGTGCCGGCGTTTCGCGCTGCCGCGGGATTTTCCTTCTTGAGTTCATCGAATTGCTGAGCATCAACTCTATTGACGAGTTGTAGTTCGCCGCGGCGGAAACGCATCATTTCAATGTCGCGATTTCTTTGAATATCTAAACGAACCGTGTCTATATACGGCAGTTGGCGGCCCTGCGCGTCATGCCTCCAGTAATTGGGGTTTCGGCGCAGTAGAACATACGAGCCCGCTTTGTATTCCGAGACATAGTATGGCCCCAGCACGCTTTGCTCTTTCTTGGGAGACTTCGCAGAAAGAATCGCCACTTGATCAAACAATCGTTCCATGCCAGCGACCGGGGCGGGAAAAGTTACAACCGCGATGTACGGTGAGGGAGTTTTCACGACTACTGTGCCCGAGCCTGAACGGAACGCGTCGCCGGTTGCTGAATGCGTTTGCGGATCCATAAGCAGCCGCATGGTGTATGCCACGTCTTCCGACGAAAACCGAGAACCGTCGGAGAAGTAAATTCCCTTTCGCAACTGGAAGGTAATCTGGCGTCCGTCCGGAGACACTCGCCAGGATTCTGCCAAGCCGGGCTCCAGAGCCTGGGTTTGCCGGTTGACGCGAATCAGCACGCCGCCCGTCAAGTAACGGATATTTTCCGAAGCTTCGTCGTCAACGAGGAGGGGATTAAAGGTTTTGGGCTCGCCATGCAGGCAGAAATGTAACTCCGCGGGAGCTTGCGCATGCGAGGATGCGGCAAAGTTTACAGCCAAGAGCAAAATGGCAGGTCGTAGAGAGGGCCACATTACGCAGGTTCCTCCGAGGAATGTAGAATGAGCTGAAAACAAATTACCGTGATGACCAACAACAAGAGCGGAACTAGCCGCCAGGGGTTGGCGGACATCGCACCGAAATCTTCGCAGCCGCGCAACAGATTCCCCCAGGAGGGAAGTGGCTCCATAACGCCGAGCCCAAGCATGCTGAGGGTCGCTTCCGTGAGGATGAACAAAGGGATGGAAATCCAGAATTGGGCTAGAAAAATTGGGCGAAGATTGGGTATAACCTGCCGAAAAAGCAACTGCGTGTTGCTGTAGCCCGTGGCTCGCGCCAACAACATATGGTCGGACTGACGCAGATTACGTGATGCGGCGCATACCACGCGCAGCGAGGAAGGCCATCCGAGAAGGCCGAGGGTCACGAAGGTAGCTACTACCGACAGCAAGGGCGAGATGCCCAGAGGCAAAAAGGCGCGCAGTGCGATGAGTACAAAAAGCAGGGGTAACGACATCAACAGGTCGGCGCATGCCAGGATAAGACTTTCCAGCCGGCCGCCACGCAGCCCGGCAAGTCCCCCCAAAACCGCTGCAATAGCGGTAGCCAGCAACGCTGCCGCAGGTGCCAGCAATAACGACACTCGAGTTCCGTAAACTACGCGAGCGAAAAGATCCCGTCCAAGGTCGTCAGTACCCAGCAAATGAATGGTAGAAGGTGCGGCATTGGGAAGTTCCCTGAATTGTCGAGCGTAGGGGTAATGCGTGAATCCCTCCGCGAATAAAGTGCAAGCGAAGACTATTGCAAGGATGCTCCAGCTAACTCCGCGAAATACTCGCTGGATCATGATGACTTCCTCTGCCCAATAGCGTCGGCAAGGAAATTAACACCTACGGTAAGGACAGTGACGCAGAGCGTAATGCTCGTAAGCAGCGGTAGATCCCGATTCAGAGCGGCCTGCCAGGCCAATTGACCCATTCCAGGAGAATCGGAAAGGGCTTCCAGCGGAATGGCCGCACCGAATGCCATGCTCGAGGACACGCCCACAAGCGCCAGCACGGGTGCCCACACCAGTGGAATTACGTGTCGAAATAAAATTCGGTTCTCGCTGACGCCCCGAGTGCGAGCCGCGAACGCGAATGGTTGGGACTGGGCTTGAGTCAACAAGTTGTGCTGATAACGATAAAGTTTTGGAAAGGTGACCAGCGCGATTCCTAAGAACACCGGAGCGCGCCAGAAGACAAACAGCAGAGCGATCACCGCCGCAGGCAAGGCAATGAGAAATCCGGTCAGCGCCATCGCCGAGTAATTCAGCATAGCGTTCGGAAAACGAATCGCCAGTAACCCAAGGATTGACGATCCGATCCACGCAGCGAGCAACCCGAAACCCACCGTTCGTGCAGTTAGCGGCGCTCGCTCCCATAGTAGCTGCGCAACTGGTCGCTGAAGAAAGACGGAGGTGCCCAAATTTCCCCGCAACAGACCAGATACATAGCGACGGTAGTAGTGGGGCAGGGTCTCGGTCGCACCGTATTCACTCCGAATCGCATCCCTGGATTCTTGCGAAAGTCTGGAATCAAGCTCTCGTTCGTCCGCGCCGTATCCCGGGGCGAAACGGATCATGGTGGCGCACAATAGCGCTCCAAGGAGCGCCAACACCCCCAACATGGCAAATTTCCGCCCGAGTTTTACGATCCAAGTAAACATGATTAAGCCAGAACAATTATGTTAATCGAGCGATCCTATGTAGCGATTCGAAACTACGCCGGCAACAGCTGACCTCTGTGTCTGTAATGACTTTCTTTACACTCATACATGGCTCGATCCGCTTCAGAAAGCAATTCCTCGGTGGTCCTGCCATCGTCCGGATACAAAGCCGTACCCACGCTCGCGGAAACGACTTTCTTGCCACAAATCACTTCCCCAGCTTGTTCCACGGTGTTTTCTAGCCTGACTTGAAATTCCTTGGCAGATACGTCACCGAAATCCGGAAGCACCAGAACAAATTCGTCTCCACCCAAGCGGCCAACTAAATCAGACTCGCGGCACATTGCGCGTAAACTTTTAGAAATTTCCTGCAAGAGTTTGTTCCCGACCAAATGTCCGAAGTTATCGTTCACTCTTTTGAAGCCATTGAGGTCGCACATCAACACCGCGAGGGACCGCCCGCTGCGCTGACAGCGTGCCAGTTCCGCTTCCAGATGAGCGCAGATAGCTCTAGCGTTCGGTAACCCGGTGAGGAAATCCGTACTCGCTGAGTCTTCAGCGCTTTCGAAGCGCAAAGCATTCTCCATGGAAAGTCCCAGCTTCGAGCTTCCAGCGAGCAACATGCGAAGATGATCGGTTTTGAACGCTTGATGTTCCCGGCGATACAAGGCAAGAACACCAGCAACACCGGCGTGGCCGCGTAACGGAATCGCAAGCGCTGACCTCAACACCGAGACCCGCACAGGGTCATCCAAGTATTTGGATTCGGCTGCCGGGTCGCCGTTGATGATGGGCTTTTCGTGCTGTGCCACCCAACCCGCGATACCTTGACCAAGTGGTATTTCCAGCGATCGAAACAACTCGTAATCGGTTCCATGTACGTGCCGCGGTACCAGCTTTCCTTGGTCACACACGTAGAAAACGATCAAGTCGTAGGGAATCATTTCTTTCAAGCGAATAGCCACGACCGACAAGGTCTCGCGCAAGCTCAAGGAGTTGCCCAGTGTTTGGGCCAACTCAAACAACAACTGTGCTTCCTGCCGGGCGGAAACAATGGAGGCGAGAAAAGACGTGGTGCGAACTTCCGCCGCATTGGGGACGTCCCCGAACCCTGTCGAAGGCGCAATCGTTCGATTCACTTTGGTAACGACGCCAGCTTGATCAGTAGTATTGTTGGGTACACCCGCAACTTGTTCCAATTCGCGATAGCGTTTCTCAATCGCCGCCACAACGCGCGGATCGAAGCTGGTTCCAGCTTCCGAAATGACATAGTTCATCGCATCGTCAGCGGACATGGCCCGGCGGTAAGGCCGTTCGGAGGTTAGTGCATCAAAACAATCCACTACCGACAGGATTCGTGCGCCCACGGGAATGGCTTCGCCTCGTAAACCTTCCGGATATCCTTTGCCGTTCCATTTCTCGTGGTGCGATCGCACGATGGGAGTAACAGGGTAAGGAAACTGAACGCGGTCCAGTATTTCTGCCCCTACAGTAGGATGAATCTTCATTTTTTCGAATTCTTCGGCAGTTAACCGTCCAGGCTTGGCGAGAATTTGTTCGGGGACGGCAAGCTTGCCGATGTCATGCAGCAATGCCGCCGCGCGCAATGCCTCCAGCTCCGCGTCGCTGAGACCCAGGTCGCGGCCGAGCTGCATTGCGTACGCTTGCACACGTCGCAAGTGGTCGTGAGTGTTATGGTCTTTCGCCTCGATCGCAAGGGACAGGGCCTCGATGGTGCGAAGGTGCAGGTCCGCAATCTCTTCGGTATGTTTCTTCTCCTGGATCAAACGGTCTAAATAGCCTCGATACGAGCGATATATCCAATAAACGATGGGCATGACCAGGATTGCGAATTGCCATCCCATGGCATGATTGATCAGGCTGACTCCGCCGGCTACCAGAGCTCCCAATAAATAATATGGGAATGACCATAGGTAACACTCGCGCCAAACAGAAATCGGGTTTCGACCTTCGGTCATAGCGATGATTCCCGATACCGACAAGGTGTTAATAATGAAGTAAGAGGTGGACGCTGCGGCCAACAGGAAGGGCCAGCGAAGTCCGTGCTGATAAGCAAAGCTGCTGCGAAATACTAGATACGCGGCAGTGATGGAAATGGAAAGATTCGCAAAATTGAAAAGAATCTGAATGGCCCGAGGTCTTGGCTTGGATTGCCAAAAGGACTGAGCCAGGCCACCGAGACATCCCATGAGTAATGTCTCGGCGTAGGTGAGGTCGAGAATACCCACCAGGATGAACAGGAAATTGGCGGACATGGTCGCTTCAATGCCCGGAAGACGGACCTTAAGTAGCGAGGCAAACAACGCTACCCCAAAAAAACATGCAAAACGGAAAACATTCTCTGAATGCCAGTGAAGCATTGCGTACGGCAATAATGGAAGTCCGACGAATAGTTGGAGGAGAATAAACGAGACGGCGAGCCCGTCTAATTTCTCACCGTGCCTACCTGGTATTTTCCAAATGTCCTGATACCAGTTCGGTCCGAAAGTAAAAGCAGCCCCGAATGAAGAATACCAACGGGGACGTCGTCTGTCGGCTATCTCTTCATGGTGCCGCGCAGGACCGAACCGGTCCGGCCCAGTTTTAATGGCATCTTCCGACATTATTCCTTCATTTCGTGAATCGGATTCGTCCTAACACCAATAGTGTGTGAGCAGTGGGGTTTAACGCCTATAGTACGAGCTCAGGGATTTGTCCGAATGTGAACTCCCCGAAACGACACAAAAAACAGGTGCTTCTGATCACCAAGTCCGCCGGTTGAAACTGGCTGTACGTTGGTACTAGTCCCCTCCCCCTCCTGTACCATCGACCGCTTTTGCTGTGCGTTCTATAACAATTACAGATTGCGACGACGACTCTTGCGTCAGGCCCATCCCGGAACGTTGCGCCAGGAGAGACAGAGCAAATGGCTTCCAACCCAGCTAATCCGTCCCAGAAAACCAGCAGTTTCCTGAAGACTACTACGTGGGGCACGCTGATTGCCTCGTCAGTGGTCCTAGCTGTATTCGGCCTGAACGGAAGCCTTTCCTCAAAGCCCGGAAGGCACACGGGGCTCAGCGAGAGCCGTCCCACTACTCAACCCCTCTCTATCTCGGCCTCCAACTCGCCCCGCAAGGCGACCACCTTTGAAGCTGCCCTCAGCCAGCTCGCGCACTTGAACCCTTTCTCGGGCTCCCGGACGAGTGGCACAGACACTCCTGGTGTTTCTACCGCGAGTGGCTCGGTGCTATCCGCTGCGCTAAATAACGGTTCGTCGCAACCTGCCAATGCGAGGTCGGAATCTTCATTTGGCGGCTCTTCCATGGGAGCTCAAGATCCTCAGGCAGTGATCGCGGCCAAGCTGGCCCCGGACCTCAAAACCGCTGACCCTGGGAAAGCTCTGGACGTCATCGTTCAGTTCAAAAACGCTTCCTCTACTACGGACCTTACCGCGGACGGAGCCACTGTAAAGCGCGATCTGTCGGTTATTCATGGCCAGTTAGTGAACGTCAAGGGCAGCGATTTGAGCAACCTGGCGGCTCATTCCGAGGTGCTGTACATCTCTCCGAACCGTGCCGTGCATGGTGCAATGGACAAGGTCGTTACTGCCGTGAATGACGATCTGGCCTATGCCAACGGGTGGGACGGTACCGGAGTCGGCGTCGCCGTCATCGATAGCGGCGTGACCACCAACGACGACAACAATTCCGACGGCAACAACGCTCCTAGCCGCGTTGTTTTTAGCCAAAGCTTCGTTTCTAACGATACGACCGTCGACGACGCTTATGGTCACGGCACTACAGTGTCCGAAATCCTTGCTGGAAACGGCTTCGATTCAACCACTGCCAGCTATCCGGGCTTCTACCGCGGCATAGCACCGGAAGCACAAATCGTCAGCCTCCGGGTCCTGGATGGCACTGGTGCCGGAAACGATAGCGAAGTTATTTCCGCCATTCAATTGGCCATTTCACTACAAAGTACTTACAACATCCGGGTAATCAACCTGTCGTTATCCCGGGGCGTCTACGAAAGCTACACCTTGGATCCTCTTTGCCAGGCAGTCGAGTCGGCATGGAATGCTGGAATCGTCGTGGTTGCTGCAGCAGGCAATATGGGCCAGTACAACGGAGCTGGCACCAACGGATATGCCACCATCGGTGCGCCTGGTAACGATCCCTACATCATTACCGTTGGCGCCACGAATACTCACGGCAGCGGGCAGCAGACTTCGCAGACCATGACCAGCTACAGCTCGAAGGGACCAACAACCTTCGACCACATCGTCAAACCAGACCTCGTCGCTCCCGGCAACCAAGTGGTAACCCACATGGCCGGTTCTAACAGCACTCTCATCTCTGAATATCCTGCGTTGGCCGTCTATCCGTGCAGCAGTAGTGCAGGCTGTGGCCCGCAATCAGGCAATGCCCAGTACATGCGCATGAGCGGCACCAGCATGGCTACCCCGGTGGTCAGCGGGGTTGCCGCACTTCTGGTACAGCAAAATCCAACGATCACTCCCGATCAAGTCAAAGCTCGTTTGATGAAGACAGCTTGGAAGGGCTTTTCCCCAATCACCACCGCCACCGATCTATCCTCTGGCGCCGTCTACACCATCAATCAAGACATTTTTACGATAGGTTCCGGTTCGGTGGATGCGGCCGCAGCACTAGCCAGCACCGATCTAGCTCCCGCGACACCAGGCGCGGCGAAATCGCCCACTGCAGTATTTGACTCAGTGTCCAACACAGTCTCTATCGTTGGCGATCCCAACACCGTTTGGGGTAACTCCGCGGTGTGGGGTAATTCCATTGTGTGGGGCAACTCCGTAGTCTGGGGTAATTCTGTGGTCTGGGGCAACTCAGTTGTCTGGGGCAACTCAGTCGTCTGGGGCAACTCAGTCGTCTGGGGTAACTCGGTCGTATGGGGTAACTCGGTAGTGTGGGGCAACTAAACCAGCCGGGATTCCTGATATCACGCGGCATTCTATCGAAACAGGCGTATCCGGAATCAATTTATCGTAACCGCAATGACGCTGGGCATAGAATTCGCTGCAGTGTGGCGTTACCGCCGTCGAGGAATCTCCCGATTCTTATCTGACGGCCACTCAGGACAATTGGGCGGTTGAGGGCAATTCAACGCAATTCATGCCTCGGATCCCAAGAACTGGAGTGCGCGGCCTGCAGGCCAGCTCATGACCTGAGATCCATCGCGATTATTTCCAAAGTGCAAATTTTCCGGCGCACTGCCCTGCAATCTGTGAAGCATATTTCCGCTTGGGAATCAAACACACTTCAGCGGCGATTGGAGTTTCGCCAAGTGCGGACTGCCCGTAAGGAAGGATAACGATGGTGCGCCTAAACTGGTAAGTGAGCGGGTTATAACTTGGCAACCAGTGCTGATCTTGTTGAAAATCAAACCCGGACTTGGATGCCGCGCCAGGCGACTTGCAAACAATCCGGTTCTTGAAAACCAGGCCTGTCGCTTTCGTTCGTTTTCTAGATATTTAACCATCGCGTCAGATGATGCCTCCGAACTTTCGACACAATTCGGCGGGAGAGAAATCGCGACGTCCTTATCTGAAATTGCCAGCAAGTCCGCGCATCTGAAATCCGGCGGAGAATGGGGAATGAAATTCCAGAAAATTACCACTAGAAGCAGCGCTCCGACGAAGGGTCCGCCGAGGAGACGCAAATGCGCCGGACGTACAGCGGGTGCGGTGGACACAGTTGTCCTATCTGAATTCAATCGCGCATGTTATTTCGAAATTATGGAGCGGCCTATCGGAATCGAACCGACACCTGAACCTTGGCAAG
>DATHRB010000026.1:0-104179 GCA_035482155.1 Verrucomicrobiia bacterium | reverse complement strand
CGAGCTGCTCGAGAATTTCCCCGCCGCAGGTTTCGGGGGTGTGGCCATGTGCGCAGCGGTATGCATATGGATAAGGAATGTGTTCGACGCCGCTCAACAACGCGCCAAATCCTTTGCGCTGCGTGGATTTTGAAGCCGTCAGCGAGAGAGAACCCACGGTGCGCCCGTGAAAGCACCCGTAAAACGCGACGAATTTGTCGCGCTTCGTTGCGTAACGCGCCAACTTCACCGCGCCTTCAACCGCCTCGGTGCCAGAGTTAGTAAAAAACACTTTCTTGGCTTTCGAGCCGGGCACGGTGGCCGCCAACTTTTCAGCGAACCGCGGCATATTCTCGTAATAAAAATCTGTTCCCGACATATGAATCAGTTCCGCAGCCTGCTCTTGAATGGCGGCGACAACTTTTGGATGGCAGTGGCCCGTCGAACAAACCGCGATTCCCGCGGCAAAGTCCAGAAACCTGTTGCCGTCCACGTCTTCGACCACCGCGCCGCGCCCGCGCTTGGCCACCAGCGGATAATCGCGCGTGTACGATGGCGACATAAACTTGGCGTCCTGCTCCAGCACCCGCTTGGCATTAGGGCCTGGCAGTTCCGTCAGCAGTTGAGGAAGTCTCCATTCAGAATTAGATCGCGAAGTCACAGAGGATTTCGTTTTGGATTCGGGTGCGGTAATCATGTCTTCCTCCTTAAAGAAGAGTGGTCAGCGTTTAGGCGGAGCTTGCCGGAGGGCGACGAACAGTGTGGCGAAACACAATTACAGAATTTTCACTGCTTTCACGACAAGGAGGGGTTGTTAATCAACGCTGTAAAGATTGGGACGAGTTTCGGCCGGTGAAAAATTGCTGGGGAAGAGTTGGAAATTATTGGTCATTTGCGTTTCCAGCGGGCGCTGCCGTCTCGCGAATCTTCAAGAATTATACCACGTTTATCGAGCTCTTTACGGATGCGATCGGCGGTTGCGAAGTCGCGTGTCTGACGCGCCACCTGCCGTTCCGCGACAAGTTTTTCGACCTCGGCATCTCCAGCGTTGCTGTTTTCCTGGCTATAGCCTAGAGCCTGCAGTTTCTGAGTGTCGTTGTTCTCAAGCACCGCAAAAATCTGATCGAAAGTTTGTAAGAACTTTTGTGCAGGGGGCACGTCGACGCTGCCAAACTTCCCTTTGTCCATGGCGATATTTGCTTCGCGCACAAATTCAAACACCGCTCCTAAAGCGCGCGCCGTGTTCAGATCGTCAGACAGGCCGGCATCAAATTCTTCAGCCGCCTCCACGATTCTTTCAGCCATGTTTTTTTGCGCGCCTGCGGGAAACTTCCCTTGGGAGAGGCGGTCGGCTAAATTTCTGAGCCGTTCGACCGAACTGGAGGCCTGCTGCAGGCCATCAAAGGTAAAATTTAATTGTCGCCGGTATGGCACGCTGGCCAACGCAAACCGCAACGCCGAAGGTTTATAGCCTTTGGCAAAGAGATCGCGCAGGGTATAAAAATTCCCCAGCGATTTAGACATCTTTTCCCCTTCGACCAGCAAATGCTCGGCATGCAGCCAGTATTTCACGAAGTGTTTTCCGGTGGCCCCTTCACTCTGGGCAATCTCATTTTCGTGATGCGGGAAAGCTAGATCGATCCCGCCGGTATGAAGGTCCAGCGTTTCGCCCAGATATTTCATGGCCATGGCCGAACATTCAATGTGCCAGCCTGGTCGGCCTCGCCCGATACTGGTCTCCCAGAAATGCTCGCCTTCCTTAGGCGCTTTCCACAACGCGAAATCGCGCGCGCTTTCTTTTTCGTAGCGGTCCACGTCCACGCGCGCGCCCGCCTGGATGCCCGCCACGTCAATGTTGGACAGCTTTCCGTAATCGGGGAATTTCGAGATGCGGTAGTAAATCGATCCTTCGCTCTCATACGTGAACGATTTCTCACGCAGCTGCTCAATGAGCCGCACCATGCTGTCGATGTTGTCGGTTGCGCGCGTCCAATGCTCGGGCGCCTCCAGACTCAGAGTTTTGCAATCATCAAAAAAAGCCTGCGCGAATTTTTCGGTATATTCCCGAATGCCCACGCCAGCAGCAGCGGCATTGGCGATAATGCGGTCGTCCACATCGGTAAGATTCATGACCTGCGTCATTTTGAATCCGCGAGACTTCAGGAAGCGCCGCAGAATATCCTGAAACACGAAGGTGCGAAAATTCCCGATGTGCGCGTAGTCGTACACCGTCGGCCCGCAGCTGTACATACGCACTTCGCCCGCTTTTTGCGGCACGAAGGGCTCAATTTTTCCGCCCAGGGTGTTGTGCAGCTGAATCTCGGCCATGTGTTCCCAGTGTCTCCGCGGTATGCGAGCGTGTCTGCGCGTTAGATAAACGTTAGATTGTAGCCGACGCCGCAAAAGCGGAGCAACGTAGAAGCGCTTCCATGTTTCTGATTTGACGCGACGGTGCCAGGTAATTTGACGACCCGCCATCGCGGCGGCTAGAGTGCTCGTTCGTCCCTGGGAGGATGTTTCTTGAAAAATGCTCGATTTGCTCTGATTTTTTTGGCGGTTTTTGGATACGGACACCCTCTGAACGCACAAGAGACTGCCGCGACTCGCGGCAAAGTGCCACTCACACCTGAAGCCGCAATAAATATTCATTTTCTATCCGACCTGCAATTGTCCCCGGATGGCACGCGGCTTGCGTTCGTCGTTTCCGAAGCGCCTAAAGGAGACCAAAGGGCTCAACACATCTGGTTGTACGACAAAAGAACAAACGCCGTGCGCCAATTCACGTACTCCAAGAAATCAGAAACAAGCCCACGCTGGTCACCCGATGGCAGCCAGTTGGCTTTTCTGTCAAACCGCGGCGGTGACGAGCAGCAAATCTATTTGATGAACAGCAGCGGTGGCGAGGCGGCCGCCCGTACGAAAGGAAAGAGCAGCGTCAAGAGCTTTGAATGGTCCAAGGACGGGAAGTACATCGCGTACATCGCACCTGATGCCAAGACAGAGGAGGACGAAAAGAAAGAAAAAGAGAAAAACGACTCTCGCGTTGCGGACAAAGACAACAAACAGCCCCGAGTCTGGCTGTTGCCCGTCGAATCCGGAGACCCCAAGGCGATAACCCCAGCCAACTGGGAGATCAAGGAGCTTATCTGGATGCCCAGCGGCCACAATCTGGTCGCCTCCGCCACCGATCATCCGGAATCCGATCAAAACACCGATCGCATTTTTGGGGTTCACGTGCCGGATGGCGAGATGATTCGACTCGCCGCGCCACGCGGGCCATTCGGTCAGATTCGTGTTTCGCCTAACGGCAATACCATTGCTTACATCGGCGCCCGCGAAGACGGTCCGTCGCCGCATGACCTGATGTTGCTGCCCGTTGAAAACGACGCCGCGCGCAATATCTCGGGACTTAGTCTCGATCGTCAGATTTTTGATTTCAAGTGGCTGCACGATGGAACTTTGCTCGCCATCTCTGCCGATGGCTTCCATACCAAATTCAGTGCATTTGGCGCGAATGGCACAATCAAAGAGATCAACTCTACAATTCCCATTAACCCCTCCGCTTTTGCGGTCTCGGATGGCGGAGAAGCATTTTTTGTCTCGCAGACCGCCGCCCAACCGCAGGAACTTTTTGTCTGGGACCAGAAAACAAGTCCGCGCCAAATCACCCACATCAACGATTCCTGGAAGCAATATGCCCTGGCTGTCCCGGAATTTTATAAATACAAATCATTCGATGGACAGGAAATTGAAGCAGCATTCTTAAAGCCCGCGGGCTACAACGGTAAAACGAAGTTGCCGCTGATCGCCTTGATCCATGGCGGTCCCACCGGCGCCTGGGAGGACACCGTTGAATCGTGGGGCCAATTATTGGTCGCGCGTGGATATGCGATTTTTTATCCCAACATACGGGGCTCGATAGGCTACGGCCAAAAATTTATTGAGATGAACCGGGGGGACTGGGGAGGCGGTGACTTTAGAGACGTAATGGCGGGTGTCGACGACCTGATCGCCCGCGGTATTGCCGATCCCGATAAGCTCGCTATCGGCGGATGGTCGTACGGCGGATACATGTCCGAGTGGGCCATCACGCAAACTACCCGCTTTAAAGCAGCGGTATCTGGCGCCGGCTTATCCAACTTAATTTCGGAATACGGGACCGAACAACATCCATCGTACGACGAATGGTTTTACGGCGTGCCCTACGAGCCAGAAAAGATTACCGGTTTTCTCAACAGCTCTCCATTCGTGCATTTGAAAAACGCCAAGACCCCGACGCTGATTTTGCAGGGCGAAGCTGATACCGTCGATCCTGTCGGCCAGAGCCTCGAGCTTTACCGCGGCCTCAAGCGCTATGGAGTCGATACGGAATTGGTGCTGTACCCACGCGAGCCGCACGGCTTCCATGAAGAAAAGCATCTGGTAGACCGCCTGAATCGGATCCTGGCGTGGTACGACAAATACCTGAAGGATGATTCAGGCTCGCAGGTAAAAACTAAGTGAGCGAAACCGCTGAAGGTTGCAGGCAGAACCACGCGCTGTTCTTAAACAACCTCAAGGGAAAAATGGCTCGTTGCGCAGAAGAGCGTCTACCGCGTTCAAAAGGGTCACGGCTGCGTCTGACTTTTTGACGTAGCCCCGCACGCCAATTCTCTGGGCTTCTGTAATAATCTGCCTGCTTTGATGCATGGACAAAAACAGGATCGGCACATGCGGCATCGTTTTGCGAAGTATTTCTGCGGCGTCAATGCCGTTAAGCACTGGCATGGTGATATCCAGAATAATTAAATCCGGTTTCAGCTCCTGCGCTTTATCAATTGCTTCCCGGCCATTGGCAGCTTCACCGCATACTTCAATATCGCCGCGAGTCCCCAGAATCACACACACGCCTTTGCGCACCGATTCGTGATCGTCGGCGACAAGAATTCGCAGGGTTGCCCGCTTTTCCAAATGTGTGGACCCGTATTACTTCTACTGAACGTCCTCGGGCTGAAGGCGGGCTGGTTCCGTACTTGCCTAATCGGTTGCAGATTGACGATACGCCGAAGAGTGCAACGCCTTTTCGATTTGCTGGTAAATCTTGTAATTAGGGTAGTAGATTATTTCTCGTAAACAAGCCATACGTATATCGCTGTAGTCAGTTAGCGTTCGTGGGCTGTTCTCCCAAGCGCTGCTTGGGGGCCCTCGTCGCGTTCCAAAATACCTTACTCCCTATTCCACCTCTTCTGCTTTAGAGAACTTTTCTATCTCCCAGGTACGCTTATTTGAAAATCCCTCGGGTGTCCTTGTGGCCTTAACAAATGCGCCACAATGTGTGGGGTAATCCTTTACACCTTTGGCGCTTCATGCTAGTTTTTTACTCGACCGCCATCCACGCGCCAGCGCCGGGCGGCTAGGGTTCTCATCGAGATCCAGCCAACGTTTTTGTCGACACACCAGCCTTCCTCCCCGGGAACAAAGACTCGTCTCTTATCGCGCTTATTGTGCCGCCGTGGGCCACAACTGTCTGAAACGGTGAATTGCTGGCTAAGGTCTTATATGCGTTCAGGGACACCAAGAGGAAACCTTGCTTAAGCTTCGGAAAGTCGAAATCGTCGGCTTCAAATCGTTCTGTGAACGCACCATTGTGACCTTCAGCGGTTCAGGCACAACCTGCATCGTCGGCCCTAATGGCTGCGGCAAGTCCAATGTCGTGGACGCCATCTCCTGGGTGCTCGGAGAACAAAGCCACAAGTCCCTGCGCGCCGAGCGCATGGCCGATTGCATCTTTAATGGCACCGTCAAGCGCCCTCCCATGGGCCTCGCGGAAGTCACCATCACCATGGAAGACCCTGAACTCGCTGATGCCGCACGATTCGTGCTGGAGACCGCTGATATTCAGTCCCAGGCCGCCTCGACGCCCGCCGAAGTGTCTGGGCTCTCTAATAACGCTGACGGCCAGAACGTGGCGCTCGCAGTAGACGACCCGAATTACAACACCGAAATTCACTCGCTTGTCCCCGCGCAGTCCCCTGAACAACCGGAAAGCATGCCAGACGACAACATAGACGCTGCGGCCGTTCCGCCCATGGCGCCTATTTCCGAAGACCGCTCCAAACGCCGCAGAAAAAGTGCGGATAAACCAGTGTTAGCAACCAGGCCGGGTGAAGTTGTCATCAGCCGTCGGCTTTACCGCTCTGGCCAAAGCGAATATCTAATCAACGGCCGCACCGGGCGTCTCCGGGACATCCAGGAAATGTTCATGGGTGTCGGCCTTGGTCCGGATTCCTACGCCATCATCGAACAGGGCCGCATCGGCTTAATTCTCTCCACCAAACCGATGGAGCGGCGCGCCATTATTGAAGAAGCCGCCGGCGTAACCAAATTCAAAACCAAAAAACGGCTCGCCGAAGCCAAGCTCGAATCGTCCAACCTCAACCTCTCGCGCGTAAACGACATCGTCGTGGAAGTCGAAAAACAACTTGGCTCTCTAAAGCGTCAAGCCTCCAAGGCGCGCCGCTACTCCGAAATTCGCGATCAAATGCGCGGCATCGTGCGCCAGATGCTGGCTGGCAAAGCTCGGGAATTAGACCAGGAAGCGGATCGCTTGGCATCGCAGCTCAGCGAGATGACCGCTGCCGAAACTCAACACGCCACCGACATAAAACAGCAGGAAGACGATCACGACCGCCTGAACCAACGCAGCTACGCGCTCGACGCGGAAATCCGACAGAATCAAAATGTCTTGAACCTGACGGCCCTAGAGGTCGATCGCGGCGAAAATAAAATCAATTTCAATCGCCAGCGCTCGGAAGAACTTTCTCTGCGGCATACTCAGGTTTCGCACGAACTGGGGCAAGCGGCTGCGCAAGCCGCCGAGTGCGAGCGCCGTAGCGCTGCGCAAATCCAGGCAGTCACCCAATTAAGAGCAGAATCGGGCACCTTGACAGGACGAGTCGAAGATCTTGCGGGTCGCGCCCACTCTCGCGCGGCGCTGATCTTCGAATCCGAAGAACGAATTGAAGCTCTGCGGCGGTCGGAACTAGAAGCCCGCGAAAGCTTGCTGCGTTTGCACGGCGAACAAAAGCAGGCTGAAGAAGCCCTCCTTCACCAAGGGCAAGCGCTATACAAACTCGAATCCAACGAACATGAATTGCTGGAATCCTCCATCAAGGTCCGCGATGACGCCGACACCGCGGCGCATGAATTCGAAGCCGCGACCGGCCAATTGAGCGTATTGAAGCAGAAGGCCGCGGACTGGCAGGCCACCATTCAGGAATTGCGTCAGGAGCAAGAAGCGATCAAGCAGCAGGTCGATGTATTGCGCGATTCTCTGTCCGGCGTGCGTGCTCGTCATTCCACGCTCACACAAATTCTGAACGACCGCTCCTACACCGCCGATGCGGTGCAGAAACTTTTCGCCGCAAATGAACGCGGCGGTGGGCAGGATTTTCGCGCCGTGGGCGTCCTGGCGGATTACGCCGAAGTAGAAGAGCACCACGAGGCGGCCATCGAACAATACCTGCGCGACGAGCTCGAATACGTCGTGGTGGAAACCTACGACCATGCGCGAGCCGGCGTCTCGCTCCTGCGTAACGAAGTGGGCGGGCGCGCAACCTTTTTCGTCGATTCCCTGCGCAACCTGCGTCTCGCCGACTACGAGCCGATCATAAATTTCCGTATCGAGGATGGCGTCATCTCCCGCCTCGACAAACTGGTTGAATTTCGCGATCCCCTGGGCGCGGCTGCCAAACAATTTTTGCCGCGGCTTAAAGCTGCTTACCTCGCCGACAGTGCCGCCGCCGCGGAACGGCTTGCTCGCGACAATCCGCAATTTGCCTTTGTCACTCCCGACGGCACTTGTTACCAGGGCCGCATGGTTACCGGCGGACGCGCCGACGAAGCCGGGCCGCTGGGCATGAAACGCGAACTTCGCGCCCTGGACGCGGAAGTGATGCAGCTGGAGCACGACGCCACCGCGCGGCAGGCCACGTTGGAAGCGCTAAACGCCGATTTGCAGCTGGCACAGAAGGCTCTGGAAGATGTCGATTTGCAACAACGTGAAGTTGAGCGCACCGTCTTTGCTGCGAAACATCGCCACCAGCAAATGCAAGGTGAACTCGCTCGCCTGGGCCTCGAACTGACCGTTTGCCAGAATGAGTTGCGCCGCATCCGCCAGGACGTGGAACAAGCACGCACCCGCGCGGAGCGCGCCAAAACTGAGCACGCTACGGCCACCGCGAACCGCGCGCAGGCCGAAGCCGAAAGAGCGCGCCTCACCGATCACTTGGCCGAACTTCGTGGCTCCATCGAATCAGACCAGAATGAACTCGCTGCCGGACGGGCGGAGCTAGCGGCCATGAATGAACGCCTTGCCGCTGCCGACGCGCTCGCCACACGTCTGACCGAAGAACACGTCGAACTGGCGCGCCGCGAGGCATCCTTGCACCAGCAACTTAATTCCGTAAACGAGGAACTCGCCAGCCTCGCAAGGCAAAGCGAGGAGTTGTCGCTTCAACTTGAAGGCTTGCGCGCCGAAAAATTGCGCCTCGAAGCGCGCCAACGCGAAATGGAACAGGAATGGGACGGCGGGCGCAATCGCGTGGCTCAAATGGAAGATCATCTGCGCATGGGTCGCCAATCGCTACAAGAATTGCGCGAGCAACGCAACCACGCGGAAATCGCTCGCGCCCGCAACGATTCCGATCGCCAGCATCTGCGCGAAACCTGCATGGCCGAAGTAAACGCCCAGCCTGAAGACCTGCTCGCCACCGAGACGGCCTTTATGAGCGGCGAAGAACTGGTCGCCGCCGAAATCAGCTACCGCGAAATGAAAGAGCGGATCGAAGCCATGGGCGCCGTAAACATGATGGCCCTCGAGGAATTCAACGAGTGCGATCAGCGCTTCACCTTCCTCACCCGCGAGCGTGATGATTTACTGAAATCCATTCAAGATACGCAGCAAGCTATCGCCGAACTCGATGCTGCCACCAAGGAAAAATTCGAACACGCTTTTCACGCCATCAACAAGAGCTTCTCCGAAGCTTTCCACACCATCTTCGGCGGTGGCATGGCCGAAATGCGCCTGACGGAAGCGGACAGTTCCGGTGACGCCGGCATCGACATCGTGGCTTCGCCTCCGGGCAAACGCCTACAGAATATTCTGCTGCTCAGCGGTGGAGAAAAAGCCATGACCGCACTGGCGTTGCTCATTGCCATCTTCCGTTATCAGCCCAGTCCATTCTGTATTCTCGACGAAGTGGACGCCCCGCTCGATGAGGCCAACGTCGGACGCTTCACGCGTCTGATTGGCGACATGAGCGATCAAACGCAATTCATTATCGTCACGCACAACCGCAAAACCATGGAGATGGGCAGCGTCCTTTACGGCGTGACCATGCAGGAGCCCGGCGTTTCAAAACTTGTCAGCGTCCGTTGGGAAGGCGATGCTGAGCCCAAACAACGCGCCGCAGCCGCTTCCGCCGCATAACCGTTGGCGAATTCTATTAAAGCTTTAAGTGCCATTCGGAGCTTGCCGGTTTCCATTAGGATGAATTTTTGCTTTGGCGCGCTGAATCAGATCCTTTTGGAGCGTCGGCCATTGGCCGTATGCTTTTCCTCCCTCGCGCAGGTCCGCGGCCGTGAATCCGGTAGAGGCTAAATCTTCTCCATAAATAATCATTAACTCTTTACGTTTTTCGGCATCCAGAAGATTTACCAGACGCACGTACATCATGTTCTCGGGAATTTTGTATCCTTTCGCGCGTATAAGCGCGTCGATGTGTTCACGGTCTGAACCTGCCTCGGTCTTCTCGTCATTCGAACGGGGCCAGGTATCCACGTAGAAATCCAAACCGCCTATCATGGCGTGCCGCAGTGAATCGTATTTGTGGTGCAAATCCGGCCGCGACGGAATATAGCCCTCGAACTGCACCCAGTAGAGCTCCTGCACACTTTTCTGTTTATCCGCCTGCACAAACGCGTGCAACTCACAATCCGCAATGCCGTACAACACCCATCGGTCTGCACCGACGTAGTGGACGGATTCCGGCAAACGAATTAGCACCTTGGGATCAGGCATCGAGATAATCATATTTCCTTGCACCCGCCGCTCTGGAGTCTCGTTCTGGGTCGCAAGAAATGCGCAACAACTAATCACCGCAATTATTTGTCTCAGCACCTTCCACCTCTTCCATAAGTACGCGGTTCATATCACCGAAGTTCCTTCGTTGCTGTCAAAGTGCGTCATAAAACGTCGCGCATGTGTTCGCGCAAGAGTTTTGTCACGATTCCTTCCAAAGTTTTCCACCGCTCGGACAATTGACATCGACTCGCTCTACGCTAGAATGTTTTCACTGTGTCGGGGGAAAGTTTTTGGCTGCCATTCCTGCGAATCGCATCCTGCGTGAAACACATTTTGCCGGCCTCGAGCCTTCCGCTCGCGGGAAGGTCCGCGATATTTACAACCTTGGCGACAAACTACTGATTGTCGCCACCGATCGTCTTTCCGCTTTCGACGTCATTCTGCCCACACCCATTCCAGACAAAGGCCGGGTACTCACCCAGCTGTCACTATTCTGGTTCAAGCTGTTCAACGACGTAATTCCCAATCACGTGCTGAGCGCCGCCCACTTCCCTGCTCCATTTGACGCCTATCGCCACGAGCTTGCGGGACGCTCCATGATCGTTCGCAAGACGCAGCCTCTGCCCGTCGAGTGCGTTGTGCGCGGTTATCTCTCGGGCTCCGGCTGGAAGGACTACGCAGCCACCGGAATGCTCTGTGGCATTGAATTGCCACCCGCTATGCGGGAGTCTGATCGCCTGCCCGCTCCAATCTTTACGCCCTCAACGAAAGCTGCAGCAGGCCACGACGAAAACATTTCATTCCAACAGGTCACTTCCACGATTGGCGAAGAATTGGCTCGCCAAGTTCGCGCGGTCAGTATCGATCTTTACCAACGGGCTGCGGCACACGCGGAGCCGCGCGGCATCATTCTTGCCGACACTAAATTTGAATTTGGGCTCCTCGATGGCGAATTGATATGGATCGATGAAGCTTTTACTCCCGATTCCTCGCGCTTCTGGCCCAAAGCGCAGTACCAGCCGGGCGGCCCGCAGCCCTCTTTCGACAAACAATTCGTGCGTGATTATCTCGAGCGCATCCGCTGGCCCAAGGTCCCCCCCGGACCCGAATTGCCTGCAGATGTTGTGGCAGCCACGCGCGAAAAGTACCTGGAAGCCTTTCGCATTCTCACGGGGCATGCCTTGTAGTGCGATCACGTGGTGTAACGAGCTGGCGGATTTGATTTTTTTTCTATGGAGCGTCTGACGTGAAGGATCAACTGGAAGGGCTCGTCAATCAAATGGTGGAACGCGGGATTCTTTTCGACGAAGCGGTGTGCGAATTCGAGAAGCGCTTTATCAAACGGGTTCTCGATTGTGCCCAGGGTAATCAGTCCCGCGCCGCGGAAGCTTTAGGAATTCACCGTAACACGCTCAGCCGCAAAATCGGAGAATACAAGTTGGACCATAACGGGCATCGCAAATCCCGGTACTAAGCCGCACCTCCACTTTTCGACTCCAGCAAAAAAAACAAGCCATATAAAAAACGGCTCCCCTTTAGGGAGAGCCGTTTCAAAACGTTAAGCGTTTAACTACGATGCCTGATTTACTGCGGTTTCTTTGTAGCCGGACGTCGAGCTGCGGGTTTCTTGGCGCCTTCCTTCGGCAGATCCTCTTCCTTCACCTTGGCCTTATCGAAGTGCAACATGAAAGCAGGATCAGGATCAAACGAGACCAACGTGCCGGTAAAGTGCACCGCCCCGTTCTTTTCCAGTTTCGCTGCTTCAGGCTGCCCAACGACTTTCACGTCCATGTTAGGCGTACTGGCCGATTCAAATTCGGCCTCGCTGGTTACGAACGCAACTTTCAGCGGGACGGAATCGGTCCCCGCCGTAACCTCGATGACTTTGCCGGGCACTTCTGGGAATTCCAGGCCGCAAGCCGCTAGCCAAGTGACCTTCGCTTTGTCCCCGCCAGCTTTGAGATCTTCGACAACCGACCTCATGGTCATGTCTTTGCGCGCCGCCGTAAGATCGTCCGCGCTTGGTAACTTGTAGCTCTCGGGACGGTCCGGCGAGCTGCTCGCCAACTGCAGCAATTCGTTCAGTTCCGCATCGGTAAGATTGTCGCAAGCCGCCTGTTGGTAATTTACGATCAACTTGCGCAAATAATCTTTCACTTTGTCGGATTGCGCCTTGGTCGCGCCTTTCGCAGTGACCGCTCGAGCAATGGACCAGAACGCTTCCATCTGCTTCGGAGGGGTCATGGCCATATAAGCCAAGCCGAGGCGATAGCTGGTGATGGCGTCATCCGGATTTAGTGCCAGCACCCCCTTGTAATGCTCCACGGCGGCATTGTAATCCTTCAGAGCCATCGCGGCCTGCGCCGCCGTTGCATGGAAATAAATTTGTATTTGTTTTTTCTGGGCGGCAAACGCGTCCTCACTCATGGCCTCAGGCTTTTTGACTTCGTCCAGAGCTTTCAATCCAGCCACCGCCGCGGCCAACGCGCTCTTCGCCAGCGCAGGATCCTTGGCTGCGGTATTCGCGTTCGCCGGATCGGCGACCATCGCGTTGTAAGCGAACGCGCGCGCATACAGCGCCTGGTAACGTGCTCCCGCATCTACCTTATCGTTCAAGGCCACCACTTTGTCGCTGTACTCGATTACCTTCGGATAATTTTTCAGCTGGCTATAAGCCTGGTAATACAGTGGATAAATAAAAGTCAGCAGCGCGGAGTTCGGGTACTTGGCCACAAAATCGTCCAACGCCTTTACCTGCGAGGTCGGATTTTTGTCCGCCGCGGCAGCCTGGTAGGAGTTGTACTCCGCCATGGTGTACTGCGGTTTGGCGCCCGCCGCATCTTGTCCCGCGGGCGGGGCTTGCGTCGCCTGGGCCATGGTGCCGACCGCCACACCAAGATTTATACTCAGCGCCGCGATCATCGCGAGGCCTACTATCTTTTGTGTTCCATTCATTCCGATTTCTCCTCGCTCAAACTACAACCCTTGGGACTCTATTCCCGTTCACCCTGCTTAGTACCCGGAAATTCTGCTATCGTTTGGAAAACTCTGGGATTATAGGGAAGACGCAAGGCCTCCGCAAGTCGTCACGTGCATGAAAAATAATCTGCTGAGATTTTTTGAATTTCCCGTCCTGCGTTATCATTTCGTGATTCGTCAGGCGACTGGATGTCGGCCTCCAATGTTAAGATGAGTTTCGCATAAAAACCGTGGCCCGCGAGAGAAATTTGGATGCCTCTAACTCATAAGTCGGATGCTCAAACCGCAGACGAAAGACCCCTTAGTACTGCCATCGCCCTGATTACCGGCGGCAGCCGCGGAATTGGCCGCGCCATCGCGGCGCGTCTGGCATCCTTGGGAGCTGCGGTGGCTGTTTGCGGCCGCGACGCTAACGCCCTAAATGACGTGGGAGCCGAGCTAGCGGGGCTGGGAGGTCGTGTATTTTCCCACGTTGCGGATGTAACTCGTGCCGCCGATGTGGCAGCTCTGGTGGCAAAAACCGAATCCGCTCTCGGTCCTATTACCATCCTCGTAAACAATGCTGGCATCGGGGTTTTTGGTCCCGCACATGAAAAATCTGAAGAAGATTGGGATCGCGTGCTGAATACCAATTTAAAAAGTGTGTTCCTGGTTTCCAAAACGGTCGCGCCTGGGATGATCGGCCTCAAGCGCGGCGATATCATTAACATCAGTTCCCTGGCTGGAGTAAACGCCTTCAAAGGTGGCGGGTTATATTGCGCTTCAAAGTGGGGCCTCCAGGGCCTCTCGGCGTGTATGGCCGAAGATTTGCGCGGCTACGGGATTCGCGTCAGCACCATTTGTCCAGGAAGCGTAGCGACAGAATTTTCCGGAACCAGCCCCAAAGACCCCGCCAAGGTTTTGTCACCGGATGATGTGGCTCACGCGGTGGAAACCATCGTGACGCAAAGCCCGAAAAGCTTCATAAGCCAGCTGCAGATCCGGCCATTAAGCAAACCCTAATCGCGTCCATCGCAGCGCCAGGAGATCTTTTCGTTCATGCGGTTCGAACGGCCTCCCGGTTTTACTTTTAGGTTTGACAACTGTCGTTATAACGACTATAGTGCCCCCGTGAGTTCCTCGTCGCATAAAAGCTCCGATGCCCAAATGGAGCCCGGCTTGTTCGTTGCGTTCATGCAAATCGCCGATGCGTTCGGGGCTCAGGCCGAACAAGTAATCAAGACCGCGGGCCTAACCGCGGCGCAGTACAACGTGTTGCGTATTCTTCGCGGCGCTGGTCCCGCTGGACTGGCCTGTCGCGAAATCGGTGAACGCATGATCTCTCGCGACCCGGACATTACCCGCCTGCTGGACCGCATGGAAAAGCGCAATGTCATCACCAGAAAACGCCAGAGCGATGACCGCCGCGTGGTGAAGACTTTTATAACTCCGCAGGGTCTCGAGCTTCTTAAAATTCTTGATCGCCCGGTGAGCGCCTTGCACAAGCGGCAATTCCAGGACATCGCGCCGGCTAAATTAAAAGCTCTCGCGGCCATGTTGGAAGAAATTCGCTCGCAGCAAGCTGGCCGAAAGTCTGATTGCGACTCGCGCAGCGGTGCATTCAATACATCGAAGCAAAGTGATTCAAAGTAAATACGAGCCAATTAGAAGGAGAACACGGGTGAAGAATCCCTCAACAACAATCATTTCCATTGCGGGCATCGCCGCCTTAGCAATACTCAGCTCTGTTCCAGGCTTCTCGGCCACCTCCGAATGGAAAATCGATCCGCAACACAGCGCCGCGCAATTTTCCGTGCGCCATCTGACCATCTCCACCGTCCGCGGCGCCTTCAATAAAGTCGCCGGCACGGTATTGCTGGATGATCAGGACATCTCCAAGTCCGCGGTAAACGTCACCATTGACGTATCCACGGTCGACACTCGCGAACCGGCCCGCGACAAGGATCTCCGCAGCGACCATTTCTTGGACGTCGATCACTTCCCCACCATGACCTTCAAATCCATACGGGTCGAGCAAGTTTCCCCAGGCAAACTCAAAGTAACCGGCGATCTCACCATCCGCGGCAACACCAAACAAGTTGTCTTGGACGTCGACGGACCAACCGCTCCCGTAAAAGACCCTTGGGGCAATCAGCGCGCGGCCGTGAATGCCACCACCAAGATCAACCGTCAGGACTTCGGTGTGAAATGGAACGCCACCATGGATAATGGCGGAGTGGTGGTCGGCGACGACGTAAATATCACCATTGACATAGAGATGATCAAGCAAGTCCCGAAATAGATTTTTCCGCTGCCTGAGTCACAGGGATTAAGGCGGGCCCATCAGCAGACGTACTCTAACAAATTTCCCATAATCAGACCGAAAGGAGAAAATTATGAGCATCAAAGTTCAAGTGATTTTCTACAGCATGTACGGCCACATTTACAAAATGGCCCAGGCGGTTGTGGAGGGCGCAAAGCAGGTCTCGGGGGCGGAAGTTTCGCTGTATCAGGTCGCGGAACTTATCCCCGATGACGTCCTGGAAAAATACGGCGCGAAGGCTGCCAAGGCTAGTTTTGCGAATGTACCAATAGCTTCGGTAGATAAGTTGGCCGAGGCCGACGCAATTATCTTCGGCACTCCGACGCGCTTTGGCAACATGGCCGCGCAAATGCGCAATTTTCTCGACCAGACCGGCGCGTTGTGGGGCAAGGGCGCGTTGGTTGGAAAGGTCGGCAGCGTCTTCGCTTCAACTGGCACTCAGCATGGCGGCCAGGAAACCACCATCACGAGTTTTCATTCCACGCTTCTGCACCACGGCATGGTGATCGTCGGGGTGCCCTATACAGAATCAGGGCTGACGTACATGGACGACGTCACTGGTGGGACTCCTTACGGCGCCACCACTTTGGCCGGAGCCGACGGTAAGCGCCAGCCTAGCGAAAATGAATTGAAGATCGCGCGCTACCAAGGTAAGCACGTAGCGGAAATCGCTACCAAGCTGGCTCGCTAGATTTTTCCTCCCAGGCCACTCAGCTCTGAATAGCGAAAGGAGACGTTATGCACAAGAGGGCCCCCACGGATTTTCCGGTACACGATTTCATTTCCGAGCGCTGGAGCCCGCGGGCCTTCAGCGACAAATCCGTCGCGCCCGATGTGCTGGCCAGTCTCTTTGAGGCTGCGCGCTGGGCCCCTTCCAGTAGTAACGAACAACCTTGGGCATATATCGTCGCCACCAAGGACGATCCAGAAAATTTTGCCAAGTTAGTCAGCGTGCTGGTGCCCGGCAACGTAACTTGGGCGCAACATGCCCCGGTCTTGGCCCTCGCGGTTGCCCAGCTGTCATTCGCGAAGAGCGGAACGCCAAATCGCAACGCACTGTACGATGTCGGTGCCGCCAGCGCGTGGCTCACCGTCGAAGCTACTTCCCGCGGATTATTCGTTCATCAAATGGCCGGCTTTGACCACGAGAAAGGACGGCAAGTTTTCGCAATACCCGCAGGTTGGGAGCCGATTGCCGCAATTGCGATCGGTTATCCGGGCGATCCGGAGTCATTGCCGCAACCCTTGGGCGATCGCGAAGCCGCGCCACGCACTCGCAAACCGATCTCTGCGTTTGTGATGTCCGGAAGCTGGGGAAAAAAAGCGCCGTTCCTGCCCTGAAATTTAGGGTAAATTTGACCGCATTAAATGAACAGCACACTCGAATTCCTGGTCCGCCACGGATACGCACTTCTGCTCGGCTGGGTATTTGTTGAGCAGATCGGCCTGCCCATCCCTTCTGTTCCGTTGCTTCTCGCCGCGGGCGCGTTGGCAGGCGCAGGCCGCATGAACATTGTCGCCGCGCTGCTCGTCACCATGTTCGCTGCTCTCTGCGCGGATTCCCTTTGGTATCAACTGGGGAGAATCAGAGGCATCGCGATCCTGCAGTTGCTCTGCAAAATTTCATTGGAACCGGACTCCTGCGTGAGACGCACCGAAGGTGTTTTTTCTCGTCAGGGCGCTCGCTCACTAATCTTCGCAAAGTTTCTTCCAGGGGTCGGCGCGGTGGCGCCGCCGCTTGCCGGCGTCTTTCACATGCGCATGGCGCGTTTCATGATGTTCGATTTGATGGGCACGCTGCTGTGGGCCGGCACATTTTTGGGCGCAGGGTTTGTGTTCAGCGGCCAGATCGAACAAATCACAGCACATCTTGCTTATTTCGGCCGCCACCTGGGCGTTGTGTTGTTTACGGCTTTCGCTTTGTATATAGCCTACAAATTCATCGCCCGCCAAAGATTCCTCCGCCAGCTACGCATCGCGCGCATCAGCGTCGGCGAATTAAAAGAAAAAATCGATGCAGGCGAAGAAATCGTCATCGTCGACCTGCGCCACTCCATGGATTTCGAAGCTGACCCTCAAACCATTCCAGGCGCATTTCGCATGGATGCCACAGAACTGGAGGAGAAGAACGACCGGCTGCCCCGCGACCGCGACGTCATCCTTTATTGCACTTGACCAAACGAAGCCACCAGCGCCCGTGTGGCGCTGCTTTTACGCAAGCAAGGCATCAAGCGCATCAGGCCACTGCAAGGCGGCCTCGCCGCCTGGCGTGAAAAAGGCTTCCCACTGGAAGGCACAGCTCCAACAGTAAAACTCGTCCCCATCGAGCCCATGCTTAAATAAATTTGTGGAGTTTCGGGCTTGGTCCCCTTTAACCCGTACGGAGAAGGCTACAGCCGCGGTAATACAATCCCGCCCTGCGATTGATACTTTCCCTTTTTATCTTTATAGCTGATCTCGCAATCCTCGTCGGACTCAAAAAAAATCACCTGGCAAAGCCCTTCGTTTCCATAAATCTTTGCCGGTAACGGCGTGGTGTTACTAATCTCCAGGGTTACAAATCCTTCCCATTCCGGCTCAAAAGGCGTGACGTTTACAATAATTCCGCACCGCGCGTAAGTGGATTTCCCTAAACAAATCGTCAACACGTTCCGGGGAATCCGAAAATATTCGATCGAGCGCGCCAGCGCAAACGAATTGGGAGGAATGATGCACACGTCCCCTTTGTAATCCACCAGCGAGCGCGAATCGAAATTCTTGGGATCGACAATCGTGGAATTCACATTTGTAAAAATGCGAAACTCGTCCGCGACCCTGATGTCATATCCGTACGATGACACCCCGTAGCTGATGACTCCTTCACGCACTTGCCGGTCCGTAAAAGGCTCAATCATTTTGTGCTCCAGCGCCATGCGCCGGATCCAGCTGTCTGGCTTAACGGACATTCACTTCCTCCTGGAAAAGTTCAAGATAAAAAATTTGCCTTGTCATTCAAAAAATTAGCAGCTCGCCGCAAAGGAAAGTCAGTGTAGTGTACGCCCTCACGTCTTGACAACCTGCGCCGCACCCTCTAGCATCTGCCCACGCTCCCGGGAGGTTCCTTTTGATTAAGTTGGACATCGTTAACGCCGTGGTGACCAAGACTAACATCAGCCGCACCAAGGCCGAGCAGGCCGTCGAGACCGTGTTCGAATCTCTCAAGACCGCCTTGGGCCGCGGGCAGCGCATCGAATTGCGCCGCTTCGGCGTCTTTAGCGTGAAACCCCGCAAGACCGGCATTGGCCGCAATCCACGCACGGGGGAAGAAGTCAGCATCCCTCCCGGAAAAGCCGTGCGCTTCAAACCCGGCAAGGAATTGCAGGGCCTGGAAGGCACCAAGCCTGCTGAGTCAGCTTAATCAAATTGCTTTCGAGCCGACTTTTGCTTGGCTTGGTTTTTAAGCAACCTCAATGGCACTAACCCGGTTATTCTTTGCGTTCCCTGCTCTCGCGCACGCTCTTCCGTAGATACCACTCCAAAACAAAATAAATGACGGCGGCATACACCACCCACTGAAATACCGGAACAAGAAACATGTCGCCTATGAGCTCCCCATAACCTGGTCGTACCACCCCGATCCACGACTGCATCACACCCAAACTTGGTTGCTGCGTTAGTCGTATCGCTTCCCAGAGCCATAAATTCGAATGACCATTTTGTGAAGCTGCCAATGCGCCCGGCAGATACCATAAATAAAGCCGTACGAGGAGCGCCTCCACCACCAGCCCGATGCCAAGGGCCGCAAACAAGGTTCGCCAATGAATTCTTGCCGCCAATTTCATTCCGTTTTTCACTAGACTGCCGTCACCACACGCAACAAACAACTACATCAAGATTAAATCGCACAGCGCAAATGTACGACACCACCAAATTTCGACTGACTGGCGTGCCCTCCCCATCTGTGCTGTACTGTTATTTCACTGTTTTCAAGGTTCGCCATATCATTCGTGGCCACTCGATTCCCAGAAGGCACCACTCAACCAGTTCCCGTCAACATAGATTGGCGCACCATTCCGCCGGTAAGCCGCCATTACGCCATCACTCCACCTCGCCCTTCGCGCAAAAGTCTGGCGCTCGCAGGTCTACTCTTTCTGTTGACCTTATGCACCTGCCTCGTTGCAGGGGCGCAATTCGCGGTAGCCTTCGCGCACAACGAATCGGTATCCGTGGACGAATTTGTACGAGATTTTAAACTCCTTTATCAACATCCGGCAGCGCTGCTTAGCGGCCTGCCTTTCGCGGTCACGCTGCTCACTATCCTGCTAGCTCACGAACTTGGCCATTTTTTCGCCTGCCGCCACCACCACATTCGAACCAGTTACCCGTTCTTCGTTCCAGCTCCTACACTCATCGGAACCTTTGGCGCATTCATTCTGCTGCGCTCCCCGATCCGCAATACTCGCGCGCTTTTTGATGTTGGAGCTTCCGGACCTTTCGTGGGATTTTTATTTGCGATTCCGGCGCTGGTCTACGGGGTCTTGAACGCAAGAATCGTTCCGGGTCTGGCCGACCCCGCCAATTCCGACATAGTGTTTGGTGTACCTTTAATCCTCCAAATCTTTGCACGGATTTTTCACCCCGACATTTCCGTAGATTTTCTTTTGCTACATCCAGTGGGACGCGCCGCGTGGGTCGGTCTCTTCGCAACCTCGCTGAATCTTTTGCCTTCGGGGCAACTCGACGGCGGCCACATTCTTCGTTCCCTCAGTGCTCGCACTCATCGCCTGGTCTCCACGTTCCTGCCCGCGCTGCTGCTCTTCCTCGGCTTTTTCCGTCATTGGACCGGCTGGTACATCTGGGCGGCGCTGCTCTTCGGCCTCCGCTTTCTCCGCGCCGCCCCCATCTACGACGACACCCCGCTCGACCCGGATCGCCGCTTCGCCGCCTTTCTCGCGCTGCTAATATTTTTACTGTGTTTCATGCCCGCCCCCATCATCAACCTCTGAAGAAACTTTAGCTACCATTTGTAGCCATCTCTACAATGACTCCGGTTATCATGCTTGGTCACTTCCTTTACCGGGGTAAAAATTCCATCAACGATGCCGCCGCTCATCCGCACACTGCGCCTCACTGATCTTTTATTTCTGTTCATCGGCTCCGTAATCGGCTCGGGAATTTTTCTCACTCCCAGCCTGATCCTGCAACAACTCGACGGCTCAGTCGGATTGTCCCTGCTGGTGTGGTTCGTTGGCGGCATTCTTTCGCTCCTCGGCGCACTTACTTACGCAGAGCTCGCCGCCTCTAATCCAGAGGCCGGCGGTTTGTACTGCTACATTCGCGACGGCTTCGGCCGGATCTTCGCGTTTCTTTACGGCTGGAGCCTGTTCCTGATAATTGCCAGCGGCACCATCGCGGCGTTGGCACGCGCGTTCACCCGCTACCTCACAGCAATAATTCCGCTTTCGCCAATCGCCAGTACCGTAGTCGGCGTAGCCATGATCGGGGTAGTGACCGCGGTAAATATCTGGGGCACTCGCAAGAGTTCGGACCTACAAAACTGGACCACCCTGACAAAGGTCGGCATGGTAGTCCTCCTCAGCGCCGCGCTGCTGTCCATGGGCCACCATGCCGCCGACCTGCCCCGAGCGCTTGGCACTTCACAACACGGATTTTCACTATTATCAAATTTTGGTCTCGCGATGATTGCGGTGCTGTGGGCCTATGAGGGATGGCAATTCGGCACCTACAGCGCCGGAGAAGTTTTGAAGCCCCAGCAAAATTTTCCCAAGGCTTTCCTGATGGGCTCCCTATTTTTGATGGCTCTTTACCTGGTGGCGGTAATTGCGTATCTGGTTGCGCTCGGTCCCGCGGCGGCCACTGTGAGCGACGCTATTGCAGCCGACGCCGTGAGTCTCGTGCTCGGGCCGTGGGCAGGAAAAATCGTAGCCGTCGCTATCCTCGTCTCCACTTTCAGCGCTACAAATAGCGTGATCCTTACCGCGCCGCGCGTTTTTTACGCTATGGCCAACGATAATCTCTTCTTCAAAAAGCTTGCGGAGGTACATCCGCGTTTTCAAACGCCCACATGGGCGATCTTGGCCCTCGGTGTGTGGTCGGCGATTCTTTCCTGCGCCGGCAAATTCGCAGAGCTGGCTTCTGGCGCAATTTTTATCGGATGGATTTTTTACGGCCTGGGCGCCGCGGCAATTTTTCCGATTCGCCGCGCTTCAAAAGGTCTGCCAATTCCCTACCGCGTACCCGGTTATCCATGGACGCCACTGATCTTCGTAATTGTCGCCGCGGCCATCGTTGGCAACGCCATTTTCCTGGCCTTCATCGATCCAAGCCAGTTTCGCTACTTGGCCGCGGCTATCGTGATTTTCTTGCTTGGGCTCCCGGCCTATTATTTCTGGCGCAGAAAACAAACTACCGCCTAGTCTGCCTCGTCACATCAGACTCAATGGATCCATATCTATGATCACGGCGGTATCCGGGATTTTATTAGCCTCGCAATGATCGAGCGCTCCAGCCAGAAGTTTTGTCAGCACTGTCCGTTTTGGCGACTTCAGCAGAAATTGAAAGCGGTATTCCTTTTTGAGCCGCGCCAAAGGCGCCGTCGCAGGACCTAGAATCCGCACACCTTTACCATTGTGTGGTGAAAAATATTCCGAGAGCTGCCGCGACCAGCGAATCGCCTTCTCCAGATTGGTATCGCGCACGATTACGTTGGCCAGCGAAGTAAACGGCGGATACCCCATGGTTCTGCGAAAATTGGTTTCACGCTCAAAAAATGCCAGGTAATCCTGTTTCACCGCATCCTGAATGGCGTAGTGCTCCGGATAATATGTTTGAATCAGCACCCGGCCATGAAGTTCTCCCCGCCCGGCCCGCCCAGCGACCTGCGTTAACAACTGAAACGTGCGTTCCGCCGCGCGAAAATCAGGCATGCTCAGCAACCCGTCGGCAGAAATCACGCCTACCAGCGTCACGCGCTTAAAATCGTGTCCCTTCGCCAGCATCTGCGTCCCCACCAGGATGTCCAGTGCTCCGCCCGCGAACGCTCCTAGCGTTTCCTGATATTGGCGTTTGGTGCGCGTCGTGTCGCGGTCAAGGCGCGCGATGCGCGCGGTAGGAAATTCCTCGCGCAGCCGTTCTTCCACATGCTCCGAACCCTCGCCAAAAAAATAAACATATTTGGAATCGCACTTCGGGCAATGCTTCGGCATCTGCGCCACAAATCCGCAGTAGTGGCATTCCAGGCGATTCCGATTCTTGTGATATGTCATGGAGATGCTGCAATTCGCGCACTGCACCGAAGCTCCGCAACTGCGGCACAATACCGACCATGAATATCCGCGCCGGTTAATCAGCACCAGCCCCTGCGTGCCATTCGTCAGGCATTCCTGAATCCCCGCACGCAGCGCGGCGGAAATCGAGCCGGCCTGATGCGTTTGCTGAAACTCTTCACGCAAATCGACGACTTTCACTTTTGCGAGCGCTCGATTTTCAACGCGCGAACCCAGCGTCAACAGCTCGTACTTCCCGGTCGTGGCGTGATGATAGCTTTCCAGGGAAGGTGTGGCCGACCCCAGTAACGCCACAGCGTTTTCCATTTTTGCTCGCACGATAGCCACATCGCGGCCGTGATAGCGCGGCGTCTCTTCCTGCTTATAGCTGTTCTCCTGCTCCTCATCCACGATGATCAGCCCCAGCCGCTCGAGCGGCGCAAATACCGCTGACCTGGTTCCCACCACCACGCGCGCTTCGCCGTTTCGTACTCGCCACCATTCACGCGCGCGCTCCACATCGGTAAGCGCGGAGTGCAGCACCGCTACTCCTTCGAATCGCGCGCCAAACCACGCGCGGCATTGCCTTCCGATCCACAACGTCAATGCGATCTCCGGCACCAGCACTAACGCGGTTTTTTGCCGTGCCATCGTTTCTTGTATGGCCCGCAAATACACTTCTGTTTTTCCGCTGCCGGTCACGCCGTACAACAACTGCACACCAAATTCGCCCAATTCGAATCGCGCGCGAATGCGCTTCAGCGCCATATCCTGCTCAGCGTTCAACTCGTGCGCCGGCGGCGCATATCCCACATCAAAAGGATCCTCCGCCGGATCAATCGGTTCCTCCCAGCTGTAGAGCAAGCCGCAGGCAAGCATTCGCTCGACCGCGGCACGCGAAAGATCAGCCAATTTCAATACTTGCGGGAGCGGCAGCGGCCCGCGTTCGGCTTCCAGTAATTCTCGTACTCGTGCAGTTTGTGCCTGAAATTTCTCCAGCGCTTTTCCCTGCAACGGCCGGACAGGCTTTTGTCCTGCTGCATCGGTACTGCTTTCAGGCTTTCCAGGCTCTTCCGCCCGCCAGGCAAGAATTGTCTGCATCCTCTGCTTTCTCGCCAGCAGGCTATGCCGAATCTCCAGCAGGCCGCGCCTCTCAAGCCTCTGCAATAGCGCGGTATTCAATCCAGACTTCTCGAGTGCGCTCGCGAGCAGAACTCCATTCGCGATCAATTTCGAAAGTAGCGCGATTTCTTCGGCGGCAAATTCTTCGCCAAGCGCGCTCGATGTCGAATCAACAAGCTGCCTCCCGGCCGCTGTAATCGTAATTTGCTGCTGCGTTCGCAATTCCGTTACCGGAGGCAACATCGCGCGAAAAACTTCTCCGACCGGGGCCAGGTAATATCCTGCGATCCAATGCCCCAATTCGATGAGTGCCGGAGTCAAAGCCGGAATAACGTCCAGCACCCTGCTGATCTCGCGAATTTTCGCTTTTTCCGGTGGCCGTTCCGGCAGATCTACCACAACTCCTACCAGAGACTTTTGTCGGAAAGGTACGAGTACGCGCACCCCGGGCTGCATCGCGGCACGCAGTTGTTCCGGCACTGCGTAAGTGAACGTCGTACGCAGCGGCACAGCCAGCGCCACATTACAAAATGTCCGGTTCATAGGTCGGCGTGTAGTTTAACAGGCGGTGAGATTTGTAAAGCGGAAGCGCGCTCTACAAACTGATCAAAAAAATCCCCAAGAAAATTGTGACAATCCCGGCCCACTGCCACTTCGCAACATGTTCTTTCAAGAAAATCGAAGCCAGCCCTACAGTCACAGCGCCATAGAGCGATCCGAGCACACTCACGATCGCCACCTGTTCCATTTGCATTCCGCGATTACTCAACACAAACGCGCTGGTATCGAGCAAGCCCATGGCCCACACATACCATCGCACTGGCCCGCGCGGCAGGCTTACCGGTTGTTTCGCGGCCAGCAAAATCAACGCGGTCAGAAACACAGACGTCAAACGAATCATCCACACCGCTTGTGGCGCGCCGACCCGCGGTACCACTCGAATCCCCAACAACCAGAACAGCACGCCAAATCCACACGCGGAACAAAGTGCCCACACCACTCCCTTTCCCTTCCGCGCATTTCCCTCCACGTCATCCTTGTGTGGCTCTTGTTCGCCCCGCGCTACCAACACCACGCCCAGCATGGTGCAAATTATTCCCGCTCCTCGCACGGCACGCAGATGCTCGCCCGTTAGCAGCGACAAAATCACTGTCAACGCCGGGTAACTCGCCGAGAGTGGTGCAACCACCGAGAGTTTCCCCACCTCAAACGAGCGATAAAGTGTCAGTGTCGAACCCGCGTTGATGCATCCAGCCAATATTCCCCAGGCCCATGGCTGCCAGCCGGATCCGTCATGCAAATGCCCCCAACCTCCCAACCAGGGCAGACAAATACTGAGGAGCACCAGCCCGGTGGCCTGCATATAAAACATGGTTCGGAGTGTGCCGATACGGTGGGTTGCAAATCGCGCAAGAAAATCCGAGCCGCCCCAAGTCACGGCGGTGAGCAGCCCCAGCAGAATTCCCATGTAGTTAGTTTCTCATCGCCGGGCACACAGCAAGTTGGCCGGAATGAATTTTTGCGAGAGGTGCTATTTCTATTTCAACGATCAAGCTTGCGTGTGACCAGACTTCTTCTTCACTTCGAGTCCCAACTCGGCCATCACCTTTTGCAAATCTTTCCACACTCCACTCTTCGCCGCTGGGTTACGCAGCAGATAAGCGGGGTGATAGGTGGCCATCAACTTTCTTCCGCGAAACTCCAGCCATTGCCCGCGAAATTGTGATATTCCCCGGGTCGTCTCGAGTATCGTCTGCGCCGCGATGCTGCCCAGACAAACAATCACTTTCGGAGCAACCAAGTCAATTTGTCGAAACAAAAATGGCGAGCACGCCTCAACTTCATCCCCTTCGGGCGCGCGATTCTCCGGCGGCCGGCACTTCACCACGTTGCAAATGTACACATCGCTACGCTTTAGCCCCATGGCTTCAATCATCTGCGTAAGGAGTTTCCCGGCGCGTCCCACGAACGGCAGCCCCTGCAAATCTTCATCGCGCCCCGGCCCTTCCCCGATGAAAAGCAATTTCGCGTGCGGGTGCCCATCGCCAAAAACAATTTTGGTGCGCCCCTTATGTAGCTTGCAGCGTATGCAATCGCCGATGTCTTCGCGAATGGTCTGCAGAGTGCCTTCGCCAATTTTAGGTATTGCGGTTACGAGCGGCTGCAGTATGGGTGATTCATTCATAGTTTGGGCATCTTCATAGGTAATGCTGATTAAGTTCTGTGACACGGCTTGTTCGAGCGGAGCGTTTAGACCAGCAGGAGCGATTCGGTCGCGGAAAAATTCCTGAATACCGATGTCCTGGTAATATCGCAGCCGCAAAGAAAGTTTTTCTTGAAGGTTTTCGGGAAGTCGATCGGTCATAGGGGGAATCAAACCACCGACAGACGCTTGGCAGGCTTCGATCGCGACGCTCCGCGCAACCGCACAATTTCATCCAGCACACGCTGCGCTACTTCGGCCTTGCTCATCTTCGGCAACGCCACGTCGCGTCCATCCCGGTAGTACAACGAAACCACGTTGGTATCATGGTCGAAACCCGCACCCTCCGCGGTAACATCGTTGGCCACGAGTAGATTCAGATTCTTTGCCGCTAATTTCTTCCGCGCATTTTGCGCCACGTCCGCGGTCTCCGCGGCAAATCCAACAATAAACTTGTCGCCCTTTGCGCGCGCCATCTCCTGCAAAATATCGACGGTTGGTTCCAGCTGCACCGTTAAACTTGCACCGCTCTTCTTGATTTTCTCCGCATGCTTTTCCATCGGCCGGTAATCCGCGACTGCAGCGGCAAAAATCCCAATCGAACAGCCCACAAAATCCTTCATCACCGCGGCATGCATCTCCTCGGCGGTTCGCACGTCCACGCGGCGCACACCAGCCGGCGTTTCCAGCGCCGTCGGGCCGCTCACCAAAATCACCTTCGCGCCGCGCCGTGCCGCGGCTTCAGCCACCGCATAGCCCATCTTTCCGGAAGAGCGGTTTGTCAAATAACGCACCGGGTCCAGGTCCTCACAGGTCGGTCCCGCGGTAACTAACACTGTCTCACCGGCTAAATCCTTATTCGCATGTAAGGTTGCCCGCACCGCCGCCAAAATTTCCTGATGCCCCGCGAGTCTTCCAGCTCCCACCATGCCGCAAGCCAAATAACCTTCATCCGGCTGCACAACATTCACGCCGCGCTCCCGCAGCTTCGCAATATTTTCTTGCGTCGCCGGATGATTCCACATATTCACGTTCATCGCTGGAGCCAGCACCACCGGCGCGGTCGACGCCAGATACAATGTACTCAGAAAATCATCCGCAATCCCGCGAGCGAATTTAGCAATAATGTCGGCAGTCGCCGGAGCAACCAGCAACAAGTCGGTACGCTGGGCCACCGCAATGTGCTCGATGGCGCTTTCCAGATTCGCTTCATTCTCAGTATTGCCAAACAGGTCGGTAATTACTTTTTGCCCGGTCAAAGCCGCAAAGGTCAGCGGCGTAATAAATTCGCGCGCCGCCCGCGTCATCACTATTTCCAGGCTAAATCCATCTTGTTGCAACAGGCGCACCAGTTCAGCGGCTTTGTAAGCCGCGACTCCCCCGGTCACACCCATCGTGATTCGCATGGTGTCCCTGGCAGCGCCGCGTTACTTACGGCGCTTGTTGCCGTCCTTATCCTCGTCGATCGAATCGGGCTCCACGAAATCGTACTCGAGCAAACTATGATCGAGCTCTTCTACCGCGATTCGCGTCGCTTTTTGCGTTCGAGGATTTTCCACCAGCGGTGGCGCGCCGGCCATGATCTGTCTCGCACGCCGAGCCGCCAGCACCACATACGCAAACTGGCTCTCCGGAGCTTTTGTCAGTACCGTCATCTCAGTCATTCCCCCCCAAACGATGCCAGAAGTTTTTCTACCAGGCCCTGACGCCGCGCTTTGGTACAACGCAGCGCCGTAACAATTGCTTGCACTTCGCGTCCCGCACGTTCCACATCTTCATTCACGACGCAATAATCGTAATATTTTCCAAACTCTGAGATTTCATCGCGCGCTTCTTGCAATCGCCGCGCGATATCCTCGTCCGAATTCTGTCCTCGCGACCGCAGCCGCCTTTCCAACTCCTGCCGCGAAGGCGGTAAAATAAAAATCGCCACCGACTCCGGCAATTGCCGCTTCACCTGCGAAGCCCCTTGTACGTCGATTTCCAATACCAGATCGAGTCCTAATTTTCGCGATTCCTCTAGCCATTTCTTCGGCGTGCCATACGAGTGCCTGCCAAACACCCGCGCATATTCGAGGAATTCGCCACGGGCGATCATGGCTTCGAATTCAGCGTCCGTCACGAAATCATAGCACTTCCCACTCGACTCGGTCGCGCGACGCCCCCTGGTAGTACATGAGACCGATGGCATCGTTCCCGGCATTTCCAATATTTTTTGCACCAGCGTCGATTTTCCCGAACCCGATGGCCCGGACACAATGATCACTAATGGCGCAATCTTTGCCTCAGCAGTCATTCGATGTTCTGAACCTGCTCTCGCAATTTTTCTATGTCTGACTTAATCTCCAGCGCCAGCCCGGTAATTGCCAGCGCCTCTGAGTCAACTCCCGGAGTTTTTGACAACAGCGTGTTCGTCTCGCGATTCATCTCTTGCAAAAGAAAATCGAGCTTCTTACCCATTTCGCCGGCTCCACGCAGCAGTCCCGCAAATTGCGCCACATGACTTCGCAATCTTTCCAGCTCTTCGCTGATATCGCTGCGCTCCGCAAGTAGCGCGGCTTCCTGAGCCAGTCGCGCCGGCTCCAGGGAAACTCCGCTCAACAATTCCGCGAGCCGCGCCTCCAGCCGCCGCGCAAACGCCGGCCGCAGCGTCTCCGCCAGCACGCGAACCTCATCTGCTTCTTCTTCGATCTTGGTAAGCCGTTTGTTCAGCTCCGCGATCAGGTGACCGCCTTCCGCGCGGCGCATGTCATCGAGTTTCGAAAGCGCTTCCCCGAGGCACTCCTCGAGCGCTCGCCCAAGTTTTTCCTGACTCTCTTCCGATCGCGGTGTGGCGATACCTAATCCCGAAATCACGCCGGGCAGGCGCAGCAGCGCCACCACATCGACATCCGCGGCTGCACGAGTTTCCTGTCGCAACGCTTCCGCCGCGCGCATATAAGCTCGCACTAATTCTTGATTCACCTGAATCGTCGCGGCCGTGCGCGGCTCGGCGCTGACTTGCAGTTCCACGTGACCGCGATGGATGCGTTCTCGCACCATCTGCCGCAACCGCGGCTCGTAAAGTTCCAACCCCTCCGCCAGTCTCATTTTCAAATCGAGAAAACGATGATTGACGCTTTTGATGCTGACACGCAATGCCAGATCGGTGGTTTCCGCGCGTGCTTGCGCATATCCGGTCATCGACAGGCATTCGGGTTTTCTGATCGCAGCTGGAGTTTGGCTCATAGAAGTTGTGACTTGACGTTTGTCTCGGATGACAACCTTGCCGGCGCCAGCATGTCATCGTCCGCGAATTGAATATCGTGTAGCCGCGCGTACGTTCCGCTCTTGGCCATCAACTCCGTATGCGTGCCGCTTTCCCGAATTTGTCCGTCTTCCAGCACCATAATTTTATCGGCGCGTCGAATCGTCGCCAATCGGTGCGCAATCACGAACGTGGTGCGGCCCACCATCAGATTCGCCAGCGCTTTCTGCACGAACATTTCGGATTCAGCGTCCAGTTCGGAAGTAGCCTCATCGAGAATCAAAATCGGCGAATCTTTCAGGATGGCCCGAGCGATAGCAATGCGCTGCCGTTGCCCTCCGCTCAATCTGGTCCCTCGTTCGCCAACCAGCGTGTTGTAGCCCTGCGGCAGCTCCGTGATGAAATCATGCGCCAGCGCAGCTCGTGCGGCCGCCAGCACTCGCTCTTCAGCCACGCCGGTCAGCCCGTAACAAATGTTGTTCCACACCGTATCGTAAAAAAGAATATTTTCCTGGGCTACCATGGCGATCTGGTCCCGCAGTGAGCGAATGGTCACCTCGCGAGTATCCGTCCCATCGATTCTTATCGTGCCGGCGGTCACTTCATAAAAGCGCGGCAGCAGATTCACCAGGGTGGTTTTTCCCGCTCCGCTCGAGCCCACCAAAGCAATCACGTCGCCTTTTCGCGCTTGCAGCGTTACGTTTTGCAAAACCATTGTGGAGCCCGGGCTGTAGCTGAAACTAACACGCTCAAATTCAATTTCACGCGCGAACGCTGGCAGAATCCGAGCGCCCGGCTGTTCGATATTTTCCGGTTCGAGATCAAGATAGGCAAACACTTGAGTGCTGGCCCCTTGGGCGGCCTGAAACTGCTGATACACATTGCCCATGCGCTTCAGCGGCATATAGGCATTGAACATCGCATAAATAAACGTAAAAAACTGTCCGGTGGTCATCACGTGGTGCTGGATCGCGCCGCGCGCATACAGCAGCAACAGAGGAATAACGATAGCGCCGAGCAGATCCATTAGCGGCGAAGTAATCACTCCCGCGCGCACCCATCTCATGTTTTCGCGCAACAACCGTTTTGAAGCTTCGCGGAACTTGCGAATTTCAAACGGTTCCATTCCAAACGCTTTTACAACCCGGTTGCCGCTCACCGTTTCCTGCAAAATCTGGCTTAAGTCTCCCAACCGCGACTGGCTGGTTTCCGCAGATCGTCGGATTTTTCTTCCAAATTTATTTACCGGCAAGATCACCAGCGGCAAAAGCAACGCCGCTCCAAACGCCATCTTCGAATTCACCACCAGCAGCACACCGACAAACACCAAGAACGTGAATCCCTTTTGAAACAAGTCCGCTAGATATTCACTAAGCGCGATCCGGGTGCGCTCCACATCATTGATCACCGTGGAGTGCAGGCGCCCAGTGGAGTTGTGCTGAAAAAAACCCATGGGTTGCCGGATTAATCGGGCATACACCTGGTTGCGCAGATCGGTTACCGCGGCCTGGCCTACGTATTGGATTTCTGTAGTCCCTAAATATTCGGCAACGGCCTTGGAGAGATACAGGAGCAACAAAGCAAACGCGAACACCGTCCAGACGTTGTGAATCCTCGGTGGAAAGAAATCGTTAAGATAGATCGTTCGCCCCGACCACGGCAACTTCACCAACGCCAACAGCGAGCCCACGGCAGCAGGATTTAGCACCCGGTCCACCGCTGGCGCTACCATTAGCGCCACGCCGCCCTCAGCCAGCGCCACGAATGCGAGCAACAATATTCCCGCGGTTAGCCGCAGCGAGTACGGTCGCACGTACGCCAACAGCCGCTTTAATTGTGGTGAGAACAGCGATGCCACTCTTCAGGCTCCCCGAACGACTCTCTTGGTACGCTATTCGCCGCTAGAGGGGTGTGTCAAGTTAGTGCACCGTCTGCCAGCGAACTTCTGTAACGAAAGCGCTATCCAACTTTTATTTCTCAATATCTCGGTGCACGACTTTCGCGGTAGCGCCGCGCTTTTCCAGATATTTTTTCACCGCTTCAGACATCATCACCGACCGGTGCCTTCCCCCGGTGCAGCCAAAAGCGATCGTCAAATAACTTTTGCCTTCTCGCGCATAGTGAGGAATCAAATACGACAGCAGTCCTTCGACACGCCGCAAAAACTCCCCGGTCTGAGGAAAGGAGCGAATATATCGGCGCACCTTGGGGTCTTTCCCGGTGAATTCCCGCAACCGCGGAACGAAGTGCGGATTCGGGAGAAATCGCACATCAAACACCAGGTCCGCGTCGGTCGGCACCCCGTAGCGATATCCAAAGCTCACCACCGAAACCATTAAAGGCCGCTTGTCGGGATTTTTGAAACGCTCCGTAACGAATTGCCGCAGTTCATGCACATTGAACTGCGTCGTGTCGATCACTACATCCGCGAGCTTTCGGATCGGCGCCATCAATTCGCGCTCGCGGCGCAGACTCTCACGCACCGAATAATTCTTGCCCAGCGGGTGCGGCCGCCGCGTTTCGCTATAGCGGCGCATCAGCGCATCATCCTGCGCCTCGATGAACACCAGAGAAATGGGATGATCCTTGCGCAAATGCTTGAGCAAGGGAGGCAGCTTCTGCAGTTGAAGACCCTCGCGCGCATCAATCATCAAAGCCGCGCGCGCAAAGTCGCCATCCCCCGCGCCATGCAGCTCCGCAAAAATGGGCATCAACTCGACAGGAAGATTGTCGACGCAATAAAAACCCATGTCTTCGAAGGATTTTAGTACCGTGCTTTTTCCGGAGCCGGAAAGTCCGGTGAGAACGACGAGGTGTCGCGCATCGTGTCTCGTCGACGGCCGTTTCACCGGGGCGCGCGCCTTAACTCTTCACTCGGCGCTGGTGCGTGCTGGGAATTCTCATGTCTTCGCGGTATTTCGCCACCGTGCGGCGCGTAACATGGATGCCCGCGTCATCCAGTTTCTTCGCGATCTGCTCATCGGTCAGCGGCTTCGTGCCATCTTCTTCTTCGATCATCTTTTTTACTAGGCGCTTCAGGGTCAGCAACGACATCGCGCCGCCTTCCGGCCCGTTCACCGATTCGCTGAAAAATGACCGCAGCTCCAGCACGCCTTGCGGAGTGTGCGCGTACTTACTCGCTACCGCGCGGCTAACGGTCGAAGGGTGCACGCCAACTTCTTCAGCCACTTCTTTAATCATCATGGGCTTCAGCGCGTCCTGCCCGTGATCCAGAAATTCCCCCTGCCGCGCAATGATGGACTGGCACACCCGCAAAATGGTGTGCTTCCGCTGCTCAATATTCTTCATCAGCTGAATCGCCGCCGTAAACCGCTCTTTCACATAATTTCTCACGTCGCGGTCTGAAGCATCCTTAACCAGCAATCGCCGGTATGTAGGACTCAAGCGCAGCTGCGGCATGTCATCTTCATTCAAAAAAGCAACCCATTGATCGTCCACTTTGCGAAAATACACGTCCGGCTCAACCAACCGCGGCTCGGTTTTGTTGTAGCGCAATCCCGGTCGCGGATCGAGCTTGCGAATAACATCCAAGGAACGCTTCACCACCTCCAACGGCCGGTTCAAAGCGCGTGCCACTTCCTTCAATTGATTCCCTTGCACCTGTTTTAAGTGATCGGAAACGATTTGCTGCGCCAAAGTGTTCGTGGGATCAAACGCTTTGATCTGCAGCAACAAACATTCCCGCAAATCCCGCGCGCCCACCCCTATTGGATCGAAATCCTGCACCACCGCCAGCGCATCGTCCAAATCGTCCTGAGAATATTTCCCGTCTTGCAGCAACTCTTCAACGGACGCCGTCAAATAGCCATTCTCGTCCAGATTTCCGATTATGCTTTCCGCCAGTTCCTGCACCGTCTCCGAGCAAATCGTCACGCTAAGCTGCCAGGCAAGGTGTTCGCTCAAACCGGTCGGCGAAGATAGAAATTTTTCAAAAGAGGGCCGCTCGGAGACTTCCCGCTCCTGCGATTTTCCGCCATCCCCACCGGTATCCAGATACTGGTTAAAGAAGCTCCCCACGTCGAACTCATCAAACGGATTGGCTTCCGGCTTTTCCGGAACCTTTTCCGTTTCCGCTTTCAGAAAATTTTCGTCGCTGTAATTATCGGTTTGGGTGGGTTCTTCGCTTAGCTCTTCAAGCACCGGATTGGCGATCATTTCCTGGTTGATCATTTCGCGCAGTTCCAGACGATTGAGCGCCAGTACGCTGACCATCTGCACCAAACCGGGCGTCAAAATCTGCTTCTGCGACACCCTGAGGTTTAGTTTTAGTCCCTGCCACGCCATTCCGTTTCAATCCTCTGTTTCTTGCCCGCTAGTTCAATCGAAAATGATCGCCCAGATAAACCCGTCGAACTTCCGCATCGTTGCTCAAAGTCTCGGGTGTGCCCTGCGCCATTATTTTCCCATGATTCACGATATACGCGCGATCCGTTACGTTCAATGTTTCCCTGACGTTATGATCAGTAATCAAAATACCGATCCCCGACCGGCTAAGATCGCGAATCGTTTCCTGCAGATCTTTCACCGTCAGTGGATCGATCCCCGAGAACGGCTCATCCAGCAAAATAAACGAAGGCGACAGCGTCAACGATCGCGCGATTTCCAACCGCCGCCGCTCCCCCCCGGAAAGCACATACGCCTTGCTGCTGCGCACCGTCTCCAGCCCCATCTGCACGATCAGTTCCTCAAGGCGATCGCGTTGTTGCTCGGGCGTAAGGGGCAGCGTCTCGAGCACCGCCAGAAGGTTCTCTTCACTGGTGAGTTGACGAAAAACAGAGGGTTCCTGAGGTAGATAGCTAATTCCACTGCGGGCCCGCAGATACATGGGTAAATCTGTAATCTCTTCGCCGTTCAACAACACACGCCCGGAATCGGGCCGCGTCAGCCCCACCATTATATAAAATGTTGTGGTTTTTCCGGCACCATTGGGGCCGAGCAGCCCCACAACTTCGCCTTGACCAATCTCCAGCTCCACATCGTCGACGACCTTGCGGCCGCGGTACGTCTTACTTAACTCAACAGCCTGGAGATTCAGCATACCTCGTCATTTCTGGACTTGATGTTTCGTCAATGTTCGCGAGCCTTTTTCTGAATCGACGATGATCGTATCATCCGCTAAAAAGAAGGTCAATTGACGCCCCGTGGTGGTGCCTTGCGTGCCGTCAAAGAGCGTCGGATTCCCGCCGCTCATCACAAATTTTCCGTCCGCCGCCGTGTACTCCGCGCGCTCCGCGGTAGCCTTGCGCGTCTGCTCATCCACAACAACTGCGCCAGTCCCCACCGCGCGGCTGATTTGCTGCGCGCCGGTAGCACCATTTGGACTCTTCTCCGCGCTGCCTGCCGCATTGGCGCGGGTAAAATACAAATCAAGCAAATCGCTGCGCATCCGTTGCACATCCGATTGCACCACCACGTTTCCCTCCAGGTGCGCGCGATTTTCCAAATCCATATACGTGAACGTATCTGAAGCGATGTGCCACAGGCTCGCTTTCTTCGAGGGCTTGTTCGTCGCAGCTACGCCAATGGTGTCATGCCCAGCCGCCTGAGGAAAGACCGAGCGAACCTTGCCCGTGCCATTCAGTTGCCTGCTCTTCTGCAGTAGCTCTATGGAATCAGCCTCCAACACGGAATCACCCTGCCAAAGTCGCGCATGCCCACTGTAAAGTGCGCGCCCGCTCTTGGCATTCGCCTGCATTTTCTCGGCAGTGATGTTCGCGGGCCCGTTGGAAAATTGCGGTGTCGTCCCGGAAACTTGCGAGCCTGCCCCGCGCGCTGCAAATGTTCGCGAGCGCACCCCGCCCTCGGCGCGAATATCGCCACTAGCCTGCATAAAAATAATGTTCGCCGCGCGGGTTTCCGTCGAAGCATCCCGCACCATGGCCTGTCCGCTCAGTGTGGTGATCTGGCTGGCACTCACTGCTACCGCATGATCTGCCTGTCCGCTTCGCTCTCCTTCTTTGAACTTCACATTTTCATTCAGCTCGATTTGCGACCAACCGCTATTGGCAAGCAAATGCGTCACACCGCGCTTCGCGGTGGTGATTTGCGGCGGAGCGCCAGGCGTGTCTCGCTGCGCCTGCACATTTCCGTTCGCCGCCAACTGGGTTGCTTTGCCACCAGTAAAATCGAGCACAAATTTGTCAGCACTTAACTTTGTCCGAGTCGCTTTATCTTTGCCGGTATCCACACCATCAGCCACCTGCCCGGCTGCCTGCGCATCCGTCCATTGAATCGTGCCCGGCGCCAGTGTCTCTGCCCTCTTTGGCTGGCTAGGCTTATCGTCGCTCCCCTTGGTAAATTCCATGCGTCCTTTATCGGTTTCCAATATTCGGATCTGCCCGGTCTTGGCGCTTGTTTTAAGCCTTACACCGCCGTCCATACTTATTAATTTCGGCTGGCTGATTTCCGGCCACAGTTCCACGGAAGAATTCGCGGCCGTGAATTCCTCATCTTCCGCGCCACTTTTCCGGGAACCTTCCACTTTGCCAGAGGCATCAAGTTTCTGGAGCCCTCCGTCCTGATCGAACCACGCCGTCAAAACATTCGCTGTCAAGTCCATGGGTCCGGAGGCCGCTGATGACACCGCGTGTGGTTTGTTGCCGTGCCCACCAGCCGTCGCGAGAAGCTTTCGCGCGCGAAAATCCTCATCCAGATTCAACGTCATCTCCCCCGCATCCAGCTGCGCAGTTTGCGTTTGCGCGTGCGCCGGCCCCTCCAAATGTAGCAATCGTGTATCGCGATCGAAGTCCAGGCTCGCGCCGGTCACATGCACCTCCTGTCCTGCCGTGCCCGCCGGCCCGCCACTTTGAACCAAAGTCATCTTCACATCGCGCAGCAATTTCATCGTTCCCAGTTGGGAGTTATATTCAACTCCCATGGCCTGGCCACTTCCTTCCGGAAATGTGAAGGTGACGCGCTCACCCGTATGCGCGGTGCCGCTAGCCTGATCGAACGTGACGTTGCGCGTCTCAACATGCCCCACGTGACTCGTGGTTTCCTTGGCTCCGCGTTTCTTTGCCAACTCCGCCTCTGCGGCCGTTTGCAGGTCGATCTGCACTGTGCCACTGCAATTGATCGCGCCATTGCTTTTGGCATATTGGCAACTGTGCGTGCGAATAACGTCGTGCCGGTCGCCCTGCTGCCCAAAAATGGTGATCTTTACTTCTTCCAGCAGGCTGGCTTCCTGGTTGCGGAACTCCGTGGATTTGGAGGCTTCCACGGTAAAAATCTTACGGTCGCCGTCTACCTTGGAAAATGTTAGACCGTTGGATTGCCGCTCCACGTTCAGCGGCGCAGCCGGAGGCGCTCCTCTTTTTTGTATTCGCGCCACCAACTTGTGCTGCAGATACACGGCGGCGGTGGCGAGCGCCAGCAATAGCGCCAGGGTGGCAGACCAGCGCGCATAACGCGACGCTTCGCTTCGTTTCATATCATTAAGTTAAACAAACTTTTTAAGGCGTGTATACGAGTTGCGGAATTGCTGCGGAAGCTTCCTGCAGATCCAGAAAATCACTATTGCTCAGCGAATTTAATCTTCGCCACAGTATCCGGCAAAACTCCCACGTTGGCTGCCGCCACGCTATCGCGACTGGTGTTTTTCACCAGGTACATGGCTTCATCGGCCAGGTGCAGCAGCCCTTCCTTCGATCTGGAGTCCGCCGGATAGGAAGCCACGCCCAGACTCGTTGTAACTTTAATATTCAAACCTTCGGATTCCAGCCACTTACTTTCCCGGATCATCTTGTGCAACCGTCGCGCGACATTCAACGCACTCTCTTTGGAGGTCTGGGGCAACAGCAGCACAAATTCATCTCCCCCGTAACGAAAGGCAAAGTCGATCAACCGGCACTTATTCTTCAGCGCGTTTCCTATTTCCGCCAGCAGCCGGGAACCCACCAGATGTCCGTGCGTATCGTTTACCTGCTTGAAGTGATCCAGGTCGATGAACACCAGCGAAAATTCGTAGTTGTACCGTTGTGAGCGGTAAATTTCCGTATCCAGAATAAAACCCATGTGCCGCGCGTTATACAGCGTCGTGCAGTCATCGGTAATCGTCAGCTCGTGAATTCGCTTTACGTGCCGCGCGTTTTCCAGCGCAATCGCGGCAAAGTCCGCCAGCGCTTCCAACAATTTCAGATCCCGATTGTCAAACCCATCGGGCCCCATGCAATTAATCAGCTCGATCACTCCCAGGCAGGTGTCGCGAAACTTTACCGGCACCGCCACGATGGATTGCGTTTCCGTCTTGGTCTTCTCGTCCACCTGACCAAAAAATCGCGTGTCTTTCGCGGTGTCGGGCACCACCACGGTCTCGCCGTTCTGCGCCACCCAGCCGGCAATTCCCTGCCCAATCTTGATACGCACATCTTTCAGCGACGGCGAAGCTTTGCCCACCACCAACTCGAAATACAATTCTTGCTTGGCTTCGTCCAGCAGCAGCAACGACCAGTTGTCTGGGCGCAAAAATTCGTCGATCTTCTCCATGATGGTGCGGAGGACCTGATCGAGCTGCAACGACGACGTCAGCGCCTTCCCTAACTCCTGGAAGATCGCGACTTCCCCGGCTTCGCGCTGTTCATATGAAACAGACGCGTTGCGGCGTCGTTCGATGGCCGGAAACTGCTTCACTTCCTCCACGTGTGTTGAACCTTGATCCTTTATAGGTATGGCTATCCGTGCTCGTCGACAACAACGGCGATTCCAGAGACAGTTCTACGCCGAAAAAGCGACTTCCTGCCAGTATAGGCGTGTCACAAAAACTGCCGCAACACTCTCGTGGGACAGGCGTCACCATTTCGCCATCCTCTACCGAGTGCGAAACAGCCAACACCTCCTGTCAAATACCTTCATGAAGAGTCGCCTTAGCGGCTCATGGACGGTGACATCAGGTTGGTTATCGCTGCTCTTCAGTAGTTTGTGCCCCGAAACTCCTCCGACGTGAGTCTCGCCCTGACGGCCAAGGCATGCGGTCCCTCTGCCAAGCGAGAAAGGGCTCAAGGCCATTTTATATTCAGTGCGTAAATTTCTTGCGTGCCGATATCGCGCGTAAACACTATTGACCCGTCTGGCGCCACACCTATCTGCGTTCCGCCTTCGACTGCATCCACGACCCGGCGAAGGCCCGTCAAACTGGTAATCGGTTCGACCTTTCCTTCCGACAAACGCACACGTTTCGCCTGCGGCTCCGCTCCTCCAGTCGTGAAATAGAGATATTTACCGTCCGAAGAAACGGTCCAGTTCACGAAGTTGCCCGAAAGCAGTTCTGACCATTTCTGCGACTTGAAGTCAAAATACAGAAATTTTGTGAATCCATCGCCCTCTGCTATGAGCCCATCTTGTCCAACCCACATGCCACCACCCTTGCCCTCCGAAGAAGGGACCACCCTGGTCTCCTTGCTGCGTAGGTCGAACGTCTGCAAATAACTCTGGTGTCTCTCTGCCGCCGGGCGATCGTATCCATAATAAGAGGTAAACAGCAGAAGGTTTCCGTCAGGCGACCAATTTGCGGCGTCGGAATGTTCCGCGATCTTTTGTGGCGTCCCTCCCTCCGCGCCCACCATATAGATCTCGTATTGAGCACTGGTGAAAGCCACTTTGTTACCCTCTGGAGCAATGAAGGGGTCCTGCACCTTCATCGGAGGATATGTGAGTTGCGTACGCTCCGTTCCGTCGGTGCGGCTACGCCACAAGGTATGGTCCGGATAAGAAGTGTAAGCCACCCATTTCCCATCCCTGGAAAACGTAGCAGCGATCGCGGAAATACCCCCCAGGAAAGGGAGAAATTGTTGCGACTGAACATCGTAGCGAACTAGTTCGCCACGCCGCTTCGTGCCGATAGCAAAGATTTGCTTTCCATCACGGCTCAGTCCCGCGCCGGAATACTCGAGCGGCCCGGCAGTGAGTCGAATCGGCGTTCTTACCCGGCGTAAAAATCCCGTTTGCATAGGAAGCGCCCAAAGATCGGCGCCTTGCCGATGCGCAGTTCCATACACCAGATACCTTCCATCAGGACTCCACCGGCCGCAGCACGGTCGGCCATCCTTGTCCGAGCTTAGGATAGTCCGAAGACTTGCACCGTCAGCCCCGATTTCAACCAGCGTCGAGGAAGCCCATCCTCGCGTATATAAAGTGGACGTCACGTTCTTCCCATCGGCGGAGGCACTGGGGTCTTGAATATAGCCATCCATTGAGGCCAGCATCCGGGGATTCGATCCGTCTTTCTCGGCTGCATATAAATCTCTGTAGTTAACGAACAGAATTCGACCGTCGGGAAGGAACGTCTCATCACTTCCGGCAATGGTCCCGAGACGGCGCGGTTCTCCGGCCGGAACGGGAATCAACCATAAGGGGTAAAGGCCGTCTTCATATCCGCCAGCCGAAACAAGTAACGATGAGTTATCCGGTGCAATTCCGGCAATCCAGGGACTCGGCACCCGTGTATCCACCAGCGAAGTTCGTCCGCCTGAGGTCGAGACTTGCGCGATCTTCCAGCTTCCATTCGGTCCTTCGTTGAAATAAACGCGCGATCCATCGCTTACCAGTTGGCCAGTCTTCGGCTCGCCGTCATCCGTGAGTTGCGTAACCGACTCCACCACCGGAACCGCGGGCGCCATCCTCAACCAGACAACCGCGCCTACAACAAGCGCCGCAAAAAACACTGCCGCAGCCACCCATTTCCAGGTTCCCGACGATTCTGCGGCGCGCCCGACAGCGGCTTGTTCAACCGCAACGCGTCCAGCAGCAGATGTCACCTGAGTGAAATCCGAAAGCGCCTCCAACGCGAACGCCAGATCCGATGCCGACTGAAATCGCCTCTCCGGTTTTTTCTCAAGGCACCGCTGCACGATTCGCAATAGTCCCGGTGAAAGGCCTTCCGTACTCGGCAAAATTGCCGGCGGATCCTCGTGCAGAATGGCCGTCATCGTCTCCGCTGACGTTGGCTTCTTAAATGCTCTTTGGCGCGTCACCAATTCGTACAAGATCGCCCCAAATGCAAAAATATCCGCGCGATGGTCAACTGTTTCACCGCGCACCTGCTCCGGCGCCATGTAACCTGCGGTGCCCATCACCTGGCCCGGCGTGGTTTGATCGTGCGCCGTCATCGTGTCGCTGTCTTCGGGGAGTATCAACTTCGCCAAACCAAAATCGAGGATCTTCGCCCGCGCGTCCCTGGTGATAAAAATATTTTCTGGTTTCAGATCGCGGTGCACGATTCCTTTGTGGTGTGCCGCCGCCAATCCGTGTGCGACCTGCACTCCGTAATCAATGGCTTTGCGCGCGGGCAGCGCACCGTGCGTCAATTCCTCACGCAGGGTGCTGCCTTCCAGCAACTCCGAGACGAGATACGTCATGCCTTCGAAATTACCGAGTTGATACACCGCCAAAATATTTGGATGGTTGAGGGCCGCGGCGGCCTGCGCTTCTTGCTGGAATCGCCGCATGCGGTCAGGATCTTGTGACACAAATTGAGGCAAAACTTTGATGGCAACGTCGCGTTTTAAAACTGGGTCTCGAGCGCGGTATACCTCTCCCATCCCGCCCTCGCCCAACAGGCTAAGAACCTCGTAGCCATCCAGTTTCGTACCTGCCGCCAACGCCATAGACACGCGGATTATACCTCTCGCTTCGTCTGTACCCTCAGCCCAATCACGATCGTTGCGACGTTTTATAAAACGTCTGCCTCTTTCACGACAATTCCTGTGTTGGTGAGAAGAATCGCTGGTGTTAACTCAGATTAAACTACAGTCAGATACCGATGGCCGGGGCCTGGCGACCAAGGTAAGCGACCGGAATTCCCGGACGATAAATTGGTGATCTGCGTGGCGCACAATTAAGTTTTTTGAAGTTAAGCCTGCCATCTCGTTTGGATTCAGCGAATTGTAAGGATCTTCAAACGCCGCGAGCGTTCCCGCTCAACTTACTATAATTGCTCGGCTCCGATTGTGTTTTATCCTACATACCGGATTCCTTGTATTGAGTCGGGAAACACCGGCAGGCACAATCTGGTGTTTATGCATAAGCGTGTATTGATTGCCGACGATAGTTCCAGTGTGCGCGATGTCCTTCGTACGTTCTTGCGTGATCGCGAGGATATAGAAATTTGTGGCGAGGCGGTGGATGGATTGGAAGCTCTCGAAAAGGCTCAGCGTCTGAAACCGGACCTGGTCCTACTGGACCTCGTCATGCCTGAAATTAACGGTGCGGAAGTGGCGTCGATCCTGAAGAACAAAATGCCGAATATTCGTATAATCCTATTCACGATGTACTCGGAAAAAATGGGGAAGTTCCTGAGTTCCGCCATCGGCGTTGACGCCGTGCTTTCCAAGCCCGACGGAATGACCAATATCGTTGAATCGATTAATTCACTATTTGCTGACTAGCGTTCTGCAGGAAGCTGGGTTCGTGAAATTCCTCGTCGATAATGTTCGGTGCCCTGCCTAGGTTAAGCAATTTCGCCGTCTCTAAAGCAGGCATCGGCCGCCCAAAATAGTATCCCTGGCCTTCATCACACCCGTGCGCCCGCAGAAAGGCCAACTGTTCCGCTGTCTCTACTCCTTCCGCAATTACCCGGTGTTTCAGGTGACAGCCCATATTGATCACCGCACTGATGATCGTGGCCTCGTCTGTGTCCGCATTGATCTCGTGAGTGAACGACTGGTCTACTTTCAACGTATCAATCGGAAACTGCCTAAGATAACTTAAGCTCGAGTAGCCCGTCCCAAAGTCATCAATAGCCAGGCGCACCCCCATTGCCTTCAGCTTCTGCAACACTGGGACAGTGAACTCAGCATGCTGCATCAGGACGCTTTCCGTCAGTTCCAATTCGAGGTAGCGAGGTTCTAGACCTGTCTCTTTCAAAATGGTGCTGATGCCTTCCAGAAACTTATCGTTGCGGAACTCTACAGAAGACACGTTAACCGCCATTTCGACCGGCAGCAAACCGGCCTCTTGCCATGCCTTCGCTTGCCTGCAAGATTCGCGCAGTACCCATTGGCCGATGGGGAGCATCAAGCCACAATCTTCGGCGATGGAGATGAATTGTAGCGGACCCACCACTCCCCTCTCGGGGTGTTGCCAACGCAGTAGCGCCTCGACTCCGGTAATCCCTCCAGTTTTAAGATCAACTTTGGGCTGGTAGTGCATGACCAACTCATCTCGTTCCAACGCGAACCGCAAATCTCTCTCGATCGACTGCCGTTCCACAGCCCGGACATTCATACCCTTCTCAAAGAACTGGTAATTGCTCCGGCCTTTTTCCTTAGCCTGGTACATGGCCAGGTCTGCATTTCTGATCAATAATTCCGCGCTCCGGCCGTCCTCCGGGTAAGTGCTTACCCCTATGCTCCCCGTAATTCGCAGCGTATTTTGTTCCATCTCGAACGGCGCGCTTAGCGCACTCAGTATTTTGCCTGCTTTAACACCCGCATCACCTGCGTGTGCCACCTCTGATAGCAGGATCACAAATTCATCCCCACCCAGGCGGCTCACCGTATCCGAGGTGCGCACCGCAGCCAGCAGACGCTTCGCTACCAACTGAAGTAGTCTGTCTCCTGTCGCATGACTCAACGAATCATTGATGTTCTTGAATCCGTCCAGATCCAGAAATAGCACCGCGATTCGGGAATCGTTGCGGCTGGCTGTCGCAATCGCTTGGGTGAGGCGATCCTGCAGCAACGTCCGGTTGGGCAAATTCGTGAGAATGTCGTGTTGCGCCAGGTGCGACATTTCCGCTTCCATGGCCCTGGCCACCGACACGTCGTGAAAAACAATTACCGCCCCGGTCGGTAAACCGCGCTGGTCATGGATTGGCGCGGCGGAATCATCGATCGCAAATTCGGTTCCATCGCGTCGTATCAGAATGCAGTTGGGGGTAAGCCCCACAGTTCTGTTTTTCCTGATTGCCGTCCTCAACGGATTGGCACAAGGCTCCCGCGTGGTGCCATCGATGATTACAAAAACCTCATCGATATCCTTGCCGGCGGCCTCTTTTCGGGTCCAACCGGTGATCTTTTCAGCTACAGCATTAAGGTAGGTGACTTTGCCTTGAAGGTCGGTGCTCAGCACCGCGTCCCCTATGGAATCGAGCGTTACCTGAGCACGTTCTTTTTCCGAGAACAACATCTCTTCCGCGGTCTTCCGCTCCGCCATATTCCGTATCGCGCGAACAAATGAATCCCTGTCGAGGCGGTCCTCCAGCAGGTAATCCTTGGCCCCGTGGCGCAACGCTTCCAGCGCGACGCCCACATCCTTCGCGCCAGCTATGATCAGGGTAGGTACCCCAGGCACCGCCAACGCCAGCTTGTCGAAGGTTTCCAGACCCTGGCTGTCCGGCACTGACAGATTTACGAAAATCGCCCAAAATTCTTTCTTTCTCAAACGCCTGATGCCTTCCGCAAGAGTCTTTACGCACTCACCCACGAATGGACCGTCAGTCGCGTTCAACAACGCGTCGCTAAAAACGTCGACGTGCTCAGCGTCGTTGTCGATGAGCAGCAAAGTCCGCATATTTGTCATGTTCATACTGGCCTCACTGTGTACCTATGCGGTACAGTCAACTATCCAATACTGAACATGTGTCCAGACAGTAAGTCCTGACTTGAGCAATGTTTTTTTCCCGCTGCCATTCGTCGCGCAGCAGTGTTAGCAGGGAACTTATAGGGGCGAATATTTTCAACCGGCTATCCTATGCTGGATTGAATGGCATCATCCGCGGCATCAACGGCCTGCCTCATTTCCACTGATCCACCGAGTTTCGCTGGCAAGATGAATGGTCCTCGGCATTATTACTAATTCACGTAAACATGTCATAATGCGCGCCGGAAGTTTGAACGATGCAGGACCGTTCCGAAAAATTTCCGCGAAGCAACGCTTCCGTTTCGCGACGCTGCTCCTTGACAGCGATCGCTTTGGCTATAACCCTTTTCTCCAACTTTACCCGGGACGTCGCAGCACAAAACGCAACTCACACCGACGCCAGCGAGCACATTCGCGGGGTAGTCATAAATTCAGTGACGCACGAACCTATAAGTCATGCGCTCGTCTATTCCCCGGATAACAGTTTTGCGACTATGACCGACGATCGTGGTCGTTTCGAATTCACCTACAAACCCGCGGAGCCCGAGCAAACCCCGCCTTTCGTTGTGCAGAACCTGGGCCAGCCCGTGCAAAATGTCCCGTCCAATCGACCCGCTACACTCATGGCCCGAAAGGTTGGCTTTGTTGGCCCTAACTTTGGCCAACCTATGAATGACAACTCTTTTTCTGTCGTCGGTCCCGACCAACAGGAAGTTATTATTTCGCTCCTGCCAGAAGCTCGCGTCGTTGGACACGTGATTATTCCTGGCTCCGATGGTTCCGACAAAATCCAGGTCGCGCTTTACAGGCGTACGATGCGGAACGGCCGGGAACAATGGGACTCAGCGAGCAATGTGACGACCCGGGCAGATGGCCAATTTCGTCTCGCCGAACTTTCCCCAGGCGAATACAAACTGTTAACTCTCGAACAACTCGATCGCGACCCTCTCACATCCTTTCCCCGCGGACCAATGTTTGGCTATCCGCCTCTCTATTATCCAAACGCTTCCGATTTCGCTAGCGCCGCCGTAATTAAACTGGCGCCGGGAGAGACTTTCCAGGCCACCATGGCCCCCACGAAAAGAGCGTATTACCCGGTGAATTTAGGGTTTACGAATTCTTCGCCCAACGGGTTTGCTGTAACCGTTTGGCCTGAAGGTCGTCCCGGTCCTGGATACTCTCTTGGCTACAACCCGCAGGAAGCGGCCATTCAGGGTTCCCTGCCAGATGGCACTTACACCGTCCAGGCCAAAATCTACGGCCCGACTAGGATGGCGGGTAGGGCAACACTCAGCGTGAGAGGAGGGCCTGCCGTGGGTCCCGCGGTTACATTGCTGCAAGGAATGTCTGTAACCGTGAGCGTAAGGGAAGAATTTAAACAGAAGCAAACGGAACCGTCGCCTGGCTCTGGTATCGTCGCTTCCGGTCCCAATGCTGTCCCGCAAAACACTAGGCGCCCTAATTATTTACAAGTGAACTTGGTTCCAGATGAACAGTTTGGTCTCGCTTCTCCAGTTTCACTGCGCCCTCCGGTCGATGAGAATGACGAGTCGCTGCTGATTGAGAATGTTCTCCCTGGCCGCTACCGCGTGAATGTAAACACAGGTATTGGATACGTCGCCGCAATCACCTCCGGAAGCAGCGACTTGCTGCAAAAGCCGCTGGTCGTTGGCGCCGGTGGGACCATACCTCCATTGGAAATTACCGTCCGCGACGACGGAGCCGAACTGGACGGCACCCTGGATTCTTCTAAGTCCAGCGCGGCCTCGTCGGTTCCACAGGGCCGTTTCGGCGGGCCTCAAGATATCGTTTATGTGATGCCCATCGACGAAATGGATTCCCGGACCAAGATAACCGCCCTTAATCCGGACGGATCTTTTACAATTCCACAAATTGCCCCTGGCACCTATCACGTTTTTGCCATCGATAACTCACAACGAATGCAATCGGTGAACGAGGAATGGTTGAAACAGCACGAGTCAAAGGTTCAAGTTCTGCGCATGGTCGCAGAACAAAAAGAACATTTACATTTGTCTTTGATTTCGGCTAGCGAGTGAATATGCCCTCATTCGTACGATCGATTTGGTTTCGAGCCCTACCCCTTGCACTGGTTCTCCCGTGCTTTGGTACCTCTCTCCCCGCACAGACTCGCTCCGCCAGTCAGGAATCTGCCGCAAACACTAAATTCAAAATCGCCGGCACTGTAGTGAACTCCATCACCGGCGCACCCCTCGGCAAAGCGCGCATCACACTTATGGATACTGCAAATCGCGCAAATATGCTTTCTGTGATCACCGCTGACGACGGTCACTTTGAGTTTTATTCTCTTTACCGCGCCAAATATTCTTTGGAAGGGGCCAGACGTGGATTTATTTCTGCTGCCTATGAACAACACGAACAATTTTCAACGGCCATCGTAACCGGCCCCGACTTCAATACCGAAAATTTGGTGTTCCGCCTGACACCTCTCGCTTTCGTCAGTGGAAGAGTTATCGATGAAACAGGAGAACCTGTCCGCAAAGCCAATGTCATACTTTACGTTGAAAATCACCAGGGAGGGATGAAACGCACAGTGCGACGCGGTGCGGATACTACGGACGATGAGGGTTACTACGAGTTCTCCGCTTTAGCCCCAGGCAATTACTTTGTCTCCGTTTCCGCGAAACCGTGGTATGCCTTTCATTCGTCTCCTCCCGCGCGAAGCGGCGGAAGTTCTTCACCAGGCATCTCGCCCCTGGACGTTGGTTATCCTACGACCTACAACAACGGAGCTACCGACAGCCAGAGCGCTACACCTTTCCCTCTTCAAGCCGGCGACCACGTGCAAGTCGATGTACATCTCAGCCCCGTCCCCGTCGTTCATTTGACGTTTCGTGTTCCACAGGACCAACAACAGTTCCAAATGCCTCAATTACAGAGACGTGTGTTCGATACCGTCGAATACGTTGAACATGAGGGCATGCAGTCGATAGCGCCCGGTGTATACGAGTTGGGTGGAGTTCCTGCCGGGAAATACTCCGTCCTTTTGCCAGATTCACAATCGGGTCGTCCCCAGCAATCAAGTGAGATAAGTCTGGATAAGGATGGTCAAGAGCTCGACGTTAGTCACGCTGAGGCAATGGCATCCCTCAAGCTTTCAGTAAAGATGCCTCGTCAGGCGCCTGTTTCTCAACAAGTCACCGTGGGATTGCAGGATTCCCGCATACGGATTATCGCGGCCAACGCCATCGATGCGTCCGGAGAGGTGACCTTGGAGGGTATTCCACCGGGTAAATACGCGCTCGTGGCCTTTTCCCCCGACAGCGCATACTCCGTGGTTCGCACCGTCTTTTCCGGCGTGGAAACCTCTGACCACGTCTTAACCTTGACGGCTGGCTCGTCCCTTTCTGGAACAGTATTCTTGGCGCTTGGTGTCGTCGCCGTCGAAGGCTTTGTCCATCGCGGTGGGAAACCCTCTTCGGGTGTAATGGTCGCGCTGATCCCCAAAGATCCCCGGTCTCATCTCGATATGTTTCGCCGAGACCAAAGCGACTCCGACGGCAGCTTCACTCTACCCGCCGTAATTCCCGGAACCTATACCCTGATCGCCGTCGAAGACGCCTGGGGCTTTCAATGGATGCAGCCCGATGTGCTAAACCGGTATCTGCAACACGGACAAAACCTCACCATCGGCGAGCTAATGACCAATTCCGTCCACCTGCCAGAACCGGTAGAAGTGCAGCCTCGGTAGCGGCTAGCGCTCTGTTGGTACATCTTCGCCAGATCTTCCGCGTGAGTACAACAAAACAAAAATGCGTTCACTAACTGTCTGCCGTAATCTCTCTAGACGTGATCTCATACTTAAACGCCTCCGGAGCGAGCGGATCAAGCCTGCCTTCCTTGGTCTCCGCCTGGGGGTACATGAAAAATCCGATCGGTCTCCCGCTGGACCCCGGCAACGCGACATCATGTGCAAAGTTGAAAGCCATCCAATTCATCTCCCACGATCCGAACAACCGTTCGCGGGTTTTCTTCACCAACTCATCCGTCAGCGGACGATTTCCTGGTGGTTCCTCAAGCGCCACTTTGCGCACGTCCGCAGGGTCGACCGGAAACCATCCAACGCCCCCGATGTAAACCTCTGCACGGCAGTGCTGCGCCTTGGTTACATTCGCCGACGAGACTCCTAGGCTCTTGAATCCCATCTCTGACTTCGCGACTCGGATGCCATACACGTCCCGCGCGGGAAGCCCGGCTGCGCGCGCCAAGCCTACAAACAACGCGTTGAGGTCCGCGCACTTCCCGCCCAGGTCCCCCGACTCCAACATAAAACGAATGTCCCCGACCCCACATCCCCGTGTTTTCGGATCTCGAAAGGTATGGTCAACGATCCAGTCGTAAATGGCGCGCGCCTTCTCAACGTCGTTGTCCGCACCTCTGGTGATCTCCGTTGCTGTGGATTTTACGATCCCATCGGTGGGCAACAATTTGGTTGGCCGCAGAAAATGCTGCAACTCCGAGTGATTCTCTTTCGACGTCGGACCAATATGGGACAGCTCCACCGCATAGTCCCTCGTCGCCACGCGACTTGTTGCCGCGAGGAGCGGCCTCACTCCCGCTGGAAACTCAGTCGCAATAACTCCAAGTCCGTCCTCCTCCTGGCTTTCAACGCGGTTTACCGTGCCGCCATCCGCCTTGATTTCATTGGCCAGCGTTTTCTGAAATGGCATCGTCGCCAGTAACGCGGTCGGCACCCATATCCGCGAGGGCCCAGAAGTATCGAGGATCTCGACGCGCGTCGTCACCTCAAACGTTCGCCACCGCTCCGCTGTCGCCTCCACCCCCGATAATCGCCCTGCCTTGCAGAAGGCTAGCCCTGCGGAAACTGCCCCTGCGGACCAAAGAAATTCGCGACGCTTCATACGCCCACCCATCTCGGATGTAATTTACCGCCGCACATTTCGACAAACTACTAACAAGCGAAGGATGTTCCAGGTTGGCCATTGGTTAGACCTCATTCCTGGGTATCAATATGTGCCCTTCGCTCCGCTACGCGATGTTATTCACAGGTTTTCGATCCTGTCCACCGAAAATCCCCCTCTTCGGCGCGACGATTGCTCCGCCCTTTGGTATCGTATGGGACAGGTAGCCTCCCATGGCCAAAGGTAATTTCGGCGAACATCTAAAACGTGAACGCGACATGCGCGAAGTCACTCTTGCCGAGCTGACCGCCGGGACTCGCATCGGCCCGCGATTCCTCGAGGCCATCGAAAACGAGGAGTGGGAGAAGCTCCCCGGTGGCAGCTTCACTCGCGGATTCGTCCGTTCCATCGCCCAGTACCTCGGCCTGGACGAAGAGGATCTACTCTCGGAATATGATCTGGCTCGCGGCATCCAGAAAACCGACGCGCCTGCGCCGTACCAGAATCAACTCCCTTCGTCTCCCAGGTGGATTCCAGCATTAGCCTTACTCGCTCTCGTGTTGGTAGCCTACGGATTCTTCCGTGGCGGCTCCTACGCATGGCAACACTACGCCGCGTATCGCGCCGCCCATCCACCTACGGATTCCGCGCCGCAACAGTCCTCTTCCGATTCCTCAGTCCCTACTAAAGCACCCGACAAACTCGAGCTCACCGTTTCCACCTCCGTCCGCTCGCACGTCCGCATTGTCGCCGACGATCAAACTCTCCTCGATGCCGACGTCATGCCCGGCGACATTCATCATTTCACCGCCGCGCAACAATTCCAGATCATCGCCGCCGACGGTGCCGCTGTGCACCTCGAGCTGAACGGGCGCCCTATTACCTCTCGCGCAGCACTCGGAAATTCCTCCCGCAGAGCGAATACAATTGTGCTTGGATATAAAGACCTGAGGCCCTCACACGATGGAACAGCTCGTCCCTGAACTTTTGCGCGACCTCACCTCCCGCGAGCGCAAACTTGCGGTCTGTACCAGCCAAGGAAATCTTTCCCCCGCTGACCGCGCTGAGATTTTGGTGCTACTTTCCACCGATGCTGATGAAGTGGTCGCGCAGCAAGCCTCGGAAGCGTTACGCTCCCAACCGGTCGAGGCTTTCATCGAAGCCCTGAAGCGCAGCGAAGCTCTTCCCGCTATTTTTGAATACGCCTCGCAGCACCTTGTCGGCAAACCCACGGTGGCCGACGCCATGGTGCAAAATAGAAATTGCCCATCCAGATTCATAACTCCGCACGTCCCGCAGCTTTCCTCTATGAGCGTTCAAGCACTCATGGACTCGCTCGATCGCGTTAGCGATTCTTCTGAACTAGCCGCCGCCCTACTAAAATCCTCGTCGGCCACCGCGGACAATAAACGCATACTGCAAGAGCTGCTCGCACCGGAACCTCCCGTAGACGAAAAAGCGCTCATGGAAGCGCTGATGGACGTCGAGCCGGACGCCGGCAAACGTCAGACCCTGCTCCAGCGGCTCGCCAAAATGTCGGTTTCCGAACGCGTACAATTCGCGTTCAAAGGCGGTTCGGAAGCTCGCCGCACGCTCATTCGCGATTCCAACAAAGTCGTGCAACGCGCGGTGCTGCAATCCCCGCGTCTCACCGGCCAGGAAGTGGAATCGTTTGCCGGGATGTCCAGCCTTACCGATGAAATCCTGCGGCTTATTGCCGGCAATCGCGCTTTTCGCAAAAATTACACCATCATCCGCAATCTAATGAACAACTCTAAAACTCCGCTGGACGTTACTTTGCACATGTTGCCGTCCCTGAATGCCGTCGACCTCAAAAAATTATCCAATAACAAAAATGTTCCCGAGACGTTGCGTACCAGCGCAACAAAACTTATCCGCACTCGCCAAACCCTCAAATAGCGATTAGCCTTAAGTGTTTTAGAATTATTTCTACAAAATACAGCGTTCGCTGCGTCTTAAATCGTTTCGAACGCACGCCCGATCAGCGCCATCGATTAGCGGTCTCGCAGCACCAGGCAACTCGCAATCATGTCGTGTAGAGCCTGCCTTCTTTCCGTGAGTCCCGCCAGCATGAATCCTATCCCCAAGGGAATCATCCCGGTTATTAATTTGGCGAAATGGCGCCCGCTGGCACGAGCGAAACTTATGCGTGCACCGTACATATCAGTCACGCGCAAGTTCAAAGCCTTCTTTCCCAGGGTCGCTTGCCACGCGGAACTTTCCATCTTGGCGTGATAAAGCCATCCGCCCAAAAAAGCCAGCGACACAACGGTGAAAAGGCCCAGGAAAAATGTCCCGCCGAGAACCGCGCCTACATCTCTGGGATCTTCTCCGGGATGAATATTTCCCAGTACCGCGGTAAGCCCCGTCATGATCGCAAACGGAATGAACAGCGCCATAAACCCGACGCTGACGACAATCGAATCGATGAGATACGCAACCACGCGAAGCCAGAATCCCGCGTATTGCACGCTGGGTTGTGCAAACACCACCGGCGGCGCCGTTGGGAGTGCAGCCGGATACGCCGCATTGCCACCATAGCCAGACGGAAGCACGGCGGCAGTACTTGCTCCCACTGGCAGGCCTGCGCCAGTAACTGCAGAGGGTTGCACCGCTTGCCCGCACGCCGGACAAAAATCCGCGCCACCTTCAATCAGGCTTCCACACTTTGAACAGTAATCAGTTCCGGCCATTTATCCGCACCCCAGCATTCGAAGAATGCGCCGACTAAAACTGCGTCATCGTACTTCCCGCTTCGAAGGCGGTCAATACATCACTGCAACCCGCGGCACTCAGCAGAAGCATGAAAAATGTTATACGATGCGAATCGTTGCTATGTGAAAAGAAATGTGAGAAGGATGCTTCAGCAACGGCCGTCTTCGACTTCAAGCACGGTTCAGCAATTTTTCGAGGAATGACATGAGTTTTTCTTTGATGCTCGCCGTTGTATTTTCCTTAATGCTTTTCGCATTACAGACCGGCGGCGGTGCTGGGGCCCCTAGCGAAAAAGGAACGCTGGTGGTTGTCAATCAGGCGGAACACAAAGTATTGCTCGTAGAGCCAGACTTACGCCGCACCTTCGCGACCATCCCCGTCGGTGTAAATGGTCATGAAGCCGCCGTTTCTCCCGACGCGCGCTTCATCTACGTTCCCATTTATGGAAATTCCGGCGTGGGAAAACCAGGTACCGATGGCGCCACCATTGACGTGATTGACATCGGCGAGCGCAAGGTTTCGGGCTCTATTCAAGTAGGACCAGTTCGTCCGCATCGCGCCGAATTTGGCTCCGATGGCCTGCTTTACGTAACCGCCGAAGTAAGCAACGCCGTGAAAATTGTCGACCCTGCTAAACAACAGGTCATCGGCGAGATTCCCACTGGAGCCCCGCAATCACACATGATCGTGATTTCTCCCGATGGGCAGCGCGCCTATACCTCGAACGTAGGCCCGGGAAACATCAGTGTGCTGGACATTCCGGCGCGCCGTTTAATCACCATTATCCCTGTCGCCAAAACCATCCAACGCATTTCCATGTCCCCAGATGGAACTCGCTTATTCACCCACGATCAGAACGCCCCGCGGCTGGCAGTCATTGATATTCAAAACCACAAAAGCACAGACGCATTCTACGCAGTATCGCGCTGGATTGATCTTCCCTGCGTCGCCTATGCCTCTGCGCCCACGCCAGACGGAAAGTGGCTACTGGTCGCGTGCATGGCAAATCACCAACTGCTAGCCATCGATATGGCTACGCTGAAGATCGCCAAAACTTTCGATCTTCCCGAGTCTCCTTCGGAAATTCTGGTAACTCCTGATGGCGCTGTGGCTTTCGTTTCCTGCGTGAGCGCAGGAAAAATCGCGATGCTGGATTTGCGCGCGTGGCAGCTACAGCAACCCATCGTTCTTACCGCCGGCGTGGATGGCCTCGCGTGGGTGCCCGTTAACACCGGCATTAATGCGCGCTAATGGAAGCAGGACAAAATAGTAAGGTGCTGCCGAATCTAATTGCTTCGATCGCCCCGCGGCAATGATTTGAGATACGCGATAATCGCTTTGGCGTCGGCGTGATTCATGTGATAGATGTGCATCGGCGGCCGCAACTCTTCGCCTTCTGGGCCCGTTCCCTTTTCCAGAATTCGTTGCCCTTGCTCCTCGGTAAAACTCGGAAACCCGGCCAGCGGCGGCGCATGGTCCGCCCAGTTCGAAACGGGTGCAACCGGCTTGATCCATATCGGTGCTCCCCGCAGCCACGCATCGGCTCGCAGTTCACCACGCCCATCGCGCGGCGTGTGGCATTCTGGGCATTTCGCAACTTCTTCCACCAGATAGCGGCCGCGCTCGACCTCGCCCTTTTCCCCGGCGCCGGAATTCGTTTGCGCGACGGTAATCGAACGATTCGCAGGCACTAATAGCACCGCCGCTGAAATTCCCACCGCTAAAACGATTGCCGCCAACCCATATCCGCCGAAAGCTTTCATACTCACCCCTGAAAGTATCTTACCCATTTCGCATGATCTCATCTTTTCTGCGTGGCCGAATTTGCCATTTTAAATGGTTTCAATCCTCTGATAATTCCACAACGTCCCTCGTTGCTGCCACGTTTTTGTTTGCCGGCAGCCCTCGCGCTCAAACTGTCGAACAAAAATAGACACTGCTGATTCTGAGCCCTGTACGAATGGCCACTGTACGAAAGACCGGTGATCCCCTCGAAACAAGCGCGACGCGCTCGCCCATAGGCTCGATTCATCTTTGGGATAATTGCAACAGCGGTATTGCCCCGCTCAAGGAGAATCGCACTCATGAAACGCATTTTGGTACCTGCCCTAATACTCGTTGCATCGTGTGCCTTGCAAGCAAAAGACAAACCCGCCTACCAGAATGGCGTACTGACCAAGATGGATTCCGCATCCTGCGGGTCAGAAGAAAAAGGCGGGGGCACTGTCACAGGAGAGATCCTCGGCACCGACGGTCAGCACAAGAAAACTCAGGAATTGCTGTGCCAGGAATACACCCTTCAGACCGACCGCCTGATTTTCCGAATCAGGGCAAAAAATGAAAAACATCCTGCTCTGCTTCCCATCGGCGAGACGGCCCAATTCCGGTTGCACAAAGACCGGCTCTTGCTGCGCGCACCCGAAGCCGATGGCAAAGAACGTGAGTACATCGTCGTTTCCATGACGCCGCGCAGCGATGCCCCAGATTCAGTCAACCGGTCGGCTTCAGCCTTGCGCCCGACGTTGTAAATCGAGTTGGTGATTTCAGCATTTTCTCGGCCTCATAAACAAAAAACCACCCCTCTTCGCGAGGGATGGTTTTTTGTTTGGAAGGTGAAAATTAGTTAGCGGCCGCTGGTGCTGGCCTTGCTCTTCGTTACTTTGGCTGCTGTTGTGCCGCCCACAGTCTTCATCATTTCCTTGGCCTGCTTCAGGTGATCTTGCAGAATGGGCAACATTTCTGACGCGAAGCTCTTCAACGAATCGTCTTTTCCCGCATTCGCCTCTCTCTGAAACGCCGCGACGTCTGTCTCGTGATCTTTCACCATGTCTCTCGCGTAAGCGCGATCGAAAGCGGTCCCGTTTAACTTCGCAAGCCGGTCATACGTCGCCTGATCTTTTGCGGAGGTACCCGTTGGCAACGCGATGCTCTCACGCGAAGCCACTTCTTTCAATTTGTCTCCTGCTTTGGAGTGATCCTCCACCATGCGCTTGCCAAAGCTTTTTACCGTGTCGTTAGATCCCTTTTCCTCGGCGAGTTGTCCAAGCTTCACTTCCGCCATGCCGCCCTGCGCCGCTTCTTTGGCAAAGTGCGCATCGCCTACCGCAGGTCGGCTCTTTGCGACTGTCGCCTTAGTTGCCGACGGGCTATCCTGATGCGCTAGCACCGCCCAACTGCCCACCGCTGACAGCGTGACCGTCACGCAAGCTACATAAATCGCTTTTCCAGTCTTGGTTTCCAAAAACTGCTTCATCGAAAATTGGTTCAACTTCGTCGTAAATCCGTTCAACGAAAACATTGCGCCCCTCCGGTCAAGATTCAAACCGCCCCGTTATAAGCTACCTACCGGAAGTGCGCTGACCAATCAGGTGAACCTTGTATTAGCGAATCAATGCGCGTGTATCGCGTTCCACTACGTCTTTTTAATTGTCTGAATTGACTGAATTGACTGAGCGAACTGAGGCTGCCTGGAACACAGGAATTTTTAAATAAATGCGCGCCGCACTGAGAAAGGTTAGCAAAAGATGCCGCGTCCTCAGTTTTCCCTGAAATCCTCGGGCAGATCTTCTTCTTGTGGACGCTGATGGGTTCGCACTTCCCCTTCGTCGGCATCCGGGGCGTCTTCTACGCCCTTCACCGCTTCAGCCTCGAAAGAGTTGCCTTCCTCGAGCAATTCGTCAACGCTTTCCGAATCGGCGCTCTGAATATCAGACAATCCCTGCAAATCCCCCGATTGTCCGCCGGATTTCGAACCCAAACCTTTAGGATCCAGGTTTATGGTTTCAACGCTCTGCCCTTCTCCGCGTGACGCCAAGCTTGACCTTATAATCCGTGTGTTATTCCGCGGCACTGCTCTTCGAGCTGCCGCACCGCGCGGCTTGGTATTCTTTGTGGCTTTCGCTTGAGGCGTTCGCGTCTTCGGTTTTGCTTTGGTTGTTTTTGATTTTGCGCTCTTCGTCTTCGCCGAAAGTTTGCGTGAACTGCCGGACCCGGGGCGTTTGGAATTTTTGCGCGCAGCGAGTTTCTTGCGAGAGTTATTTTTCTTGGTTTTCTTTCTGGTGGCCATACCTTAAGTCTATCATTGTGGCCCGGCGCAATTCATCCTGGCGGCTGTCAACACCGCCGCTTTTCATTTGCAAAGCCGCAGAATCCGTTGTTGCGTCACGGCTGGCTCACGTTGATGAACTCTGCTTCCCACGGCTTTCGGTCCAAATCAAGGCGCGCCACCGTGATTGGCAAGTTAAATCTCCGAGGTCCGGCACTCCCCGGATTGATATACAGAATGCCATCGCGTGTAACTTGCACAGGTTTGTGGGAGTGTCCACTCACAATGATGGAAACTTCGGCAGGAATCGATTGGGGTTTTAGCTCCGTAACATCGTGTAAAACATAAATTCGCGCTGCGTCCAGTTTAACCACCGCGGTTTGCGGCAACCTGATGGCCCACTGGCCCGAATCTACGTTGCCGCGGACGGCAGTTACAGGAGCAAGTTTATCTAAAGCTTTCAGGATTTTAGGGTCGCCCACATCGCCGGCATGAATAATTATTCCGGTGTTTTGCATCGCGCGCAGGGCGCTGTCACGAAGCAACCCGTGAGTATCGGAAATTAAACCGACGATCATTCAAGCAGAAAAAGTCACAGCCGGGAATTTAACATAAGCCGCAGACTGTTACTGAAGACTCGGCAGGAAATTCTAGACCAAAACCTTCGACGGCGCTGGTCTGCGGAGCGGCCGCGCTCCCGGAGCCGGAAAATGCATTCGCCAGAAGTTCGTGCTGTTCTCAACGAATTCAAAGCCCACGTAGGTTTTGCCGTCGCGAGCTTTGCGAACCGTCACAACTTTGGCCTCGATGGCCTCGCCGCTGTTTTGGTTCACCAATTGTAACGGCTGCCCGACAGCGATCGGCTCCTCCAAAACACACAGTCCGCCTCCCTGGCTCACGGACTGCGATTGAGTTTTGACTGAAAATACGTCACCCGACGGCGCTTCCCAACGCACCGTTAGCCCGATGGTGATGGCTACGCGCACCGTGCGACGGCGCTCTTTAAATCGAAAATGCAACAGGGACATATTTAGCCTGATCGTTCATTCAGCGAATCTGTGTATTGTTAAAAGATCGTTTGCTTGCCTATGCCGCTTCGTTTGTCAGGGCGGGGAGCTGACCAACGATCGCGGCAACTTGACGCACAACCGCCAGACCCTCAACTTCTCTAGCAACTTCTCACTTTGGTGCAGGAGTTCGCTACTAACAATAGCCAATCCGTACCATAAACATATCAAAGCGGGGCCTGGACGCTCCGAATTTTCAAAGTGAACACCACTTATCGGATAACTGTCTCAGCGACCAGTTGGATAGGGTTGACTCGCGCTTTATTCACCGTCACCCCCCAGTGCAAGTGCGGCCCGGTAACCCGCCCGGTTGCGCCTACTTTTCCGATGACTGCGCCAGCTTTCACGCTATCCCCGACCGCCACATCCGTGGCCGATAAATGGCCATATAGCGAATAAATCCCTAATCCATGGTCGATAATGACGGTGTTTCCCGAAAAATAGAGCTCCTCGGCCAGAACGACGCGACCATTTTGCGTCGCGTGAATCGGCGTTCCGGTCGGAGCCGGAAAATCTGCGCCCGTGTGCGGCGACCGCGGCTGTCCATTCAGGATCCGCCGCTTTCCGAAATTTGTTCCGCGCACGCCCGCGTTTAGGGGCAGCCGGAACGGCCCATGCCACAATTTCTCGGGCGTAATGTGATCAAAAATCTGGCGTAGTTTCTCTTGTTCCGCGACGGCTCGTTGCGCTTGTTGCTCGTTCGGTTCCACGAATTGCTGTTGTACTGTGAGGCTTTCCGTCGCGAATTTACCCGCCCTTACGGTTAATGCAGCGGTGCATTCAGCGTGCTCGCCATTTTCCGTCGTAGCTGACACCGAAAATTCATAATCCCCGGGAGCCTTCTCCAAATCCACGCCTAGCAAAGCCTCATTTACATAGTTGTGAGTACTGCGGTGCTTCACGGTCGTTGAACCGCCCTCCCAGAAATACACGTCTCGCTCATTCCACTTCCCCGTAATTTCGCGCAATGATTTTTGGCTTCGAACTACCGCCAGAATCAGGCTGCCCTGGCTGGCTTGCGGAGCACTAAGTCTTAACTGCACTCCGCCAGTGCAATGAGCATTCGGTCCAGCGCATCGCGCGCTCACGGGCATCAGCAGCCCAGCCAGCGCAGCCGTTTTGATCATGTTCTTTGCTATTCTCATATCAGTGCCAATCAACCCTTCGTCCGAACAGCGCCTGCGCGCCCCTCAAGCAAAGCTTAGCTTGGCTTGCCTCCGCTTTCTATTTACTTCCGGCGAGGAGTTTCGATGCAGTCGCTGCGGCTAAATCCCATACTCAACACTGATTCCTACAAACTGACCCACTGGTGGCAGTACCCGCCGGACACCCGCCACATTTATTCCTATGTTGAATCTCGCGGCGGCATGTTCGATGAAACCATGATGGCCATGCTGCAATACATCGTGAAATCCAATTTTGCCGGCCAGGTTTTTACCTTGAAGGACGTCGAAGAGGCCCGCCGCATTGCCCACGCGCATTTTCAAGGGCACCCCAAATCATTCAACTATCACGGCTTCAAATCCCTGTTCGCCAAGCACGGCGGCCGCCTGCCCTTGCGCATTCGCGCAGTCAAAGAAGGAACGGTGGTCAAAAGCCATAACGCCTTGATCACCATAGAAAATACTGACCCGGAGTTTTATTGGCTTACCAATTGGGCGGAAACCATGCTGCTGCAGGTCTGGTACCCCATCACTGTCGCCACCCTCTCACGGGCAATCAAACAAGTGATCGGCAAGGCCCTCGTGCGTACTGGCGATCCCGCACTGCTCCCTTTCAAACTCCATGATTTCGGGTTTCGTGGTGTTTCCTCCAAGGAGTCCGCAGCCATCGGCGGCGCAGCGCATCTGCTGAACTTCTTTGGCACTGACACCTTGGCTGCCATCCAGTTGTTAAACCAATTCTATTCGGCGGACCTGATGTGCGACAAACCACTCGATTGCGCCGGTTACAGCATTCCCGCGTCCGAGCATTCCACCATTACCTCCTGGGGCGAAGAGCACGAACTCGACGCGTACGCGAATATCCTTGAAAACTGCCCCGAAGGCTTGGTCGCGTGCGTCAGCGATTCGTATGATATTTATAACGCGGTGCGAAATTTGTGGGGCGGCGCGCTGCGAGAAAAAATCCTGCACCGCAACGGAACGCTGATTATTCGGCCTGACTCTGGCGATGCGGTTACCGTTCTGGAAGAGCTGTTCAAAATCGTCAGTGAAGTCTTTGGCTACGAAGTGAACAGCAAAGGCTGGAAGACCACCGTGCCCTGCGTGCGATTCATTCAGGGCGATGGCGTAAACTTTTACACCATACAAAACATTACCGCGCAGTTGACGCGCCGCGGCTGGTCACAGGATATCTGGAGCTACGGAATGGGTGGCGCGCTCCTCCAACAAGTGAATCGCGATACTTTGAAGTTTGCACTCAAGTGTTCGGCCATCGATCGCAACGGCAAATGGCAAAACGTTTACAAAAATCCAAAAACAGATCCCAGCAAGGCCAGCAAAGGCGGCCGCTTTAACCTGATCCAGAATGGTAAGGAATTTGCCACCGTGGAAGTCTTCGAAGGCGAATCGCTGCCGCAAAGTCCGGCCTTCGGTTCGAACGCGCTCGAGACCGTACTTGAAGATGGCGTCGTGCTGCGCGATCAAACCCTCGCCGAGGTTCGCGCCATCGCCACCAGTTACGACACCTACGCCCAACTTCCGTAAGACGGATCCGCTATACATCATCAGAAAGCGGTAAATTTTTCCTACCAGCAAGGTCACCAAAGCGCCAACACGCTAACGTAAGCCTCTTTAACTGTGCGCGTTAACTTCATCATTCTTTTTGGCGTTTCACATGCTCCCAGTTCTAGCAGCCACCGGTAACGTCTCCCCAGAACGGGACTTCAGGTGACTGCAACAACTGTTCTTTTGGTGAACGAATGCGAAGCATACAACTAACCACGCTGGGGACCGTGCTACTGGCCTCCGCGCTGCCGGTGGTCGGCGCAGTTCTGGTGATCGTGGATCATCCACACACAGTTTCAAATAACGTTCCGGAACTCCTGCAAAGTGAGTTGCATCTCGACGTACGCACCTTGCCCGGGAAGATCTCTCGCTCTCGCAAGGCAGGAAAATTTATTTTTCGGGAAGACCACCGCGGGATTGTTTATTCACTGGACGACCAAAAAGAAGCCGGAAAATTTTCCGGAAAGGCTGTGCTCGTTACCGGAACAATCGATTCCAAAGCCAGTCTTCTTCACATCCACAAAATTGAACCCACCTGGCTTTTCCACCCCACTTCACGAGCTAACTAGCGCTAGGGTTTCTGCTAATTGCGTAGGTCGTCACAAACGCGTAGGGTTCCCCACCCTCAGTTTTTTTGAGGGTGGGGCTGGTAACGTGGAATCACAAGAGTCCCAACATCGAAGCGCTCCTCCTCCTTTCAAATGCGACTGGAACTATTTGAGGGAGGCCGCCACTTTCTTTTGATATTCGCGAGCCTTCGCAATCGCTTCATCGTCTCTGACGGTCAACAATTGATGTTCACGCATCACCACGCGGCCACCAATAACCACCGTTTCCACGTCGCTTCCCTTCAACGCATACGCTAGCTGCGCGTACACATCGTACATAGGAACTGCGTTGGGCTCATTCAAGCTGATCACGATAACGTCGGCTTTTTTCCCTGCTTCAAGCGAGCCTATTTCCTTTTCCATGTGCAGCGCTTTGGCGCCGTCAATCGTTGCCATCTCCACAACCGCCTTCGCTCCCAAAGCCAGCGGATTCATCTTGGTGATCTTCTGAAGCTTCGCGGCCAAGTCCATCTCTTCCATCAAATCGAGATCGTTATTGCTGCCTGCTGGCCCATCCGTGCCTAGTCCCACAGCTACTCCGGCAGCGCGCAGCTCCGGCACCGGCGAAACTCCGCTGGCCAGCATCATGTTGCTCGAAGGATTATGCACGCACCCCACCTGCTTCTCTGCCAGCAGCTTACGGTCTGTGTCATCCACAAAAATGCAATGCGCGGCCACCACGTCCGGCCCCAGTACTCCGATTTTATTCAGGTATTGCACCGGTGTTGTGCCGTTTTGCGCGCGGCTGTCGTCTAGCTCTTTTTTCATTTCCGCCACGTGAATCAGGATCGGCGCGTGGTATTTTCGCGCCAACGCGGCCGCGTCCTGCAAAGTCTTCTGCGAACAGGTGTAGATGGAATGAGGTGCAGGCGCCGCGTGGATGAGCGGATCATTCTGCCAGCGCTTCAGAAATTTTTCGGTGTACGCCAGCATCTCCGCTTCGTCCTTATTATCCGGCGCGGGAAAATCGATAAACGTCTCGCCCAGCACCCCGCGCATGCCTGCTTTTTTCGTCTCCTCCGCAACGGCATCTTCGAAATAGTACATATCCGCGAAGGTGGTGATGCCCCCGCGAATTTGCTCTGCCGCCGCTAGACGCGTGCCCCAGCGCACAAATTCTTCGGTAACATTTTTTGCTTCCGCCGGGAAAATATATTTGTGTAACCATTCGTCCAGAGTCACGTCGTCGTGCAGGCCGCGGAAAAGTGTCATCGGCACATGCGTGTGCCCATTGATAAATCCCGGAAGCACCAGCTTCCCGCGCGCATCGATGGTTTGGTCGGCAATATATTTCTTTTCCAGGTCGGTTCTGAAACCGATGGCACTGATCACATCGCCTTTCACCGCCACCGCGCCATCTTCCAGGATCAGCCGGTCGCCATCCATCGTAACGACCGTGCCTCCGTTGATGAGCAGGTCGATCTTCTCCTTATTGATGGTGCTGGAGGTCGGGGCAACGCCAACACCGGCGATGAACGTTGTTCCCAATAAAAGCAAGAGCGCTGCACGAACGCTAAATATCATTTTTATTTGTCGCACGGTTCGAACTCCGGAGCTGCGGGAATATCTTTCGAAGTCGGTTCACAAATTCGAATCGTCAAAGGGTCTCGGGAACAATTCTCTCATCTGGATTATTTCTATCTTGCCCTTCAGGTTAACCATGTTCACCGGAATGTCGCCGCAAAATTCCCAAATCAATTGTCGGCACGCTCCGCAAGGCGTCGTTAGCACCTCGGTATCTGTAACCACCGCGATCGCGCTAAAACCTCGCTCGCCTTCGCTAATCGCTTTGAAAATCGCTACCCGCTCGGCGCACATAGTCAGCCCGTACGTAGCATTTTCCACGTTACAACCTGAAAAAATCCTGCCCGAAGTGCTGCGCAAAGCGGCGCCCACGCGAAAATTAGAGTACGGCGCGTGGGCATTCTCTCTCGCCTGCTTGGCCGCCTCAATCAGCAAATCTTTTTCCGTCACGCTTGAACTCCCGAACTCGTTCCCTAAAAAAGGGTCAGCCGATCGCTTCCGCGATTTTCGGCAATATCGCTTTCAACAAGGCCACAAAATCGCCCTTTACCCGCGCCGCCGTCTCCAGAACTTCCCGGTGATTCAGCGGCTGATCAAGAATCCCAGCCGCCGCATTGGCAACACAGGAAATTCCCAGCACACGCAGTTCGCAGTGTCTTGCGGCGATCACTTCCGGCACTGTAGACATGCCCACCAGGTCGGTGCCAATTGTACGCAAATATCTAATTTCCGCCGGCGTTTCATAACTCGGTCCGGCGAGCGCGGCATAAACTCCTTCATCGATACCAATACCCAGACGGTTGCCTTGCGCCACCGCCATCTCGCGAAATCTTTTGTCATAAGCGCACGACATATCCGGAAAACGCTGCCCGAATCGTTCATCGTTGAATCCGGTCAAGGGATTCACGCCCTGCAGATTAATGTGGTCACTAATGACCACCAATCGCCCTTGAGAAAACTTGATTCCGCCGGCGGCATTGGTAAGAATCACCGCTTTTACGCCCATGCGTGCAAACACGCGAATCGGGAAAACTACCTCCTTGACCGCGTAGCCTTCATACAAATGCACGCGGCCTTGCATGCCCGCGACGGCGATACCGTTCACATTTCCAACCACCAATTGTCCGGCGTGGCCAATCGCTGTCGATTGCGGGAAGTGCGGAATCTCCGTGTAAGGAATTTTTGAGGCATTAGCAAACTCATCCGCGAAAGGCCCCAGCCCGGACCCCAGCACCAAAGCAATCTTGGGACGCAACTTGGTGCGCGAGAAAACAAATTGCGCGGCAGCCTCAGCGCGCTCATATTCGCTGCCGCCTGAAGCACGCTGAGCTGCCGGCTGTTCCCCGCCCTGCATCACGTAAGTATTCCCACAAACGAAGCAGACATCAGGTTCGCCATGGTGCCCGCCAACATCGCGCGTATACCCAGCCTGGCAAGATTGCCGCGTTGATCGGGAGCCAGTGCCCCGATTCCGCCGATCTGAATTCCGACCGAGCTGAAATTCGCAAAGCCGCACAACGCAAACGTGGCAATCGTAAATGACCGCGGATCCAGCGTGCTCTGCATACTGCCGAGTTGCTGGAAGGCCACCACCTCATTAATGACCATACGCGTGCCCAGCAGATTGCCGATGGTCGCGCAGTCGCGCCAGGGAACCCCGATCACCCACGCCACTGGAGCGAAAATCCAGCCAAAGACTTGCTGCAGGCTGGAAGGAAACCACCCCACGTGGTGAGCCGCCAGCCAATTGTGCGCGCCGCCCATGATGGCGTTAACCAACGCGAGCATAGCCAAAAAGGAAATCAACATCGCGCCCACATTCAGCGCCAGATTCAGTCCATCCACCGTGCCACGCGAAATCGCGCCCAGAAAATTCGCTTCCTTTTCCATTTCCGGCATTTCCACGCGCCCCGCCGTCAACGGCACTTCCGTTTCCGGCACCAGCATCTTAGCCATCAGCAAAGTCCCTGGCGCCGTCATAATCACCGCCGCCAGCAGATGCTCCGCTTTAATTCCAAACGCAATGTACGCGGCCATAATTCCGCCGGACACGTGCGCCATCCCGCTGGTCATTACCGTCATTAATTCCGACCTGGTCAGCCGGTTGAGAAAAGGCCGGATCGTAAGCGGCGCTTCCGTTTGTCCCATGAAAATACTCGCCGCCACATTCAGCGATTCCGCGCCGCTCGCGCCCATAATCCGCGTCATAACCCACGCCGCGCCGCGAATCAGCACTTGCATCACTCCAATGTGATACAGCAATGCAAAAAACGCCGCGATAAAAATGATGGTAGGCAACACCTGGAAGGCAAAAATAAAATGTTCTGGTGAATCTTTCAGTCCCAACTCGCCAAAAACGAATTGCGAACCGACGAAAGCGTAGCTCAATAGCAGATTGACGTAGTACCCGAGAAACTGGAAGATTCTCCGTCCCGCTTCAAACCGTAAAACAAAAATCGCAAAACATAATTGCAATCCGAATCCCCACAGCACGGTTTTTAGGCGGATCGCTTTTCGATCGGTGGAAAAAATATAGGCCAGCCCCAGCATGGTGGCCAGCCCCAAAATCCCCGCAAATCTTCCCATCCTTTACACCCGTTTCCCGTGCTGCGATCGGCGTGCAAATTTGTACGATCGCGTCGAAAATCCCTTTGGTTGCTCGACGCTTACGCGCTTGAAGTTGACGCGCCCGAGTTTACGCCCCAATGATTCTTCGTATCAATGGTCGAGGCCTTTGCCCGCCACTGTTTTGATCGATCACGAAACTTTCCGCCACCAAATCCTTGGCTTCTGCCAGCTTGGCGTCGCTATTGTAATGAATTGTAGCCAGAGGTTCGCCTATTTCTATCCGCTCGCCGATGCGTTTGTGAAATTCCAGTCCCACGGCATGGTCGATCCGGTCTTCCTTAGTTTCGCGGCCACCGCCCAACATCGCCAGCGCAATGCCAAATTGTTGGCAGTCTGTAGCCACGAGCACTCCACCTGAGTTGCTGGTCACATCTAATTTGGAAGCCGCCGTAGGCAACAAATCAGGCTCATCGATCACGCGCTCGTCGCCGCCTTGCAGCCGGATGCACTGCCTGAATTTCTCTCGAGCCTGGCCACTCGAAATCATCTGCGCAGCAAGCTTGCGTCCTTCCTCAACGCTTTTTGTCTTTTCACCCAGATAGAACATCCACGCGGAAAGTTCCACGCTAAGTTCGCGAACATCGGCAGGTCCCTTGCCATTCAACACCTCGATGCATTCGGTAATTTCGTTAGCGTGCCCCGCCGCGCGCCCCAATGGTTGGTCCATATCCGTAATCAAAGCCACCATTCGCTTGCCCATACTTTTTCCGGCGTCAACCATCACTTCCGCAAGGCCCATGGCATCTTCTTCCCGCTTCATAAACGCGCCCGAACCACTTTTGACGTCTAGCACCAGCGCGTCTAGTCCCTCGGCAAGTTTCTTGCTCATGATCGAAGCACAAATGAACCCGGTGTTCTCCACCGTCGAAGTTGCGTCTCGCAACGCATAAATCTTTTTATCCGCGGGAGCGATTTCCGCGGTCTGCCCGATCAACGCCATGCCGCACTCGCCCAGTACCCGGCGAAAATCCTTCAACGACAAATTTGTGTTGAATCCCGGAATGGATTCAAGTTTGTCCAGCGTGCCTCCGGTGTGCCCCAGTCCGCGACCGCTAAGCATCGGCACGATCAGCCCACCCGCCGCCACGATCGGCGCGAGTATCAATGACGTCTTGTCGCCCACTCCACCGGTCGAATGCTTATCAACTTTCTTACCGGGCAAACTGGAAAGGTCCAGCACCTCCCCGGAATGCAGCATGGCTTGCGTAAGCGCGGTCGTCTCGGTGCGGCTCAATCCACGGATCCAGGCCGACATCAACCACGCCGCTATCTGGTAATCGGGAATTTCCCCGCGCGTATACCCCGAAATCAGAAACTCGATTTCTTCGCGGGAATGTTCGCCGGAGTCGCGTTTTTTTCGGATCAGGTCAACAGCGCGCATGCAGTTGAATGTGTGCGCGGGAGCGTAACATCCGGCCATTTGCAGGTCAACGCGCCAAGCCACGCAGCTTTTACAGCTACAAATACGTACGTAAAATGCCCATTCCGCAGAATGGTCTTTCGCGAATCGACGCCGGTCACCCACTTTTAACGGAGGTTAAACGTTGCCCACATTCACAAATCAAGTCAGTTTGATTCGTTCTGAGCCATCTCGTGGTCGCCGTCGCGAGGTGACAACTACTATAGCGGGTGTGGGGTGTAGGGAGGCAGCGGCGTGTTTTGGCCGGCCACCACGTGCCAGCCACGAGGTCCATTAATGTACACATGCACGACGCGCATTTGCGTCTCGATTTGCTGACCGTTGAAGATAGCTCGCAAGGTCCACAAACAAGTCGCTACTGCGGTTTCCTGAAAGAAACGCACCTGAATATCCGACGCATTGAAGGACTGGTATTTTGCCCCGCTATTTTGCACTTCATTGATCAAATTATTTTTGTTCACCATTTGTCCGTGCGACAAGGTTCCCGCGAAGTCATCGCTGTATACCCGCCTGAAAAACGTGCCGTTATTCAGCAGGATTGCCCGCGCCGTCTCGCGCTCCAGATTGACTACTTCCTGGCGACGCATCTCCGGATTAGGAGGTATGCAGTTAGGATCGCTGGCATCGCAGGGATTCTGCGAATTGACCGCGGGCGTAATGAAAAACAGCGCCACTCCAAGAATGGGAATGACTTTATTCATAGAGCTATATCTCCCCTTTTTTTCCAGGTGAACGAGGTGGCGTTAGAACTTCGACAGCTGGTGTAGTAAATTTTACGGGAAATAAAGTATATTCGATCGGCAACCGTACTTAGAAGTTCCAGTAACGCATCACATAAGCTAGCCGGGCAAAAAGATTCTAAGCCGACATACCCCGCCCCGGTGTGGGGTTTCACCATCGGCGCCGCCGTCAAGAAGTTATACGCCGAGCAACAATTCAAATAACGAACCGCGCAACACTTTAACGTTGCCCCTCACGGCCCAGGCCGCGTCCGCACCGTAAAACTGACATCCACTGGCGGGACAACACATCCTTGCAACGACGGCCATCCCGGATCGGTTGTGGAATTGCGGCATAGCGACGCCGTCGCGTCGCTAATCTGCGTCGGATCGACCGCACCATTCAACGGCTCGGCATAAACCAGATAACTGCTCCCCGTCGGTAGCCGCTCGATTGCGTAGCTGCCATCGAATTGCGCGGGACCTGGATCGCTGCAGTTCCAACCGCCAACTGTGGCTCCCACAACCGCTCCGCTCCCGGCATCTACCGCGACTACGTGTGAGCCAAACACGCCGGTCACGCCAGGTGGCGATGCCGGCAGTGATAACGGATTGGCATTGAGTATGTGCCCGCGAATGGCGCCAACCCGTAACGTGTCAGACGAATCTGGATATAAAACTCGCAAACCGGTGCGGTCATCCTGTCCCAAAGGAGCGTCGGGCTGCCTCTGCGATGGGCGCGTGCCGCTAAATGTGCCAACCGTGGGAGCAAACGGAAACATCATCGCGCTCCACACCGCCGAATGGCTGAAACCCAGCGCATGTCCCATCTCGTGCGTGAGGATCGATTCCATATCGTAAGCTGCCGGCGTGGCAGTTAACGCTAGCGGCGTCGCGTAGCTCGTGCGCGAATCGCTCGGATTGAAATAAATATCCGCGTCCAGAATTTCACCAACCTCGCTAGAGGGCGCTCCAGATCCAAATTGAACGCCGATGCGATCTGCGGTTATCACCCGAGTGAAAGCCAGCACGCCCGGAGTGAATGCCAAGTTTGCCTGGTTGAAGCAAATGGAGTTGACTCCGTCCGGGCCGCAAGGGTTTTGCACTGTGGTGGGTGTAACCGTGGCGGCGACAGTTTGCAATGTGCTTCCGGTTACTCCCGACCACACGCCTAATGATTGCGTAACTACCTGTTCGATCTCCGCCAGCCGTCCATTCGGCGTCTGATCTTGGGTAATGATGGTCAGAGGATTGGTGCCCAGTGACGTGCTCCACTGCACGGCCCGAGCGGACGCCACGGCGCGAATGTGCGAGCGCACCGGGCAAGCTGAGCCCCCTGAAATGGAAGCGGGTTGGCACACGTCGGGCACAATTTCATTGAACGCGTAGCCAGCAGCCCCCCTGTGCCCCACGCGGCATAACAAATTGCCAACAAGCACGCGCAACCACTTTGAATTCCCTTTCTCATTTCCGCACCTCTCGCAAATCGCTGAAACAAATCCACTGTGGTCTCGTAACTAATTTTCATCGCCAAACTACTTGACCTTGATCGTTGCAACACACACCACGAAAGCACGACTTACACAGCAACGTCGTCACCCTTTTACCGGCAATTAATCGAATTTTTAGTGCTCGAGCGCGACGCTACGGTCGAGGGCCTGGCGCAGCTTTTCTCGAAATGCAGTTAACGCCATGCCACGAATTCCGTCCGCGTGGAATTGCCGCGTTCGTTGATCAAAATTCGCAGAAGAAGACTCTTGCGTAATCTTTTCTGTGCCCGTTCGGGCGTCCCGATTAATGCGGAATGTTCCCTGCGACAGCCCAGCACCCGGTAAGCCTCTCCCGGTTTGCCCCACAGAAATAAATAAACTTCTTCTCCAACTCGAAATGCTGGTACACCGTCTACCCGCGAAGTAAACCCATCCGCACGGCCACCCAGCATGCGCACCGTGATATTCGCTCCCAGCAATCCTTGTTCTGCTCCACAACTTCAAAGCGCGTCTCTGTCCAGAGTTCTCCGCCATCCCAATGGCTTTGAGTGCTTTGGCAACGCAGCCTCGCCATTGCCGAAGATTTTTGCGCCAACTCGTGGAGCGCAGACGTTTTTTGTGGGCTTTATTTTTGGCGGGGATCGCTTTGGCTGCCGCGGTGGCCAACAGCACCACGCTGGCGCGCACGTAAACTCATGTCAGCTCACCCTTTCGAACATCACTGCACCCATAGCGTTCCAGTAGCTGCAGTCTTATTCAGATTTGTGTTTTGAATAAAAAGCGTGCGCGCCGAAGGAGCGGCCGTGGCTGGCAGCTGCAAGGTCAGGCGAATAATTCCTAGCCCCAGTGGCTGCTTGGCAATAACCGCAACATCGCCGGGGCCGGTCAACGTGTAGGTCATGCTGGCGTGCTTACGTCGAGGCACGCAGAAACCTGGCTCGTTGCGCAACTGTCTCTCGTTCCATTCACTCCTAACAGCCGTCCCGATTCGGAACCAGTCCAGTGGTAAAGATTCCAATTTGAAATTGACCTACGTCAGGCTTTCCCATCGTGCTGGCATCACCCAAGAATCGCCTTCAATGCCTCATCCAGATTCTTATGCAGAAACCGGTAACCATTCTGCTCCAATACTTGCGGCGCGACGCGCACCCCTCCCAACAATGTCTCCGCCATTTCGCCCATCGCCAGCTTCAGCCCGAACGCCGGCACCGTAAATATCGCGGGGCGATGCAGTACCTTCGCCAGCGATTTTGTGAAATCAGAATTGCGCACCGCTTGTGGCGCCACTAGATTTATCGGCCCCTTCCAACTGTCATTTCGAAGCGCTTCTTGGACGATCGCCACGACATCTTGCAACGCTATCCACGACGTCCACTGCCGCCCCGACCCCAGCTTCCCGCCCAATCCAAATTTAAATGGCAGCATCATCTTCGGCAGCGCGCCACCCTGTTGGGCCAAAATGATTCCAAACCGCAGGAACACCACGCGCACACCGAATTTTTCGGCCTTCACCGCTTCGTTTTCCCATTGCTTCGCGAGTTCTGCGAGAAAATCCGTTCCCGACGCGCTGTTCTCCGTCACCAATTCCTCGCCCCGGTTACCGTAATAACCAATGGCCGAAGCCGAAATCAACGCTCGCGGCTTCTTCTCCATTTTTGCGATCGCGCTCACCAGTCCACGCGTGGTGTCGACGCGACTCGATCGCAGCAGCGCTTTGCGCTCGTTCGTCCACCGCCCGCCCGCCACTGGTGCGCCCGCCAAATTGACGACCGCATCCACGCTAGGTGGAACTTGATCCGCCCTTGAACCGCCAGACTCGCCAATTCCGCCGCTACTCGGATTCCATGGCAAATCAAAAACCCCAGGCTCTTTTGCGCTGGACTTGGGGCTTTCCGCCCGCGTCAACCGGTAAATCGTGTGCCCCTCCTCGGCCGTAACCGTCTTTACCAGCGCCGTTCCTACCAGCCCCGTTGCCCCCGTCATCAAAATGTTCATCTTGTCCTCACGGAAATTACTCTGCGTTGTATCTCGGCTTTACCCTGCAAACAAACTTAAACAAGGCCTACGCCAAAACGCCTTGTCCACTAGTCCCATCTCGACACGCAGGTTACAATCGTCTCGTGCCTTCCGTTTCCCAATCCATCCGCGTCAAGGTCCTGTTTTTCGGCCGCCTGAAAGAAATCCTCGGGCGCTCCCACGAGTCCATGGACCTGGCGGTCGAGTCCAATATCGAATCGCTTTTTGCCCAATACGCCGCCCGTTACCCCGAACTTCAGCAGTACCGCTCTTCCCTGGTCGCCTCCTGCAATCAGGAGTTCGCCCCGTGGAACACCACCCTTCACGCTGGCGACGAAGTTGCCTTCCTGCCCCCCGTAAGCGGCGGCTAAAGTATACCCATGGCGACGCCGTCTACTGATATCGCTGCGCTGGTTCACGAACCCATAGACCCGATCACTTTGGCAGCGGATGTTCGCGGCAATGAAGATGGCGCCATTGTTATCTTTGACGGATTCGTCCGCGATCATTCCAAAAATCGTCGCACCCTCTACCTGGAGTACGAGGCGTATGAGCCCATGGCTCTTGTCAAGATTCAGGAGATCGCCGCGTACCTCCACAATCACTTTCCCATCCACCGCGTCGCCCTGGTTCACCGCCTTGGTCGTCTCGAGATCGGCGAAACCAGCGTGTATATCGCGGTAAGCGCTGCTCATCGAGCCGCCGCCTTCGACGCCTGCCGCTACGCCATCGACACTCTCAAACGCACCGTGCCCATCTGGAAAAAAGAATACTTCGAAGACGGCTCGGTATGGGCCGATGGAGAATTACCCACCGTGCCTTCAGCGCCTTCGGCGACATCCGCGGTGAAACCTGCATCTTAATTCCAGAATGTCGACCCGCCGCGTTAACGTAAAACAACTTGCTGTCCTGGCTGCTGCGGCGCTATTTCTGGCCGCCAGTGCGGCTTCCCAGGACAGTTCCGACCGCCCTCCCTGGGCGCGAAAACCTAAATCCAAAACCACCACGCCAAGCTCTACCAGTTCCACACCGGAGAACACCAGCCCGCCCGAGCCCGTCAATAAAGACAACCGCGATAGCAATTCCAACGATGAGCCTCCGCAACAAGGCCGCATTCGCGTAAACGTCAATCTCGTTAATGTGCTCGTCAGCGTCCTCGATGACAACAACCGCCCCGCTCCAGACCTGCCCGTCGAGGCCTTTCAAATATTTGAAGAAGGCGTGCAGCAAAAAATCGAAGTCTTCGAATCAGAGACCAAGCTGCCCCTCGACATCGCCTTGATGATTGACGCCAGCCTCAGCGCTCACAAGGAAATTTCCTTCGAACAGCAAGCCGCCGCACACTTCATCGCTCAGGTGCTGCGCCCCGAAGACCACCTCTCAGTCTTTGCCTTTGATGAAAACGTCAGGCAGATCGCAGGCTTTTCCGATAACGTCAAAGCGTTGCAAAGCGCCGTACAAAAAATCCCCGACGGCTCCGGCACTTCGATCTACGACGCTCTGGTGCTCGGCTCCAAGGCGCTCGAACATCGCAAAGAAGACCGCCGCCGCGTCATTATTTTGGTTACCGATGGTGGCGAAACTACCAGCCAGTGGGATTTCGAGGCCGCCCGCAAAGCCGCCGTGCGCGCCAACACTTTGCTTTATTCCATCATCGTGCGTCCGGTGAAGAACGAAAGCGGCCGCAACACTGCCGGCGAGCACGCCATCGAAACCATCACCGACACTACCGGCGGCGCCATTTTCTTCCCCGATACCGCTCAGGACCTCGATATTATTTTCGATCGCATCGATCGCGAGCTGCGCACCCAATACCGTCTGGGCTACTACCCAAATCCGCCCGGCCCCGTCAACACGTACCGGAGCATTCAGGTCAAAGTGCTGGACAATTACAAGGTACGCCATCGAAAAACCTACCTTACCGGTCCGAAATAGTGGGTGTGAGGGCAGCGGCTGGTAACGTTTCGGCCGGTACAGAAGCGCCTGATAGACTAGCAATGCGGGAATCACCGCCGAGATTTGTTTCGAACTCTTGATGCCTGAAAATTACCTGCAACCCGCTATCGAAATTGCCCGCGAAGCAGGCCAGATTCTTCGCGAAGAATTTTCGCGTCCCGCAAAAATTTCCTACAAGGGCGACGAAGTCGACCTGGTTACCCAAGCCGACAAGCGCTCCGAAGCCACTATCGTCGCGCGCATCACAAAATTATTCCGCGACCACGCCATTGCCGCCGAGGAAGGCGGAGGCCACGAATCCGCGGCCACTTCCGGGTATCGTTGGCACGTCGATCCGCTCGATGGCACCACCAATTTCGCGCACGGCTATCCCTGCTTTTGCGTCTCTCTGGCTCTAGCCCAACATGACTCGCTCCTCGCGGCCGTGGTTTACAACCCCATCTCCGAAGAACTTTTTGCTGCCGCCCGCGGCCAAGGCGCCACCTTCAACGGCAATAAAATCCACGCCTCGAAAATCCCCACGCTCTCGACCAGCCTGCTTTGTACCGGTTTCCCCACTCACAAGCGCACCGCCAGCCCTAATCTCAGGTACTACGGCGATTTCACCATGCGCTCGCATGGAGTGCGCCGAGACGGTTCCGCGGCACTTGATTTAGCCAGCGTCGCCGCCGGCCGCTTCGAAGGCTTTTGGGAATTTGGATTGAAGCCTTGGGATACCGCGGCGGGTGTTTTGCTGGTCGAAGAAGCCGGCGGCAAAGTCACCGACTTTTCAGGCCAGCCCTATCGCCTCGGTGGGCCGGTCATCCTGGCGACGAATGGCCTTATCCATGACGAAATGCGCGCGGTGGCGGAGAAACTCGCCACTCGTCCGCCACTAGAACTTCAACGCACCGAATAGCCGACCGTCTCCTATGTTGCGGCTGTACATCAGCCCACGCTTTCAACGGGTTTGCGCCCCCACTTATTGCGTCTTTTTTACCATTTTACCGTCAGCGATTGCACGTCAATGCTAGTATCCTGACATCACCGTTTCGACAATGATCGTCCAACCCCACACACGAACTTCTCGATTTCAGCTAGTTTCCATTATCTGGATTGCTGTTGCTGGAGCCGTCGCATTGTTGGCCGCGTATTTGCCAGTTGGGCCGCTAGTGTCCAGACAGAATTTGGACGCTGTGGGAATAGCCGCTGTGTTTGCGATGGCAGTTGTGACGTTAACTTTTAGTGATTGAGGAATTGGGCTTTCTCACGATTCTTCTGATCATAGTTCTTGCGTCTAGTGCATTCTTTCTGCTGTCTCTCAATCCAACCCTTTCGCGGTATCGCCTAGTTGGAGTCTTAGCCACATCGTATGTGCTGCGGTACCGTACTCAACTCAAGAAGCACGAACGCGAATTGCCTCGCCTGGTATTTATCGCCGCTGGTTACTTATATGGCTTGGCGGTCCCTGGAATATCCTTCACCTTCTCCTTCGCTCGTGATGCCTTCAAGACCGGAAAATCTGCCGCTCGTGCTCGCCGGGATAAGCAATGCATTCGAACGATCTCAGCGACTTTTGTATTTGGATGAAATGGCCGTTAACCAATTTTCGTGAAGTCCCACGCCGTCCAGGAGTGTACGTTTTCAGGCTAGCCGATGCTCCAAAGCCACGATTACGGGCAGAGTCGGACATCATTTACATAGGCTTTTCAGAGCAATTTCACGACAGAATTCGCCAACATCGTGACGCCAAATCCGTTGAAAGGAACACTGCCTACAACCTCCAGCGTGTCAAGCAGGAAGTCGGGTCACTTGAAGTTTCATGGAGGACTTTCGACACAAAACATGAAGCAACGAATCTGGAATCTTATCTACTCGAGAAATTTGCAGTGGGGCACATTGAACTCCCACCATTGAATCGCCTAGAGTCAGGAAAAAGTGTTCGGATGTTTTGCGAGCGATTTGGAGCGTTGACACGCGATGAGCAACAGTTTGTGTTTGAAAGCTAATCGGCGTATTGCCGCCCGAACAGAAACACCGTGCGCAATTTTCGCGTCTCGGAATGGTTCGACAGAGCCGCGTGACTAATTTGGTGACTACTGAATATTTGGAATCACAAGAGGGAGATAAATAAGTCCCACCGTCTCAATATCGTCGTCTGAATTTCAAAAGTGCGGATTAAGACTTACAGCGCAACGTCCGCAGTTACCACGGGCATCAGCCAGCCTCCTCCGTATAACAGTCCCGGGCCAAGTGATGCGAGAAAAATCGGCTTGCGTGCCGACACCGGCATTTTCGCAGCAGCCTCAAGTCCAACATGAAGCGCAACGCCGCAGGTAGAAGATCCCAGATTCCCGGACTTGCGCGCTACCTCCGGAAAAACAGATGCCGGTACGTCGCATTGTTTGGCCAGAAGCGCGACCAGCCGCGGATTAGGCTGGTGTGTCGCGAATGCCCCCACCTCCCGCCGACAAATTCCGCTAGTCTTTTCAACTTCCTTCAGCGTCCGTTCCATCCGCGTAATCGCCGCCCGCGACAATGCCTCCCCATCGAATCGCACCGCCAGCCCTCCATTCTCAACGCCAGCCACGCAAATGGCTTCCGCGTATTGATTGGCGCATCCAAAGAAAAATTTCCCCAAAAGGTAGCCAGTGGATTTTTTAGTCTCGTAATCATTGCGCAGAATAAATGCGCTCGCTCCATCGCCAAACAAGCCGCCAAATTCCCCTGCGACCCGCCCCGGAACCAATGTGCGGCTGTGAACATCTGCAGTAACCACTGCAACGCTTCCCGCCCGGCCACTGTCCAGGAAGGATTGCGCCACCGCCAGAGCGTTCAGCAATCCCAGACAAGCGCCCCCAGCATCCAACACCCCGCAATTCTCGCGAACATTTGCTCGTTTATGCAGTTGCGCCGCCAGCGAGGGATACGCCACGTGCGTCTCACTGCTTGCGATGATCCAGTCAATCTCCTTGGCCTGGCATCCCGCAACATCCAGCGCCCGCTGCAGTGCTTGTGCGCCGAGAGTCAGTTCCGTCTCGCCCTCAGCGGCATACGACACAGACTCAATTCCCGCGCGGCTTCGCAATTTCCCAATGGGCATGCCAAACGCCCTGTCCACTTCTTCCGATAGCACCCGACGCGCCCCTAATGCCGCCGCCCAGCCCGTAATCGTCACGCCATCACGCACCGAACCTGATGCTTTTTTCTCGGTAGATGAATTCGAATGGGAACTCATGACGCAATCCCGTGCTGCTGCTGTTTCCCACGTTTCGTACTAGAAACCAAATGTCGCACATCCACATCGTCGCCCGCCGCGCGCCATTGCTTCGCCAACACTTCAGCAACCAACCGGCGGTGACACTTCTCCGGCCCCGGTTCGGTGCACAGCAACGCGACATTAGCCGGCCAGCTGGATGCATCGAGACTCTTCGGCACACCACGCTGCTTCAATAATTTTAAAAAGCCCGCCTCGTAAGCAGCCCAATCTTTATCTTCCTGATAGGTCTTTCGAAGCTCTGGCGTTGGTGCCAGCAACGGTTCGTGCCGGTACCCGATATTCCCGATTTGTCGTAGGAAAAACTCCAGGTCCGGATGTTTTGCGAACGCCGAAAGCTGCCCGGTGCGATTCTGCCGGACATCGATGACGCTTCGCACCCCTGCGCCGCGAAGCAAGGCAAAAAACTCCTCCGCAGTCTTCCCCGTAAAGCCAATGGTGCATAGCAGGCGACCCATAATCCCCAACGAATTCGAAGCCCGAGAGAGCCCCGGAAGTTCAGATATTAGCAAACGGCCACGCGCTTTAATTGTTGCTCTTTAGTTGCCGCGTGTCCCGTGACTCCCATAGCGGCGGTGCCCTTCGTGCTAACGTAAAAAGTGTATCGAACCGCGGAAAAATCAATCGCCCAACTGGACGATTTGGCTTCCCGAAGCCGATTTGGCAACCCGAAGGCTTCAAGAAAGCTCGAAACCTATCTACCACCAACGATAAAGATGCGCGCTCCACTCCATTACCTGCTCTTGGCTGCCCTGGCCATTCTTTGCCTTGCCGCGAGGCCCCTTCACGCCCAGCGCGTCCGCGGTGAATTGCGCATCGAAGTTCACGATTCAGCCGGCGCAACGATTGCCGCCGATGCCGAGCTGCTCAGCGAAGCAAATCAACTACACCGCTCGTTCAAGATCGCCCAGGACGGCCGCTACACCGCCCAAGATCTCCCCTTCGGCCTCTATCGCCTCAACATCAACGCCGAAGGCTTCGCCCCCTGGACTAAACTCGTCGACATCCGCTCCGAAGTTCCTCTCCGCATCCCCGTCACTCTCGGTGTCGCTCCGGTAGCCACCCAAATTCAAGTCACCGACTCCGCGACGCTCGTCGACCCCAACCGCACCGGCACCATTTATTCCGTCGGCAGACAAACCATCGATCAACAAATGCCCGCCCAGCCGGGCCGCAGTCTCAGCGATCTAGTCAATCAACAACCTGGCTGGCTCTATGAAGCCAACGGCGTCCTCCATCCGCGCGGGTCGGAATACGATGTGCAATATATTTTCGATGGATTGCCGCTAACACAGAATCGTTCTCCAGCCTTTGCGCCGGAGTTTGATGCCGACGACGTGGAATCCATGCGCGTGCTCACCGCCACATTTCCCGCCGAATACGGCCGCAAACTTGGCGGCGTGGTCGAAGTTACCACCGCGAAAGACGTCCCCCACGGCCTCCACGGGCAATTCGACATAAATGGCGGAAGTTTTTCCAGCATTAGCAGTTCTGCCGCCGTTTCCTACGCATTTGGAGAAAATCGTTTTTCGATCGCTGGCAATGGTTTTCATACCGATCGCTATCTCGACCCGCCAGTGCTCGAAAATTTCACCAACCGCGGAAACGCCGATGGCTTCTCAACTTCCTACGAGCGGGATTTTTCCGGCAGTGACCGCCTGCGCTTCACCATCATTCACAACGCCGTACGTTTCCTGGTGCCAAACGAGTTAGTGCAGCAGCAGGCCGGGCAGCGCCAGGACATCACCAATCAGGAAACCAGCGGCCAGGTTTTCTTCCAGCACACCATTTCTCCCGACCTGTTTCTGAGTTTCTCCGGAAGCGTACGCGATGCCAGTGCCGATCTGACTTCGAATCCGTTATCCACCCCAGTCATCATTTCGCAATCGCGTGGCTACCGCGAGGGCTATGCGCGGGCCGATTTATCCGGTCATAAGGGCCGTCACAACTGGAAAACGGGCCTCGACAGTTTTTTTACTCCCGTGTACGAAGCGCTCGCCTACACCATTACCGATCCCTCTCAATTCGACCCCGGTACTCGGCAGCAATTTCAATTCGCCGACCGCAAGTGGGATATCGAACCCTCCGCATACGTGCAGGACGAAGTGCACCTAGGCAACTGGAACATCTCCGCGGGCTTGCGCTTCGATCATTACGCATTCGTGGTGCACGAATCCGCCTGGAGCCCGCGTCTCGGCGTTTCCCGTTACCTACACTCATTAAATTTGCTGCTGCACGCTTCCTACGATCGCGTTTTTCAGACTCCGGCCATGGAAAATTTACTGCTCGCCAGCTCTGCTCAGTTGAACTCCGTTGATCCCGTCGTGTTACGGCTGCCGGTTCGCCCAGCGCGCGCAAACTACTACGAAGTGGGCGCCACCAAATCTGTCTCCGGTAAGCTGCGCATTGAAGCCAATATTTTTCGCCGCGATTTTCATAACTATGCCGATGATGATACTTTGCTGGACACCGGCGTCAGCTTTCCCATCGCTTTTTCTCACGCGCGAATTTTCGGCGAAGAATTGCGCCTGGAAGTTCCCGAATGGTGGCGCTTCTCCGGCTACCTAAGCTACTCGAATCAGTCTGGGATCGGTAACGGCCCCATCACCGGTGGTTTGTTTTTGGGCAGTGACGCCGCTGGAGTGCTTACCAACACAAGCCCGTTTGCCGTCTCCCAAGACCAGCGCAACACCGCGCGAGCGCGCGTCAGGTTTCAAGCCGAGCGGCGCGTGTGGCTGGCCGCCAGCGCCCAGTATGGCAGCGGGCTTCCTGCTGATCTAAGCTCGACTCAGGACCAAGGTTTTCTCCTGGCCCAATATGGCTCTGCAATCCTTGATCGCGTCAATTTTGACCGCGAACGAACGCGCCCGACTTTCTCGCTGGACGTTGCCGCCGGAGTGCAGCTTTACCGCAAAGAACTGCGCAGTGTCGCTTTGCAGGTCCAGGTTTCAAACGTCACCAACCGTGTCAACGTCATAAATTTCGCAAGCTTGTTCTCGGGCACCGCCATCTCCATCTCGCGAAGTGTTTCCGCCGGTCTAAAGCTAAGCTTCTGAATGCTAAGGCCAGCCTATCTTTTTAAATTTGTTTATCCGGTAAGTAATTGACAATACTAGGCTTGCTAGAAAGTCATCGAACTCACTGATTGACAACCCTGCCAAACCGCACTAAACTTCATTTGCGACTGAATCGGTCTGATATGGGGGTTGCGATGCGACCGAATTAGTCTTATATGCTGTAGCTTTCAAGTCGCATTCAACATCATATGTTCGAGTTGCCTAAATATGTTCAAGTTGTCTAAAAAAGCGGATTACGGTTTGATCGCGGTCAAGCATCTGGCCATGCACCGCGACCAGCACGCCTGTAGCGCCACCGAGATCGCCGAGGAATACGGCATCTCCACGATGCTCATGGCCAAGATCCTTCAGAAGCTGGCTCGCCAGCGCATCGTCTCCGCAAAACATGGCGCCAGTGGCGGCTATCTGCTGGCCAAGGAGCCTTCGCAAATTACCGCGCTGGACGTGATTTCCGCCATCGACGGCCCGGTATTGATTACGTCTTGCGTCACGAATCACGGCAATTGTGGCGCCGCCGACAAATGCTCCGTTCGCGAGCCTTTGCGCCGCGTCAATGAAAGTATTTTAAGCGTGCTTAGCACCGTTACGATTTCTCACATGAGCGAAGAGCAGCACGAACCGGTGCTGGTGGAATTGCAAACTTAGGAGAACAGAATTATGGCTGTGAATTTACCAATCTACATGGACAATCACGCGACTACCCCGGTCGATCCTCGCGTGCTCGATGCGATGCTGCCCTACTTCTCTCAGAAATTCGGCAACGCCGCAAGCCGTAACCACGCCTTCGGCTGGGCCGGCGAAGAAGCGGTGGAAAATGCGCGCCAGCAGATTGCTTCGCTCATCAACGCCACTCCGAAAGAGATCATTTTCACCAGTGGTGCGACGGAATCCGACAACCTGATGATCAAGGGCATCGCGGAAATGTACCGCGAAAAGGGCAACCACATCATCACCCAGTCCATTGAACACAAGGCTGTGTTGGACACCTGTAAACGCCTCGAGAAATACGGCTACGAAGTTACCTATCTGCCGGTTGGGAAAGATGGCCGCGTTGATCCTGAAGACGTCCGCAAAGCGATTACGTCAAAAACAATTTTGATCACCATCATGTACGCCAACAACGAAATCGGCGTCATCAATCCAATCGCGGAAATCGGCAAGATCGCCAAGGAACACGGCATCTTCTTCGCCGTCGATGGCGTGCAGGCTGTCGGCAAAATTCCCGTGGACGTGCAGAAGGACAACATCGATCTTCTGGCCATCACCGGCCACAAAATTTACGGACCCAAGGGTGTAGGCGCGCTGTACGTCCGCCGTCGCAACCCGCGCGTTCAGCTTTCCGCCATCGCTGATGGCGGCGGCCACGAACGCGGCATGCGTTCCGGCACACTGAACGTCCCGGGCATCGTCGGCCTCGGCAAAGCGTGCGAGATTTGTCAGCAGGAAATGGCCCAGGAATCGGTGCGCATGCGAGGCTTGCGCGACCGCCTGAAAGCCGGCCTGGAAGCCAAGCTCGACGAAGTCTTCGTCAATGGCTCCATGGAGCATCGCCTGCCCAACAATCTCAATATGAGCTTTGCCTATGTAGAAGGTGAATCTTTGCTCATGGGCATCAACGATATAGCGGTTTCGAGCGGTTCCGCCTGCACTTCGGCAACCCTCGAGCCCAGCTATGTACTCAAAGCATTAGGGGTCGGCGAAGACCTAGCCCATACGTCGATCCGCTTTGGCCTCGGCCGCTTCAATACCCAGGAGGAAGTCGACTACGTCATCGACAAGATGGTGCAGGTAGTCACGAAACTGCGCGAACTCTCCCCCCTGTATGAAATGGCCAAGGAAGGTATCGACATCTCTAAAATGAATTGGCAAACAGCCTAAAGCTGAAAGGGTCAACAATGGCGAACGAAGGAACAATTAGAATTCATCGGTCAATCGGCGGAACAGGCGCGGCCTTCCGCGTAACTTTTGTGCCTTATGGCGGCGAAGGGGAAGATGCTGCTGCCGCAGGCGAACGCTCGTTCCACGAGCTGCAGCAGGTTCGCGCCTTTTTGAAACTGCTGGGCGTCGGCGCGGAATTTATCAAGGACGCGCTGCGACAGCTTACCGCGGGGCGCTCGGCATCTGTGCCGAACGTGTCGCTTTCTGACAAAGCGGTGAAGAGTGCCGGCTTCGGAAATCTAGTTAATCTGGCAAGGAGCAATGGCTAATGGCTTATAGCGATAAAGTAGTCGAGCACTACAACAATCCTCGCAACGTAGGCAGCTTGCCGAAGGAAGACCCCAACGTGGGTACTGGCCTGGTAGGCGCGCCGGAGTGCGGCGACGTCATGAAGTTGCAGATGAAAATCAATCCGGACACGCAGGTCATTGAAGAAGCCAAGTTCAAGACCTTCGGCTGCGGTTCGGCAATCGCCAGCTCTTCCTTGGCCACCGAGTGGGTCAAGGGCAAGACCGTCGAACAAGCCCTGTCCATCAAAAACACGGACATCGTGCGTGAGCTAGCCCTCCCGCCGGTGAAAATTCACTGCTCGGTCCTAGCCGAAGACGCTATCAAGGCAGCTATCGGCGATTGGAAAAAGAAGCACGGCATCGAAGTCGCGGCCGTAGCAAAAGTCTCGCATTAAGCATTAAGGAATAGTCTACCCGAGGGCTCCGGGTGGCCTACCCTTTGCGGTTTTTGCATAGGGTCTACCTGCCGTGGCAGGTGGGCTAGCGTGGTCGGCAGCACGCGACACTCTCAGGAACTGTGTTCGCGACCGTATCTTGTAAGCTCGCCGGCAGTATCGTTGTAATCGCTGAAGGGTATCTGTTATGGCCACAGAACTAGCTTCGCCCACAACCGCGAAAATCACCCTCACCGAGCGCGCTGCCCGTAAAATTCGCGCGCTCCTTGAGAAAGACGGAGTTTCGACGGAATTGGGCGGCTTGCGTGTAGGCGTGCAAGGTGGCGGATGCTCCGGGCTGTCATACGCCATGCGTCTCGATACCCACGCCCGCGATCGCGATAAAGTTTTTGAAGAGCACGGCGCGCGCCTGTTCGTCGATCCCAAGAGCTTTCTATATCTGAATGGCACCACACTCGAGTACGAAGAAACGCTGATGCGCCAGGGCTTCGTCTTCCAGAATCCCAACGCCGCCCGAAATTGCGGTTGTGGCAGTTCTTTCACCGCCTGAGTGGCCGTTCGTTTCCGAACATCAATGAAACCGCTTGGTCCCTCCCATTCGCCGCTCATCAAAGTGCGGAGGGTGCTGGGGGTTTTTCATCCCTTCCGTACGCGACTGACGGAAACACGGAGGGTGCCCCACCCTCGCTTTTCAAGGGTGGGGATTTTCGACCTCGGCCGTTTCGGCGCATTAGATCCGTCATCAAAATCGATTCCCGATTTTCAACCATGAACGCACCCAAATCAGCCACCGTATCCGCCAGCACCTGCTGGAGTTGCAACACTCCAACAAACGCCGCAGCATTCTGCCCCCAGTGTGGAAAAATTCAGTCCCTCCCCGCCAATGCCGATTACTTCACCTATTTCGGTTTGCCCCGCAAGTTGTGGATGGGCATGGACGCCCTCGAACAGAAATTCCTGCAGCTAAGCTGGAGGCTCCACCCCGACAATTTCGTAAATACCGACGAGCGCGAACGGGAAATGTCCCTTCAACGCAGCTCCAGGCTAAACGACGCCTACCGCGTCCTTCGCGATCCCGTCGCCCGCGTCGAATATCTGTTGGAACTGGAAGGCATGCGCAAAGAAGGCGAGCACAAGCAGCAAGCTCCCCCTGAATTGCTCGAAGAAGTCTTTGAACTCAACGAATCACTCGACGAATTGCGCGAAGCCAAATCCGCCGGCGCAAATCTCGATGCGCTAACCATCAAACTCCGCGTAGCCGAAAAGAACTTCGGCGAAAAACTTCACGAAGTAGACGCCCAAATGAAGACCGCCGCACAGCAATGGGACGCCGCCCTCGACGCCAACGCCAGCGAATCCGATCGCGAAGCCATCTTGCAGCGCTTGAATGAATTGTTGAACCGCCGCTCGTACATTCGAAACTTGGTAGCAGGAGTGGAAAAAGAATTACAGGGAGCAGCCTGTTAATGGGACGCATTGTCGGCATCGATCTGGGAACCACCAACAGCCTGGTCGCGTACATCGACGCGCAGACCGGCCAGCCGAAGTGTATTCCCGGTCCCTACGGTTCCACGTTGTGCCCCTCGGTCGTGAGCCTTGACCCCGACGGCAGCGTCATCGTTGGCGAAGCCGCGCGCCGTCGCCTGCTCACCCAGCCCGAGCGCACCATCTACTCCGTGAAGCGCCTGATGGGCCGCGGCCCCGCCGATGTACAAAACGAGCTGCAGCTTTTTCCCTTTCGCATCGATCCCAACAGCAAAAACGTCATTCGCGTAATGCTCGGCGACAAAATGTTTACCCCTCCGGAAATTTCCGCCTTCATACTCCGCGAATTGCGGAACTGGGCCGAATCTTTCCTCGGCGAAACAATCGACCGCGCCGTCATCACCGTTCCCGCCTACTTCAACGACGCCCAGCGTCAAGCCACGAAAGATGCCGGACGCATCGCCGGCCTCGAAGTTCTGCGGCTCGTCAATGAGCCCACCGCCGCAGCCCTCGCCTACGGCCTGCACGAAAAGCAGCGGGGCCACGTTGCCGTCTACGACCTTGGCGGCGGCACCTTCGACATCTCCATCCTCAAACTCATCTCCACCACCGAAGGCGACATCTATCAGGTCCTCTCCACCAACGGCGACACCCATCTCGGTGGCGACGACATCGACAATTTGCTACAAGCCTTCGTGCACAAACGCATCCGCGAGACCGAGGATCTGGATTTCTCGCCCCACGGCGAACTCGCGCAGGACCTGCGCAAATCGCTCATCGCCGCGAAGCATGAGCTGTCGGAGAAAGAATCCGTCACTCTGCGTTTGGCGTTGCCGAACGGCAAGACTTTTGTACACAACTTTTCGCGCGGCGACTTCGAATCCCTGATCAAAAATGTCGTAAACCGCACCATGGGCCCCGTAAAACAGGCCCTAACCGACGCGCACCTCGCGCCCGCAGCCATCGAAGAAGTCGTCCTCGTAGGCGGCACCACCCGCACACCTCTAATCCGTCGCACCGTGCAGGAATTTTTCGGCCGCAAGCCCCACACCGAGCTGAATCCCGACGAAGTCGTCGCCCTCGGCGCAGCCGTGCAAGCCAACATTCTCGAGCGCGGCGTCAGCAACATGCTTCTGCTCGACGTCACCCCTCTCTCTCTCGGCATTGAAACCTACGGCGGCGCAGTCTCTAAAATTATTCCGCGCAACTCCACCATCCCCGCCAGCGCGCAGGAGCAATACACCACCGGCGTCGACAATCAGACTGGCATCGACATTCACGTCCTCCAGGGCGAACGCGAACTAGCCAAAGATTGCCGCTCCCTTGCGCGTTTTACCCTAAAAGTTCCTCCAGCCCCCGCAGGCTTGCCGCGCATCGAAGTCGCCTTCCTCATCGACGCCAACGGCATCCTGCAAGTCGCCGCCAAAGACATGCGCAGCGGCGAGCAGCACTCCATCGAAGTCCAGCCGAGTTACGGGATCAACGACGCCGAAATCGAGCGCATGCTCGAAGAATCCATCGAGTACGCCGAACAGGATTTCGCCGAGCGCCAGCTAATCGAGGCCCGCACTGAATCCGAAGCCATCGTCTCGGCCACCGCCAAAGCGCTAGCCAATCCGCAATCCGCGCAAATTTCCGCCGATGAGCGCTCCCATATCGAGGCCGCCATCGCCGCGCTGAAACAATCCACGGCCGCCACCGATTACAAACAGATTCGCAAGCGCATCGACGAACTAAATCACGCCACTGAGCATCTAGCGGAATTGCTAATGAACTCCGCAGTGTCAACAGCGCTAGCAGGCCGCAACCTGGCGGAAGTTTAGGGTGTAATCGGGTGCCCCAGGTTCGCAGTTGAGGTATGAACCTGAGTCTTGGGTTTTTCGCTTTACCGATAACAAGATTCTCCCAACGGAGGTAAGAAAAAATGGGTGGCAGTAACCCCTACATCGACGAAGTCAAATACAAGCCCGCCACGCAGAAATATAAAGTCACATTCCTGCCCAGCGGCAAAACCATCGAAGTCGACCCGGAAAAAATTCCTTACGGACACAATGGCATCCCCGGCAGCATCCTCGACATTTCCGAAGGCTTCAAGATGGGCCTCGACCACGCCTGCGGCGGCGTCTGCGCCTGCTCCACTTGCCACGTCATGGTCAAGCAAGGCCTGGAATCCTGCAACGAAGCCACCGACGCCGAACTCGACGAGCTAGACGAAGCCCCGGGCATCACTCCCAAGTCCCGCCTCGGCTGCCAAACCGTCCCTGACGGCACCACCGACATCGTGGTAGAAATCCCCGAGTGGAACAAAAACTACGCCAAAGAAGCCGACCACTAAGGTGAGGTTCGAGGTTTGAGAGAAGCTAGAGGTTTGAACTTACAAATTTGAGCTGGCAGCTCATAGAAGTTGGGGCCCCAGAAAAGAGGAAGCTGTAGGGTGCGGGGCTGTAGTTGAGGTTTGTAGCCCTCAACGGGGCTTCAGCCCCTGACCGCACGCGAGCGACGCGGAAACGTGGAACCGCCGATATTCCGATTAGCATCAAGACCGCTGATCCCAGAAATAAAAATTTCGTCACCGAGGAAAATTAAAAAATGCCGCCAAGCTTCGACTGGGACGACCTGGAAGACATCGCCATCGCACTAGCCGACAAATACCCCGACACCGATCCCCTCACCGTGCGCTTCACCGACATGCACAAGTGGATCACCGAGCTCCCCCACTTCACCGGGGACCCCGCCGCCTCCAACGAATCCAAACTAGAAGCCATCCAAATGGCCTGGCACGAAGAATTCCAAGACCGCCAAAAGTAACGATGCAGCCACCCTCTGCATCTCTCCTTTTCGTCGGTCGCCTTGTGCATTCCGCGCTTTTTTTCTATTCTAGCTAGGTTCCCTTTTCCACAATTGTGGCGCTATGGTGCAACGGTTAGCACGCGGCCCTTTCAAGGCCGAAATACGGGTTCGATTCCCGTTAGCGCTACCAAGTTCTCCTTGGAAGTATTCCTAAATGCAACCCGCCCACATTTACCATTGCGATTGGGGTAAGGCCGCCCAAAAACGTTGGTCAGCTTCAGCCATCCTAAAACACGGCCGGTATACCCTAAGTGCTGCTGGTCGGATCGATAAGTGGGCTGGCGAACCTAAGAACTTGATTCCCGCAATTAGAAGGAATCTTAATTCCCTAGAGTGCGCTCTGGTCGGTTTTGACTTTCCGATCGGTATTCCAGCCCGATACGCGAGGACGGCAGGAATCAAAGAGTTTAAAGCACTTCTGTTGCAGCTTGGCGCTGGGCCCTGGTCTAATTTTTTCGACTATGCGAGACGATCTGAGGAGATTTCACTGCGTCGTCCGTTCTATCCATTCAAGCCCGGCGGAACTAAGCAGTCTCATTTACTGAGAGCTCTTGGATTCCAGAATATGGACCAACTTCGACGTCAGTGCGAAGAAAAGCAACCCGAACGCCGTGCAGCTTGCTCGTTATTTTGGACGTTGGGTGCTAATCAGGTTAGCAGGGGGGCGATTGTCGGGTGGAGAGATGTGCTCGCGCCCGCTCTCAAGAATAGTAATGATGTTCTTTTCCGGCCATTCGACGGCAAAATCCCCGACCTACTTCAACCGGGAAAGATTGTCATCGCAGAAACTTATCCAACGGAGTATTACCGTTGGTTTTCAGGCAGCATGCTAAACGTCAAAGGGCAACGACACTCTCGGACAAAATTCGGTGATTTCCTGCTAAATCGGGCAGCCAAAAGAAATCTCGAACTTGAAGGACCGCTTCATCAGCAAATCGAAAAAGGGTTTCCTGAAGGCGATGATGCCTTCGATGCAGTCGTCGGACTGTTTGGGATGATCGAAGTTGCCACTGGAGAGCGACAGTCTGGCGAGCCGCATGACGAAAAGATCACGCGCTGGGAAGGCTGGATTCTCGGACAAACATCGCTACAGTAAACTCTGTTCATTAATTCATTATTTCGTCACAGCGCAACTGCCGCCAGCCGAAACCGCGTCAATTAATTTTTGCACCGCCGCCGCAGGCATCAACAGCAATTGCCCCTTCGGCTTTAACGCCTGCTGCACCACCGCGTTCTGCTGCGCTTTCCACGCCTCATCCGTGATGCCGCCGTGCTCGAGCGCATCCAGCGCCGCCAAACCCGCGGCAGCTACCGCCGCCAAATCCAGCGACGTGGCCGCAACTTCCTTCACCAGGAACGATCGCTGCTCCAACGGCTGCAACTTCGCATCATTATCCCGCCACAAAATCAATTGCGTGCGAATCTGCGTCCCCAGCGCTCCATCATGGCAACTGGAGGCCACATATTTATCCACCATCTCGCCAAACTCCCGCGCCACTCTGCTCTCCAGCGGAATCGCATCCACCACCCGGTTCAACGGCGTCTCGCTTGTAGCCGGTTCCGTGGCCGTTTGTTCCCGCATGTAATCTTTGACCGGCTCAACCACATCGGCCAAAGTCCTCAGCGCGTGAAATTCTTCAGCACTGGCTGGCCCAGCGATGCGCCGCAGCATCCGCGCGGAATAATTCTCATGCGTCAGCCCCAGCCATTCCAGTTGCGCGCTCAGCACATGCATCCGCGCATACATCCAAGCCGGGTCGCGCACTTCCTGCGGCGACCACAACCGCTCCGCAATCGCCCCGTTACGCGGCCAGATCCGCGAATCAATATTTTCCGCGTTCACATATTCCGACCACATGCACGATTCCCCGCCCAGAATGCGCTGCTTCTCTTCCGCCGAAAGCCCCGCCGCCGCATCGCCCATCGGATCGACCGCATAGTGTCGCGACGCGCTCCACCCCAGGTCCAGGTAATATCCATTCGAAAGAATCCCGCGGTAGCCCTGCTTCGCCGCTTCCGCCAGAGCAGCCTGCCCGCGCCACGACTGAATCACGATATCTTTGGGCAGCGTGGGATCCAGCACTTCGTCCCAGCCCACCATGCTCTTGCCGTGCTTGCTGACGATGCCTTGCAATTTTTTATTGAAATAAAGCTGCAACCCCGCGTTCCCTTTCAAATCATGCGCGCGAATAAATTCCTGAATCTTGGGATTGGCATCCCAAGCCTTGCCATTCACCTCATCCCCGCCCACGTGAAAAAAATGGTCCGGAAAGAGTTTCGCCATCTCCCCGATAAATTCGTCGAGAAATTTGTAAACTTTCTCGTTGGTTGGATCGAACGCCGGGTCGAACACGCCCCATCTGCGTTCAATCGTAAAAGGTCCCGGCCCACTCGCGAATTCTGGATGCCCCACGAACCAAGCGGTGCTGTGGCCCGGAAGATCAAACTCCGGCACCACCCGAATCCCCCGCTCCCGCGCATACGCAATCAACCCGCGAATTTCATCTTGCGTGTAGTACAACCCGTCCGAACCCATCTGCTGCAGCTTCGGAAATTTCCTGCTCTCCACCCGGAAGCCCTGATTCTCCGAAAGATGCCAGTGAAACACATTCATCTTCACCGCTTCCATGCCGTCGATGTTCCTGCGCAATACGTCCAGAGGAATAAAATGCCGCGCCGTGTCGATCATCAATCCGCGCCAGGGAAACCGCGGCGTATCCTTGATAATCACCGCAGGCGCGACAAATCCGTCCGGCGACACAGTCACCAGTTGCAGAAAAGTCTGCAACCCATGCAACGCGCCAAGATCCGTCGGCGCCGTAATACTCGCCCCACTCGGCGCTACCTCCAGCACATATGATTCGTCTTCGCCCAATTCCTGCACCGGCTTGCTGTCGTGATCGACTCGCACCTCCAATATTGATGCCCTCACGTTCACTGGGTTCGTCGTCATCAGCAGCCCGTTTTGTTTCGCCAGCCGCTCCAGAAACCGCTCTCCCGCGACAACCGGCGGCATCAAAAGTCCCGTTTGCTTTGCCAGCCGATCCAAAAATCGTTGTAAGGCTGCTGTTAAGCGCGCATCAGAATGACCTGTTTCCCAGACATAGAAAGGCGCCTGAATCTTAAGGCTGCCGGTTCCCAACTGCACGCTCGCAGGAACAGGCATTAGATTCAGTGGCGGCTTAAGGATTTGCGTATTCGACGTCTGCGTTTCCTGCGCCCGCGACGGCCCGTGAAGCGATGCGCTCAATATCATCAGACTCAATCCCCTCAACCAGACCTTCGACTTCCGCATTATTGTCCCGCCCTCTCCCTGAATAATCTCGCCGCTTTGCTAGTCATGTTTCGCGCACCGCATACTGGCATAGTAAAGGCCCCCCGTGCAGCGCTTTTTCTAGCCCGCACACCTTTGCCTGTCCCGCAAATCACGCCTGAGTTAGAATAATTGCATTCTGACGTGCTCGACAAAAACAAAATGAAGACCTCTGTTGCCATCTATCCGGGCTCATTTGATCCCGTCACTAACGGCCACCTCGATCTAATCGAGCGTGGCGAGAAAATGTTCGACCTGGTGATCGTCGCGGTGCTGCAAAATGTCGACAAGCAGCCCCTCTTCACCGTGCCCGAACGGGTCGAAATGCTGCGCGAAGTCACCAGGCAGTGGCCCGCCGTGGAAGTCGACGTCTTCAAAGGCCTGCTGGTCGATTACGCGCGCAAGCGCGGCGCAGGCGTAATCCTGCGCGGCATTCGCGCCGTCTCCGATTACGAATACGAATTGCAGATGGCCCTGATGAACCGCAAACTGGAGCCGCGCCTCGAAACCGTTTTTATGTTGCCCGGCGAGCCGTACAGTTATCTGAGCGCAAAATTGGTCCGCGAAATCGCGCAACTGGGTGGGCCGCTGAACGACCTGGTCCCTGCGGTTGTAGAACAAAAGTTGCGCGCCAAAATTGCTTAAGCAAAGCGCCATCATGGGCGTTGAATGTGAAAGAGGAGAAACACATGGCTGCAGCACCCACCACCAGAGAAAAAGTCCAGTTAACGGACCGCATCAATCGCATTCAAATCTCTCCCACCGCCGCGGTCATTGCCGAAGCCGACAAGTTAAAAGCGCGTGGCGTCGATGTCGCCGACTTCGGGCCTGGTGAGCCGGATTTTCCTACGCCCGACCACATCAAGAAAGCCGCCATCAAGGCCATCGACGAAAACAAAACCAAGTACACCCCCACCGCCGGCATCATGCCGCTCCGCGAAGCGATCTGCGCTTGGCACAAGCGCGAACTAGGCTCCGCTTACGAAGCCAAAGAATGCGTCGTCAACGTGGGCGGCAAGCATTCCATCTTTAATCTGGTCAGCTTGCTCATTCAAAACGGCGATGAAGTAATTATCCCCGCGCCCTACTGGGTCAGCTATCCGGACATCGTGAAATACGCCGGCGGCACGCCCGTTTTCGTGCAAGCCAAATCCGAAGATGGCTTCGCCGTAAAGGCCGCTGCCATCGAAAAAGCTATCACCCCCAAAACGCGTATGGTCTTTCTGAATTCGCCCAGCAATCCCTGCGGCGGTGTCGTGCCTCCCGATGAATTCGAACGCATCCTCGCGCTTTGCAAGAAACACGATATCTGGCTCATGAGCGACGAATGCTACTCCCATTTCACCTATGAGCCGCACAAGCCCTACTCCATCGCCAGCGCCGCCGGCGCCAAAGATCACGTCGTCATCATCGGCTCCATGTCCAAGACTTTTGCCATGACCGGCTGGCGCATCGGTTACACCCTGGCCCCCGAACCTCTGGTGCAAGCCTCCATCAAGTTGCAAAGCCAATCCACTTCCAACCCCACTTCCATCGCGCAATACGCCGCTCTGGAAGCCATGCGTGGCTCTATGGATTCCGTTCCTGTCATGCTCGCCGAATATGCTCGACGCCGCCGGCGCATCGTCGATGGTTTGCGCGCTATTCCCGGCATTACCTGCGAAGATCCCGGCGGCGCGTTTTATGCCTTTCCAAATATTTCCACGCACCTTCATGGCCCCAATGCGCTGGCAAAATCCTGCACCGAAATCACCAAGCTCCTGCTCGATAAAGTTCAGGTCGCCGTCGTCCCGGGAGAAGCCTTCGGCGCGCCCGGCTATCTCCGCCTTTCTTACGCCACTTCCATCGAGCGTATCGACGAAGGATTGCGCCGCCTGAGCCGTTTTTTCTCGCGCGCTGAAGCCGCCACTTAATCCGTGCGGCCCGAACCCACGCGCATCGAGCCGAAATTTATGCCGCGCATCTGGGGTGCGCGTTCGCTCGCGCCCATCTATCCGGATCAAAGAAACCTGCCCGAGCCCGTAGGCGAAGCCTGGCTCACCGGACCGGAATGTAAAGTCGAATCCGGCCCTCTAACAGGCTCTCTACATAAGGCGTGGCAGAAAATGCCGCCCGAATGGCGCGGCATCGAATTCAAACCTGAACAAACACCGCGCGAATTTCCACTCTTAGTAAAATTTCTCTTTCCCACCGATCAGCTTTCCATACAGGTCCATCCTGATGACGCCTACGCCCGGCAAAATGAAGCGCGCGATGCCGTAGGCAAAACGGAAATGTGGCACGTCCTCTCCGCTAAACCAGGCGCGACACTCTTGCTCGGCCTGGCCCCTAAGGTCGATCGAGAAAAGTTTCAGTCGGCAATAAAACAAGGCGGCTTGGAACATTTTTTGGAGCGCTTGCCGGTCTCACCCGGCGATACCTTTTACGTTCCCTCTGGAACCCCGCATACCATTGGCGCCGGAATGATCCTCTGCGAAGTACAGCAGAATTCTGACCTCACCTACCGCCTCTACGACTTCCTTCGTGTCGACGCACGCGGCAATCCACGCGAGTTGCACGTCGAAAAAGGCATGGCCGTCATTGATTTTGAACGTCGAAAAGGCGGAAAAGTCGTGCCAGTGGCCTTGCCCTCAGCCAATGGCGCGAAAAAATCTTTACTCGTAGCCTGCCCGTATTTCGCAACCGAACGATTGGACATTTCTACGAAGCACCGCGCAAATTCTGATCCCGCCCACTTCGAATTACTGGTAATCCTCTCCGGTCGCGGCAACATTCAATGGAGCGCCAATTCCTGCTCTTACCGGCAAGGCGAGTGCTGGTTCATTCCCGCTAACCTCGGGGAATTTTCGGTGCTTCCCGAAAGCCCCACATCCATTTTGCGCGCGTACGTGCCCAACATCAGCGCAATACGCAACCAACTATCACGCGATGGCGTACCCAATTCCGCAATCGAACAAGTGTTATTCACCTAACGTAATCATGGCCGCAGAAAAACTTACCGCGCACGCTGTAATCCTCGCCGGGGGCCGCGGAACTCGCTTCTGGCCCCGCAGCCGCACTCGCACGCCCAAGCAACTGCTCAACATCATCGGCGCAGACTCCATGCTGCAGCAAACCGTCGCCCGTCTCGAACCATTTATTCCTGCTGACCGCATATGGACCGTCACCAACGCGGAGCAATCCGCATCCGTTCGCAAGCACTTGCCGCCATCCGCCCGTAAACACATTCTCGCCGAACCTGTCGGGCGCAGCACCGCCGCAGCCATCGCCCTTGCCGCCATCCACATTCGTCACAAGCAAAGCGGCGACGCGTTAATGTCCGTGCTCCCCGCCGATCTGTATATCGCGCAGCCAAAAAAATACGCAAAGATAGCCCAATTGGCTCTGAGAGTGGCGCGCGAACCAGGCCACATGGTCGTCCTCGGCATTCCACCTAGCCGTCCCGACACCGGTTTCGGCTACATTCAGTGCGTTGCTAAAGCAGTTTCTAACACACCTTTCCCGGTTTTCCCTGTTCAAGCCTTTAAGGAAAAACCGGATTTACAGCTGGCGAAAAAATACGTCGCCTCTGGCAGTTACCGCTGGAACGCCGGAATGTTTTTCTGGCGTGTCTCCGCCTTTCTTGATTCGCTAAAAAAATATTTGCCCGAAACTTACGCTGCACTCGAAACTCTCGCCGCCACCATCGGCACCCGCAAATACGAAACGAAACTTCGCTCTATTTACCGGCGCCTCGAGAATATTGCCGTCGACTACGCCATCCTCGAACCCGCCACTCGCGAAAAAGGCCCGTCCCGCGTTTTCATGATTCCCGCCGACATCGGCTGGAGCGACATCGGCTCCTGGACCGCCGTCCACGAACAGTCCGCGAGCGCCACGCATCACAACGTCCTGGCTGGCGCGGGCCACATGCTCGAAGCCCAAGGCAATTTTATTTGGAGTCCAACAAAATTCGTCGCCGCTATCGGCGTACGCGATCTTGTAGTGGTGGAAACTCCAGACGCCCTGCTGATCTGCTCTCGCCATCGCTCTCAAGACGTCGGCAAAATCGTGAAATGGCTCGAGGAACGCGGCCGCAAGGACCTCCTCTAAACACGCCAATACGGCTCTTGGAGCCCTGCAACCTTCGCGTATACTTTTCGGCGTTATGACTCTGCAGCTCCAATCTGTCGCCAGCGATAGCCCGGTGCAAATTAAATTCGGCACCGACGGCTGGCGCGCCATCATTGCCGAAGATTTCACGTTCGCCAACGCGCGCCTCGTCGCGAATGCCATCGCCCGCTATGTGATTCGCTCCGAAGATCCGCGCAAAGGCGTGGTCATCGGCTACGACCATCGTTTCGCCTCCGATACCGTTGCCGCGGCAGTCGCCGATGTGATCACCGCCAGCGGCACGCCCGTATGGCTGACAGACAAACCGTGCCCGACTCCCGCCATCTCGCTACTCGTTCGCCAACGATACGCTGCCGGCGGAATCGTCATCACCGCGAGCCACAATCCTTATCGTTGGAATGGAATAAAATATAAAGCGAGCTACGGCAGCAGCGCGCTTCCCTCCATCGTCGCTCAGATCGAACAGGAATTAGATGTCGCGACGCATCGCGCCACGCCGCCGCTTCCGCCGCGCAAAGATTTACTGCACACCCTCGACCCGCGCGCTCCATACCTCGATGCGCTCGAAAAGCTCGTCGATTGGGATCGCTTGCGAAAAGCACATTTCCGTTTCGTCTCTGACCCCATGCATGGTTCCTCCGCAGGCCTCTTGCGAGAACTTTTCACCCGCAACAATATTCACTGCCACGAAATTCGCGGCACCCACGACCCCCGTTTTGGCGGCGCGAACCCCGAGCCCATTGAGCCGCACGTGCAGCCGCTGCGCGATGCTGTGCTGGCCGGCAAATACGACGCCGGATTTTGCGCCGACGGTGACGGCGATCGCATCGGAGCCATTGATCGCGACGGCTCCTTCCTCAATCCTCATCAACTTTTCGCTTTGCTCGTCTGGCACCTCGCCGGCACTCGCAATCTTCCCGGCGACATCGCCAAAACTTTCTCCGTAACCAAATTGATCGATAAAATCGCCGCCAAATTTGGCCGCGTCCTTCACGAAGTTCCCATCGGCTTCAAATATATTTGTGAGCTCATGCTGGAGCAAACTATTTTGGCTGGCGGTGAAGAAAGCGGCGGCTTCGGCACCAGTCTTTATCTTCCTGAACGTGACGCCACCGTTTCGGCCTTGTTTCTAGCGGAACTGATGGCCTGGCACGGTAAGACTCTCGGCCAGTTGCTGTCCGCGCTGCACTCCGAATTTGGCGAATACCACTACGGCCGTGTCGACCTCGACGTTCATCCCGAACAAAAACGAAAAGCTATCGCGCTCTTTTCCGATTCTTCCTTCACACATATTCTGGAATGGCCCGTCGCCCGCCGCGAAGACATGGATGGCATTAAAGCTTATCTGGGCGATATCGGCTGGGTCATGGTGCGCGCTTCAGGCACCGAAAATTTGCTGCGGGTGTATTCGGAAACCTCCCACCGCGAAACCACCAACCAGGTGCTCGCTGCCGTTATCAACATCATTCAGCAGCTATAAGGAGCCGCCATGGAAACCGTCAATCTGCAACAAAAATTTGCAAAATTTTCCGAACACTATAAGCCCCACATCATCGGCGAAGTAAACGATTGCTACGTTAAGGTTGTTAAACTAAAAGGCGAATTTATCTGGCATCATCATGATCACGAAGACGAGTTGTTCCTGGTCGTAAAAGGCACCTTGCGTATGCTGTTCCGAGATCACGAATCCATTATTCGCGAGGGCGAATTTGTCATCGTCCCTCGTAAAGTGGAACATAAGCCGGTCGCCGATGAAGAGGTTCACCTCGTGCTCATCGAACCAAAATCGACCCTCAACACGGGCAATGTTACTAATGAAAGGACTGTCGCGCGCCTCGATACCATCTGATCATCCGTATCCGCCGGGCCCGCATAAAACTTTATGGAACGACGCTTTCATACTCTGGATGTTTTCACTAACAAGCGCTTCGAGGGCAATCCCCTCGCGGTGGTCACCGACGGCGACGGCCTTTCGAACGACATGATGCAGGCCATCGCCTGCGAAATGAATCTTTCCGAAACCGTTTTTGTGCAAAAACCCACCGATGATCGGGCGCTGGCCCGCTTACGAATTTTTACCACCAAGGAGGAGTTAAAACTCGCTGGCCATCCGGTTGTCGGCACCTGGTTCCTGCTCGCTGAACTCGGCGTGGTTCCCGCGCAGGAAGGCGGCGTGCACATCATGCAGCAAACCGGAGCAGGCGTGCTCCCCGTGGAGATCCGCTTTAAAGATGGCCGCCCGCAGCGTGTCACCATGACGCAGATGCCTGCGGTTTTTCACTCCATCAAAATTAATAAAAAAGAGCTGGCCGCCGCGCTGGGTGTTTCTGTTTCCGATTTTCACTCTGAGTTGCAGCCGCAATATGTTTCCACCGGCGTCTCAAACTTGATGGTTCCCTTCCGCAATCGCGCCTCGCTGGGCCGCATCCACATGAACGTCCATGACCTGCGCAATTTCGAAGGTAAAAACGGCACCATGGCGTATTGCTTCGCTCTGAACGGCACAAACAAAGTCTCCGCGCGCGGCATGCTTCCTTGGGAAATTTATGAAGACCCCGCCACCGGCTCCGCGGCCGGTTCGCTGGCCGCCTATCTGGTACAAAACGGCAAGTTGGCGCTGGCTCAAACGCTGCACATACAACAGGGCGTGGAGATGGGCAGACCCAGCCAGATCGAAGTGGAAGTCTCGCCAACGGGGAAAAAGCTCGTGCCGCGCTGCAGCGGCGCCGCCGTAAAAGTTTTTGAAGGCACCATCCGCATCTAAATTTCGCCAACGCCAATCTCCGCGAACGAGTCGGCCTGCGTAGCGAAGAAAATCTCTTTGGCGGGATTAATCTCTTCGGCAGGGTTAATCTCTTTGGCGGGGTTAGCGACTTGACCAGAAGCACTCATCCCATCGCTACCTACAAACGGTCATTCCGAGCGGAGCAAGCCGACGCTTTTTCTTTCTCCTTCGCTCCCGCGAAGGAGTCAGCTCGCGCAGTCAAGGAATCTCTCTTCGATCCCTCGCGCAAGCCAAGCCCCCCGAAACGCCAGTAAAAAATACCATTCACGGCAGAGAAATTAGTCCGCACCCGCTGCCTTCTCAACCAAAGCCTTGTTCACAGCATCCAGAATTCCATTCACAAACGCCCCGGCATCTTCCGAAGAAAACTTTTTCGCCAGGTCCACCGCTTCATTGAGGACCACCTTCGGCGGCGTTTCCGCGATTCGCAGTTCATAAATCGCCAGCCGCAACACCGCTCGGTCAATAATCGCCATGCGTTCCAGCCGCCAGTTCTGCGCATGCTGCACAATCAACGCATCCAACTCGTCGGCGTATTTGGCCGCGCCTTCAAACAATTTGTTCGCAAACGCTCGCGTATTGTCCGCTGCTTTCGCGGTGCGCCAGAATTTTGCTTCCAGTTTCGCGGGGTCCTGCCTGCTCATGTCCCACTGAAACAGCATCTGCATCGCAAACTCGCGGGATTTTGTTCGGAGGGACACTAAGCGCGCCGAAGCTTTCTCGTGGAAGGCGCCGTTTGCGACACTTTTCCGCTCAGCTTCTGCGAAAGTCGCGCCATCTCAATCGCCGCAAGCCCTGAATCGAAGCCCTTATTTCCGTGGTCGCCGCCCGCGCGCGCCATTGCCTGCTCCTGCGTTTCGCAAGTCAGCACACAAAAAATAATTGGCACTCCGGTATCCATTTGTGCCAATTGCAGTCCTCGCGCCGTTTCAGAGCACACATAGTCGTAGTGCGAAGTTTCACCGCGTATTACGCAGCCAATCGCAATCAACGCGTCATACTCCCCTTTGCTCGCCAGTTTCTTGCTCGCCAGCGGCAATTCGAAAGCTCCCGGCACCTCTACAATTTTGATATCCGCTTTTGTCACCCCTGACTTTTCCAGCGATTCCAGTGAACCGCTCAGCAACCGCTCGGTAATAACGTTGTTGAAGCGACTAACCACGATTGCAAAGCGCAAGCCCCTTCCATCCAGCTCAGGTTGTGTGATTTCGGATCGTAGATTTTTGGCCATTCGAATATTCAAATGTTGTCGTTACTTCCCTTTGAATTGCCCGGGCCGCTTTTCCAAAAACGCTTTCGTTCCCTCGCGCATATCTTCCGTGGTGCATACCAAACCAAAAAGTGTGGCCTCCAGAAACAGCCCTTCTTCCTGTCCCATTTCCATCCCGCGCTCGATCGCTTCCATCGTGTACTTCACCGCCAGCGGCGCGTTGGCAATGATTTTTTTCGCCAGCGCTTCCGCGGCGGGCATCAGTTCTGCCGGCTCGTACACATGATTGACCAGCCTGATGCGCTGTGCCTCGTCAGCGCTGATCATTTCTCCAGTCAGGCACAATTCGTGCGCCACACCCTTGCCACACAACCGCGCCAGCCGCTGCGACCCGCCGTAACCCGGAATGATCCCCAGCTTCACTTCCGGCTGGCCGAGCTTCGCGGTTTTGCTCGCAATTCTAATCGTGCAGGCCAGCGCCAACTCGCACCCACCCCCCAAAGCAAAACCATTAATGACACAAATGGAAGGCTTTCCCATGGTTTCCAGCAAATGAAAAACACTTTGCCCAAAAAGTGAAAATTCCCTGCCGCTCACCGGCGTCTGCTGCGACAGTTCCCCAATATCAGCCCCGGCAACAAACGCTTTCTCGCCTGCACCGGTCAGGATGATCACCCGCACGCTGTCATCCCCACGCGCATCCAGCAACGCCTGCTGCAGTTCTTCCACCGTTTTGCGATTCAGCGCGTTCAAAACTTTGGGACGATTCAGCGTGATATACACGATGCCATCCCTTTTTTCGTACAGCAAATTTTCGTAAGCCATTTCGCCTCGAGAAGTTATCCTTAAAAAAAATTTAATACCTCTAACCGATTCGCGAAGCCATGACAACTCCGTGCTAACGGAGGGTGCCCCACCCTAAGGGGTCTATAGGGTGGGGTCCGTAGCGTGGAACCATTCAGACCCCAGTTTGGAGCGCAACTCTTTTGTCGTTCCCGTAACAACACTAAAACTTCGCCACCCGAGGTCCGTAGCGTGGAACCATTCAGACCCTAGTTTGGAGCGCAACTCTTTCGTCGTTCCTGTAACAATACTAAAACTTCATCGCCCGAGGCTTCTGCGGATCACTGTAGTCGTAAAATCCCCGTCCTGATTTTCTCCCATTCCACCCCGCCAACACCATGCGCTTCAAGAGCGGCGGCGAGGCAAATCGCCTTTCGCGAAATTCATCGAACATGATATTCGCAATAAAGTACGTGGTATCCAACCCCACAAAATCCAATAGCGTCAGCGGCCCCATCGGGTGCCCGCAACCCAACTTCATCGAATTATCAATGTCCTCAATTGATCCCACGCCTTCTTCCAGTGCGCGAATCGCATCAAGCAGGTACGGCACTAGCAGCCGGTTCACGATAAATCCGGTGCTGTCGTGCGCGCGCACTGACGTCTTTCCCAATTTTGCTCCAAACGCCACCATCTCTTCATACACCGCCGGATCCGTCGCAATGGTGCGCACCACTTCGACCAATTTCATCACCGGCACAGGATTAAAAAAGTGCAGCCCCACAAATCGCTCCGGCCGTTTTGTAGCCGTGGCAATTTCCGTTATCGTCAACGACGAAGTATTGCTGGCAAAAATCGTCGCAGTCGGACAAAGCCCGTCGAGCGCGCTGAACAGTTCGCGCTTGGCGGGAAGTTGCTCAATGATGGCCTCGATCACCACATCACAATCTTTCAGATCCTCAAGCGCCGTGGTCCCCTTCAATCGCCCGCGGATTTCCGCTTTCTTCCTTTCATCAAGCGCGCCCTTTTCCACCAATCGTGCGAGATTCTTGTCGATATTCTTTAGTCCCTTCTCGACAATTTCCCCGCTCACTTCACGCACCACCGTGTGGAAACCCGCCGCCGCTGCCACTTGCGCAATCCCCGAGCCCATCAACCCGCAGCCCACAACACCAACTTTTTGAATCGTCATCCGTTCCTCTTAAGAATTTCTTTTCGTGGATTTTTCGAAACGAGCTCGCCAAGTGCCCCGTAAAGTAGCCGCCAAATGGCAGTTAGTTATACAACGCTTCAACGATCATCGCGATGCCTTGTCCCCCGCCAATGCACGCCGTGGTCAATCCGTAACGCAAATTGTTGCGCCGCAATTCATTCAGAATCGTAATCACCAGGCGCGTTCCAGTAGCTCCCAGCGGATGTCCAAGCGCAATCGCGCCGCCGTTCACATTAGTTTTATCCCGATTTAATCCCAGCACCTTTTCCACCGCCAGGTATTGCGCTGCGAACGCTTCGTTCACTTCCACGCGATCCATTTGCTCCAAACTTAACCCCGCAAGCTTCAGCGCCTTCTGCGAAGACGGCACCGGCCCGATCCCCATAATGCTGGGGTCCACTCCTGCAACCGCCCACGCCACGATGCGCCCCACCGGGTTCAGCCCGCGTTCTTTTGCAGTTTGTTCTCGAGTAACCACCACCGCCGCCGCGCCGTCAACGATCCCGCTGGCATTACCCGCCGTAACAATCCCATCTTTCTTGAACGAAGGCGGCAACTTCGCCAGTGTCTCCAGCGTAGTCTCCGGCCTGCGATGATCATCTTCGCTGACGGTAATTGATTTTTTCCCGTGCTTCACTTCCACCGGCACCAATTCATCGCGCACCCGGCACGCTTTGTACGCTGCATCCGCCGCTTGCTGGCTTCGCAACGCGTACGCATCCGCATCCGCGCGTGTAATGCCATGCTGCTCCGCAAGTTTTTCCGCCGTCAGCGCCATCGGCAATCCGCAATACGAATCTGTCAGTCCCGCCATCAGCGTGTCTTCCAGCGCGCCGCCCCCAAGTTTCAATCCATTGCGCGCCCCGCGAATCACAAAAGGCGCCTGCGTCATATTCTCCATGCCGCCGGCCAACACCATGGTCGCTTCGCCCAGCAACAATCGCTGCGACGCTTGCGCAATCGACTCCATGCCCGATCCGCACAACCGATTCACCGTCACTGCCGGCGCTTCGATTTTCAAACCCGCCTTTAACCCCACGTGCCGCGCGCCATACAAAGCGTCCGCGCTCGTCTGCATCACATTTCCAAAAATAGCGTGATCGAAATCCGCAGGATCGGCTCCCGACCTGCGAATCGCCTCCTTCGACGCATGTGCCGCCAGATCGATGGCCGACACATCCGAGAAAGATCCCGTGTAGCGCGACATTGGCGTCCGCGCGCCTGCAACAATCACAACATCTGTGGGAAACATAAAATTCCTCTCTGAATTTATGAATTGCTCTCTAAACTACCGGGCTCTCCAGCGCGATCACACTTCCGCCGCCCCGTTTGCGAGCTTCTTCTACCGAAGATTCCGCGCGATTGATTAAATCCGTAACAATATCCTCGCTGTCATACTCCGGCTTCGCTGCGGCTTCCACGATTCCCGCGCTCAATGTGATCTGTGTGGCATTCCACGGCGGCCGCAAGTCAGACGCAGCCCGTAACAATTTGTCCGCCAGATGTTGCGCCCCCTCCAGTGTCGTGTCGGGCAAAATAAACGCCAGCGACCACGATGTATATTTCACCGCGACGTCATTCTGCCGCAGCATGGCTTGCAGCGAACGCGCCAGTTGCTCCAAGTATCGCTCCATCGGCGATTCCCCCTGCTGGCGCAAAATATCCGAACCGCGATCAATTTGCAGAATCGCCAGCGCCAGTGGCGTGCCTTGTACCCGCGCTCGATCCGCTTCCGTCAACAAACAACTCTGATACGAGGTCCGGCCCAATAGTCCGGTCCGTTCGTCGGAAACACCCATGCGGCGCACCAGCGACCGCAACCGCGTGTGGCTCACGCTCATCAACATCTGGTCGCCGATGGCTTGCAAAAAATATGCTTCGTTGGGCCGCCATTTGTGCCGCCGCGCATGACCAACGATCAACATTCCCGCGGGCACCTGAGTTTCTTTGTCAGTGATAATCACGCCCAGCGCGCTCTCCAGGCCTAACTCCGCCAGTATCGATCCATCCGAGGACTCCACCATCAATCCGCCAAGCTCGTCCGGCTCGGCTTTTTCCATCAGCGCCAATAAGAGCACAGCCTGCGCGGTCGTCGCCGGTTTCACTTCTGTCGCGCAAAATTCTGCCGTCAACTCCGGTGGACGCCCTGCGGGGCCGACCACCGCCAGCGAGCGTGTGGCGTTCAGGTATGTGCCAACTTCATTCACCGCGGTGTTCAACATCGCGCGCGGCGTTTGTTGCCGAAATATCTTTTGGTTTACCTCCGATATCTTAGACAGGTCTCGCAGTGTTTCCGCCGTGTATACCCCGGTCTTGCCCGTCCCGCCCGCGGCCTGCGATTCAGGTTGCGACGCAGGCGCCATTGTTATCGGTGGAGACGGCGCTGCCCCGGCGCCAGTTCCTGCGACCCCGGCAGCGGGCTGTTGCCGGTGCGCCCCTGGCGGCCACCAATTGGCCAGTTGGTATAAATTTGAAAGCCGCGCATTGCGTTTTTCTTCGCCCGGAAACATCACTCCGATTTTTTGCAGCCGGTCCAGCGCTTTGTTGTGCAGCGAATATTGCAAAAATATTTCCGTCTGCACAATCAAGTCTTCGAGTGTTTGCTTCTCCCGCCCTGCTTCAGTGGTCGTTTGCGAGGCGCTGACAATCTCTCCTGCATTCGAATGTTGCAGCGACGCGGAACCCGCGCTCAGGCTGGTGGATCTCGCCAGCCGCACAGCAATCCGCTTGAACAACGCATCGTCCACCCGGTTGCGCAACTTTTCCAGCCGCTGCTGGTTGCCCGGATCGTAAGGGTCAATATCCACAAGTTTTTCGAGCGTTTCCGCGGCCTTCGCTATATTTCCGGCGCCCACGTAAACCTCGAACAGCTTGGTCATTATTTCGAAATATTTCGATTCCCGGTTCAGCTCGTTATAGAGTGCCGCCCAGAATTCCAGCACCGCTTGCGACTGCGCATTCTTCTCGCCCGCCAGGTCCATTTGCATGGCGAACTCATTTTGCTTTTTCTCCGCAAACATCCGCCGCTTCAGCGTTAGCAGAACATCCACGGCGTTGCGCTCTTTCCCCGCAGCCGCATACGCGTCCGCCAGTTCGAACAGCGGCATCGTTCCCACATTTTTCTCGCGCAACAATCCTTCAAGTATTTCCCGTGCGCGATCCAATTGGCCGGCGCGCACCAGCGCTTTCCCAAACGCGTCCACAAACGTCGCGTCACTCTCTTTTCCCGCGAAAGGATCGAGAATCTTTACCGCTTCCGTGGCCATCCCCGCGCGTAACTTGGCTTCCGCATACAACAGCGCCACGCTGCGTTCTTGAGGCGCCAGCACATACGCGCGATACAAAAGCTTCAACGAATCCTCGTGTTCCCCATGCGCCGTGGCCAGTTGCCCGGCGCGCAAATAGGCTCGGGCCGCCAGCGCCCGCCGCCCTATACGTTCCGCCGCTTCCGCCAGCCGCAATTGCCGCGCGGGATTTTCCGGATCCAGCTGCGCGATGCGTTCCAGGCAAAACAGCGCATCTTCATCCCGCGAAACAGCGGTAAACATTTCCGCCGCCTTGCCGTACTGCTCGATAGCTTCCTCGGCGTGATTTTGTTTCTGCTGCAGAAACGCGTACCGCGCGATGCGTTCTGGTGGTTGCTCCACTCGACCGCTGCGCAGGAAACGGTTATAAATCGCCACCGCCTTATTCTCATCACGCGGATCGATCAGCATGTCGAACAGCAATCCGTAATAAACCGCCGCAAGATCAGGTTGGTCCGTTCGTGAATACAGGTCGCCCAGCGCTTGCGTAGCCTCCTGGTGCTGGGGAGCTCCCTCCAGCACCGCCAGATAAGCAGCAATAGCGTCCGCAACCCGATTTTTTTCGAGGAAGCGCTTTGCCCGGTCAAGATGCTTGTTTACGTCTCCGGCCATCAGAGAGGGTTGCCTTTGCGGTGTAATCGGTTATGCAGTTTGCTCGACAGCCTGCGTGCAGTGTTATTAGCCTCTTTAACTATATACCGCTGGCAGAGCGCGGCCAAATCCATGCCTCAAAGAGTCACTGCACGCCCATCGCGTTTCGTCGGCTCTCAAGCCGCCCTGCGCGGTTTAGTGGCGGCGTTTCAACACGTGATCTGGGCAACCATCTCAACCAAACTACCCAGACCGGTCATTCCGAGCGAAGTGGCGCGGTTTTTTCTTCCTCGTTCGCTCCTGCGAACGAGCCGCGCAACGCAGCCGAGCGACTGTCTACTTTGTCAAGCGTTTTGCCCGACCAGCCCGGCACTGAATACCGCGCGCGCTTCACGCGCTCGCGCATTCAGTCGCACCAACAGCTTGTGCGCCAAGGCCACCCGAGTCACTCGCTTAGGTTTCCCTTTGGCCGCCATCCGTTCCGCAAACGCTGCAAAGTCCGGATTGTATCGGCGCACCACTCCGGCCACCACATACAAAATCGCTCGCACATTGCGGCGACCTCCACGCACCGCTCGTTTTCCTTCGCGCTTCCCGCTGTCTTGCGCCAGCGGTGCCACTCCCGCTAACTTCGACACCGCTTTGTTCGACAACGTTTCCGATCTCCGGCAGATCCGCCAGCACTCGCGCCACGGTGCGTCCCGCCACTCCTTTGATGGAGCGCAGCGCCTCGTCCAGTTTTTGCCACAGCGGATCGCTCGCCAACAACGCCGCGATTTCTGCTTCCACTTCGCGCATCTGCTGCTTGGCAACTGTTAGCACCGCGTCGAAGGTCCTAAGCACCCGCGGCTCGCTCACCAACTGCCGCTGATTTTTCTGATCGGCCGCCAACCTCGACAGCTGCTGCAGCCGCCTGGACAGCGCCTTTAGACATTGTTGTTCCGCGCTGGCCGGCACGCTCGCTTCACACTTTTTTACAGCAGCAAACCGGGCGATCACTCTTCTCCAGCAGCCCTAAACACTTCGCAAACTCCCGTACCCCTCGCGGATTCAGCACCGCCACTCCCACCCCCTCGGCCCACCGCCTCTGCACTGCTTTTTTCTCGTATCCCCCGGTGGCTTCCATCGCCACCAGCTCCACCTGCTGCTGCTGGCAGAACTCCAGCAGTGCGCGGATCCCTTCCACAGTGTTGTGGAAGGAACCTGTCGCTCCCTTCGGAGCGACAAAGGCTTCCAACGAGATGGAAGAAACATCCACTCCACAAATAATTCGAGCCACGGTAACCTTCCTTGTGCGTGCGATGGAATCGTCTGGCGACTGTTCGGTCGTGCGTGACTGCAGCGGCGGTCCCTAAGCTCCACTTCGGTTGTGCACCGGAGGAATCACGGGCGCCGCCCGCCGCGCGAGGGGTGCGATCTAGATCGCACCTTCCATATCCAGCACGAGCCTTCCGCTCTTCGGTCAAACTCGATGGGCACAGCGCTAGATACGCAGGCTTTTTCGGTTTTTTTAAAGGATTAAAGGGTATTAATTGATCATACTTCGTATTAATGAGGCTAACTCATTTCACTTCGTTGACTTAGCGCACCACGCCACTTTACATAAACCGGCAATGGCGGACTCCAGTCACTGATTGGCCAGACGCCCTTCATCGCCCCGCCTCTGTGCCCGTTGGATTCGTTACCCCGATATAAGGCTTTCTCCTTGTAAGAAGCGTATATTAGCCAAAGACGACGGAAAACATAATCTACCTCTCGAGTTAGGGGATTGAGCCATGCCGATTGTTATTCGCGATTCGACTCTGGAAGCCAGGCTTCAACGGCAGCTCCAATCGACTGGTTCTCGCAGCGTTGAGGAAGTGTTGCTGCGCTTGCTCGAGACTCAAGAAGAGCAGGATCGTTGGCTCTTGGAAAATAGCGACAGCATTAACGCGAAAATCCGCAACGGCATCGAGCAGCTTGACCGTGGCGAGGGAATCCC
>DATHRB010000025.1:0-60923 GCA_035482155.1 Verrucomicrobiia bacterium | reverse complement strand
TTGCTGGGCAACTTCCACATCGTAGGTACCGACCGGAACTTCGAGAAAAATATATTCTCCATTATTGCCGCTCACGGTATGGGCCGTGACGTTAGTGGCTTCATTAATCAGCGAGAGATTTGCGCCGGATACCGCGCCTCCGCTTGAATCGACGACCGTGCCGCGAATTCGCCCGCCAGTGCTTTGCGCTGACGCGTGCGGAGCAACGCAAACTATTGTCAATAAAAGCAAGAGAACTCCTAAACGGACGGATGAACGCGAACGTAAACGTAAATCTAAGTCTCGGGACATAATTAACTCACCCCTGTTTTCTGGACGCGAAATTTCTGTTCACTTGCGCGATTCTTCGAGGTTGCTGCATTACCCAAACCTTACTATAATCCTGCAAACTTAGTGAAGGTCGGGACCGGTGTCAAGCAGAAATAATTTATCCGGCAAATCGCCAAAACGCGGGATTCCCCGTCCACTGCGTATCAGCGAGGTGGCGCGGCGCGTGGGAATTTCTTCTTCGGCGTTGCGCTCGTGGGAAGCTCTGGGCTTGATTGTTCCACGCCGCAGCGAAAGCCGTTACCGGGAATATAACGAATCCGATGTGCGCATGCTGCGCCGGGCAATTTTTTTGCGCCGCGAGCGGGGATTGAATCCCGCAGCGATTGTGCATGTGTTAAAGCGGCAGGGTGTAGTGATGGCTCCTCCGGATGCTCCGCGCGTGCCGGGCCAACGTTTTCGACGCTTGCGCACGCGACGGGGCCTTTCGCTGGCGCAGGTAGCGCGCGCGACGGGGGTCTCGGTAGGATTTCTTAGCGCGCTCGAACGCGGGCAGATGCGTTCTTCGATCGCCACGTTGCGGCGGATCGCGCGCTTTTACCGCACCAATATTCTTTCGTTTTTTGAAGCGGCCGAAGAAAATCCGCGGCTGGTGCGCCCGGCGCAACGCAAAATTCTGGAGACCACTCCAGGAGTGCGCATGGAACTGTTGGCATGGGGTCATACCGCGATGGAACCCCATCTCTTTCGTGTGCGACCTGGTGGCGGCAGCGGCGAATCTTACGCGCACGAAGGCGAGGAATTCTTGCACGTGCTCCGCGGCGATTTTGAAATCTGGCTGAATAGCGGTGAACATTACCGCCTGAAGCCGGGCGACAGCCTTTATTTTGAGAGCTCCACGCCGCATCGCTGGAAAAATCCGGGGCGCAGCGAAACGTGGCTGCTGTGGATTAATACGCCGCCCACATTCTAATTTCAGGGGAGTGTCGTTGGATGACTAATCGGCCCACCCATGGCTGTAATCACAGCGCAGTAAGATGCGTTGTTACGGCTTTGCTGCTTCTCACGCTGGGTTGCGCGGCCTGTAAGCCTAAGCAGCCGACGCTCACGCTACTGGTTTGGGAAGGCTATGCCGATCCGTCGTTCATTGGCGCGTTCGAGGAAAACCATCACTGCAAGGTCGTTGCTTCCTACATGGGGACCAGCGATGAGTTGGTTGCCAAGTTGCGCGGCGGGAGCGCTTCCAACTATGACGTGATCTCCCCTTCGAGTGACGTGGCGGCTTCCATCGTGCGCGCGGGGCTTGCCGCGCCGCTGGACCTTGCAAAAATTCCGGCGTACTCGCAACTTTCTTCGAAGCTGCGCGAATCGAACATCGTCAAGCTCAACGGCCAGGTTTACGGCGTGCCGTTTGTGTGGGGACCGAACCCGCTGTTGTACGACACGACGGCATTCGCGCGCCCGCCGGATTCATGGGCAATTTTGTGGGACGCAAAATATCGTGGCAAAGTCTCGGTGTGGGATGAACTGTCCACTATTTACATGGCGGCGCAGGTGCTTGGCTACGACAAGCCCGACCCAAGGCAGCTTTATAATTTGAGTGATGCGCAACTTGAGGCGGTGAAGAAAAAACTCATCGAGCTCAAGCCCAACATTCGCAAAATGTGGGCAACCGGCGGGGAGTTGACCAATCTTTTTCAGAATCATGAAGTCGTGGTCGCCATGGGTTGGCCACTGATGACCAATGACCTTCGTAAATTAAATTTCCCTATCGGAGAAACGATTCCGCGCGAAAACACTACCGGATGGATCGATCACCTGATGATTACCGCAGCCAGCTCCAACAAAGAGTTGGCGCAGGCCTTTCTTGCTTACTTGGTGGAAGCGCAGACGCAGAAAAAAGTCAGTGATGTTACGCACTACACGCCAGCGAATCCCGGCGCGGCGCAGTTTTTGAATGCCGACGAAAAGAAAACGCTGCATCTGGACGATCCAGACGCTTACATGCAACGCATTTATTTCTGGCAAGACGTACCTCGCCGCCCCAAATACAACGAAATCTGGAATGAGGTGAAGGCCGCACAGTGAGCCTGGAGCCTGCCATTCCGCCGTTGGAAGAAGGGCGGACGGCTGGGCCATTGCTCCAAGTTCGAGCGGTGGCCAAAAGCTTCGGCGCGCAGGAAGTATTAAAAAGAATTTCCCTGAATGTGGCAGCGGGCGAGTTCATCACGTTGCTGGGGGAAAGCGGCTCCGGTAAGACCACCATGCTGCGGCTAATAGCTGGCTTTGAACAGCCCAGCTCGGGCGAGATTTGGATGAACGGGGCTCGACTTGATACTTTGCCGTCTTACAAACGCCGCGTAAACACGGTGTTTCAGCAATACGCGTTATTTCCCCATTTGAACGTGCGCGACAACGTGGCTTACGGCTTGCGTGTAACCAACGCGCCGTCAAACGAGATTGACGCGCGCGTTGCTGACGCGTTGCGCATGGTGAAGATGGAGAATTTTGCCTCCGCGCGGCCTGCCACGCTTAGCGGAGGCCAGCAGCAGCGCGTGGCGCTGGCTCGCGCGCTGGTGAATCGCCCGTTATTGCTGCTGCTGGACGAGCCGCTCTCCGCGCTAGACGCCAATTTACGCAAAGAAATGCAAAGCGAACTGAAATCTCTGCAACGCGAAGTGGGCATCACGTTTCTTTTCGTGACTCACGATCAGGATGAAGCGATGGCGCTCTCCGATCGCATCGCGTTGCTGCGCGACGGCGCGCTTGAGCAGATCGCTTCACCGCGCGAAATTTATTCGCATCCTGCTACCGCGTATACCGCTCAATTTATCGGGCAGACGAATCTGGTGCGTGGTGACATTCGCGGCGGCATCGCAACGTGCGGCGCGTTACAGTGGCCCACCGCTGCGCCGGATGGCCCGGCTGTTTTCTCATTACGTCCCGAAGCGATTCGACTCGCGGAGCCCCTCGCAGATTCCGCTGGAAGTTCTGCTGCAAATTCGACGGCGGCCGAAGTGCGCTTCTCCGCGATCGTCAAACAGCAGCTTTACGGCGGTGCCAGCGAATTGCTCGAGATAGATTGCGGCGGCCAGACGTTGCGCGTGAAGATTTCCGCACGCGGCCCATTATCCGGCAAACAGGATTTCGGTTTTTTCGCTCAGGATGCAGTGCCAGTTTCGGAATAGATTTGCGGAGGAACGTTTCGGGCATTCTCACGTAACAGGATTTGGTTCGTAACGATGTATTCCCGCGCTTACAAATCGCTGATTTCCCTGCCGCCGCTGCTGTGGGTCGGATTATTTCTATTGCTTCCGTATGCGCTGATGCTGGCGCACAGTTTCTGGATGGTTCGCGATGGATTTATCGTGCACCAATGGAATCTGCAAAATTACCGCACGCTAGTTACAAATCCTGTCTATGTGCAAGTGCTTCTGCGCAGCATGCGTATCGCTGCATCGGTCACGCTTTGCTCATTGCTGCTTGGGTATCCACTGGCCTACTACCTTTCTTTCCACGCCGGGCGGAGTAAGGAAATTCTTTATCAACTGGTGATCGTTCCGCTGTGGGTGAGTTATCTGGTTCGCGGCTACGCGTGGAAAACAATTCTCGGCAGCGATGGAGTTTTAAACGGCTTCCTGCAATATGTGCACCTCACGAACGCGCCGGTGGGCTTCCTTCTTTATAGTCCTTTCGCGGTGATTCTGATGCTGACCCACATTTATACGCCGTTTGTTTTTCTGCCGATTTATGCCGCGCTGGAACATATTCCGCGGCCGCTCGTTGAAGCTTCGCAAGACCTCGGCGCGAGCCCGCTGAAGACATTTCTTCGCGTGATACTTCCGCTTTCCCTCCCGGGATTGCTGGCCGGGGCGACGTTTGCGTTCGTTCTTTCCTTGGGGGATTTTCTCGCGCCGCTACTTGTGGGTGGGGCTTCGGGCACGATGATCGCCAACATCGTGCAGAGTCTCTTCGGCGCCGCGTATGACTGGCCGCTTGGCGCAGCCATTTCGGTATGCATTCTATTGATCACCGTGACGCTCTTATTTTTAACCGAGCGCCTTGAGAAGCGCTGGTCTTTCCGATGAGTGCCACAACATCTACAGCAGCTACGCGCTCCATTACTGCGGTAACCCGTAGAGCGCCACTGCTTGCAGCGTATGCGTGGCTAGTGTTCGCGTTCATCTATCTGCCGATCATGGTGCTCATGGTTTATTCCTTCAATCGCGACGGCGTTGGAGGCTTTCCGCCACGCCACCTCACGCTTGATTGGTATCGCCAACTTTTTGGCGACGGCGCCATCTGGACGTCGGTACTGAATAGCCTGATCGTTGCCGCTTGCAGTGTCGTGCTTTCACTCACGCTGGGTTTGCTTGCCGGTCTTGCGCTCGATCGCGCCAGCTTTCCGGGCCAAGCGCTTTTCCGGCGGCTGGTTTTGCTGCCGCTGATTTTGCCGGGGATCATTACTGGACTTTCGTTGTTGATGTTCGCGGTGTACGCGGGCGCGCACTTGAGCTTGCTCACCGTTTTTCTCGGTCATGGCACGGCGTTGATCTCCGTAGCAACTACCGAACTTTTTGCTGGGCTGCAAAAAATGGATCGCGCGCAGGAAGAAGCTTCGCTCGATCTGGGCGCGACGCCACTGCAAACTTTCTGGCGGGTGACCTTGCCAAACTTAAAACTCTCCCTTATTGCAGCAGGCTTGCTGATCTTCACTCTTTCCATGGACGAAATCGCCGTCACGTTTTTTTTGATCGGCCGCGACAATACTCTACCGCTGGAAATCTGGGGCCGCCTGCGCCGCGGAATTACCCCGGAAATCAACGCCATCTCCACGCTGATTTTTGCCGCTTCGGTAATTTTGATTGTCATCTGGTTTCAATTGCGCACTCGCGCGCAACGTAAAGCTTTTTGAATAGGGAGACTCATGTCGCACTCACGCCGCAATTTCATCAAATACGTAGTCGCAGGATCGGTGGCTGGAGGCTGCCCGATTGATGCAAGCCTGCTGGCCGTTCCGGACGAGAAATCCTCCACGCCGCGAGTCGAGGGCGAACATTTCGAAATCTGCCACCAAGTGCGCGACGGCCATCAATTCCAGCGGCCCGAGGCCACGCGCAAGGCTGACATAGTGATCATCGGTGGAGGCGTCGCGGGGCTCTCCGCCGGGTATTTCCTGCGCGGCAAAGATTGGCTGCTGCTCGAAAAGGAAGATCACTTTGGCGGCAACGCTTACCAGGAAGAATACGATGGCGCGGTGTTCGCGACCGGCTCGGCCTATGCCTTCAAAGGCGATCATGGAGACCAGTTGGCGGCAGAGATGGGGTTAAAACTTTTGCCTGTAAATAATCCGGACCCGACAATCGTGAACAAAACGTTTGTTGCTGACACGTGGAACGCCGGGTTGGACCATTTGCCGTATCCGCTGGAAGTGCGCGCCAGCTTTAAGAAATTTCGCGAGGACATGATGAAGATCGACATCTTGAAACACGTGGATGAACTGGACGCGCAGTCGCTCACCGATTACACGTCGAAGTACGCCCCGGAAATTCAGCAGTGGTGGGATGGCTACGGCCCCTCCAACTGGGGTGCCACCACGGAAGACACGTCCGCGTTTGTGGCTTTGGCTACGTTGCAGGGTCTGATCACTGGAGAAGACGCCAAGCGCGTGATTTTGCCTGGCGGGCTTGGGTGCATCACGCACAAACTGGTGGAAGTGCTACAACTGAAATACAAGGAGCGCATGGTTGGCGAGGCCACGGTGGTGGCAGTCGTTCCGGCTGACGATCACGTAAAGGTAACGTATTTCCATGACGGGCAGTTGGTTACCGTGGCGGCAAAAACAGTGATCATGTGTACGCAAAAACACATTACTTCGCGGCTGGTCATGGGCATTCCTTACGATCAGAAAACGGCGATGCGGCGCACGCGTTACGCGCCATACCCGGTGGTAAACCTAATTTTCGATAAGCCAGTCTACAACCGCGGCTACGACACCTGGTGTCCGGGAAATTCCTTCACGGATTTTATTGTGGCCGACTGGACCATTCGCAACATGCCCGGCTATCACCAGAAACACAACATTCTTTCGTTCTACACGCCGCTGCGCGAAAACCAGCGCTCCACGCTGCTGGAAGAAGACAATTGCAAAAAGCTGGCGGCGCAAGTGCTGGCGGATTTCCAGAAAGTGTTGCCGGAGTTCAATGTCGATCCGGTGGAAGTGCGCATTTACCGCCGCGGCCATCCCATGTTCATGGGCGTACCCGGACAATACACAAAAAATCGCATTGCCGCGGCACATGCCATGGATCGCATTTATTTCGGCGGCAACGATTCCGGAGGGCCCGAATCGCTGACGAGCGAAGCCATTCGTTTTTCGCAAGGCGGCGCTGAATGGGCCGAAATGGTTATGGCGGGCAAGCCGGGCGCTAAGGACTTTGCCGATAAAGTGCTCAACACGCGCGAATTCTGAATCTCTCTCTCTAATTTCTGTACCAGACCGCAGCGGAATATGTATCGTCCTGTTCACATTTGGTGTATACATTCTGCAACCAGGCGTCCCATTCAAAATTGAGTCTCAAAACATACGGAGGAAAACTATGACAAAATCACTGACCGTGGTGGCAGTGGCTGCGTTACTGGTCGTCTCGTCGCTCGCTGTGGCGCGGGCCCAAAAAGAATTAAGCAGGGATCACGCCACCTACGTATCTGCGAGTAAGGTAACATTTAAACCCATGGAGAGGAGTTCAGGCGCGGTATCCACTGCCGTCCTTTACGGTGACCCGGACAATGGCCCTCATGCAACGCTCTCGAAATTCAAGCCGGGCTACGACGCAGGGATGCACTACCACACCAATGACACGCGCATCGTAGTCATTAAGGGCGCTTATCTTTATAAGGATGAGGATGGCGAAAAGCGCGTAGGTCCGGGAGACTTCCTGATGGTTCCCGGCGGACATAAACACTGGAGCGGTGGTGACAAAACAGAAGGCGCGCTGTTTTATGAGGACGGCCCGGGAAAATTCGACCTTATCCCGGTTAAGTAATTAGAATTAGCCGTCTGCGTCAACTATCGGTCTTTCTCCAGCGCGCGGTTGATGATTTCTTCGAGTTTCGGCGGCAGATCGGGATTCAACCGGACTGGAGCGACCGGGTCTCGATTTAAAATGCCATCGAAGATAACGCCGCTGGTATCCCCGCGAAATGGCAGTGCGCCGGTGGCCATCTCGTAGAGCACCACGCCAAAAGAAAAGAGGTCCGTGCGAGCGTCCAGCTCTTTGCCGCGCACTTGTTCCGGGGACATATAGGAAACAGTGCCTAAGGCAGTGCCCGGGCTGGTCAGCATTTCTTCGGACGCGGCGGTGGGCAGCGCGGAAAGACCTTCGCCGATGGTGGCCTGCTTGGCTAAACCAAAATCGAGGATTTTGGCGTGGCCACGTTCGGTAACAAAAATATTGCGGGCTTGATGTCGCGGTGCACGATTCCCTTGGCATGTGCGGCGTCCAGCGTTTCAGTAATTTCCAGACTGAGCGAGAGCAAAGACTCCAGCTCCGTGGCGCGGTCTCTTATGCGGTGACGGAGCGTGGTGCCTTCCAGATACTCCAGGGCGATAAACGCTCGGGAGTTTTCTTCGCCAATGTCGTAGATGGTGCAAATGTTGGGATGATTCAGTGCAGATGCGGCTTTTGCTCCGCGGCGGAAGCGGCTAAGCGTCTGCGGATCTCTTGCCACATTGTCAGGCAGAAATTTCAGCGCGACGAAGCGGTCCAGGCGCGTATCCTGGGCTTTGTAAACCACGCCCATGCCTCCGTCCCCGAGTTTTTCGAGGATGTGGTAATGACAAACGGTCTGTCCGATCAGCGAGGAGGAATCTGCCATTCGCCGCTCCGATTAGGTTGTGGCGGGAAACGAGTCAACGAACCAAGGATTCATGGGTTCTGACTTTTGAGTCTTGTAAATTACAGTTACCTTTCCAAAACCAATGCTTCCCTGAGGCGTGATTTTTGTGATACTGCTGCGGTCTGAGGGTTGCCATGAAGTTATTTGTTTTAAAAGCTGGCGCGCTATTGCTGCTTGCAGTGACGGTTGCGGCGGGCGGGATCGCGGCGCAGGAGAAACCGGAGCAGGCTGCGCCGTTGGTGATCGTCAATGCGCAAGTGTCGGATGGCAGCGACGCGCCGCTGAAAAAAGTCAGCGTGCGTATTGCAGGCGATCGCGTTACCAAGATCGGGGTGTTCAAGCCTTTAAAAGGAGAACAAGTTATCGACGCGCAAGGGCTCATTCTGGCGCCTGGATTCATTGATATTCATAACCATTCGGAGCAAGGGCTGGACAAGGATCCGCTGGCCGAGACGCAAATTTCGCAGGGCGTCACTACGGTGATTCTGGGTCCCGACGGTTTTTCGCCGTGGCCGATTGGTGCATGGATGGATACCCGGCGCAAAGCGCCAGCCGCACTGAATGTCGCAACACTGTTCGGACATGCGACGGTGCGGGCACAGGTAATGGGCAAGGATTTTCAACGCGAAGCAACCGCCGAAGAAATTCAAAAAATGGTGGCTCTGGCCGAAGATGCCATGAACGAAGGCGCACTCGGTGTGTCCACCGGCCTTGGATACGATGTGGCCAGCTATAGCTCCTCCGCGGAAATTGTGGCGCTGGCGGAAGTGGCGGCAAAACATGGCGGCTTTTACGAGACGCATGTCCGTGACGAAGGCAACAAGAGCTTTTCCGCGCTGGAAGAAGAAATTGCTATCGGACAGAGCGCGCATTTGCCCATCGAACACTCGCACATCAAGTTGCATACCGTGGCGGTGTGGGGCAAAGCGATTGAGTTCATTAATGTAATCGAAGCAGCTCGCAAACGGGGGCTGGATTTCCTGGCTGACTGTTATCCGTATGACGCGTGGAATGCCAACATCAAAGTGCTGATGCCCGACAAACAATATACAAATCCGCAAAGTGTGGAAAAGGCGCTGACCGATACCGGCGGTGCGGACACGGTGACCATTACGGAATTCGCTCCGCATCCTGAATATATCGGCCACAACATCGCGGAACTGGCGAGCGCGCATAAAATTTCGCCGACGGAAATGTACATTCAGATTATTCGCGAGGGCGACGCAACCAACACCGAGGCCAGCATCATCGCCAAATCCATGATGGAGCGGGACATTCAGGCTTTTTATCAGCAGCCTTGGGTGATGGTTGCGAGCGATGGCGGGATTGGTTCGCATCACCCGGGCGGCGCGGGAACGTTTCCGCGAGTGCTCGGCGTGTATGTTCGCGAAAAACATTGGATTACTCTGCCGGAGGCCATTCATAAAATGACCGGTCTGCCGGCGCAGCGCATGGGTTGGAAAGAGCGCGGCATACTGCACGAAGGCGCGTTTGCTGACCTGGTGCTTTTTAACCCCGATACGGTGATCGATCACGCCACTTTCGCAAAGCCATTTGAGCTTTCGAGCGGAATTGAGAAAGTTTTTGTGAATGGCACGCTTGTTTGGGACGACGGCAAAGCCACGGGCGTGAAACCCGGCCGCGTTTTGCTGTCCGAGGCGGCCATGAAAGGCGATGACCCCAAGCTGAAATCCGCGCCCGGCGGCATTTCACACTAAAGAGCTGCTACTTTTTGGTCTAATTCATCATCTACACAGAGACGCAGAAATCGCGTATTATCCTGGACCTGCCCTTAAGGGCAGGTAGCACCATTGAAGACGCATCCGGGACGATACCATGAGTACCGCAACGACCACTGAAACCGCTCTAACCGATGGCTTAGGCGCCAAATTGCGCAAGACAGTCATTGGGGCTGGATTCGCCGTAGTCTTGCTGGTTCCTAAAGTCCTGAATCTTCGACGAGACGAGCGCTCCTGGGTCATTTTTCGTATGGTGCTGGGTGTTTTTGGCGCCGCCCTGGTGATCTTGCCTATCGGCTTTTTTGGCAGCTATTTTTTGGCGGTTGCCGGGCTAGTGGCGTTTATTGTGGCTATTCTGCTGCCACCTCCCAAAGCTACGTCTGGAATCGACGATAAGGCCCGGGAACTGGGGGCTTTAATGGTGGTCGACGGCGGTACATTTCAGTCAGGAAGCTTCGCGGTTCCGGTGCAGCTTTTTGTGGGCTCACAAAAGCTGTGGGCATTGGAAGCAGACTTTCACCCTCTGTTGGTCATTCCCGTGGCGGAACTGATTTCCGCGCACGTCGAAGAGATGGATGGGAGATGGATTTTGCGGCTTCGCTGGGCGGACCGCAGCGCGATCTTTTCGTATTCCGGGGTATTTGCCGAGAATCTTGCGCGTACAGCTGAGAGCACAGTGCAAAGCGTGATGCATCCTTCGGTACCTGTTTTGCCGCGACGCCGGGCCGCCAGCGCCTGACAATTTTTCGCGGAAAATATCCACAGACCGCTCGAATTATGTCAAAATATCGTTATGGCTAGAGGATGGGAAAGCAAGGACGTAGAGTCACAGGTCGAGCTTCTGGAAGCCAAGCAAGAGAAATCGACTTCGGCGGCCAAAACGGCCGAGCAGTTAAGACGCGATCAGGAACGTAAAGACTTACAACTCTCCCGGATCAGAATCGTTAACGACCTGGAATCGGCCACCCACCCGCAACACCGCAAATCCCTCGAAGCCGCCCTCGCCCACCTGGATAAAAAAATCGGCGAAATCGTTTAGCCCTCCCAGGGAGTTTTGTAACTCATTTCGATGGATTGGTGCCGGTTAGTTCAACTGCCTTACGCCAACTTCAAAAACAACGTTTACGTTAACTTCAAAAATCAACGTTAATAGAAAGACCCACCCGACAAATCGAGGGTGGGGCACCCTCCTACTGTAGTGGTTGTAACTGGTTGTGGATATTACGACGGGAGAGAGTGTCCAAGATTACTTGTTGGGTAATATAAAATTATAACAACATTAATCTACAGGTTAATTTGATACGCTCAGAGCGCGGATTAATTTGTAGGTGAAATTGACCCCGTCGTAAAAATCCTGGGCGCCGATGCGTTCGTCTTTTCCGTGGGCGCGGTTGTCGCCCAGTTCAAAGAACATGCAAGCGATACCGAAGGTGGTGATTCCGGCGGTGCGTGTGAACTTGCCGTCGCTGGCTCCCGCGGACATGGTGGCTACCAGGGGCACGCCGGGGTAGGTGGAATTCAGGGTTTTCTCCATGGCCTTGACCACCTCAGGGAGCAGCGCGGAAGGCGGCACGGTGACGGTGGGAACGGGTTTGCCGTCGGCGCCCAGCTGCGGCACCAGAGTGACGCTTACTTTCGAATCGGCAGCCACGCGCTCCAGGGTTTTGCGCACATCTTCGGGATTTTCGCCCGGAAAAATCCTGCAATTCACATTGGCTCGAGCGGTCTGCGGCAAAGCGTTGGGAGCATGTCCACCGCTCAGCATAGTGGCCACGCAAGTGGTGCGCAGCAAGGTGTTGTAATAAGGCTCTCGCGAAAGGCGGGCGGCGGCGGCTTGGTCGGGCGGATCTTTAGCAACGGCTTTTAAGTCCGCAGCGGAATCGCCGGGAGAAATTTCGGCGGTGCGCGCGAAATAATTTTCGGTGATTTCGTTGACCTTCACCGGAAAATCGTAATCGCGCAAGCGGGCCAGCGCGCCGGCCAGGTGGTAAATCGCGTTATCGCGCACCGGCTCCGAGCTGTGACCACCCGGATTTACGGATTCGAATTGGAAATCGGCATAGACTTTTTCGCTGCCCTGCATGGCGGCCAGCAGGCGCTTGCCGTTCTGCTGTTCGAACTCACCGCCGTCGAGGTTGATGCAATATTCGGCGTCCACCCAGTCGCGATGTTCCTTGAGGAGCCATTCCACGCCATTGAAATTGCCGCCTTCCTCGTCGGCGGTGAGGGCGAGTATCAAATCGCGATCAGGGACATAGCCTTCTTTTTTAAGGCGAATGAAAGTGGTGAGCAGCAGGGCGTCGCCGGCTTTCATATCGTTGGTGCCGCGTCCGTAGAAAAAGCCATCTTTTTCGACGAACTGAAATGGGTCGGTGGTCCAGTCTTCGCGACGGGCTTCCACGACATCCAGGTGGCCGATAAATAAAATGGGCTTGCGCTTGCCGCTGCTGCGGAAGCGCACGACTACATTTTTCTTTTTTTCGTTGGGGCCGGCGACGATGACGTCTTTGTCGGCGAATCCGGCGTCCAGCAAGCGTTTGGCCATGGCTTCGGCGGCGGTGGTCACGTTACCCACCGAATCGGTGGTATTGATCTCCACCAGTTGCTTGAAGATGTCGTGCGCCATTTGATTAACGGCTGGCGGAGTGGCGGCGTCATCCTGCGCATGCGTCACGGCGGGCATGCTAATTGCAGCGATAGCGAATATCACTGTGCACACGAGAACTGCGGTATTGCCTCTACTTTTCAACACATTTGTCATGGGAATAATTTTCTATTCTTTTGCGGTGGTGCGCCAGCTAAGTTTGCGGTTGGTATTATAGTTCCAAAAAGTGACTACAAAAATGGCGGATAAATTCGCGATGTAGCGGTTCATATGGAATACCTTGAAGCCGACATTCAAGATAATGAGATTCAAGATAATTCCAACGGAACACAGCAGGTTGAATTTGAGGAAACGGCGGACACGCTGACGAAAGCTGTTCTGGTGCTTGGAAAATTTGCCGAAGGTCCATAAATCATTCCAGACAAAATTATTCGTAAGGGCCACTTCGGCGGCAATAATTTTGCTTCCGCTCAGACTCCAGTTCAGCGTGCGCGGATCGCTTAAAAGAAAGAGCATAGTGGTGTCGATCAACGTTCCGCTGGCGCCCACGATGCAGAAGCGTACAAAGGGAGAGGTCTTCAACAGGTGAATGCGCAGACGGCTGAGGTGCTGCAGGTACTGCGCGAACACCGCTGGCGAATGCTTACTGGGGCGCTCCGGGGTTTCGCGGAATACGTAAGGTACTTCCGAGATTTTTTCTACTATGCCGCGTGTCAACACTTCCATCAGGATTTTGTACCCCAATGGCTTCAGCTCGCGCCCTTCCAATGCGGAACGCCACACCATGAAATAGCCGCTCAGAGGGTCACTGACTTTTCCGGCGACCTCAGGCAGCACAACGAGTCCCAACAATTGAGCGCTTCGCGAAACGATGCGCCGGGGAAGAGTCCAGTCGCTTACGCCACCGCCTTCGACGTTCCTGCTGGCGACCGCGAGGTCCGCGCCGCGTTTCATGGCCCGCCACAATTGGGTGATGGTTTCGGGGGGATGTTGCAGGTCCGCGTCCATCACGGCAAAAACTTCGCCGCGAGCGATTTGCCATCCCTGCAGAACCGCGGTGGACAAGTCGCGCTCGTTCTGACGGCGAATCGCGCGCACTTGAGGAAATTTTTGGGATAACTGAAACGCTTTTTCCCAAGTACGATCGGGACTATCGTCGTCCAGGATAATAATTTCGTATCGGAGTGTAGGAATGCCGTCGAGCACGGGGATGAGTTGCTCGACGATTGCGTCGATGTGCGCGCTCTCGTTATAGGTGGGAAGAACCAGCGACAAATCCAAAACATCCGAACTTTCCTGCGGAGCAATTGTGAGAGATTCAGTCGCCGCGACTCCCAAGTGACCCATCTGCAGTTCGTTCTCCCGCGCTGTGGGTTGAACTAATTTGAGATGATCAATTGTACTGAGAGTGGTGCGGAACCGCGAAGATATAATGAGATGATGCACAGAGTGGTGCGGCGAGTTATGATGCCCGGCTTTGTGATTTCGGGGGAACGGGGCGGCGGCACTGAGTAGTCGTTAGATAGAAGAACGATTCGGGTTTTTACACGTCAAATCCGCAATGGAGGAATTACCAGGATGATTGCCAAGCAACCGGGGGTGTGTGGGCTTGCGACGTGGCTGGGGATTGCGGCGCTATTCATCGGTTTTGGCGTGAGGGGAGCCAGCGCCGAAGTTTCGCATATGGATATTCAGCTGGGCAACGATCAACTTGCTGCTGAGGACGTGAAGGATCAAGGGCAAGACCAAGATAAGAAGGATGAGCAAAAACTTGACAAGAAGGACGAGAAAAAGGGACTGCCGCTGAAACCGGACCACAAAATCACTTTTACGACCGATGAGGGAACGTGGTTATCACTGGACGTTTCGCCGGACGGAAAAACTATTGTGTTTGAGTTGATGGGCGACCTCTACACTTTGCCGGTTGACGGCGGACAGGCCAAGCTGATTTCCGGCGGCATGGCTTTCGACAGCCAGCCGAGATTTTCTCCCGACGAGCAATGGATTACGTTCATTTCCGACCGCGAAGGCAGTGAAAACATCTGGATCATCCATCCGGATGGCACTGGGGTGAAGCAGGTTTCGAAAAATACCGCCGACGATTTCACGTCGCCGGCATGGACGCCCGACGGGAAATACATTGTGGCGTCGAAGATGCCGTTCGGTATCGGGGCGAACGAACTATGGATGTTTCACGTGGATGGCGGGACGGGCGTGCAAATCACCAAGTCCAAGCCGACGCCTACGACGCCGCGGAAGGAACGGCATAACGCCGTAGGGGTGGTGGCTTCGCCGGACGGAAAATATTTGTATTACGCGGTGCGGCAAGGGCCCTTCAGTTATAACGCGCAGTTGCCGTTGTGGAAGATCGTGCGGCGCGACCGGAAGACCGGGGATGAAGACGAAATTATCTCGCAGCCGGAAAGCGCATTTCGGCCGACATTGTCACCGGATGGAAAACAGTTGGTATACGTGACGCGGTATGAAACGGAAACAGGATTGCGGCTACGCAATCTGGAAACGGGCGAAGATCACTGGGTGAAATATCCGGTGACGCGCGACGATCAGGAAGCGCGATTCACGCGCGACGTGTTTCCGGGGTTTGCGTTTCTGCCAAGCGGCAAAGAAATTGTTTATAACCAGGATGGGAAAATCCGGCGGCTCGATCTCGCGAGCGGGAACGAAAACATAATTCCGTTCACAGCGCAAGTTTCGCAGGACATCGGGCCGAAGCTGGACTTTCCGCAGCGAGTGGAGCAAGGGCCGGTCAAAGTGCGTTTGATCATGGATCCGGTGGAGTCGCCGAATAGCAAGAGGCTGGCGTTTTCGGCGATGACGCACTTGTACACCATGGATTTACCTCACGGGCAGCCGCAGCGTTTGACCAGCGGCGGTGGACACGAATTTCAGCCGGCGTGGTCACCGGACGGAACATTCATCGCTTATGTGACGTGGTCGAGCGAAGGCGGGCAATTATGGAAGGTGCCGTCTAGCGGTGGCAAGCCGGTGCAATTGTCAAAATCGCTGGCGGTGTACAGCAATCCGGCGTGGTCGCCAGATGGGTCGAAAATTGTGGCGCTGCGTGGGAATGCCTATGACCGGGAGAACAGTGAATTTGATGGCGGGCAAACGGGCAACGCTGATCTGGTGTGGATTCCATCGGAAGGCGGCGAAGCGAATTTGATTTTGCCGGCGCGCGGAGCAGGCGGACCGCATTTTACTCACGAGAAGGATCGCATTTACGTGTACACGCCGCAGGGCCTGGTGTCTTTGCGCTACGACGGGACAGATCGGCGCACGCATCTGCAGGTAAAGGGGCAGGGGCTATATTTTTTTGAAGAGCCGATTCCCGCTGACGATGTGCGGGCCAGTCCCGACGGGCAATGGGTGCTGGCGCACGTGATGAATCAGCTTTATCTGATCGCGATGCCGGTGGTGGGAGGCGAGGCGCCGACAGTCAACGTGAGTACGGCGGCAGTGCCAGCAAAACGCTTGACGGATATTGGAGCGGATTATTTTGCGTGGGCGGATGACGGAAAAACCATTACTTGGGCGGTGGGATCGAGTTTGTTTCGCGAGCCGCTGAGCGCGATTTCTTTCGAACCGCCGAAGGATGAAAAGAAGGACGAAGACAAAAAAGTCGCCGACAAGAAAGACGAAGATAAAAAAGCCGACGCCAAGGACGCAAAAGATAACGATAAGAAGGATGCCAACGCGCAGCAGGTCGAGGCCGCAAAAAAAGACGACCAAAAAGCTGATAAGAAAGAGGAGAAGAAAGAGTCCAAGAAATTAAAGGAGGAAGAGAAGGACGTCGAAGAAATCGCGGTGACGCTGGAAGTGCCCAGGAAAACGCCGAAAGGCAGCATCGTGCTGCGCGGCGCGACAGTGGTGACCATGAAGGGCGACGAAGTTCTAAAGAATGCCGACATCGTCATCGAGGACAATCGCATCAAGAGCGTGGGAGCGCGGGGCAGTGCTCCGGCCGAGGCGAAGGTTTTTGACGTGCGCGGCAAGACCATCTCTCCTGGATTCATCGATACCCATGCGCACTGGACGGAAATTCGGCGAGGGATTCTGGACACGCAAAACTGGGCGTTCTTAGCCAACCTGGCGTACGGAGTGACCGCCGGGCTGGATGTGCAGACCGGCACGAACGATATGTTTGCATATCAGGATTTGACGGACTCCGGAGATATTATCGGGTTGCGCGCTTTTTCAACCGGGCCGGGAGTTTTTTCCGACAACAATTTTCAGTCCATGGAAGAAGTGAAGGGGGTGCTGACGAAATATAGAAAATATTACGGCACGCACAACATCAAGAGCTACATCGTGGGCAATCGGCGGCAGCGGCAGTACATGGTGCAGGCCGCGAAAGAACTGGAGATGATGCCGACTACCGAAGGCGCCATAGATCTGAAGCTGGACTTGACGCACGTGATCGACGGGTTCCACGGTAACGAGCACACTTTACCGATCACGCCGCTGTATAAGGACGTGATTCAGATGTTCGCGCAGTCGGGAATTGCCGAAACGCCCACGCTGATCGTGAATTACGGCGGCCCGTTTGGGGAGAATTATTGGTACGAAAACACGGAAGTGCACGATAACGCCAAGTTGAACCATTTTACGCCACACAGAATTATCGATGAGAAAACCAAGCGGCGGCCCGAATGGTTCCGCAAAGACGAATACGCGTTTCCAATATTAGCGGCGCAGGTGGCCAAGCTGCAACGCGCCGGCACTTTGGTGGGCGTAGGAAGTCATGGACAGCTGCAAGGGCTGGGTTACCACTGGGAGATGTGGATGCTGGCTAGTGGCGGGATGACGCCAATGGAAGTTTTGCGCTGCGCAACTTCTAATGGAGCGAAAATTGTTGGGCGGCCTCAGGACTTGGGTTCGATCGAGCCTGGGAAATTGGCGGACCTGGTGATTTTCGATAAGAATCCGCTCGACGATATTCACAACACCAATACGATTCGTTGGGTGATGAAGAATGGCGAATTGTTTGAAGGTGACACGCTGGACCAGGTGTGGCCGGAGAAGAAAAAACTCGAGCCGTTGTGGTTCTGGAATAATTACGACGTGCCCAAGGCGGGCCAGCCGCTGAGTTATGGGCCGACGGTACAGCCGTAATTTTCGAGCTGAAAATCGAGTTCAGCTAGTCGAAGAGTGACGGCTGTTTTTTAGTCGGGGCTTGAATTGGAGCTAGCGGCCTTGGTGCAGGCGACGGCTCAGGCAATGGCGGGAATCCTTTTTTGCACCACAGATCGCGGAATTGCCTGATGGTTGCGGGTCCATGGCCTGCGTAATGATTATTTGCGTAGCCGTAGATGAGGATGCCGCGTCTTTTAATCTGGTAGCAGAAATCCACCCAGATGGTTAACTCCGCGGTGCGGTCCACGATAGTTTTGTCCCACGTTACTGTTTGCAGCTCGATGCCTTTGCGGTCACCGAGCCAGCGAATGTAGGTCCAATCCGCGGTGATGGGATCAAATTTTTGCACGAGCTCTTCGGGGCGCGGCATGTACGGCAGGTCCGGTAGGCCTAGCGCGATTTGCTGCTCCCTAAGTAAGCCTGCGAATTCGGCGTCAAGCCACTCCGGATTGCGAATCTCAATGGCGAACTTGCGGCCGGCAGGTAAGTTTTTGAGAAACGGGATGAGCCGGTCGGTGAAGGCGTGGCGGTCGGCGAAGACGCCGGGGCTGAACTGCGGGAACTGGAAGAGGATTGGGCCCAGCTTGGGGCCCAGTATTTCCATGGTGGTAAGAAATTCTTCGAGTTCGGCGTCACAGTTCACGAGGATTTTGTCGTGAGTGATGGAACGGGGAGTCTTGATGGAGAAAATAAAATTATCGGGAGTCTTGGCGGCCCAGTTTTCTACGGTTCGCGGCGACGGGCAGCCGTAGAGGGTGGAGTTCACTTCCACGGTGTCAAAATGCTGCGCGTAGTAGCAGAGATAATCCTTGGATTTTATTTCCGGCGGATAGAAAGCGCCCTGCCATCCCGCTGCAGTAAACGCAGATGTGCCGAGAAAAATTTTTGGCTCACTGCTCGGTGCGTTCTTGGATTCGTTCACGATCAGGCCGGGCATTGAAAGCACAAGTGGTAGCCATCGGGATCGGTGACATTTAGCTGCTTCATGCCATATGTTCGAATGACTGGTTCCGTTACATCAAGGCCCTTGATACGCAATTGGACGTAAGCCTGTTCAACATCCGGGCGGCCAAAGTACGGGCCGGTGTCGGCGTGCGCAGACACACGGTTTGCATCGGGAACAGGTGGACGCTGCTCGCTTTCATAAGCGGTGTTGAGCATCAGTTCGACACCATTGAGTCGCAACAAAGCCCAACCGACGCCTTCACCTGGACCAGAAGTATTCACAACTTCGAAGCCAAGTATGTCGCGATAAAAATGAATGGATGTCGGCATGTCAAATACCTGCAGAAGTGGAGCAAGGCCGCGGATATCGAGTGTCATGCAACGCCTCCATCCCGAGCGTGTGGACTGTAATTCTACTTAATCCGATACTCTGCGGCGCTCTCTTAGTGATCTTTGGAAAATAGCTAAAAAGGGTGTCTAGGATTTGGCTTCGGTTTTTGCGGCTTGGGTGGCGCGATACCAGTCGAAGGTGCGCTGCAGGCCCTCTTCCAGAAGGACGGTGGGTTCGTACCCGAGAACGGCGCGGGCGTGGGAGATGTCTGCCTGGGAATCGCGAATGTCACCGTCTCGCGGCGGGTCATAGCGCGCGTTGAGTGGCTTGCCCGAGATGGCGCCCAGGGCTGCGACGACTTCATTCAAGTTGACGCGCATTCCAGTGCCGATGTTGAAGACCCGTCCGGAGGCGCGGGGAGCTTCACAGGCCAGCAAATTGGCTTGCACAGCGTTGTCGACGTAGGTGAAATCGCGCGATTGCGTGCCGTCGCCAAAAATGACGGGTTCGGTTTCTTCCAGGAAAGCGGTGCAAAATTTTGCCAACACTCCTGAATAGGGGGAGCTAGGATCTTGCCGTGGACCAAAAATGTTGAAGTAACGCAGGCAAACGTTTTCCAGGCCGTAGCAGCGGCCGAAAGTCTGGGCGTACAGCTCGCCTACATATTTCGAGACACCATAAGGAGAAATGGGCTGCGGCTGCATGTTTTCGGTTTTTGGCAGCGTGGGAGTTTCGCCGTAAGCGGAAGAAGAAGCAGCGAAGACCACGCGCTTCACCTTGGCGTCGCGCGCAGCAACAAGAACATTGAGGGTGCCATCGATGTTGATGCGATTGGTTTCGATGGGGTCTTTCATCGAGAAAGGCACGGAGGTACGCGCGGCCAAATGGATTACGAAATCGGCTTCAAAAATGGCGCGACGGATGATCTCGATGTCGGTGATGGTGCCCTTGATGAAGGTGATTTTGTTGCGGACTTCGGCGAGATTTTCTTCTTTGCCGCCGGAAAGGTCATCGAGGACCACCACGCTGTGGCCGCGGCGCACCAATTCGTCGACGGTATTTGAACCTATGAAACCGGCGCCGCCGGTCACAAGGTAGCGCATAAGAAAAATCCTCCCCGGAAGGATATCGCGGCGTCAAGCGGCGATAGAAAAACCATAAGTCCTGGCAAAGACGCGCGGTGCGCGTTTTGATACGCTGAAAGTATCCGGCAACGCAGGCAAAGAAGCCTGGAGTGCCGCGAGCGAGATAATTGTACGACGGAAATTTGGAGTGCAAGGTACTGTTTGCGAGGAGCGTCACGGATAGGATATGAGCAATAAAACGACACTGGCGTTGATAGGCATCGCGTTCTTGGCTGGTGGCGCGGTGGCGTGGCAGATGCACACCCGGAGAGAAATTTCGCGGGCGTCCGCGGCTGTGACTGTGACGGCGCCGCAACCGGCGATGCCGGAAGAACCCAAAGACGGCGGGGCAGCGGAACCGAGCGAGACTTCGCGGCCTTCACCTGATGCTGCAAGGCAGCCCGTGGATAAGAAAAAAGCAGCCGTGATTGCTGAGGCTGCTTCGCCGCTGCGCACGGGCGAGACCTGGCAATACTCCGCGAATGTGTCGAAGTTGAGTAACGTAGCGAACCTTCTTTTGAAGGTTGCGGAGAAGCGCAATTTCCTGGGCAAAAACGCGTGGCACCTGCAGGCTTTTGCGCACACGGAAAATCCTCTGCGCATGATGTTTGCGCTGGACGATCAGTTTGATTCCTACAGCGACGCGGGCACGCTGGTGAGCATGCAATATGAAATGCACCTGAATGAAAAGGGGCAGACGGTGGACTCCGTGCAGCGCCTGTCGCCATCGGTAAAGGAGCCGGCACCTGCGAATGCCACAGCGGCGCGAGTATTGCCCGGGACGCGCGATCCGCTGGGGATGATGCAGTACCTGAGAACCGTGGATTGGGCGAAAACTCCGGAGGTTCGCAGCCCGGTTTACGACGGGCACAAATTGTACGATGTGCATGCCCGGTTGCAGGGGCGCGGCGAAGCAGTCACTGTGCCTGCGGGGAATTTTAATACTTACAAGATTGAGCTACAGGTTTTGGATAACGGCGCAGAAATGAAAGATGCGCACTTTATTTTGTATTTGAGCAATACAGATGCGCGCCTGCCGGTGCTGCTTGAAGCAGTGATGCCATTTGCGACGGCGCGAGTGGAGCTGGTGAAGGCGGAGTAGAAAAACTCTTACGCCGTCCTTGGCAAGCAACATTCGGGATTTCCAGCTGGATTGTTTGATCCAGCGTTTCGTTCAGCGCGCGATCAACAGAGCACAATTTTGTCGCGATGACGCATAACGCGGCGGGTAGCGTTGCGAGTGTCGACCACCAGTTTGGCGCCGTCCACGATGGCGTTGTAGTCATAGCTGGAGTGATCGGTAGCGATGATCACGCCGTCATAGCTGGCGAGGGTCTGCGGATTGATAGGCACAGACTTCATTTCTTCGTAATTGTAATGGCGCATTTTGTGAAGCTGCGGGAAGTAAGGGTCGTTGTAGTCGAAGTCCGCTCCGCGTTGCTTGAGTAATTCCATAATTTTGAGCGTGGGTGATTCGCGCAAATCGTCGACATCTTTTTTGTAGGCAACGCCGAGGACGAGCAGCTTGGAGCCCTTGAGACTCCTCTCGTGGTTGTTGAGGGCCGCGGCGATGGCGTCTACGACGTGATAGGGCATGGCGGTGTTCACTTCGCCGGCGAGTTCGATAAAGCGGGTTGAGAAGTCGAATTCGCGGGCTTTCCAGGAAAGATAATAAGGATCGACAGGGATGCAATGGCCGCCCAGGCCGGGGCCAGGATAGAACGGCATGAAGCCGAAAGGCTTGGTGGCCGCGGCATCGATGACTTCCCAGATATCGATATTCATGCGCAGGCTAAGCATTTTCAGCTCGTTCACCAGCGCGATATTCACGCAGCGAAAAATATTCTCGAGCAGCTTGGCCATTTCCGCGGCGCGCGTGGAGCTGACAGGAACGACTTTGGCGACCACCTGGGCGTAAAGCGCGATTGCAGCGCGGGTGCTGGGTGGATTGATACCGCCAACGACTTTAGGGATTTGCGCCAGGCCATACTGCTTGTTGCCGGGATCTTCACGCTCAGGAGAAAAAGCGAGGAAAAAATCGCAAGGGATGTTTTCGTTCTGCGGGCCGACGGCGATTTTGCAGCTAAAGCCGTTTTTTTCCAGGATGGGAAGTACGAGCTCCTCAGTGGTGCCCGGGTAAGTAGTCGATTCCAACACGACCAGTTGGCCCTTTTGCAGATGGGGCTGAATGGAGAGCGCGGTCTGCTCGACGTAACTCAGATCCGGTTCACGCCGTTCATCGAGGGGAGTTGGGACGCAGATGATAATGGCGTCGCATTCTTTCAGTTTCTCGAAATCGGTGGTGGCGCCGAAATGTTTGCTATTCACAAATTGTTGAATCTTGGTTTGCTGGATGTGCTCGATGTAAGATTTTCCGGCGTTGAGCATGGAGACCTTTTTTGGGTCGGTATCGAAACCTGTAACTTTGTGGCCCGCTTCGGCAAAACGTAACGCCAGCGGCAATCCCACATAGCCGCAGCCAATAATGCCTACTTTAAGCTGGGCGCCTTTAAAAAATTCGGGTTTCCGGTCGGTTGGCATGAGTTCGTCGTCTTCCTCGTTTGATGTTTAAGATTTTCTCTTAATCCGCTATGCGGCGGTTTATTGAGGTTACAAAGGCCACAAGCTCGGCGGCACTTACACATCAAATATAACAGTTTCGGCGAGGACAAAACCAAGCTGACTGCGGAGGTGTTTACAGCTTGTTTACGGGGATATACGTGGGCATTGGTACCCGGCGGCGGGATGAGCGAAGATTAAAATAGAGAGCACAGACCATCGGTACCGCCACTATGATTGATTTGCATTGCCACATTTTGCCTGGACTGGACGACGGCCCAAAAACAATGGAGGAATCGGTGGAAATGGCCAACGCGGCTATCACCGATGGGATCACCCACCTGGTGGCGACTCCCCATTCCAACAGCACACACTTTTTCGATTACCCAAAAATTCGGGCGTTGTGCAAAGAGCTGCAGACAGAAATTGGCGACCGGCTGAAACTGGCCACGGGATGCGATTTTCACATGAACCCGGAGAATATTGAGGCGTTGAAACAGCACGCGCCGCGCTTCTGCGTGAATCAGAAGGACTATTTGCTGGTGGAATTTAATGAGATTGCTATTCCGCCGGCGATGGACCAGACCTTGCATGAGATGCAGCTAGCGGGAATACGTCCGATTGTGACGCATCCAGAGCGCAATCGATTATTGCGATTGCGGCCGGAACGGCTGATTACCTGGATACGCCGTGGCTGTTACGGGCAAGTGACCGGCGGGGCGCTGCTGGGGCGGTTTGGCCCGGCGGCGCAGAAAGATGCGATGCGCTGGATTGAAGCAGGCTTGATTCATTTTGTATGCAGTGACGCGCACAATACCACCTCGAGGCCTACGCAATTGCGGGCGGCGTTTGAGGTGGTCGCGAAAGCGTTCGGAAAAGATAAGGCGCATGCATTATTTATAGCTAATTCGAAGGCTGCGTTCGAAGGCCGCGACTTGCCTCATGTGCCGGAATTGCAAGATGAACGAGTACAGACACCGCGGAAACGATTTTTATTTTTTTAGCCGCGGCGCGCTCAAGCATTTTGGCACCACTAATTAAGAATGATGAAACGGCAGGCCAGCCCAGGCATTCAGCAGCCCTAGAACTTCCCTGACCACATCCAAGGCATCGGTGGTATTCCGCCACCAATGGCGGGCATCGAAGGGGTCCTGTGACGATGCGCGCACGATAATGCGGCCTTCACCGTGAGTAAGCATTCGCCACAGGGTGTGCACGCGACGGGTGTGCGGCTTGCTGGTAACAATGATCACGGTGCGGAGCGGGGCGGCGTTCAATGCGAATTTGATGGCGATGATTTCGTCGGCGGTGTTGAGAATTGGCGGCTCGAGTACATGAATCGCGGCAGGCGGCACGCCTTCGTGGATGAGAATTTCGCGGTTGTAATCCTCTTCTCCGAGATATTTCAAGCCCATATCTTGCAGCGATTTACCTGGTTCCGTGGAATGCGTCAGCCAGACTTCCGGAGCGTAGCCGGCGCGATAGAGTTTGGCTGCTTCCAGGCCTCGAAGGGGCATGCGGCCGCTGAGGACGGCGATGGCCTCAGCGTGGTCGAGAGGATCTTCGACAATGAGCCAGCGGCCCACGTAAAAGAAACAGAAAATAAAGGCGATCAGGAGCAGAAGGCCCAGGCCACTGGAACGGCGGGTATACCGGCGCGGCGCTACATTCCCCGGCGCAAAACTATTACGAAAAGTCATGAGAGTGGACGCATGGTATCTTGCGATGGCGAGGTGGTCAATCGGCGGAGCGCAGGCTACACTGGCGAGCTGAGATTTTTGGAGGAAGAATGCGTGCGGTAGTCACGGGAGGAGCAGGATTTCTGGGTTCGCATTTGTGTGACCGGTTGCTTGCCGAAGGCTGGGACGTGTTGGCGGTGGATAATTTCATTAGCGGGACAGCAGAAAATGTCCGGCATCTGGCCAAGAACGCAAAATTCAAATTGGAAAATGAAGATGTGAGCAACGACGACGCCCTGCAGGTGGATGGCGAAGTGGGTTATGTGCTGCATTTCGCTTCGCCCGCGAGCCCGCCCGATTATTTGAAGCACCCGATCGCCACGATGATGGTTGGGTCGATCGGGACGCAAAATGCGCTGGAGTTGGCGGTGCGCAAAAACGCCAAATTTTTCATGGCTTCAACCAGCGAGTGCTACGGCGATCCGGAAATGTCGCCGCAGAAAGAAGAGTACTGGGGGCACGTCAATTCCGTGGGGCCACGGGCAGTGTACGACGAAGCCAAGCGATTCTCTGAAGCGATGACCATGGCGTATTACCGGCATCACGGAGTGGATACGCGCATTGTGCGGATTTTTAATACCTACGGACCACGGATGCGGCTGAACGACGGGCGGGCTCTTCCCAATTTTGTTTATCAGGCGCTAAGCGGGCAAGCACTGACGATTTACGGAGACGGAAAGCAGACGCGCAGTTTTTGCTACGTGGACGATTTGATCGATGGAATTTATAAACTGATGCTGTCGGACGAACACATGCCGGTAAATATCGGCAACCCGCAGGAAATCACCATACTGGAGTTCGCGGAACGCATCCGCAAGCATTTCGATAATGTGCCGCAGATTATATTTGAGCCCCTTCCGCAAGATGACCCCAAGCGCCGGTGCCCGGACATCAGCAAAGCCAAGCGCATTCTGAAATGGGAACCAAAAATAAACCTGGAAGAAGGATTGAAGCGCACCCTCGCGTATTTCAAACAGGAGTTCACACGCCAGCAAACCGCTTGATTTAGGATTAATAATCTGAAGCTGTGCTTCCGGACCTGAGAGCTTCCCGGCCAAAAGAATAATATTCGAATCCCAGTTCGCGCATGACCGCAGGCGAATAGAGATTTCGTCCGTCAATAACCAGCTTGCGAGACATCAACTTTCCGGCGCGCACCCAATCAAGAGTGCGAAAAATATCCCATTCGGTGCAGACCAGCACGGCGTCCGCGTCGCGCAGGACTTCGTAAGGATCTTCGTGATACTGCAGCTGCGGAAATGAATGTTTTGCCCGGTCCATGGCTTCGGGGTCGCAGGCTCGAACATGCGCGCCTTCGTCGACCAGGCGCCTTACAACTTCCAGGGCCGGCGCAAAGCGAATGTCATCAGTGTTGGCTTTGAAGGCCAAGCCCAGCACGGCGATGCGCTTGCCTTTCAGGATCCACAAAGCTTTTCGCACTTTGTCGAGATAGCGGTCGATGCGCTGCTTGTTGACCTTTTCGGCGGCCTTCAGCATGTCAAAATCGACGCCGACAGAAGCAGAAAGATGGATGAAGGCCTGCACGTCCTTCGGAAAACAAAAGCCGCCAAAGCCAAGTCCGGCCTTGAGGAATTGGCCGCCGATGCGCGGATCAAGACCCATCGCGTGGGTCACTTCGTCGACGTTGGCGCCAATTTTCTCGCAGAGGTCGGCAATGACGTTGGCGTAACTTATTTTCAGCGCGAGAAACGAATTGGAGGCGTGTTTTATAAGTTCGGCGCTATTGATGGTAGTGACCAGAAAAGGAGCTTTGTGTTCGGCGGGGCATTTGCCTTGGTGGACCGGGCAATGAAAACGATGTTCGAGGATTGGTTCGTAGATCTCGCGCAACTGCGCGGCGGAAACATCGTCTTCCACGCCGACGACGATCCGGTCGGGATGTAAAAAATCCGCTACCGCCGTGCCCTCACGCAAGAATTCAGGATTAGAGGCCACGCGAAATTTTATGTTGGCGGTACGCGAATAAGCGCCCAGCGCGCGTTGCAGCTCGAACCCAGTGCGCGCAGGCACCGTGCTTTTCTCAATGACCAGCTTTGAGGATTGGGCTTCTTCGGCGATTTGCCGCGCGACATGGTCAATGGCGGAGAGATCGGCTTCACCGTTTTCCCTGGGTGGTGTGCCAACACAAATAAAAATCGCGTCTCCCGCGCGAATGGCTTCTCCCGTGTCACAAGTATAAGAAATCCGGCCTGCTTTGCGCGCGGATGCCAGGATAGTATCGAGATATTGTTCGTAAATGGGAACAATGCCGGCATTCAGTTTGGCGATGCGCTCGGAATCGATGTCCACGCAAATTACCTCGTGTCCCGCTTCCGCGAGGCACGCAGCAGTCACCAGTCCCACATAACCACACCCGATTACACAGATATGCAAGGCGAAACTCCCTTTAAGCAAAGTGGAAAGCGCGGGGACATTGCGCTAAACAGACTGGCTAGTATCATCGCAGAATGGCGCGCAGATTGGCAGAGTACGAGCCGTTAAAACCCCTTGAGCGAGGCACCGATAGAGCGGCAGCCATTTCACCTTTGTGACAAATTTTGAGTCACGAACTTCGCTTGCCCATCAGCAGTCCGCGCAGCCCGAGAAGCACCAGTTGCGGCTGGCGGCGAATCACGTTCCAAAGCAGACGGGTGGATTCGTCACGGTTGATTTCGCCAAGCGATGCCCGAGTGGTAGCGTCCAAAAGGTCGACGAGCTGGGAATAATCTTTCTGCTGAAAATGGTGCAGCGTGCGGCGGATGAGCCAATGGGTGCTTAGCTCACGCCGAAGCGCGCGCAATTCTGCGCTGGGGCCACGGTGCAGAATGGATTGCGCCACACCTAGCGCACCGCGAAAACCGGTGACGATGCCGCCAACAGTGGAAACTTTCACTTGTGCCGCGGCGTCGCCCACCAAATAAACGTCGCCATTGCCCACACGTTTACGAACAGGCACCCATTTGCGATAAACGGGAATGCGCGCGCCCTGCCATTCGAGCGGCTCGAGATGTTTTTTTTCCAGGAAGCGTTCGAAGCGCCGCTTGGTGTCGCTGCCCTGTTCGCCAATCACCCCCAGCGCCCCTCGTTCGGAAGATTCCGGGACCAGCCAATAAAAATAGGGGGTATCGTCGGGGACAAACCACACCCGAGTGGTGTCCGCCGGACAATCTTTCGGCAAGCGTACGATGGCTTGCATTAACGGCACAGTTTCAATGGGCGGCCAGCCAGCAGTGCGCGCGACTCTGCTGGTGGCCCCGTCGGCGCCCACCACGCTGGCCGCATGCAATTCTTCCCGGCGGCCGCCTGTTTCGGTTTCCAGGCGCAGTCCGCTGGAATTGGGGCCCATGCCCAGAAAACGCGTATCAAAAGACAACTTCGCGCCAGATGCTTCCGCCTCGCGCGCGAGTGCGGGAATCAGCCGGGAACGCTCAATGATCAGGTCGGGCTTGGAGAGGGCAATCTGCGCGGAACGCCCGTCGGTATACAGTTCGAAGCGCCGAATTTCATTGATGATGCTCTCACGCGCCGCGCCGCCAAGCTGGTTACGGAAATGACTGGTGACGATGAGTGTGCGGTCAGGAGGGTCAAAGCAAGGCTTAGATTCGAGGACGCGAACCTGGCGGCCACCGCGCGCTACTACAGCCGCAGTGTACAGACCAGCGGCGGAACCGCCGACAACAATTACTTCACCACCTTCCCGGCGCGGCCGGGAATTATTATTTGTGTCTGCCACCGTTTGATTTGCCCCAACCGACGCGGGTGTCTTTGATGCTTCAGCTCGAAATCACGATAGAAATGTTATGGCCCTTTGGTCCGCCCTTTGGGGAATTACGCGACGAGTGGGATAGGACGCCCGTTTAGAGTATAGCGAAAATTCACGGGACAAAGAAGCAGCGCACAAAATGGGTAATGCGTCATTTTTCGATTATCCAATTAACCAAGCAGTGGAAATTATTCCGCCTAACTGTCACTTCGATAAATCAGTTTGAGCGGCAGGTAGCAGAGGAAAAAGGGCGGCGGGAAGGAAAGGAAAAAAAACACTTGACATATTCCTATATGGGAATATATTAAGGGCATGGCCAGGGCGGCGACAACTTCGGACGCGTTCAATGCGGTTGCGGAACCGCGGCGGCGGGACATCCTGAACTATCTTGCGATGCAGGAGAGGTCCGTCAGCGAGATTGTGGACGCAATGGAGATGGAGCAACCATCAGTTTCGAAGCACCTGAAAGTTTTGCAGGGTGTTGGCCTGGTGGAGGTTCGAAGGGAGGGCCGGCAGATGCTTTACAAGGTGAATGCTATAGCGATCCGGCCGCTGCACGAATGGGCCAGCACGTTCGAAAGGCTGTGGAAACACCAGTTGCTGCGAATCAAGGAACGCGCAGAGGCCAACGCTGCACCGAAACAATAGTCTTGTGAAATCTCAAACGAGGAGGGAATCGTGAGTTCATCCGCACTATCGCTGGAAGCGACAACCATCCAAATAGCGGAAGAGATTAAAGTGCGCGCATCGATCGAGGTGACATTTGCCGCGCTGCTGGATCAGCTTGGTCCGTATAACGAGACTGAAGTAAATAAGCCGATGCCGATGAAGCTGGAAGCATGGCCGGGCGGCCGATGGTATCGCGACCTGGGAAACAACAACGGGCATTACTGGGGAGCGGTGCAGGCCATCAAGACGCCGACGCTACTCGAAATTTGCGGGCCGCTGTTTATGTCCAATCCGGTCATAAACAATCTTCAATATCGACTGAAGGAATCGGGCGGCGTGACACTCATTACGTTTCGGCAGCAATCCTTTGGCCTGGTGCTGGAGGAGTACAGAAAGGCAAAGAATGGCTGGGCATACTTGCACGAGTTGATGCGGCAGCGAGCCGAAGAGCCGCGGGACCACTGAGGAGCGGATGAGTTAGAAGTTCAGAGGAGGGAAATATGTGCCCCGCATGCATCGCAAGCGTAGCAGTGATGGCCGCCGGAGCGGGATCCACGGGAGGAATTCTGGCGGTGTGCATCGGCAAATTCAGAGAATTTTTCAGGGCGAATGGTTTCGGTCTATGTCAGAAAATGAAGGAGAAATAAAATGGCACAAGCAAAGAGAGACATGGAGCAACGCAAAGAACATCCGGCAATGAAGACACCGCCGATCGTGTCGGCGCAGGAATGGGAGGAGGCGCGCCAGCAGCTGCTCGTGAAGGAGAAGGCCTTTACCCGCTCCCGTGACGCGCTGGCCGCGGAGCGCCGGCGGATGCCGTGGGTGGCGGTAGAGAAGAAGTACGAGTTCGAGGGGCCTAAGGGCAAGGCGAGCCTGCTCGACTTGTTCGAGGGCCGCCGTCAGCTGGTCCTTTACCGCGCCTTCTTCGAGCCCGGTGTGTTCGGCTGGCCCGAGCATGCTTGCCGCGGCTGCTCCCTCGGTGCCGACCAGGTCGGGCACCTCGCGCATCTGAACGCGCGCAACACCACGCTCGCCTACGCCTCGCGCGCGCCGCAGGCTGACATCGCGCGCCTGAAGGCACGAATGGACTGGGAGATGCCGTGGTACACCATCACGGACAGCTTCGACAAGGACTTCGGCGTGGACGAGTGGCACGGCCACAACGTGTTCTTCCGCGACGGCGAGCGGGTGTTCCGCACCTACTTCATCAACAACCGCGGCGACGAGGCGATGGGCAGCATCTGGAGCTACCTGGATGCAACTGCTCTTGGCCGCCAGGAGGAGTGGGAGGACTCGCCGGAGGGTTACCCCCAGACCCCGCCGTACAAATGGTGGAACTGGCACGACGAATACGCCGCCAACGCCTCAGTCGACCCAAGGTGGACCAAAGTGTTGGAGAACACAAAGGAGACGTTGAACCTCAACGACTAGTACGGCGGCGCACGCGATCGGCGGAGGCGTGCTGATAGGTAAATTCTGGGGTATTAATCGGCGAACTGATTCAACGGCGATTTTTCCGCGGGAGTTTCTGCTTTGGGTTGGCGTTCATATGGGGCGCGTTCAAGGTAGGCTACGCCGGCGAAGACGAGAGCTAGAGTGATGACACCGACGATGGCAGCGCCCTGCGATGGCAGGTAACTGGCCAGCAAGGCTGTAGCCCCGCTGAATGCGCCGAGGAAATACAGGGAGAGTACCGAGCCGCGATGGCCGAGACCGAGGTTCGAAAGGCGATGAGCGGCGTGGTCTTTTCCCGGCGTCGCGAAGGGCAGCAATCCCCGGCGTGCCCTGGAAATAGTGACCAGCGTGGTATCAAAAATGGTCACGCCCAGAATCAAAACCGGAACGAGCCAACCGGCTAGCGGTGCGGCGTGTTCCAGGCGCAGCTTCAGCGCCAAGGTGGCCATCAGGAATCCCAGAAACATGGCGCCGCCGTCACCCATGAAGATTTTGGCGGGCTTGAAGTTCCAACGTAAGAAGCCGCTGGCCGCTCCCAGAACCGCGGCGGCGAGCGTGGCGACAAAAGTCTGGCCATTCAAATAAGCGACAATGGCAAATGAGGCCGATGCTACGGCGGCTATTCCGGCGCACAGGCCGTCCATATGATCAAGAATGCTGAACGACGCGGTGATACCCACCACCCAGGCAACCGTCAAGATGGCGTCGAGAACATAGCCGGTGCGTCCGCCGACCAAAACGCCGAAAACTTGCGCGTGAATGCCGGTGATCAAGAGGATCGCCGCGGCTACAGGCATCCCAATGAAGAGTTTTACCTGATGATGGAGCCAGCCTTTGTCATCGAGAATTCCCACGGCAGCAACCAGCGAGGCGCCGGCGAGGATTCCTTCAATCTGGGCGCGCGCGGGGCCACCGAAAACGAACAGCACGGCAATCATGACCGCGCCGTACATGGCTAAGCCGCCAAGCAGTGGAATAGGACTGCCATGAACTTTGCGCGGACCGGGCAGATCAACCATCCCGACACGCAGAGCCAAGGCGCGCACCGGAGCGACCAGCAATAGAGATGCGATCAGCGCGACAAAAAACGCGAGCAGGCCTGCGGCCATGCAACCTCATGAAATGGAAGTAAACGGCGGCCCGAGAGAGGAAACCGCGTTCACGTTTATATTTGCCGGATTGGGTATCCGGCTCCCAAGGTAAAATCGCTGCCCCACGCAGCGTAATTACCATACTGGGTAAATTGGCAGTCCACAAGTCCGTAAAGTGCTGTAGTAAGCGGTTGGTAATATCAAACTAATAATATAAGTGTTCGTGCTGTAAGAAACGGGTGGGGCTCCGCTGTTCTGGGGATCTATCGGCGCAGTTCCAAACCTTCGACAATGGTCGTCAGGGTCCGTAATTCGTTGGCCTGGGAATATTTAGCTGCTGCTTCGCGGGCGGACTGGCTCATGGCGGCCAGGGTTGCGGGATTCGCCACGATGCGAAGGATTCTGGAGGCTAGTTCGTCGGGACTGCTGGGATCGGCGGAAATGGCGAATCCGTGCCGGAGGCCCAGGGCGGCAACGTCGGTCTCAGGAGCGGCGACGGCGACGATAGGTTTTCCCGCTGAGATGATGCCGAACATTTTACTGGGGACCACCACGCCTTCGAGGCCTCGCTTAATGGTGACAATGTGGGCGTCGGGCGCGGCGAGGACGGAGGGAAGGTCCGGGCTGGGGAAGAAAGGCAAGAAGCAGATGTTCGTTGAGCCTGCTGCCAGATTTTCCACGCGGGAACGCTCGGCTCCGTCACCGACAAAAACAAATCCGATGTTTTCGTTTTCGAGTTTGCGTGCGGCGGCGATGATGGTGTCCCACGCGCCGTAAAAACCTAGATTGCCAGCATGGAGTAAAACGAAGCGAAAACTTGCGCGGATGGCGTAAACTACTTCGGGATTTATTGCAGGCGCCAGTGATTGAGGCGCGGGGATGTCGACACCGCCGCGCACGATGAAAACTTTGGCCGCATCGATTCCCTTGGCGATGATGCGGGCGCGCATGTCGTCGCCAAGTACGATAATGCGCGTGGCCCGGCACAGGGCCCAACGATGAAGGCGTTCCCACAATCGCGTGAGCAAGCCGGGTTTCACGATAGAACCTGCTACAGCCATGTCGGGATACATGTCTTGAATGTCGTAGACCAGAGGCTTGCGTTTTAGAACGGAGAGCAATGCGGCGACGATGCCGTTGAAAGGCGGATCGGTCATCGCAAAGATAACATCGCAAGGAATAAAAAGTGCGTGCCAGAAGGCGATCTTAGCGTAGGTCAGGTAATTCAGTATGCGGCGGTTCATTTGAATGCGAGAGTAGTCGGTGGAACCTACGCGAACGACGGTGAACGCAACAGGCACGCTGGCAGTTACCGCAGTTGATTGCGCCTGGCGATCAAACCGTTCCGTTTGCCACAACTTCCACGGGCGACGTTCCGTCGGATCATAAGATGGGCGGCCACACAGGACCGTGACTTCATGTGTCTGCGCCAGTGCGTGCACCATGGACTCTGCGGATTTCGCGGTGGCCGAAGTATCCGGCGGAAAATACAAATTCAAAAACAAAATACGCATGGGCAGATTGTACAGGTATGGCGAAGAGTAGCAGTGCGCGGGATTTCGGATGGTTATGAATCGCCAATCGAATCGGGAGATTGGCGGCACAAGGCGTTACAAGGAGATGACCCGTGCGCTGCCATTACTGGCGGGTGATCAGGAATTCGCCCAGAACCAGTGCGTCCATTTGGGTGCGCAGAAAACAGTCGATGGCTTCTTCAGGGCGGCACACGATTGGCTCGTTATCGTTGAAGGAGGTGTTGAGGACCACCGGGACGCCGGTGATATTTTCAAAAGCTTTGATAAGTTGCCAGTAACGCGGATTGGCTTCCCGAGTGACGGCTTGTAGGCGGCCAGTGCCATCCACATGAGTGGGCGCCGGAATTTTGTCGCGTTTCTCGGGCTTTACCGAGTAAGCGAGCGTCATGAACGGAGAAGGATGAGATTTTTCGAAATAATCGCTGGTGGATTCGGCGAGGATCGAGGGCGCGAAGGGACGAAAGATTTCGCGATGCTTGATGCGCCGATTCAAAATTTCTTTCATCTCCGGACGACGAGGATCTGCGACGATGCTGCGATTACCGAGGGCCCTCGGTCCCCATTCGGCACGACCTTGAAACCAGCCAAGAATTTTGCCATCGGCAATAATTTGCGCAGTGTTGCGCATAAGCTCCGGCTCGGGGAGTTCAGCGACCGAATAACCGTTGCGCGAAAGGGCGCTCGAATCGATAGAGTGACGCACCTGGTCGCGTGAGTAGCCCGGGCCCCAGTAGGCGTGATTCATCACGAACGAGCGAGGCTTGCCGAGAATCTGATTCCACACGTAGAACGCCGCTCCTACAGAGAGGCCGCCATCACCTGCTGCGGGATGAACGTAGACCTGCTCGAAACCGGTGGAGTCAAAAATTTTTCCGTTGGCGACACAATTGAATGCGACGCCACCAGCGAGACATACCGCCTTCATGCCGCTGGCATTGGCGAGCTTGCGCAACATCCCGAGATAAACCTCTTCGAGGCGCGCCTGCAGAGACGCAGCGAGATTACGGTGGTGCTGCTCGAGGGGTTCATCAGGATGACGTACCGGTCCCAGATGGCGTGCCAACTCAGGTGAAAACAATTTGCCAAGGGTGGGAGTTTTGTCGGCTTCGGCCCAACTCATTTCCGGGCCGGTGCGATGGTGGGTGAAATAGTCGAGGCCGAGCCGGAAACCATTGGTGCCGGAATCTTCGTCGAAGCGGACGATGTCGCGGAAGGCTGCCAGATGTTCGGGCTGGCCATAAGCGCCAAGGCCCATGACTTTGTATTCATCGCCGAATTTCAGGAAGCCGAGATACTGGGTGACGGCGCTGTAAAAAAGTCCCAGCGAATGGGGAAACGCGACCGATCCGTGGATATTCATGCGGCTGCCCTGAGCAACGCCCCACATGGTGCTGGCAAAATCGCCCAGACCATCGGCGGAGAGAAGGGCGGCGGTCTCGAAGGGAGAAACAAAAAAACTGCTGGCCAGGTGGGCTTGGTGATGCTCGATGCGATGAAATTTAGCTTTTATTTTTTGCGGGTCGGCGTCGAAGGCCGCAGCGAGCGCCTCGGGAATGCCGGTAAACGTAGCGAGAACCTTGGCGCGTTGACGCGCGAAAGAAGGCATGCGCAAGGAATAAATTAGTTTCGTGAAGAGACGCGCGTAGGGATTGCGTGGAATACCGACATGATCGATGTCCGCGAGAGTCAGTCCCGCTTCCTTGAGGCAGAAGCGGATGGCCTGCACGGGGAAACCGGCGGCATATTTAACGCGATTGAAACGCTCTTCTTCCACGGCGGCGATCAATTGACCGTCGCAAACTATCGCGGCGGAAGCGTTGCCATGGTAAGCATTGATTCCGAGAATGTTCATGGAATGAAGATCAGTTTACCTTAGCCAACGAGCTTATGCAGGAAGATGGCGGCGGCACCATTCGTTTAAAACGTAAAGCGACCACGGGCGAGACCAGGAAGTTTTGCCGGCGAGAAAATCGTTCCACACCGCATGAACTCCATCGAAATGTAAATGCTGAGCCAGACTCGCAGACGGCGAAGCGAAACTGGCGTCCAGACGAGGACGTAACGGGCCGCGCAGCCATTCATCCCACGGCAAGGTGAAGGTGCGTTTGCGCTGTTTGAGAATTTCCGGCGGCAGCACGTCCCGGAGAGCTTCTACGAGAAGGGCTTTCTGCGCGCCTTGTTTGCTGCGCGCGGCGTCCCCTAATGCGCTCACAAATTCGACCAGTGGGGTATCGAGAAGCGGCACGCGGACTTCCAGCGAGCGCGCCATGCTGACGGAGTCGGTATCGCGCAGCAAAGTGCTGGCCATATAGGTGCGCATTTCCAGCCAGGAAATTGCCGCGACGGGCTCCAATTTTGCTGCTTCATCGGCGACGCGCTGAAACCATGCAAGCCAGGTGGGATCGAGGGTGACGCCATCTGAGCCGATGGCGCTGACGCGAAAGCGCGGTTCAACAAGATCGTTCAAACGGCCACTCGGCGGAAATAACGCGCGCGCGAAAAAATACAGGTGTGGCAAAACGCGAGGGTCGGTCCAGGCCGAAGCGGCTTTAGATGCGGCGTCTGATTTGCCTGCACCTCCGAGCATGCTGCGTAGCATGGGGGCGAGGGCACGGCGAAGGGGCGCGGGGAGAAGCTTTGCGGTTTGCGCCAATTTATTCAAACGCGGGACGTCGGAGAAAGTGGAGTAGCCGGCAAAAAGTTCGTCGCCGCCCAATCCGGAAAGCGCCACTTTCAATCCAACCTGGCGTGCAGCCCACGAAACGAAATAGGTGTTGATGCCGTCCATGGTGGGTTGATCGAGGGCCGCAAGGGCCTCATCGATTCGCGACAGAATTGCATCCCCGTCGAGGGGCACTTCGGTGTGCTGCGAGCCGCAGCGGTCCGCGACGACGCGGGCGAGAGCTGCTTCATCGAAGGTTGTTCCCGGAAAGGTCAGGGTGAAGCTTTGAATGCCGGCTTTGGCGCGGCCCGCCAACATGGCGATGGCACTGGAGTCCAGGCCGCTGGAAAGAAAAAGTCCCACCGGAACGTCGGCGATGAGGTGCGCTTCGACAGCATCTTTCAGAAGCGGACGTAAAAGGCGCGCGGCGCCATAAAATTCTCTAGGGCGATTGGGATCGCGCGCAGCAGAACTGCGGGTCGCGTCATACCAGGGTCGAGCGCGAGGAACGCGGCGGCGCTCCGGAATGTACGTCATCATTTTGTGGCCGGGAGGCAGCGAAAAAACCCCTTCAAGAAGAGTGACCGGCTCGGAAACGCTGCCGAAAAGCAGGTAAGCGGTAAGCGCGTCTTCCGAAATTTGTTTGGGACAGAGTCCGGACGCCAGCAAGGCGCGGACTTCCGAAGCGAACGCGAAGCCGTCAGTAGTCTGCGTGTAATACAACGGCTTGATGCCCAACGGATCGCGCGCCAGAAAAAGAACCGGCACAGTGGCGTAGCGCCGGCGCAAATCGAGGATAGCGAAGGCAAACATGCCGCGAAACTCGGGCAGACAATCTTCGCCCCATTCTTCCCAGGCATGCACGAGGATTTCGGTGTCGGACTGTGTGGAGAAGCGATGGCCGCTGAGTGCCAGGGTGTCACGCAACTGGCGATAATTGTAGAGTTCGCCGTTGAAAATTACGGCGACATCGCGAGTTTCGTTCCAAATGGGTTGATGGCCGCCGGGTAGATCGATAATAGACAAGCGCCGCATGCCCAGAGCCAGACCGGGGGCGCGCGGCTCGTTCACGAGGAAGCCTTCGCCATCGGGACCACGGTGAGACATCGCCGCGGTCATAACGCGCACACGCGATTCGGTGTCTTGCTTAGGAGTAGCGAAAGCCGCGCCGCAAATTCCGCACACCCTACTCTTCTATCTCAGGAGGGGAGAAAAAGGTAGCCCCGGCGCGAACAATGTGGCGGCGAAACCGAAAACGGGGAACTCGCAAACGATGATCGGCGTACCAGGCAAGCAGAAAGCGAACCAAAAAGAAAAAAATGAAGAACACGGAAGAGACGAAAAAGAAAAAGAACGATTCGCGCTCGAGCAGTAGACTCCAGTCGAAAGCTTCATCCCAAGTCGGATAAACCTTGCGCAGGAAGTAGCGCAGGCCCAGACCATCAAGGGGCAGGCGCGCGAGACGGACATGCGCGAACTTTTGATAGTTATAACCGGGAAGATAGCCAGGGATGCTACTCGTAGCTTGAGCGAATATGACGGGATTCTGCAAATCCCTACGGGTTAGCGTATGGCCTTGGGCATCGCGCAGGATAGTCCGATAGGTGGGATCCACGATAATCCAGCGGCCATCCACCAGCACCTCGGCGACCACATGTTTGGCAGTGTATTCGGGAGTAAGTAGCAGCAGACGCCGAGAGCTGAGGCCGGCGCTGCGGGAGAGATTCAAGAAAGCATTGGTGGCCGTGCCACATATGGTGAGCAGTTGGCTGTAATTCAAGGTGTCTTCCGGATCGCGAGCGGAGAGTTCGTGGAGGTTAGGAGCCTGAGGACGAGGAGCGCCGGCGCGAATCCAGGTCAGGATGGAATCGATTTTTTCTTCGGGAGAAGCGGGACTGGGAACGATGGCATCCGAGAAGCCCTTAAGGTATCGGCGTACGGAATATTCCCAAACGCTGGAATATCCGACGAATAACAACGAAACGATGAGTAGAGCGTTTACTGTCCGCCACAGCACGCGAAAGATGGCCAATCTTCTGGGGGACACAGCGGGCACCATTTACTCCATAGACCGGGATGAAACGCCGGAAACTGGCGGCGTCGTCAGGTTTGCATACAACTCTTCCATTTGTGATACAGGCTTTTCCCAACCCAAGCGGGAGGCGAGCTCCGCACAACCCGAAACGAATTCTGCGTGAAGCTGTGGGTCGCGAAGCAAACGCTCCAGTGCGTTTGCAACAGATGTTTCGTCGTGGGCCACAACCAAGCCAGCGACATCTTTAACCAGCGGAGCTATGCCGCATTGCTCCGTGACTACCACCGGTGTTCCCGCGGCGGCCGCTTCGGCTGCGGTGTTGCCAAAGTTTTCATTTTGCGATGGCAGCACAAAAACGTCGGCGTCGCGGTAGGCAGCCCATTTGTCATCGCCATAGAGGGGGCCAGAAAATTTTACCCGCCCGGATATGCCGAGCCGGGAAGCGGTAGTGGTTAGACGCTGTTGCATGCAATTGTCGTCCGGCCCCACGAATGCCACCATCAAGGTATGTTCCCCAATTCGCTCTGGAAGGTTCCCGAAAGCCTGAAGTAATAAGTGCGGACTTTTCTTCGGCGACAAGCGGCCCAAAAACAAAATCAGCTTGGCCTGCTCAGGTATGTCGAGAGAGGCACGGAACTTGCCTCGCGGCGGCCACGAAGGGGGCAACTCAACACCATTGCGACGAAGCAGGATTTTCTGGGGCGCAACGCCGGCGGCAGCCAACTCCTGAACCTCCAGGTCTGAGGTAGCGATGACCGTGCTGGCGCCGGCAAATAATCGCTGACCAACAAAATAATGATACATCCGTTTCAGCCATACGTTCCGGACAATCGGCACGAACATGCCGATAGGTTCAACAACGTAAGGCATGTTTCTTGATCGGGCTGCGGCGGCCACCGCATATCCGAGAAGATCGTAAATGCCAAAAATGTGGACAACATCAAAGTTCTGCAGGCGCGCGCGGCAGTAGCGCTTCACCGCGGGATTCCAACTTAGCGCGCGGTAGCGAAACCAGCTGGGCAGATAAATGGATTGAACACCTTCTTCCGCGTGACGCCAACCGAACGGTGAACGGTCCCAGCCGAGAGCTTGAAGATCCGATTCAGGATGGTGGCGTAGGCGCTTTTCAAGGCCCCAATCTGCGGTGAGCACGTTTACGGCGTGGCCGCGTCGTGCCAACCCTTGTGCCAAGGCGCACACTTTTACGGGAGGGCCGCCGAATTCCAGGAAAGGAGCGTAGGTTTCGGTGACGTTCAGGATTCGCATTGTTCGCGAAGGATTTTTTTTAGCGCTTTAGCGAAAACGCTAAAGCGGAATTCGTGCTCCACACGCTGGCACCCGCGCGCGCCCATCTCGCGCGCGAGGGCTGGATCGGATAGCAGCGTCTCAATCGCGGTAGAGAGCTGCGGTGCGTCGCCATGCTGCACCAGATATCCGGTGACTCCGTCGATGATTACTTCAGGGGCACCGCCATGATCGCCACCGATGACCGGCTTGCAGCAGGCCATGGCTTCCAGATACACGAGGCCGAAACCTTCAGCCTGACTTGGCAGCGCAAAAATTTCGCAGGCCGAGTAGCAGGTGGCCAGCTGGGAGTAGGAAAGCCCGTTGAGAAAGTGTACGTGAGGGCGCACGCCATTTTTTTCAGCTAGCTCCTCGAGCCAGTCGCGATCATCGCCTTCGCCGACCAGGGCAAGCTGCAGTTCGGGCCAGCGCGGAAGCAAGCGCGGCAGCGTGTTGATGAGGGTGTCCATGCCTTTGTACCGCTCCGTAGCGAGCCAGCGGCCAACCGTGAGAATTACACGGCCCGTTGGGAAACCCGGAGGGACCGAAGCCTTTGATGCCGTAGGAAGAAGGGCTTCGAATTCCGGATCGAGGGCCCAAGGCAAAACACGAACGCGCTCGGGCTTCACTTTTTGCTGCATGATGACGTGTTGGGCGGTGTTTTGACTCGGTGCGAGGACCAGGTTTGCTCGCCGCAAGGAACGCCTTCGCACGGGGGACAACGGCTCCCATACCTCAATGCCGTGAGTGCAGATAATGGTTTTCATGTGCGGTGCGGCGAGTCGCATGGTCTGGGTTACCGGGGCCAAATTTGGATGACCGGCGATCACCAGCTTTGCATGGCGGCGAGCGGAGCGAAAAGCAGTGGCGGCAAAGCGGCCCTTGGCGCGCTCGCAACCGGTGAAAACAAATTCGCGGCCGCCTACCGACATGCGGTGAAGTTCCGGCGAGTCATTGAGGCTGAATAGACGGCATTCCATGGCACGGCTGGCGGCAAACTCGGTGAGGACGGCCGCGATGTGGCGGCCGGCGCGTTGAACACCGCCGGGCGCGTCCAGCTCAGAAAATATGCCGATGAGCACTGGCTGAGTCTGCCAAGCGCGGCGATGGAACGCAAGCGCGAGTCAACCGAGATCACAAATATGTTGCCGTCAAGGCCGGAACAATATCGATCAGGCGGTCGAGATACAGGTCCGCGGGATGTGCATCGCGATCATGCATACCGAAGCCGTAATTCACGATGGCGGAGAGAATTCCAGCATTACGAGCGGTTTGCACATCAACTTCGGAGTCCCCGATAAGCACAGCTTCCTTGGGTTGAGTGCTGAATTCACGAAGGATGGTGTTTACACCCAGGGGATCGGGCTTTTTGGTGGCAAAACTGTTTCCGCCGTAGACAGCGCGAAAATATTCGGCGAGCCCGAGAGCTTCCAGAATGCGCACGCTGATACGCACCGGCTTGTTGGTGAGCACCGCCATAGGCATAGCGGAAAGTTCGCGCAATGCTTCGGGCACGCCGGGATAGGCGCAAGTGTTGTCCATTTTGTGTTCTTCGTAATAGGAGAGGAAAAATTTCAGGGCGCGGTCGAGCTCTTCGGGATTCACGTCCTGGCCTAGGGACTTAGCGACCAGAACGGGGGCACCACTGCCGATGTAGCTGGAGATGGTTTCTTCCGGCAATTCGGGGCGATTGAGTTTGCGAAGCGTGGCGTTTACGGAATGGACCAAATCGAGTTTCGAATCGATCAGCGTGCCGTCGAGATCAAAAATCAGAGCGCGAACCGCGGGGAAATTATGGCTAGCCATATGTATCTAAATATTCTAAAGCATTAGAGGAAAAGATGGGCAACGGCGGAATGGCTGTGGTTTTCCAGTGCGGCGAATGGAGAAATTTAAGGTGTGGCGCCTGGACGGGGTAACTGGGCATCCTTTTGCTTTCCAAACTCAATCGTTTGCCGAATGTCCTCTAGCACCTGCGCATCTGAAGCATTTTGATGAATGCAATTAAGTAAAAATAAAGTGATTGCTGGCTTTTTATCCGACTCCTCAGCGATAAACTGCCGCTCAGAAAACGCGTCGCGGAGAATGGGTAGAAATGATTCTATCGTCTGTGGGTTTTTCAACTGGTCTGCGGTGAAAATCTTGAATAGAGCGATGGCTGCGGCGTCACCCATCCTGACCAAGTGCGTCTGTATCTTTGCGATGATGACCCCTTGCGCGCGCGCTCTGAGCGCCGCCTGGACGAGGGTTCACGGAATAGTGGTGGGAGTCTTCCGACTGGGCAGACCTTGGTATAGGAAAACAAATAATCACGAATAAGAATAGCGTGCACAGCTTCATGGTGTGCTCCTTGTGAGAGAACTTCGATTTGGCATTTTTTTTATTTATGCATTGTAGCTCATCGCTAGCGGCGAAATGGCGCTTTGAAGTTTCGATCGCTTCCCTTCTACAATCATCGCGTGCATCTAGTGCATCCCATCGATCATCATTTTCTGGCCAGCGTGAGTATCGCGGCGACGTGTCTTGACGTGCTCGGTACGCTGTACCTTGCTTACGATCTGCTGGGCGGCGAACACGGACCATTGCGGTTGCTCACCAGAGCGGTGACATATTCGATTGTATTTGGCCTCGGCTATGCAATCGGGCTGGGATTTTTCTTTGGTGTGGTTTCTGGCGTGACTACTGGAGTCACGTTGGCGATTGAACTCAACCGGGCGGCGCGGCAGGAACGTCATTACTCGTTACCGTGGGAAGCTTTTTTTAGCGCGGTACGCGCGACAGGCTTCGCCGCGGGGCTGTACCGTATAGTGGGGCTGCGGTTCGCGGTGGCTTTCGCGATGCTAATCACTGGCGGGCAGGTGATCGCATATTCCCGCGGCATGCGGCCGAGCTTGGACTATGTGGCGGCCCGGCGGCCACGCCTCTCGCGCAAGCAATTTTGGGGGACGGTAGTACGAACGCTGGGCTACAGCGCGGCGGCCTTGCTGTGCGGCATTTTCGCGCAGCACCTTGAGCATCCGTGGAGGCTTGCCGTACGTGTGGGCGTGGTGACCGGACTGGTCACGGGGGTGGGAATTATTGTCAATCCGTACATCGAATATTATGCAGATCGACTGCCACAGCGAGCGCTTGGAGTACTCGGCATTGCGCTGATCCTCTGCGGATTCGTGCTGCAATCCGTTCAATACTGGGTGGCCCTGCTGGATGTGCCGGTGGTCTAGCCGTAATTCAGTTACGCACCCCGCTGAGGCAAACGTTGCGCGGCGACTTCGCGTAAACTAGACGACTACAAATTCATAATAATTTTCGGAGATTTTATGGCTAAGGTTTTTCCGTTTCGAGCGTTCCGCTATAACCCCGCACACGCGCCGTTTGAACACGTGCTTACGCAGCCGTATGACAAAATCTCGCCGGCGATGCAGGACAAGTATTACTCGGCCAATCCACACAATCTGATTACGGTAGAAAAAGGCCGCGTGCATCCCAGCGACGGGCCAGGCAATAACGTGTACACGCGCGCAGCTGCCGCGATACAGGAGTGGATCCGCAGCGGCATCGTGGTGCAGGATCCGTCGGCCTCGTTTTATGGCTACACGCAGGAATATACCGTGCCCGGAACGAATGAGCGTCACACCCGGCGCGGGTTTATCGGGGCTGGGCAGCTGGAGGAATATTCCGCGGGCGTGATTTACCGCCATGAACATACGCTTTCAGGGCCAAAGGCGGACCGCCTGGAACTGTTGCGGCACACACAGATGTCCACTGGGCAATTGTTCCTGATCTATTCGGATGCGCAGAAACGCGTGGACGCGGTGTTGGCCGAAGCGGAGAAGTCGACAACTCCGGCGACGGAGATGACCGATGAGTATGGCGTGATTCACCGGCTGTGGGTAATTTCCGATCCGCAACGCGTGAAAGCGATTCAAGAAGCGATGGCCGACCAAAAATTAGTGATCGCCGACGGGCATCACCGTTACGAGACGGCACTGAACTATCGCAACGAGCGCCGTACGCTGACGGGTAAGACGATTGCGGACGCTCCTTACGAGCGCGCCATGATGACATTTATTAATACCCAGGGAGCGGGTTTGACGATTCTCCCCACGCATCGCGTGGTTGCAAAACTGCGTGAGTTCAATTGGCCTGAGTTGCACAGGTACCTGGAGCCGTGGTTTACGGCGGAAAGCATAGATTTTGCGGATGAGAGCGGGAAGCAGAAGGCACGAGAGGAGTTTGTGCGTAAGCTTTCAGCAGCGCGAAGGAAACGGGCCATTGGTGTGTATCCCGCGGTGGCAGACAAAGATAAGCGTGCGTTTTATGTACTGATGCTACGCGAGGGCGCGGATTTAAACCGGCTTTTGCATAACGTTTCGCCATTGCAGCGAGAACTGGATGTGGTGCTGTTGCATGAAGGAATTCTGGAGCCGGGCTTGGGCATCACGCCACAATCGGTGAAGGCCGAAGCTAATCTTAGTTACGAGCGGGAAGCTGGAGGGGCGTTGGATGCGGTGGATAGCGGAGCGGCGCAGATTGCTTTCTTGCTGAACCCTTGCGATGTAGCGGAAGTGGTGAAAATTGCCACGGCTGGAGAAGTGATGCCGCAGAAATCCACGGATTTTTATCCGAAGCTGCTGAGTGGAATCACGATGTCTAGCGTGGATCCGGAACACGCATGAGCGTATCGGCGAAATAGAAACGCCGCGTGGTGACACGAAAAAGCCCCGCACGAAAAAAAACGTGCGGAGCCCTCGCTGCAGCAACCAGGCCGTTGCGACGTTGCTTGAAATTGCGGGTTAATAGTTCGGGTTGTTTACTTGAAGCTGGCTACCGCTTCGGATTCGCTGTTATACACGTCGAAAACCGTCAGCAACTTGGTGATCTGCAGAACTTCCTGGAACTTGGCGCCCAGGTGGCACAGCTTTAGAGCCGCACCTTGCGACTTGGCGCTATGATGCGCGGCCACCAGGGTCCCGAGGCCGGCGCTGTCGATGAACGTGACATTGGCCATGTTCAGCACGATTTTCTTTTTGCCTTCGGCCACCAAAGCCTTTACCCGTTCGCGCAGTGCGTTGCTCTCTTCACCTAGCACGATGCGGCCATCCAGGGCGACCACGGACACGCCGTCCACTTCGCGATTTGTAAATTTCAATGCCACTTTAGTTTCCTCCTCGTCGAAAAAAGAACTCTGAGCCTAGATGCACCGGCGCCGCAAAGCTTATCAATAATAGTCCGCACAGGACATGTAATAACCACACACCGTACAAATCAACTTACAACGGCGGGATTCGAGCCGCTGCGAGCACACCGGACAATAGTGCGAAGCGTGTTCGTAAGGCGCGGACGTGCAAGTAGAAGCATTCGGAGAGTGCATCGAATGATCTGGTTGGAGAACGTCGTGCGTCGGCACCCGCTTCGTTATAGATTGCACGGTTCGAAGGTTATAGCACATCCCCGGAAAACGGGGAAGCTTTGCGGGTGCGGTAGCGAGCTCCTTTTAGTCTTTCTTTACATTCCCGGCAGTTCGCTAAACTCGCAGCAGATGCCTGTTATAGACGCGGAGGTTATTGAATTCTGGGCGGTTGGCAAGACGGCTCTTGGTTGCAACTAGTTCGGCGCGTGGAACCCGACTTCGGGTTGTCCGACGATTCGTTCAGGATGCAAAATTGAATGTTGACGCGCTGTCAAAACGCTCTTTAGCATAAGGGCATAAATCGAGATTTTCATTATGCCCGAGGCCCCAATTCACAGCGATGGGGGTTCCGGGGGCACGGGAGTCGGAAGCTAATTCAGGGAGCCACGTTTTGCAAAGTTTCTCAGGCGCTGCTCCGCAAGCGGCTGGCCTATTTCGAGAAAAGATAATCAAGAAGCTGGTTGGTACTTTCCAAAAAAACTATATGACGCTGGCTAAGCTGCAAGAAAGCAAATCAACGATCCGCTTCATTGCCAAGTTGTTTCGGCCTAAGGCAAACGAAAAGACTGGGTCGTGGACCCTGACTCTGCCCAAGAACGCGAGTGCGAAGCTTCCATCACGAGGCATGACGATGGTAGAGGGAACGATCAATGGCTTCCCTTTTCGAGCCGCTCTCGAACCAAACGGTAAAGGAAGTCACTGGCTCGGGGTTAACAAAACCATGCGCGATGCCGCAGGCGCAGATGCGGTAGACACGGTAACGGTGGAAATTACGCGAGCCGGAGAAGAACCGGAGATCAGGGTGCCAATGGATCTTCGCAAAGCGCTTGCAGCCGCCCCGCTGGCGGAGGCAGGGTGGGAGGACATCACACCCATGGCGCGCCGGGACTGGATTTTTTCGATAAGCTCAGCCAAGCAACCGGAAACGCGCAGGCGCCGGATCGCGAAAGCGTGTGACATGCTTGCCTGTGGAAAGCGACGATTATGTTGTTTTCCCGGTGTAAAGTGGCTTATGAAAAAAAACGCAAAATCATGCGGAATGTGGCTTCCGTTGCCGGAGTCACAAAATCATTCTTCGCCAAAAGGAGAATCCTATGCAACTTCAAGGTGATTACTTCACTGCTTATCACAACCTAAAGCTGACACGAGGTGACAAAGGTGTGCTGGCTGCTGAGTTCCACAGCAACGGCGGGCCGTTCATTATGACCGCGCAAGCTCACACGGAATTTGTCGATGCCTTCTACCGGATTGCGCAAGATCGAGCGAACAAGATCGTAATCCTCACGGGCGCAGGTGGGGAGTTCATTACTGATGTCGATTGGTCCTCTTTCGGCGATGCCGCCGATCCCGGCGTTTGGAGCCAAGTTCACGACGAAGGCGTTCAGGTTTTGGAAAACATAGCCAACATACGTGTACCGGTGATCGCGGCTATCGAGGGACGTGCCCACGTGCACTCAGACTACGCGCTTCTTGCCAGTGTAATTGTGGCGGGGGATGGTGCGACGTTCCAGGATGTGGCCCACTTCTCCGCGGGTATTGCGCCCGGCGACGGAGTCTTCACCACCTGGAGTTATCGCGCTGGAGCGGGACGAGCGGAGGCGTTCCTGCTGAACCCACAGCCGCTAACAGCGCGTAGTGCACACGAATGGGGAGTGGTTGCCGAGGTCGTGCCGAACGGCAAGGCACTGAGCCGCGCGCGGGAATTGGCCGAGCTGTACTTGAAAGCTCCGGAAGTGACGCGCCGCAATACGCGCGTACATTTCATTCAACCGTTGAAAGAGCGCATCGTGCGAGAAGTCGGGTACGGACTGTCGCTCGAGGGAGCGTCGGCGGCCGATCTCGTCAAATCAATGCAAGCCAAGAGCAAACCCGTCGCTCGGAAAGGAAAATCCGCATGAACAACACGAAGAACAGGTCATCCGCCGAGGAACCTAAGAACACGCAGCCGGAAGAATTTGAGCTCGTGATTCTCGGGGGCGGCACGGGCTCGACCGTCGCTGCGTGGACTTTTGCTGGTGAAGGAAAGAAAGTCGCAGTCGTCGAGCGCAAATACATCGGCGGGTCATGCCCGAACATCGCGTGCTTGCCGAGCAAAAACATCATCCACAGCGCGAAAGTCGCATCGTATCTTCGTCGAAGCAAGGAATTTGGCATCACGCAGGACGGCTTCGCGATCGACATGGCGGGTGTGCGCGAGCGCAAGCGCGGAATGGTACGTGGCCTGAACGATATGTATTTGGAAAATTACAGGAACACGGGAGCCGAATTCATATTGGGAACGGGACGGTTCGTAGCACCCAAAACAGTGGAAGTCGCCCTGGCCGATGGAACCACGCGTCAACTGCTGGGGGCGAATGTGATCGTTAGTACCGGCACGCGCGCCGCGCTGGAGACAATTCCGGGCCTTGCGGAAGCGCAACCGCTCACGCATATCGAGGCTCTTGAACTCGACGAAATTCCCGAACACTTGCTTGTTGTCGGTGGCGGCTACGTCGGCGTGGAGCTGGCCCAGGCCATGTGCCGCTTCGGCAGCAAGGTGACGATCATCGATCGCAACGGGCGGCTGATGTCCAAGGAAGACCGGGATGTATGCGAAGCTCTTCGCAGCCTGCTCGCAGATGAAGGCATCGACATTCTCCTGAATGCATGGATCAAGCAAGTGTCGGGCAAATGTGGCGACTCGGTCAGTGTCGTCGTCGAGCAGAATGGAATTGAGAAAGTCCTAAAGGGTAGCCATGTATTGGTCGCCACAGGCCGCAATCCGAACACGGAAGGACTGGGCCTGGAACTGACCGGCGTTGAGCTCACCGACCGGGGATACATCAAGGTCAACGAGCGGCTGCAGACCACTGCGCCCGGCGTCTGGGCAATCGGCGAGGTCGCAGGTAGCCCGCAGTTCACGCACATCAGCGTCGACGATTTCCGCGTTGTCCATTCCAATTTAACCGGCGGCAACCGTGTGACCACCGGCAGACAAGTCCCATATTGTTTGTTTACCGACCCCGAACTCGCTCGTATCGGCTTAAGTGAAACAGAAGCGCAGGCTCAAGGGATACCGTACCGCCTGTTTAAGGTCCCCATGGAAGCCAACCTGCGTGCGCGCACGCTTTCAGAGACCCGCGGGTTCGTGAAGGCCCTCGTCGAGGCTGATAGCGATGGCATCCTAGGGTTCACGGCCTTCGGTGTCGGTGCGGGCGAGATCTTGGCCGCCGTGCAGACTGCGATGATCGCAGGCCTGCCCTACACCGCGCTGCGCGATGCGGTCCTGACTCACCCAACGTTAGTCGAAGGTCTCATACCTCTGTTTTCATCCGCGGCGTCAGCGCACAACTTTGCCGAAAAGAAAAGAGCCCAGACCTCCTCCGCATGAGCTGAACTGCAACAGCGACGAGAAAATTAGGAACCCGCGGCGAAGACTAATCGGCGTTTTGGTTTGATATCGTTCCTTGGACTGAATAAAACGCCATCCCTACCAAGCTGAAGGGACTCGGTGGCCCCGGAAATGCCGTGGACGCGATGCTAGGACCTGAAGCGGCCGTAAAACTAGCACTCCCGTGTGCGTGCTCGAATTTCCCCGTTCCCCTCGTGAGGGTTAACGTGCCACTGAAAGGACCGAAGCCGTAGAAGTCCCCCGCGATGTCGTTCTTCCCCGAATAGGCCCAAGTCAGGGAATCTTTTCCATTAGGAGCGGCCGTCGTCAGACTCCCTGCATAGGTCCCAAATGGAATCCCTGCCAGATTGAAACATTTCAGGACCTTAGCGAACATCGGACCCAGCGATGTGTCACCAATACCCTGTGCCTCAATATAGAAACGGGAGTTGCCGACACACGTGGCGCAATTCGTATCGTCGGGTGCGCAAACTTGACTCCCCGTGAATTGGACTGTAAGCGTTCCCTTGAATTGAACTCCCTCATCTGTCTGGGCTGCTCTGGTCCTCAGAGCAACGGTCATTACTGCCAGTGCGAGCAGCAGACCCAGCAGAACCAAGCTGAGGTTTTTCTTCCAAACTGGGTTTCGCAACATTTTTTATATCCTCCGTAAAGAGATTTTGAAGCAACCGAAAGCGAGTGCTAGAATCAGCGCCAAATCCGGCCTTCCAGCGGTACTCTGCGCAATGTAGCCCGTAGGCAGTCCTGGAAGTCCTCTCGGCGCGCTCACAGAATTCTCTAGAAGTTCTCATTGGCGATTTGGGAGACGGCCATGAGCGACGAATCAGGCCAGCGAGCTGCTCCTCAGGATTTCCGCGATTCGCGCTCCGTTGCGAAGGAGACCCTGAGCCAGGAGACCCCGCGGCTCTACGAATTCGGCCCCTACCGTCTGGACCCCGCCGAGCGCAAATTGCTACGCGATAACGAGATCGTGGCGCTCACCCCGAAAGCGTTCGACACCCTGCTCCTCTTGGTCCGAAATAGCGGACACCTGCTGAAGAAGGACGAACTCATCAACAGTCTTTGGCCCGAGACGTTTGTCGAAGAGGGCAGCCTATCCAACAACATCTTTCTTCTGCGAAAGGCATTGGGTGAGGACCCCGCATTCATTGAAACAGTTCCCCGCCGAGGTTACCGCTTCGTTGGTGCCGTGCGGCAGTTCCCGGATGGGCCGCCAACGCGCGCAGAAAAGCCCTCCGAGGGCGGCGCCCCTGCTGTCGTTTCCATTCCTTCGAAAGCGCGTTTGGGGAGCCGCACAGCCGTGAGCATCGCTGCGGTTGTCCTGCTGGTGGCTTCACTGGCAGCCACGGGCTGGTTCTACAAATGGCCCGGACGAGGCGGAGAAAAAATAGACTCGCTGGCGGTTTTGCCCTTCTTGAACTCCACTGCTGATCCAAACACGGAATACTTGAGCGACGGCATTACCGAAAGCCTCATCAACAGCTTGTCGCAGTTACCGAACCTGAGAGTGACGTCTCGCGACTCTTTTTTTCGCTATAAGGGAAAAGAGACCGATCCTCAAACGGTTGGCCGCGAGTTTGGCGTGCGCGCGATCTTCAAGGGCAGAGTGACGCAGCGCGGGGACACTCTGAACATCAGTGTTGAGCTGATCAATGCCCGCGATAGCAGCCACATCTGGGGACAGCAGTACGACCGGAAGCTCGCAGATATGGTTGCTCTCCGCGAAGAGATCGCTAGGGAAATGGCCAGCGCGCTGCGTGTGCGTTTAACGGGAGCAGAAGAGAAGCGCCTCACCAAAAGTTACACCACGAATCCTGAAGCCTATCAGGACTATCTTAAAGGCCACTATTGGCTGAAAAAGAGAACCGAGGAAGGGTTTAGCAAGGGCATCGAATACTTTCGGCAGGCCATCGCAAAAGATCCAAGTTATGCACTGGCTTATGCCGGTTTGTCCGATGCTTACTGCACGCTTGCAGACTTCGGTCTTGTTTCTGGAAAGGACGGCTATCTGAAGGCCAAGGATGCCGCGTTGAAGGCCTTGGAACTTGATGACACCCTCGCCGAAGCACACAGCGCGCTGGCACTCATCAAATCAAGCTATGACTGGGATTGGTCCGGCGCCGACAGAGAGGTTCGACGAGCCATCGAACTCAATCCGAGCTATGTCGACGCCCACCGATTGCATGCCGTAGTCTTATGGCAGACCGGGCGGCTTGATGAAGCCATCGCCGAAACCAAACGAACCTTAGTGCTTGATCCGCTGTCTCTTCCTAATAACCTCACTTTAGGTATCGAATTTTTCCTCGCACGACAATATGACCGAGCCATCGAGCAGGAGGGGAAACTGCTCGAGTTGGACCCCAACTTCATTCTCGCGTACTACTTTCGCGGCGTCTCTTATGTCAAAAAATCCATGTATACGGAAGCCATGGGGCAGTTTGAAAAAGGCATATCCATTTCTCCTGCCAACATTGTGGCGCTAACCGGACTCGGATACGGCTACGCTGTGACCGGTAAAAGAGTAGAGGCGCAGAAGGTGCTCGATAAAATGAACGACATCTCGAAGCAGAAACATGTTTCAGCCGTGTTTATGGCCAAAATCTATGCGGGTTTGCAAGACAAGGAAAAGGCTTTCGAATGGCTGGAGAAGGCTTATGAAGATCGCTCCATTGTAAGTGTCGGATTTGTGAAAACGAACCCAATGTTCGATCCGTTGCGCTCGGACCCGCGCTTTATCGATCTTCTTCGCCGCACAAATCTTCAACCGTAATCGGCAAACCATTTCGCACTACCGGATCCTGGGCCAGCCCCGGCGGGGCTGTGAGAGATTTCTCCGGGATGACGGGCCGCTCGGAAGTCGTCGCTTTTGCGGAAGGCTCCAAATGACTGCCAGATGGATTTTGTGATTCAATTGTCGCCATGGAACAAGCTCAGATTAATCCGCGCCCGGTAGTCGGAGCCATCATCGTAGTGAGTGGCCTTGCCGTGTCATTCCTGCTGTGGCTGCTGTACGTACATCATGCCTCGGCTGATTTCGCGGGGCGATGGATGTTTTTGCCGGCCCTCAACGCGCTTCTGAACGGATTATGTGCAATTACGCTCTGCGTGGGCTTGTATTTCATCAAACATCGCAAGATAGAGGCGCATCGCAACAGCATGCTTTTGGCTTTCGCGTTCTCTTCCCTTTTTCTCGTCAGCTACATCGTGAACCACGCGCTGCACGGCGATACGATTTTCCCCGGCCACGGCTCGGTTCGCACGCTGTATCTTTCCATCTTAGCCAGCCATGTAATCCTTTCCATCGTCGCTCTGCCCATGGTGCTGACCACGTTTTTCTTCTCCCTTACGGGCCGGTTCGCAATACACCGCCGAATCGCACGCGTAACCTTTCCCATTTGGCTTTACGTTTCGATAACCGGCGTGGTGGTGTTCGTGTTTCTGAAGGCATACGCGTATTAACCATACCTGGTATTCATTCGCCCTAAGTTAAGGAATGCGGCGACGGGCGGCGGCATTCCCTTTCAACTAGCCGAATCCACGGCTCTTAAAGTGGTAAAAGTGGCATACTGAAACCACTGCTGAAGTTGCCGCATCAAACAAGCAATGGCAGAGTAATGGCGGTACGACCGCTGGCGATCCGGCGGCAGGGATGTAGGTGACCAACATGGGCCGGGTATTCTTTCTCGCGAGTCTTGCAACGATTCTCTTAATTGGCAATGTAAATGGTTTGGCGGCACAAGGCCGCGGAGGTATGGGTGCGAGTGGCGGCGGCCTTGGCGCCGGCGCGTCTGCAGGAGTCCGTGGCGGTGCGATGACCGCTCCTGCCCGGAGTGCTGCCGGGCACATGACAAGTTCTCCGGGAAGTCATTTGGCGATTCCGCGATCACCCAGCGGACAGCTGATGCCGCGGCGCGCGGGCACTACGTTGCGCGCAACCGGCCGGTACAACGGAAGTACAAGCGCTCGCACACGACAATTCAGAAGCACGCGAGGAGCTGGCCTGGACTTTTCAGAAGAATCCAACGTGCCGGGGCTTGGATTTGATGCAGTGCATGTGGCCGCGACGCGCGGGAACCGCGCGGGCGTCGGGCGAGACAGAGACCATGTTCGCAATCGACGGAACGAATTCGGAGTGCTGTTTCCTTTTTTTGATGGCGGCGGGTATTACGTGCCGACCGGGCCAGATATTTTCGGAGATGTCCAAGGGGACGGGCAAGCCGTAGACGACGCGGAAGACCAAGGCCTAGGACCGGATGATCGCCCTTATGACCGGCCCCGCAACGTGAACCGTCCGCCGGTGGAGCAGCCAGGACCGCAGGCTAATGTTCCGGAATATGTATTCGTGAGACGGGACGGGACAGTTTTCTTTGCGGTCGCGTATTCGTGGGATCAAGGGTCGTTGCGCTACATTTCCAGCGAAGGAGCGCGGCGTAGCGTTTCGCGCGACTCGCTGGACTTGAAGGCGACGGAGGAATTTAATGAACAACGCGGGTTAACGTTTCGTTCTCCTGCGTGATGCTTCTGATTGGTCTGATTTTGTAGCCCAAATTTGTCATAGCAGCGCCACTTCTTATGAGTGGCGCTTTTTTTTGGAGGCGGCCAACAAAAAGAAATTCCCGAAATATTCACAGGCGGCCGATCGGGGTTGGCGTTCCGGATTAGACGGATTCGATTTTTTTGAAGGGCTCGGGCATGACGTAACCTGATTGCGCTGGCAGGCCTGCGCGTTCGAGTTGTACGGTGGTGTGGCCGATGCCGAATTTGTCAGCTACTTTTTCCTGAATGTCGGAGAGAATGCGTTCGCATTGATCGAGGTGCATATCAGGGATGCGTGCATGCAGGCTAAGCGCATTGTGCGCGTCTCCCAGCGACCAAATATGCACGTCGTGGACCTCCTGCACGCCCGGCACGGTGAGGACAGCGCGGGCTACATCTTCCACGCTCATACCTTGAGGGCGGCCTTCCAGCAGAATATGCGAGGACTGTCGCAAAATCCCGATGCTGGACCACAACACCAGCAAGCCGATCGCGACGCCCAACAAAGGATCGATCCAACGGAGCCCGGTCATATGGATGATGATTGCGCCCACGATGATGGCGATATTGGAAAGCGCGTCGCCGAAATTGTGAACCAGAATGCTGCGCAAATTCAGATCGCCGCGGCCACGCACGAGAGCCAGAGTGATGCCGCCATTGACGGCCAGAGCCGCGAGCGACGTCCAGATCATCCAGCTTTCGACGACGTTGACCGGCGAGCGGAACCGTTCGACGGCTTCGTACCCCAACCATAAAGATAAAAGCACAAGTACAGTGGCGTTAGTGAAAGCCGCGAGAATTCCAGCGCGATGATAGCCGTAAGTTTTTTCGTCGTCGGCGGGGCGCTGGGCCCAGCGCATGGCCAGATAGGAAATGCCCAAGGCCGGAACATCAGAAAGATTGTGCACCGCGTCGTTCAGTAGCGCGACGCTGCGGCCCAGGACGCCTCCAAAAATTTCAGCGACAACCAACCCTAGAGTGGCAACCATCGCCCAACCTAGGACCGAAGGCTCCAACACCGGGTGCGAGTGGCCAGCGTGGCTGCCGTGATCGCGGACGCCATGCGCATGGCTACGCACATGGCCAGCTCCGTCGTGAACGTGCTCGTGGGACTGCGAAGGCATCAGTCCTATTCTACGCGGGTCGCGCTCATGAGTGCACAGATGGCCCGAGATGCGTACAAGGGAAGAGTAACCTTTAGGCGCAAACTGTTGGACGGCTTATTGGCAGTTTGACACCGTGCCGTGCGAATTGATTGACGGTCCGGCCAGTGACTGCCACGATGACATCAGCCCAGGGGCAGTACCTGAATGTTCACGTAGTTCTTGCGCTGAATCTGATTGCGAGATATAGCGGTGTGCGCGGAGTTGTGCGGTTCAAATAAATGAGCGAGGCAATTGCCAAATTGAGCTTTTGGGGTGTGCGCGGATCCACGCCAACGGTGGACCCAGGCACGTGGCGCTATGGCGGGAACACACCTTGTCTCGAGCTGATCACCCCCGATGGATTACAAATCATCCTGGATTGCGGTACTGGACTGCGCATGCTGGGCAGCCGCTGGGGTGCTCCCAATTCTGACAAAATGCCGGAGACCCACATCCTGGTCACCCATTACCACTGGGATCACATCCAGGGGATTCCGTTTTTTACGCCGCTATATGACGAAAAAAATCATTTCCACTTTTACAGTTTCCGCTCGAAATACCTTGGACGGGACAGCTTGAAACAAGTGTTTGAGACGCAGATGGCGTTGCCCTATTTTCCCGTGAATATGTCGTCGATGAATGCCAAACGCAAATTTCAGGAAGTGGACGGAGGCGATAGCTTTCTTATCGGGAAAAACAAGGTGACCGCGCGCTGGCTGAATCACCCTCAGGGTTGTCTGGGTTTTCGTATCGAGACTTCGGCGGGAACCGTGGTGTACGCCACGGACAACGAGCCGGGGGACGCCAAGATGGAAAAAAATCTCCGGGAATTGGCTACCGGCGCGGACATTTTTATCAACGACGCGCAATTCACTGCAGAGCAATTGGCGACCACGAAGAAAGGCTGGGGGCACTCATCGTGGAAGGAAGGCGTGGATGTGGCGCGAGAAGCGGGCGCGACGACGCTGGTACTCTTCCACCATGATCCGGATTCCACCGACCGTGCGGTGGATACGATTTTGCGGCAAGCGCGCGAAGAATTTGATTCGGTGTTTGCAGCCAGCGAGGGCATGGTCATTACCCTCGGAGCCGCTGGCGACCAGGTGCAGGCGCATATGCCCGGAACACGCACGGCGTTGCGGCGGGAAGCCCAGTTTCGCGCGCACATTTGCGGCGTGACGGAAGGCGGCAAACCGTTTGAGGAAGAAACCGTGGTGCGCGACCTGTCGCTGCAGGGCGCGCTGATTTCGCTGCAGCATTTGCCGCGGCTGCAGTCCGAGTTACAGGTGACCATGGAAACGCCCGGGCCGGACGGATTGCAGACCATGCGATTGAGGGGTTACGTGGTGCGGATTGATGCGGGCACCGAAAAGGGCCACAGCGCGGTCGGAGTGGTTTTTACCGACTAGCGCGGTCAAACTTCCGCGATCGTTTGTTTGTTTTCTTTTGTTCCTGCAGGACCCGTTCGATTTGCCAAGCCGGCACTCGCTTGATGGCGACCGCCTCGACTTCCTCGCGCCTTCCTCTTCCAGAAAGCTATCGAAAGTAGCACCATTGCGAGCCGTTCTCTTGCCACTTTTTCTTACGTTCATTGAACTCCCCATTTGTTGTTTACCTTTGTTGCTTCTCGCCAACTCTGGACGACGGTGAATAAAAAATCCCCAGGCGTGAAACTAACACCTGGGGATCGAACTACGAAGCTACTTTAAATTACGGCCGGCTAGCGGCGCAGCCTTTAACTAGGGTTGCGGGGTTGCTGGCGGCGGATCGCTATTTGGCGACGCTGCCGCGTTGACGCTGGATGCCGCATCGCCAGGCGCGTTAGCGCTGGCTGCTACAGGCTTGGCGGCCTCGCTGCCAAAGCGCGTCAGATAAGGCATGAAGGGAGTGACCTCAAACGGCATCTTCTCGCGTTCGGCGACGTTCCCGATGGGCTTACTCTTTAACAGCTCGAGCCGGTCGTCCCAAGGATCAAGCTTTACGCGCCCGCCGATAGGCAAAGCGGTGACGGTCTGAACCTTCTTGTCGGCAGCTGCGGGCGCTGCTACTTTCAGGTCGGTAAAGAGCACGCGATTTCCCAGGTGCGGGCTGATGAGGTTGGGAATTTCCTTTTGCCGTGAATCGAGCGCCGCAAGGAAAAGCTTGGCGCTGGCCATTTGATTATTGTACGGCGACTTGGCCAGCAACTCAGCGGCCTTGGCACTGGCTGCGTTTTCTTCTTCCTGTGTGCGGGCAAACCCGAAATGGCGGAAGGTATCTTTATCCTGCACGCCGAGTAGCTGGTCAAAGAAGGCGTAAGAGGAATCGAGACGATGGCCCAGGACAACGTGGCCGAGTTCATGAGCGATCATCGTCGCGAGACTGGCCTCGTCGGGGAGCACATCGATCAAGCCGCGGCTGAGCACGATAGTGTGGCCAACCGTGAAGGACTCGAGAGTGGAAGTCATCATGACCCGGCAGCGAACATCCGGATCGATGTCCAAATTGTTGGTGACTTCCAGGTTATTGACCACCGTTTCGCAAACTTTGTCGACTTCGCCTTTGGGAGCGATCAGGCCGATGCGTTGCAAGCGGTCGATAACGTTGTCTTCCGCCTGACGGTCCCAGGAACGCTGCGCCTGCACGGGACTAAGGTCATTGGCGTTCTTAGTGTCATCCTGCACGGGAGTTTCTACCAGGATTTTAGTTAGCTCCTGCTCCTGCAGGGTGTGACCGAGGTTGTAACCCCACAAGCGGGTCTGCGCTTTGAAATCGAGCTTCTTGGCTAGCGCGTAATGCAACTCCCGTTCTTCGCTGTAAACGAAGGAGGGCAGCCAGAGATTTGGCTGGACGTTGGTGCGCCAGCTATCAAAGTGAAAATACCAACTGGAGTGGCCACCGCCGCCGTACGCGCCATTGAAGCGCACCACGTGGTAATCCTGATCCTCCACCCAGATGCGTCCGAGGAAGCGGCCTTTGCCGGCCTTTTCACGGGGAGTTACGTCGAACACCAGGCAGCGCACTTCGCCGAGAAATTCGCGCCGCACGTAATCGAATTTATAGTGCTGTTTATCGAAGCCGTTGGTGTCGATGAAGATCATCTGCAGGAAGCCATCGGGAAGGTACTGCATAGCGAACGAGAAAAAGTTCCCGATGCCCGTGAAGATTTTTTTGCCTTTGCCACCGGTGTCGGACAACGAGATTAGCTCGACGCCCTTGGTGAACTGAGCGCGCCCGAGGAAATATTTGTCTCCTGCAGGGGTATAACCGAGATCCTTGTCGGGCTTCAGATTCTGGATGTAGGTCTCCACCAGCGGTTGATATTTGGAAATCTGGCCGTTCAGCCGATTTTCATTGGTGATGACGCGGTCCACAACTTCGTCCATGGTCCTGGCGGTCGCTTGCGGTGGAGCGGGCGTCGCCGGGGGCGCAGCGAAAGCGGCTGCTGCCAAGGTGCTAAAGACGAGGATGGACAAAACGGATCGCCGGGCGGCGGGCACTGACTTAAACATTTTCTTCTCTCCCTCAGGATGCCATGTGGAATTCAATTCGCACGCGCGCCGGAAAATCGACGGGCTGATTGTCTTGCTTCGCGGGCTTGAATTTAATTTGTTGCGCCGCGCGAATAGCGGCCTCATCCAAGCCATGGCCTAGACCACTAATGACGCGGTTGACATGCACGGTGCCGTTGGCGAGGAACACCAAATCCAGAACAACGTCACCTTCTAGTTTTAGACTACGCCCTTCGGCGGTGTATTCAGGACGCGGCTTGTCCAGAATAGTAACGGAGCCGGTTGCGTTAGCCGCTGTGTCAGCTTTCTTTTTGGGCGCTTCCGTGACGACAGATTGATCGCCGAAACCGCTGGACTGCACCGAGCCTTTTTTGCCGCCACCCTGCGGAGGATTGGCGGTACCGTTGCCGAAGCCTGTGCTGGCCACTGTGCCGCGAATGCCTTTATCGCCGCCAGTGCCGTTGCCGTAGCCGGGGCCGCCAGGAAGCGCGGGCGAACCCAGACGATTAATGTTCGTGGATTTTTTCGGATCGCCATTTCCGGGGACGCCATTAGGATCTCCGAAACCGCCGGTCTGCACTTTATTTACAGGCGCAACCACGGTGGCCGGCGCGGCGCTGCCGGAATTCAAATTATTCAGCTTCACTTCCTCGCGCGGGCGCTTAGGCTGGTTAGTGTCAGTGTTGATGTTGGCTGCTTGCAGAACTGGAGTTAGCTCCGGAGCTTTGGTCTCGACCTTTTGAACCTTGGGCTGAATTACTTTTTGCGTCACGAAAATATGTGGTTGCTGAGGATTCAGCTTAATGGGCTCCACCACTTCGGGCTTGGGAGGAGGAGGAGTGGGTCGAATCTTTTTGGGCGGCGGTGGCGGAGGCGCGACCGGAATTTCGATGGTTGGTTGCGCCAACTGCACGATATCCATGTGTAAAACAGTTTTGATCTTTTCGGGATACAACAGAGGTACGAGCAGCACAAAGCCGATCAGCACAACTTGGACGATCGCGCTTACGCCAATGCGATTCCAACGGGGCTTCCCTTCCGGAAGGAGTTCCAGCCGAGCGGCAACCGGTTTAGTGCCAATGGCTCGGCGCCAGGCTTCTTGATTCGCCGCAGAACGCGATCGGTTGGCGTCGAAACCGACTCCCATCGTCGTCTTCGTTGGTGGATCTGAAATCATCATCGTCATCCGTAAGCCCGCCTAAAAAAGTTGCCGCGTTTGGCTAAAAGTTAGAGGGCACAACGCCCGCAGCCAACTAGAAAAAGGTCTTCCCTTCCTAGAAGTACCACAGTACGTAGCGGGCCGGGAGAGGTCGAATAGGACTTTGGTACCAGAGTCACCAAGTCGCTATTGCCATTCACATCTCACATTGCTGCGCGACGCACCGTGTGCTAACCCGCCGTTAGCGGTTCGGTTGCGGGGCATGGGGGCGCAACACAGTTATAGGATACAGCAAACTGGATAAGGGGTGCCTCGCATTTGTGTTTAGATTTACCGGGGTTGGGGATATCCTCACGGCACAGCTGAATCAGATTGAATCTTATGGACATGCGGGCGAAAAAGAGCTCTGCGGACTACGCCTCGACGCGGACTGAAATCGGCAAGATTCTGCGCGGCGACCCCGCGAAATTGGAGCAGTGGTGTGTGCTGGCGGGTATCGAACGATGGGGAGTGTCGAGCGAGCGATTTACGGAGGAGTTGGCGCGTTGCGGAGACACGAAGTTTCGGGGTAAGCAGCCCACGGTGGAAGAGTTAAAAACCTACGTGGGTGGCCTGCGCCTCGATGATCTGGGGCTGGCTTGTGCTTGCGTTGACGGGGTGGCGGCAGCATGGGAGCACTTTGTGGGCATTTACCGGGGCTACCTGCGTGAATGCGCAGGGGCAATGCTCAAGCGCAATGCCAGCGCGCCGGAGGCGCAGGAGTTGGCCGATTCCTTATTCGCGGAGCTTTACGGGTTGAGCGCTGAGAAGCATGGCTCGCTGCTGCGTTATTTTCATGGACGAAGCAGTCTTAAGACCTGGTTGCGAGCGGTATTGGCGCAACGGCACGTGGACAGGATTCGTGCCGGGCGGAAATTTGAGGAACTGGAAGATGAGGACGGAAGGGACAACGCAAAGCTGCCGGCCGCGGCCAGAGTGTTGCAGGTTGCAGATCCGCATCGCGCGAAATATTTGTTGAAATTTACGAACGCACTGCAAACGGCGCTCGACAATCTGGATCCTCGGGATGTGGCGCTATTGCGAATGTATTACGCCGAACAGAAAAAACTGGCGGAGATTGGGCGGGGGTTGGGAGAGCACGAGTCCAGCGTGTCGCGGCATCTGGAAATGGTGCGGCAGGAGGTGCGGCGCGCTGTAGAGGGAATATTGCGCGGAGGATCTGAAGCGCTGAATGGCGATGGTGGTAGCGGTGGAATGAGTGAGGCCGAGATTGCGCTGTGCTTTGAATATGGCGCGGAAGATGCGCCAATAGATTTGGACAAATTGCTCTCGCCAAGCGCGGCACGAGAAGTTGAGCGTAAGGGAAAAAAAATCAGCGAGCCGAGAGGTGGAACTTGAGTTGGGGTCGCTATTGGAATTGGTGTTGACGCAAGAAAGCACCGCGGGTTCGTTCTAAGGATGGGTAAGTATGAGTCACGAGGATCGCGAACGAAAATTTGAGCAGGCGTTGCAGCGACATTGGCGTCGCGACGCAGCTGGCGCGCGAAATGAAGCGGACGCGCAGGCTGTGCCAGATGAAGCAGTCGGGGCTGCTGAGTGCCTGGATGCTGCGACGCTGGCCGCGTTTCATGAAAACATGCTGTCTAACGAGGAAATGAAAGCTACGACCGAACACATCGCGGGGTGTTCGCGTTGTCAGCAGATTCTCTTGCTGCTTGAAGTGACGGACGAAATTCCGTTGCAGATTGAGGCGGAAGATGATTTGAGGATGCGCGAGTCGGTACTATCCGCAGGTGCGCTCCATGCGGGGACACAGAGGCCAGGTTTGGCGGGCCACGCTAAGCCGGCGATGAAAACACCGACGGAAATTTCGCGTGGGCGTGGGTTCAAGGCTTTGCGATGGGCTGCACCCGCGGGAGCGATTGCGGCGGGACTGCTGATTTGGTTAGTGGTGCGCGACAACAAAGTGCAAAACAGCCACTTTGAAAACGTGCAGGTCGCGCAGCAGCAGTCAACGGAGGAGCGACCGGCTACGCCTCAGGCGTTGCCAGCTTTGCCTGCACCTGAACCCACGACGAAGATTACGCAATTGAATGAAAAACGAAAAGATGACACCAAAGCCAAGCAGCCAGCCAAAGAATCTGCTGCCCTTCGTGCCCATATGGAAGCGCCATCGGCTACCATTGCGAATGAAGTCGGTGTCGCCGCCGACAGGCTGAGTACGCGCGCGAATGATGGTCAGTTGCAGGCTAAGCCCAAAAATTTTTCTTCGCGTGAAACGGTTGAGAACAAACCTCCGGAGATTGTGTCTCGGCATGCAGACGTTTCTACTACGGCGGCCCCGGCTGCCGCGGCGACAGCACCAGCACCTTCGCGCGATCAGCGTGCGCAATCTGCAGCCCCCGCCGACGCGGCGGGCAAGACTGTTGCGATAGAGAATGCTAACGCTGCTTCCACATTCGAAACTGATACGGGCGGAACTAACCAATTAATCCCAACGCAGCAAGTAGCAACAAATGACAAGCTCGAACCCCCGGCTGCATTGAAGAAAGTTGGATTTGGAAATGGCAAGATCATTCTCGCTCCCACCGGAGCGGTGGCCTGGCGGGTGGGAGCCGCAGGACGACTTGAACAATCGGTGGACAATGGGGCTACCTGGGTGCGCCAAAATGGTGGAGTGAAAGCGGAGTTGCTGGCAGGGTCAGCGCCGAGTGAAGCGGTGTGCTGGATTGTTGGACGGAGCGGAACCGTTTTAAGAACGACGGACGGCGGCGGGCACTGGAGCAAAGTGGTCTCTCCGATGGGCGGGGATATTGCCGGAGTTCAGGCCGCAGATGCAATGACGGCAGAGATTTTTGATGCGAAGAAGAGTTCGCGATTTCTGACACATGACGGCGGCGCGACCTGGCAGGCTACGAAACAGTAAGCGTTAAAT
>DATHRB010000024.1:0-39147 GCA_035482155.1 Verrucomicrobiia bacterium | reverse complement strand
ACTTGATCAGGTTCCAGTAGTTCCATTGCGTTTCCGGCATCGTCTGGTAGGAGTTGTTGAACGAAGTCTCGCTAAACGTGAGGCCGTTCCACTCCAGACATGCTACTTCGCAAGCCTTGCAACCGATACAGGTGGTGGTGTCGATTAGCTTGCAGACGTCGAATTCCCGCCGGACGCCAGCGCCGGGGACCGAGCCAGCATGTCCCGAGATTCTGCGAATTTCCAAGATTGCCTGGCTCATTTCATTTTCCTCTAGGCCTTCTCCACTTTAACGAGGAAGCCTTTGAATTCGGGAGTAAAAGCGTTGGGATCTACGACGGTTGGCGAAAGCAAATTCGCGGGCGTCCGCGCATTTCGCCCCTCGTCCTCAGCAATGCCTCGGAAGCCTTGATGGATCGGCAGGCCGATCTGATACACCTTCTTGCCGTCGATCGTCATCGGCTTGATCCTGCGAGTCACAAAAGCCTTGGCCACGTATGTGCCGCGCGCGCTCGTGACCTTGATTTTTTCGCTGCCGCGAATTCCCATTTCATCCGCAAGTTCTACCGGAATCTCGACAAACGGCTCGGGAATGAGCTGAACGTTCATGGGATTGTTCTTTGTCCAGTAGTGATAGTGCTCGGTCAGGCGGAACGTCGTGCATATCACCGGGAAATCTTTCACGGTTCCGTATTTGTCGTCAGGCGTAGAGAAGCCCGCCACCACCGGATTGTGATTCTGTTGCGGATGCAACAAATTTTGCACAGGGCTTTCGTACGGTTCGTAGAACTCCGGGAATGGCCCGTCCGCAAAAGCTGCCAGAGGACCAAATATTCGTCCCACGCCTTCCGGGTTCATGATGAACGGGCCCATGTGATCCTTTGGTTTGGAATCGACTTTGAAATCCGGCACGTCGTTGCCGACCCACTTCTGCAAGTCCTCGTTCCACCAGATCTGGCGCCGCGAATGATCCCATGGTTTCCCATCCATATCGCAAGACGCCCGGTTGTACAACACGCGGCGATTGGCCGGCCAGCTCCAACCCCAGCCGGGGTGCACGCCCATGTCGGAAGGATCGGAGGGATCTCGCCGGGCGGTCTGGTTTCCCGCTTCGGTGTACGCGCCCGAATAAATCCAGTTGCCACAGGCCGTAGTGCCGTCGTCCTTCAGCCAGGAAAAGCCAGGAAGTTGCTGTCCGCGCTTAATCTGCGTCTTGGTCGCCGGATCTTCCAAATCGGACAGCGCTCTGCCGTTCAGTTCTTTCAACACTTCAGCGAGCGACGGGTTTAGCGGATCCGTATAACCCCAAGCGAGATTGACGATCGGGTCAGGGTACTTGCCGCCATCTTTCTTATACAGATCACGGACACGCAGAAAAATCTGCGCAACGATGGCCTGGTCCAGACGGCAGTCCCCTGGTGTCGGAACGGCTGCGTTCTTCCAAATCAGCCAGCGCGCGGAATTCGTGAAGGAACCGTCTTTCTCGGCGAAACCAGCGCACGGCAAGCGGTAGACCGTCGTCTGAATCTGTTTCATGTCGCCTTGTTGGATCACGCGGGGCGACCGCCAGAATTCGCTGGTTTCGTCGGGATAAATTTCTCCAACCACAAGGAATTCGGCTTTTTTCAGCGCGTCAATGTTCTTGCCGGAATCTGGACCGATCGCAACGCCGTTCATTCCAAAGGCCAGCATGCCTTTTACGCTGCCCTTGTACATGTCGTCCCACAAATGCACCCACGAATAATCGCGATCCACTTTCGGCAAATAGTCGAACGCCCATTGGTTCTGCTTGGTGGCTGCATCGCCGTACATCGATTTCATCAAGCTGACCGCGAATTTCGACGTGTTGCTGTAATAGTTGAAAGAATCCCACGGCGCTGGTTTCGAGGCAGTGGGTGTAGTGCGCTTTATCCATGCGTCAAAGGAAGTGTCCGCAGGCGTGGGCACCTTCAAATATCCCGGCAAGCTGTCGTACAAGCCGGCCATGTCCGTGGCGCCCTGGATGTTGGAGTGCCCGCGAAGCGCGTTGACGCCCCCGCCCGCGCGGCCCACGTTGCCCAGCAGGAGTTGCAACATCGCCGCCGTTCGAATAATTTGTGTGCCAAAGCTGTGTTGCGTCCATCCGACGGCGTAAATGATGGTGCCCGCCTTCTTCATGTCGCCGTCTTTGCGAATGGAAGTGTAGAGCTCGGCGGCTTTGAGGAATTGCTCCTTGGGAATGCCAGTGATGCGCTCGACCATGTCGGGGGTATACCGCGAGTAATGTTTTTTCAGGAGTTGGAACACGCAATTGGGATTCTGCAGCGATAGATCGAATTCGACTTTTTCCGGCAGATGCGCCGCGTCTGCGGCGCCCGTCCCCGCATAATTCCAGGTGGACTTGTCGTAACTTTGGCTCTTGGCGTCAAATCCGGAGAACACACCATCCGTGTCGGCAGGCAGCTTGAAATCGCCTTTGACGATGAAAGCCGCGTTGGTGTAGTTGACCAGGTAATCTTTGGCGATGCGGTTATTTTCGATGGCGAAGTGAATGACGCCGCCGAGGAAGGCGATGTCCGAGCCGGCGCGAATCTGGCAGAAGAGATCGGCGACCGCGGAGGTGCGCGTGAAGCGCGGATCGACCGAGATTATCTTTGCGTTCCGCGTGCGTTTGGCCTCGATGGGCCACTTAAATCCGCAAGGATGGTTCTCGGCAGGATTACCGCCCATGATGAGCATCATGTCGGTATTCTTCATGTCCACCCAGCCGTTGGTCATTGCCCCGCGTCCGAACGTTGGTCCCAAACTTGAGACCGTGGGGCCGTGTCAAACCCTGGCCTGGTTTTCTAAATGCACGACCCCGAGAGCGTGCATCGCTTTCACCACGAGATAGTTAAACTCATTGGTATCGGTGCAGCCGCCGATCCACGCGAGGGATTCCAGCCGGTTTACGGTGTGTCCCGCCGCATCTTTCTCGATGAAAGTGTCGTCGCGGGTCTTTTTCACGCGCGCTGCGATTTCGTTGATTGCATCGTCCCATGAAATGTCTTGCCAGTCGGTACCACCCGGCCGCCGCACTTGCGGCTTCAGCAAGCGCCGGTCGTTCATAATCTCTTGCTGCAGCGAGGAGCCCTTTGGGCAGAGAGTGCCTCGATTGGTCGGATGATCGGGGTCTCCCTCGACGTGCACCACCTGCGCGGTCACATTCTTTGCGCGGTCTCCAATCGTGTAAATGATGGTGCCGCAGCCTACCGCACAGTAGGGGCAAGTCGAGCGCGTCTCGCTGGCTCTGGCGATCTTCAACTCGCGAAGCTCCGCATAGGCGGGCTGCAAATCAAATCCAAAAACCGCTGCGGCGACGCCACCAGCGGTTGTTAATTTCAGGAAGTCACGACGGGTAGGCTGCACGGGCACGTCCCTTAGCAGTTGTTTGCAGAACCACTTGTGTTACAGGTCCTTAATAGAACGACGGCGCATCAGAGTCAAGTAAACATTTACAATTCTTCAGATGCAGCTGGGCGCCACACGGACGCATACCTAAAATTCTCAGGACAAGCTACAATATCGGCGCGGCTGGCATGCCTACCATTCAGCCGGTAATCTTTTGCATCCTGTGCGCGTATCAACATACACACGCAACTATCGCAGAGTGGTATGCGTATCGACGAATACGCGGTTTGTAGGCTAAGGAGCATCGGCGCGGATGGCCTCGCACCCACAATCCATTAAACCTGACCTCGGCAGTCTGCGCATCGGCGACGCTCACCGAAAGGCTGGCGCAGGCGCAGGTAAGCGCTTTGTGATCATTGTGTTGGTGATTCTTCCTTTGGCGGCAATCGCGGCGGCTGCGTACGCTCTGCGAAGCCAAAAGCCGGTTGTTCAAGTGATGACGGCGGCCAAAGCGGAAGCGGGCGGGCGCCAATCGTTACTTAACGCCAGCGGTTACGTGACACCTCGGCGGCGGGCTACCATCGCTGCCAAAATTACCGGCCGGGTGACTGGCGTGTTTTTCGATGAAGGCACGCACGTTCGGCAGGGGCAGCTGCTGGCTACCCTTGACGATTCTGATGTGAAGCGCGCGCTGGAGTCCGCGAAAGCTGACCGCGACTCGGCGCAAGCGGCCATTGCAGACTTCCAGGTGCAATTAAAGAACGCCAAAATACAACTGGGCCGCGCGGAGCAACTGCAGAAGGCGGGCGTACAGACTCAGGAAAATCTCGACAACGCATCCATGGCCGCTGACAGCCTGACCGCGAAGATCGCGCTCGCCAAACAGCAGGTCGCGGGTGCCGATGCGCGTATTAGCGAAGCACAGCAGGCGGTGGACAATACCGTGATTCGTTCGCCATTCGACGGAATTGTAGTTTCGAAAGACGCGCAGGTGGGCGAAATGGTTTCGCCGATTTCCGCCGGCGGCGGGTTTACACGCACGGGCATCGCCACGATTGTGGATATGAATTCGAATGAGATCGAAGTGGATGTGAATGAGTCGTACATTGCGCGAGTGTTGCCCAACCAGCCAGTGACGGCCACGCTGGATGCTTATCCAGATTGGCAAATCCCTTGTAAGGTGCGCACGGTGATTCCGACTGCGGACCGACAAAAGGCTACGGTCAAGGTGCGCATTTCATTTCTGAAGCTTGATCCAAAAATCCTTCCGGACATGGGCGTGAAGGTGGCGTTCCTATCGGAGGAGCAGCCCAAGACCAAAGGGCCTGAGCCGATGACGTATGTGCCCAAAAGTGCGATTCGGAGCGAGGGCGCAACGACTTTTGTGTATTTGGTACATGACGGCAAGGTGGAGCACCGCGCCATCAAGGTTGGAGGTGATCGCGGCACGGATGTTGCGATCATGGCGGGTGTGATGCCAGGCGATTCTTTAGTGGTTACCGGTCCGGCTACTTTGCACGACGGCGATAAAGTTGAAATCAAACAGTAGGAGCTAATCATGATTCGCGTAGATGGACGATCCGATTCGCCCAGCCTCATCAGGGTGCGAGGCCTGAACAAGACGTATCGCCGCGGTGGCGAAAATATTCAGGTTTTGCAGGGGCTGAACCTTGATGTGGACCAGGCTGATTTTGTGGCGTTCATGGGCCCCAGCGGATCGGGCAAAACAACGCTGCTCAATTTGTTGGGTGGGCTGGACGTGCCGTCTGCGGGCAGCATTACCGTGGCTGGTGACGAGATTACGCACATGTCCGCGAGCAAGTTGACGCAGTGGCGTGCGAGGCACGTGGGATTTATTTTTCAAATGTATAACTTGATCCCGGTGCTCACCGCGTTTCAAAACGTGGAGCTTCCGCTGCTGCTCACCAAGTTATCTAAATCCGAACGCCGCAAACATGTGGAGACCGCGCTCGGAGTGGTGGGCTTGTCGGACCGCATGAACCATTTCCCGCGGCAGCTTTCTGGCGGACAGGAGCAACGCGTCACGATCGCGCGCGCCATTGTCTCCGACCCGACGTTTTTGTTGTGCGACGAACCCACCGGCGACCTGGACCGTAAGAGCGCGGATGAAATCATGGCGCTGATTGAAGAGCTAGTGGGTAAATATCACAAGACGGTGTTGATGGTGACACACGATCCGGTGGTCGCGGCTCGCGCGCACACGACATTACATCTCGATAAGGGCGTACTGGTGGAGGGTGCACGCAAGGGCGTGCTGGTCGGAGGTGTGGCGTGAAATTCAACCGATTTATATTTGCAAATTTGTTCCGCAAAAAGATTCGGCTGATTTTGACGATTGGATCTTTCGCAGTGGCGCTGTTCCTGTTCACGTTTCTCGCGGTGGTGAAGAGTGCGTTCAGCCGCGGTACAGAACTCGCCGGCGCTGATCGGCTGGTGGTGATTAATCGGGCGGGATTGATCAACGTGATTCCTTTGTCTTACCGCGACAAGATTTTGCAGATCAAGGGCGTCAAGGCGGTTACTCATAACAACTGGTTCGGCGGCGTCTATCAGGACGAAAGAAATTTTTTCCCTCAATTTGTTATTGACCCGGAAAATCAACGCCAAGTTATGACTGAAATGCGTGTTTCCGATGATGAGTGGAATAATTTTGTGAAAGATCGCCAGGGAGCCGTCGTAGGAGCCGGCCTCGCAAAACGTTTTGGATGGAAAATCGGTGATCGGATCCCGATTAAGAATGCGCTCTATGGACCGACCAAGACCTGGGAATTCGTGCTGGACGGAATTTATCACAACGACCATCCTGGTGGAGACGAGAGCCAGTTCTGGCTGCAATGGAAATATTTTGACGAGACCATACCGGCGGTGATCAAGAGTCAGGTCGGCTGGTACGTGGTGAAATTGGATTCACCGGATGATGCTGTGGCGGTGGCCGCGGCCATCGATAAGGGCTTCGCCAATTCTTCCACTGAAACGAAAACGGAAACTGAATCCGCGTTCGCAGCCGGATTTGCGAAACAACTCGGGAATATCGAACTGCTCATTCTGACGATCGGTGGCGTGGTGTTCTTCACGTTATTGCTGGTCACCGGAAACACCATGGCGATTTCCGTGCGCGAGCGTGTTGGGGAATTGGCGGTGCTTAAGGCTATCGGCTACCCGGACCGCTACGTGCTTTTCTTTGTTTTGTCGGAGGCTTTGGTCATCGCGCTGATCGGTGGTTTGATCGGACTCGGCCTCGCGGTGCTGGCCATTCCGGTTGTTGGGGCAGCATTGAGAGGCCTGCTTCCGCCGCTTCTGTTATCTGTCAGTGTGCTGTCGGCTGGTTTGGCGTTTGCCGTTTTTGTTGGGGTTGCCAGCGGCTTGCTGCCTGGCATCGGAGCCATGCGCTTGCGCGTTGTGGATGCGTTGAGGAGAGTCTAACTTGGCTATTCCGGTCATTTACAATTTTCGCAGCGTAAAGGCTCGCTGGACTTCAGCAATCGTCGCGGTGCTTGGTATTGCGGGCACCGTGGGCGTTTTTGTCGCGATGCTTTCACTGGCGCGCGGATTCAAAGCCACGCTGGTGTCTTCGGGTTCGACCGATAACGCGATGGTTATGCGCGCAGGCGCAACATCGGAGATGACCGGCGGCGTGGGCATCGATGCGGTCAAAATACTGCAGGACGCTCCGGGAATTGCGCGAGGCGCGGATGGACCGCTGGTGACCCCTGAGGTTGTGCTAGTCGCGCCTATTCCTTTGATTTCGACAGGTACGGATGCGAATGTGCAGATACGCGGCGTTTCCAAAAACGTTTTGCAAATTCGCAACAAAGTTAAGATCGTGGAAGGACGGATGTTTCAGCCAGGACTTAATGAGGTGGTGGTAGGAAAAAATGCCACCAAGTCGTACACCGGACTGACGCTTGGAAATACCATCAGTCTCGGCAACGTTCGCTGGTTGATTGTGGGTATATTCGACGCCGGAGGCAGTGCTTTTGACTCGGAAGTCTGGGCGGATGCGCATCTGCTCGGCCCCGCTTACAACCGGCCGGATACATTTTTTCAATCCGTCACCGTGCATCTCGTATCTCCTGACTCGCTGCAACAATTCAAAGATGCAGTGACCTCCGATCCCCGACTCAACGTGGATGTCACTCGTGAGATTGATTATTACTCGAAGCAATCTACGCGCTTGACCACATTGATTACTGTACTGGGCGGTTTGATTGCCGCGATTATGGCAATTGGCGCGATTTTTGGCGCGCTGAATACCATGTATTCGGCCGTGGCCGAACGCGGGCGCGAAATTGCTACGATGCGCGCGTTAGGTTTTGGCGGCCCGTCGGTAGTCTTTTCATTTGTGATTGAAGCTTTGTTGATTGCTTTTGTTGGCGGACTGATTGGGTGCCTGGTGGTGCTGCCACTCAATGGGCTGACTACCGGAGCAATGAATCTGCAAACTTTTTCGCACCTTGCTTTTGCATTTAAGATCACGCCCGAATTGCTGGTGAAGGGAGTTATTTTTGCGCTGGTGATGGGATTTGTGGGCGGACTGTTGCCAGCGGTGCGTGCTGCGACTCAGCCGGTGGCGCAAGCATTGCGCGAGTTGTAAGAAAACCCCTCTGATGATTTAGTATTGGCTGCCGCCCCTTACGGTATACCTTTCGGTTTGGAGTCTCCAATGAAAGAATCGCGCTGGCCTGCACTTCCTCTGGCGGAGTGGAAAGATACTTATGCCACGCTGCACATGTGGACTCAGATTGTGGGCAAGATTCGCCTGGCACTGAGTCCGCCGATCAACCATTTCTGGGGAACTACGTTTTATGTGACGACGCGCGGGCTGACGACCTCGGCGATGCCGTACGCCAAGGGGACTGTTGAGATCAATTTTGATTTCACCGCACACGCGCTGGAAATCCTTACGAGCCTTGGGGAAACAAGATCGTTCCGTCTGGTTCCGCGTACAGTGGCAGAATTTTATTGTGAGCTGATGTCGGCGCTGCATTTCCTGGGTATTGATGCGAAAGTGTGGACCATGCCGGTTGAAGTGCCGCGTCCCGTCCGTTTTAATCTGGACGAAAGTCACTCGTCTTACGATAGTGAGTACGCGCATCGCTTTTGGCAAATATTGGTTAGCGTGGACACCGTACTTCGCCAGTTTCGCTCCCGATTCATTGGAAAGGCGAGCCCGGTTCATTTTTTCTGGGGGAGTTTTGATCTCGCCGCCACGCGATTTTCTGGGAGGCGCGCTCCGGAACGTCCAGACGCGGACTTCATAACTAAAGAAGCGTACTCGCATGAGGTGATTAGCCACGGATTTTGGCCGGGCGATGGCGAGGTAATAAGGGACGCTGCATTCTATGCGTATGCCGCACCAGAGCCCGCGGGCTTCAGGGAACAACGTGTGATGCCTTCAAAGGCCTTCTACAGCGGCGAGAAAAACGAATTTTTTCTTATGTATGACGATGTGCGGCTGTCGCATGCGCCGGAACAAGCTTTGCTGGAATTTTGTCAAAGTACTTACGAGGCTGGCGCAAATCTCGCGCATTGGGATCGCGCGAACCTGGAGCGGCCGGCGGCAAGCACCCACGCATGATGCGTAATTGAACGGTGATCCAGTAGGCGGACATTTCGATTCCCTTCGCGAATCCAAATTTGATCTCTTGGTAGGGTGCGTCTTGGGAGTGGGGTCTGGCGATACCGAGGATTGGGTAGTACGGCGCGGAGAAGAAGTTATTTCCAGCTTTGGAAGGTCAGACAGGTCGGTGTTTAAGAGATCTTCGGGGCAACAGGCGAGGGCAGGGTCGGTTGTAATGCGACCTCAGAACCGCCAGAACCAGGACCGGGGCCAGTGATTGTTGCCGTCGGCGCAAACGACTTGCCCGAAGACGAAGATGAAATGTCCGTGTCGACCATTGCGACCGCGGGCGTGGCACGATAGCGCACTATTAGCAAGGTCAGGTCGTCAGCTTGATGCGCGCCCTTGGAAAAATTTTCCACTGATTCCAGAATGGATTTCTGCAATTTATCCAGCGCACAATCGGATTGGCCAGTTAATACTTCACGCAAGCGGGGAACGCCGTACAATTCTTCCCCGGGATCCATGGCCTCAGTGACGCCGTCGCTAAACAAAATCAACGTATCGCCGGGCTCGAGCTTAACGCGGGCGGTGACGTATTCTGCATCTTGCACCAAGCCTACCGGATAAGAGCCTTCTGTAAATGGCTCCTCGGCGACGCCATGACGAATCAAAAACGGCGACGGATGGCCGGCATTGATGTAATCCATCTCGCCATCGTGGTCGAGGATGCCAAAAAACATGGTGGCGTAGCGGCCAACTTCAGAGTGGCTGCAGAGGAAGCGATTTACGTGATTGAACACCCGCGCGGGATCGGTGCCCAACGTCATTCCGGAAAGCGCGCCCTGCAACATGGTGGTCAGCAGCGCGGCGCCCAATCCTTTTCCCGAAACGTCGGCGATTAGAAACGCAGTGCGCTTATCGCTGAGTGGAAACACATCAAAGTAATCGCCTCCTACGGATAGGCACGGGAAATTAATACCGGAGACGGCGAGATGGGGGAATTCGCGGAAATCGCGGGGAAGCAGCGCTTGCTGAATATCGCGCGCGATATTGATTTCTTGCTCCATGCGCTGGCGCTCACGTTCACGTTCCACCAGGCGCGCGTTATCGAGGATGCTGGCGGCATCGGCGGCGAGCGCGTCCAGGATTTGGCGGTCGAGTTTTGAAAACGCGGCAGGGCGGCGCGAATCCATGTACAACACGCCGAGGAAGTCGCCGCGCTTTACGTTGACCATCGACTCCTGGGTGTTGGCCCGCAAGTTGGCATACAACGGAATTACCACTACGGCACGCAAGCGTTGCGCGACGATACTTTGGGCCGCTGCCAAGTCCATGGCGGTCTGCGCTAAATCCTCGGTGATGACCGGGGAGTGTTGTTTCAAAGCGAGCTGAATGGCGGTCTGGCTCGGGGTAAGGCTTTCTGGAGGCAGGCGGAGGCCGCCACTCCGGCGGGCCAGCCGCACTTTCAAATTTGCGGGGTTGTCGCCTTCGAGCAACAAGCCGCGGTCGGCGTCCGTAACCGAGACGGCGTGATCCAGCATGGTGCCGAGGACGGAATCGAGGGGCAGCTGTGAATGCAGCAGCGTGGTAGCTTCCAACAACAAATTTAATTTGCGCAGACCGCCGCTGCCAGTAGGCTCCGAGGCAGTGATGTGCTCGATGCGCGTCAGCAGGTGAGGAATAGACTCGTCGTCAGTGCCACCGGCGGCGTTGCGAAAAATTATTTCGTACGAGTCTTCAAGGCCAAAACTGATGGCGTCGCCATTTTGCAATTCGCGGCTTTCGATTTTTTCGCCGTTAACAAACAGGCCGCGGCGCTGGCCACGATCTTCCAAATAAAAGCGATTAGCTTCGGTAACGATGGCAGCACAATTCCGCGAGATGCGCCGATCGGAAAGCTGCAAATGATTGCCGGTCTCGGCACCGCGCCCGATATGAAAGGGAGTCTGGGTGATGCGCGCGAACCTGCGCGCCCCGTCAGGGGACACCACTTCCAGAACCGGTTCTCCAGGCAGAGCGACAGAATCAGGCATAAGCTGCTCCAGTGCTGGGATTGTAGCATGCAGGTGCAACTGGCTAGCCAGGGCTTACTATAAATCGTTACGTTTTAATTTAACGAGCGGGTTCTTAGATTTTTACCGGTACGCGCATTGAGCTTAAAGGCGTATCCATTCATGCGCTTTTTCTTGCCCGCGAATGCCTGGCAGATTCGGCTATGCGGTTTTTTGCATTGCCGGCCTTGTTTGCAATGCTTTGTTTCAAAGCGGTCATCAAATCCACGACTGGAGCAAGGCGCGTGGTCTTTTCTGGCTTAGGCGCCGCTGTACCCTTTTCCTTACTTTCAATGAGTTTCTTGACGCGCTCCTGATATTCGTCGTGGTATTTTTCGGGACGAAACGGCGCCACCAGGCCTTTTGCGAATTGCTCGGCGAGAGCTATCTCTGGCTTCTTCAGGTTGGTCGCGTTGTTTTTGCCATACCCAGCAACATCATGAATTTCATTTGGATAATAAAGGGTGTGAAGAGTCAAGCCGCCTTGATAGGGACGCAGAACGACGGTGCGTTCGCGCTGATGCATGGTCACCTGGGCCAGGGCTGCGAGTTTCATCTCTTCCATGGTCTCCAGTAGCAGAGTGTATCCGCGGCGGCCGGCCTCTTCCGGAACCGAGAAATAAGAAGTTTCAAAAAAAATGGGATCGACGTCGCTGAGCTTGACGAACTGCAAAATCTCCATGGTGGATGAGGATGCGGGCTGGAGTTTTTTTAATTCCTCGCGATCCGCGACGACCATTTTGTCTTCGTCAACTTCGTAACCCATGACGATTTCGTCGCGTGACACCACTCGCTTGTCATACGGGCAATACAGTTGCTGTTGCACGCGATGTCCGCATTCGCGATGGACTTCATGAAAGCTGATATGGGAATAACGAGCGGCAGCAAATAATTTTATGGGCACGGAAACCAGTCCAAACGATATGCTTCCTTTCCAAACCGATGCGGCCATAACGCCCTCCCGTGAATAACGCCTATGGTAGCGCGGAAAATTATGGCGTCAATTCAGGGCCTGCAATTGGTTTTTATTTGACAGGCGAGCGGCAACTATCGAGACTAATCAGGTATTGGAGAGGTCGATTGTGCCGGATGGCAGCGGAATTGTCAGGCAGGGGAGTCTGTCGAGGCAGTCAAGCGCGGCAGAGGGGTCTCCGCGGAGGCTGACTACTCACCAGCAAGCTGTGTTGATTCAAGTGCTGCTGGCATTTCCGGACGAAACCGTGACTGTGCGCTATTGGCCGCCAGCGAGTGACGCGCTGAATTACGCCAACGATTTTTCGACCATATTCAAGGCTGTAAACTGGAACGTGGTTGGAGCCGAACCCGCTGAAGTCCTTCCTCATAGCTCCAGCGGTCTTACTATCGTGGTGCGGGAAGAAAAATTGCCGCCCAGTGCCGAAGCGCTACGCGACGCGCTTCGGATTTACGGGATCGAAGCCCAAGTTGCGAGGGATCAGTCGAGTTTGTGCGGGTCGAGCAATTTCGCCCTGGCGGTCACAAAGCCCTAAGGCGCGTCTACTTTTTCGCCGGAACTTACCGTTTTTACATCCTTTTCTACCGCGGATATCTCCACGCGCTCGCGTTTAATGTCCAATCGCAGCCGGGCAAATATGCTCATATAAATATTGGCCACCCACACCAGGGCGAAACCGGAAATTAGATAGCCGCGCCATCCGGGCATCAGCAACTTGAAACGGGTGATAAACAAAAAGATTGCCGTTACATAGTGGCTGAAGCAATATTCGCAGGTGAACAGATAAAAAAACTTGCGTTCATAAATGGTGCGACAGGTTTTGCTGTTGCGCACGCACCAGTCGCGAGTCTCACGGAAAATTTCTTCATGGGTGATGGTCCAGGCGATGGAAGAAATGGGAATCGCAAGTATTACCAGTGTTAGTAATTGTTGTCCGAGGCTCAGATTCATAAGTACTTCGTTAAAGCGAGCAAAACACAGCGATACTTTTGCGAGGCTAGGGGATTATTGCTCGAAATCGCAGCTGGGCCGTCTCCCAATATGGGAATTTACTTTGACTCTGACGCTCTGGCGCCGGCGTGTTCAGGGACTAATTCAATTTGCTGAAAAACGCCAACTTGCAGAATGGTCTGAGCCAGTGTGATGGCCAATTTATCATCGCCGACGATGTTAAATCTCGCGGCCGCTTTGATGGGGTCGCCAGAAAACTTCCATAACCCGACGATGATCCTGGCGTTCGGCACGTTGGAGCGCACGCGCTTGTACAAATCACGGGCGTGCAGAAGCGCGAACGGCGGCAGCGCGGAAATGCACACAATGTCGGGAGCAGCGTCTTTGACTTGAGCGAGCATTTCCGCAGTGGTACCGATCGGGATAGCCTGTGCGTGGTAGCCGGCGCGTTCCAGAAGCTGGCTGAGCATGATTCCCACTATCTCGTCAGCTTCGTCGCGAGCTGGTATACAGACCACGTTGGTGGCTTGGCTGGGAGGCTCTACCCGGATCTTAGGGGCTGAAAGTTCGGCCAGGTCTGACTGAGCTTTTTGCATTTCGGCCACGGCCGGCTCTTTCGATTTTTCGCCCAACTCGTCGAGCAATTCCTTGGTACTTTTACAGATGAACTGTTCGGTGATCTCTTCGAGGTCGTCGTGATGACGGTCCTGTTCCGCGAGCGCCAAGGCCGGGATCAGGACAGTGTCGTAAAGATCCTCAAGCGGATGCGTTTTTAAATAGTCGTCCAAAACCTCTTTTGCTTCGGCTTGGTCTGAAGCCAGTAAGCGTTGGTAATAATGGGCCTCAGGCGATAACACTGGTTGGTCGCCCAACATAATATTAAGGAATTGCAACGCGGGAACGTGCCGTCCCAAAACGACAAGGCAGACCGTCAGGGGAGTCGACAACAGTAACCCGATCGGCCCCCAGATCAGTGCCCAAAAGATGGCGGCAAATAAAATCGCGAAAGAAGATATCCCGGTGTGCGCGCCATAAATCAAGGGTTCCAGGAAATTAGCCACGAGAATTTCCACGATAAGATATAGACCAATGGTGGCCACGGGGCCGGTCCAGGTGGGAAAGATCGCAAGTGAAAGCAAGATAGGCAACACGGCTGCTAACGGTGAGCCGACGTAGGGGAGAAAGCGCAGCAAACCGGCGACCACGCCCCACAACATGGAATTTGGTATGCCGATGAAGTACAGGCCCAGACCGATAACCACCCCGAAGCAAGCATTGATGACCAACTGTAAAACCAAATAGCGGCTGACACGTGATCCGGCGTCGTCCAGAGCTTGGGTCATGACATTCAGATGCCCGTGACCTACAAGGCCAATTAAACGGTTCCTTAAATCTTCGCGACCGGCCAGCATGAAAATGGTCAGCACCACAACGATGACCGCGCTCCCTAACGGGGTGATAATGCTGTTCAGGGATTCCAGCGGATTGGACACGGGCTGGAATACTTGCACGGGAACGGTTTTAGGCTGTGGTTGCGCGGCGGCCTTACCACTCCCCGAATTCTTCGAGGAAGATGGCGCAGTCTCGGCTGGCACGGGCGGGTTGTCGGCGATTTCCTTGCCTAGCTCCTTCATGGCATCGGCGGCCTTATCGAGCCTGCGGTTCTTGGGATTACGAATTGCGTCGATTTTTTCTTTTATGTTGGTCTTATAGCTGGGCAGTTGATTGGTCACGTCGATCAACTGGTTTCCTACGGTCCATCCCATAATGCCGATCCCAGAGACCGCAATTCCAACCACCAGAAAGATTGCTAAAAAACGCGGAATACGAATGCGCTCGAGCGCCGTCACCAGCGGGGCCAGCACAAAGCTGAAGAGCACCGCGAGCGCCAGCGGGACCAACATCACCCGCGCGAAGTAAAGGGCGGTAATAACTACCACTGCAGCAACTAAAGTGAGGATCCGGGAAATGTCTTTGGCTGAAGAAGTGCGGGCCACTACAGAGTCACCTAGTATTCAGGGTACAAGAATCTTATCGATTTTAATGCGGGTAAGTCACTGTAGTGTGATCAACAGCAGGCCTTACACAGAATGTTAGACCGCTCAAGCGTTGGTATCGCTGCCTGACATAGTGGCTGACAGCTTCAACTGCCGAGGCGCGCGAGGAAGTAACTCGACGGCCGGCAAGGTAGGAAAGAAGTTCTGATCCTCAGGCGCGCCATTTTCTATTTCCGAGCTCGCACACTGGCCCAGAAAGCCGTCATCTTCACTCATGGCCGCCAAGTCAGCCATCTCCTCATAAAAACCGAGCATAAACCCTCGCATCGAAAAGCACGCGCAGAAACGCTGCCTAAGCATACACGATCCAAGACTGGACGAAATACTCTGGAGTTAGACGGCCGGGGTTGTAGCGTAGTAATCCGAAATTTCATTCAGTACCGCGAAGGCCCAATGAATCTACGCTTTTTACCGGATGGTCCTCGACGTAGCCACAGAATACGATTCGCGACGTTGATGAATCGGGCCCTTTTAATATACCCGACACAGTTTTACCCGCTTTCAGAACGAAAAGGAGAAATCATGGACGAGAATTATCAACAGGACTCAGGACAGAAGTACGGCGACAGCGGAACCGGAACTAGCGGCACGGCTTCCGGTACGGCTGCGAGATTAAAGGAGCAAATTTCCGACAAGGCGGCTGATGTAAAGGAACGCGTATCCGACTTCGGTCGCAAGACTGCCGATAAGATCGATGCGTCTCGCGGTCCGGCTGCGGATTCGCTGAACCGCACGGCCTCGGCCATCCATGCCCAATCCGACCGTGTCGCGAGCGCAGCGCATGCCACGTCCGACCGCGTCGCCAGCGCAGCTCATGCTACAGCCGACAAGCTTCAAGCTACGGCAGAGTATGTGCGCGATCACGACTTCAAAGAAATGGCCGAGGACGTAACCGACTTGGTAAAGCGTTATCCTGGCCAGTCTCTGGCAGCGGCCGCAATTCTTGGGTTTCTTCTTGCCCGGGTGATGCGCAGCAGCGATTGATTGAAGGGTGGGCCGAGGGAGCCAACATGACGACTCAAAACGGCAGAAGTGTGCCTGAAGTTCTACAAGACATCGTCGGCAATATTCAGGAAATCATTCGCTCTGAATTTCGCCTGGCGAAGGCCGAAGTTAAGCAGGAGGCTTCCAAGGTCGCTCCGCCGTTAAGGATGATTGTCGTGGGGGCGGCTATAGGCTTCTATGCGCTGGGTTTCCTGTTGTTCACGGCGGTGATGGGGCTTGCCACAATGATGGCCACGTGGCTGGCGGCGCTCATCGTTGGGGCGGTCTTAGTAATTGTTGCGCTGGCGCTTATCACCACGGCTTCAAAGCGACTCAAGCAGGTAAATGCAGTTCCGGAACGAACGATAGAAACGATGAAGGAGAACGTGCAATGGGCGAAAAACCAGATCAAATAGAGCGACATATTCAACATCAACGCAGTGAACTGGAAGACAACATCAGCGAACTGGAGGAAAAGGTGAAGAGCGCATTTGATTGGCGAACCCAGTTCGAAGAACGACCGGCGATTTTCCTTGGAGCCGCATTTGTAGGCGGGGCGGTGGTGTCCGCGCTATTGCCGAGCACCTCAAGGATAAGTTCTGAGGTTTCGTCGGCAGTGCGGCGATCGTCATCCAGCCAGCCCTGGACCCCTTATACCAACCGCGAGACTGCGGCGCTTGCTGAATCCCATCCCAGTTCTTCTTATGCAACGGGGTCGAATTCCCGTGGCGACTCGGGATCGAAGACTTCGGAGACGTGGGAGAACCTGAAGAACGCGGCCATAGGATTGGCGACTGCACGCATCAGTGAGTTTATCGAAGAACTCGTTCCTGGCTTTTCAGAACACTACAATAAGGCGGCGAGTGGGAAGCCTGCGACGCCCTTCAGTTCGATGCCCAGCGCTGGCGGCAGCGGATCAAGCGAGAAAAATTGGCAGAAGCCCAACGGCGGAACGGATTACGCGTCGCACTCGTAAAATTCACACAGAACCCAAGTAAGGCTAGCCGCGGACCAAATCCGCGGCTTTTTTTATCCGAAACCAACACTTGCAGACTCGGAATCCGTAGTTCGTACTAATACTACAAAATGTGCCGGCCCCTACATCGTTTACCTGATGGCTCCCGAGGCACATAGACCTTACTGTCCGACCATCTCTGAGGCGCCCGGACGGGCCGTCAAGAAGTTATTCTAAGGAGACAGGAGAATGGACTTGCTTTGGACAATAGCAGTTATCCTCGTGATTCTGTGGCTGCTCGGGCTGGTCACCTCATATACACTGGGTGGCTTTATCCACATTCTGCTGGTCTTGGCGATCATCGTTATATTGATCCGGGTGATCCAAGGGCGCAGACCAGTCTAAATTTCGCGCGGGATTTTTTGGCGATTGCGCGGAAGAGACATGACTTAAACTCAATTTACTGCTACACGTAGCTACCGTGCGCACCCGTCGCTTTGAAATGGGTGCGCACTTGCTTGATGTTTTGAATTTTTGGCGTTAACCCAGGAGCCGAGGAGCACATATGACTGATAGCAATAAGGCGGATGATAAGAACGGCGGATTATTAATGAGCGTGGCGGAATCCATCGGTTCCACATTGGGCAGCTTGGCGGCCAGGGCCGGAGCGGCGCAGAAGTCGATAGGCGAAACTACCAGCGAAGTGGTTCGCAAAGTCACGCCTACCAAACGAAAAGCTTCGGCGAAGAAGGCCAAAAAAGCGACGACCAAAAAGCAATCCGCCAAACGGACTGCGAAGTCTGGGCGAGCAGGGAAGCGCGCCTCCGCTTCAAAGAGCAAGCGTTCGCGCGGCCGCTAATTCTTAAGACATCAGAGCTTTTCCGGCAGTGGAAGACCGAATTGCCGGCGATGATTTACTCATACCTTAACGCGATAACGGGATTCACGTGCGTGGCGCGTCTTGCTGGAATCCAGCAAGCCAAAACTCCAATAATAAACAATAAGAATGGCACGACCACCAATGTTAGGGGATCGTGCGCTGACACTCCCCAGAGTTGGCTGGCAATCAGCCTGGCCAGCACAAAGCTTACGCACAAGCCGATAATAATTCCTAAGGCGACCAGCCGAAGTCCGGTGCGGATCACCAGTCTCTGAACGTCTCCGCCATTCGCTCCTAAGGCCATTCGAATGCCAATTTCGTGGGTGCGTCGGGCAGTGGTGTAGGCAATCACGCTGTAAACGCCGATGGATACAAGAATCACTCCGACTAAGGCGAAGACAGTCACCAGCAAGAATCCGAATCGCGGCTGCGAATAAGAAAAGGAGTTGATGAAGTCTTCCATCGTGCCGGTAAATGTTAACGCCACGCTGCGGTCCGTACCCCAAATCTCCTGCCGCATTGCATTCATCATCAGCATTGGATCGCCGGCAGTACGAACCAGCACTCCCCGTTGGGCGGAGCCGGTAACCGTGTAGGGCACCCAAGTTTCCGGCTCGATCGGATCCTGGAGGCCGTGATTTTTAACGTCATCGACGATGCCGATCACTTCATACCAGGCATCCGGCTTTGGATCCGGGAATTTCTCAAGTTGCAGGATATGGATTCGCTTGCCGATGGGATCTTCATCGCCAAAATACTTGCGCTGAAACGTTTGATTGATCACCACCAGTTTCCGCGCGTTGTTGACTTCCGACTCCGTGAAGCCGCGCCCACGCAGGAACTGAATGCGCAGCACGGCAAAATATTGTTCGCTGCAAAGCTGGAATAACGAGGTCCACGTTTGGTTGTGTACTTTACCGGGAATTTCGATGTCGGAGGGAATGCCGCCGTACGGTGGAAGCGTGCTTGTTTCCGTGGCGGAAACCACACCCGGCAGTGAGTTCAGGCGCTGCAGCAGGGGCCGAAAGAATCCGGCGACCTGAGCTGCCGATTTATAGCGGTCCTGCGGCAGCGGCAAGCGCGCGACCAGTATGTGATCCGGGCGCAGTCCAAGTTTCACTTCATGCAGCGCCGCGAAACTGCGCATCAAGAGTCCTGCGCCAATGAGAAGTGTGAGCGATAGGGCTACTTCAAAAACGATTACAGCATTGCGGATGTTGGCGTGGCTGGAGCCACCGCTCGTTCCTTTACTGCTGTCGCGCAGAGAATCGTTCAAGTTGCGGCGGGAAGCCTGGAGCGCCGGAGCCAAACCAAAAATCAATGCGGTGAGAACGGCCACCGCCAGGGTGAAGAGCAGCACTGCGCCGTTCATGCGAATGACGCTTTCCGCAGGAATAATGTTGGGCGGAATGATGGCGATCAATCCCTTAAGGCCGGCCCAGGCGAGCAGCGCGCCGAACAAGGCGCCTCCAATGGCGAGCAACATGCTCTCGACCAGGAGTTGTTGAATCAGGCGGCGTCGCCCAGCTCCGAGTGCTGCGCGCACCGCGAATTCTTTTTCACGCGTGGTGGCACGCGCCAGAAGCAGATTCGCGACGTTGCCGCATCCGATGAGCAGCAACAATCCAACCGCAGCCAGCACGATGAACAAGGTGGCACGAAATTGACCGACCACCCCATCGGCCAGAGAGATGAGCTGCACAGAAAAATGTTTGGGGTAGTCAGTGGGATGTTGGGTGGCTTGCTGCGTAGCCAGCACAGCGAAGTCGGCAGCACCTTGGTCCTTGGTTACTCCGGGCCTCACGCGCCCCAACATAAACCAGTACAGCGGGAACCCGTTGAATGTTTCACCTCGGACAGGAGTCTGGGGAATCCACATGTCCGCGTCCCCCCAGGCAAAACGAGGCGGCATGATTCCCACGAGTGTGCGTGACACCCCGTTCAGCGTGAAATTCTTGTTGAGGATCGAGGGATCGGAGCTGAAACGGCTTACCCACGTTTTGTAACGCAGTACGAAGGTAGGCGGCGCGCCAGGCTGGTAGTCTGCGGTTTGCGCGGCACGTCCCAGCAAAGGCTGAACGCCCAGAAATTCGAAGGTATTGGGCGTGATGAGCATACCCACGAAACGTTCGGTACCCTCACCGGAGGTATAAAGCACATCCGTTTGAGCCATCCCGATGGCGTTTTCGAACACGTGGTTCTGCGTCGAATAGTCCAGGAATTCAGCCCCGGTAAAGGCGCCGCGGCCGCCCGGATTGCTCAGGTCGGTGTCATGAATTACCAGGGACATCAAGCGTTGCGCTGCTGGGTAGGGAAAGGGCTCCAACAGGATATTGTCTATCACGCTGAAAATTGCAGAGGAAGCTCCGACCCCCAAAGCCAGGGTGATGATCGCGATGGCGGAGAAAGCGCGGTTTTTCCATAGCGTGCGGGCTCCGAAGCGGAGATCCGAACCTAGTGACTCGAGCATGGAGTTCTCCTGCGATCCTGTCGGGACGGCGGGGGTGACTATCCTTGAGACGAATTACTCTGAAAAGAGTTGGGTGCGAGCAAATCTTGTCTCTGTTAGAAACGCGGAGAGAAGGTGGAAAGTTCCAGGTAAAACGTTTTACTTGGAAAAGGCTACCGGGTGCTGATGGACACGCGGCGCGTCACGTAGTCGTCGATATACGCGTCGAAGAGCTCATTAAGACGTTGGGTCACCGGACCGGGGGCAGCGGCGATTTTGCGACCAGCAATCTCGCCCACTCCAATAACATTGCGGTTCGTCGACGAAATGAAAACTTCGTCCGCGGAATACAAGTCCTCGGGGTGTAAAGACTGCGCCGCAACGGATACCCCGGATTCGGGGGCGATTTCCATCAAAATTCCGCGAGTCACGCCCTCCAAGCAGCCGGAGCTTAGCGGAGGTGTCAACACCTTGCCATTTTTCACAACGAAAATATTGGCGGAAGTACATTCGGAGACTTCGCTGCGTTCGTTCAGGAGCACAACCTCGTCAAAGCCTTCCTTTGAGGCTTCCGCTACGGCCCAGACGTTATTCAACCAGGAAATGCTTTTGACTCCCGAAAGCGGCGCGGCTGCGTGGCGGCCGTGGGCACGCAGCCCCAGGCGGGCACTGTCGGCATACTCAGGAAGACTAGCTGAACAAATGAGGAGATCCACTTGAGGACGCGGTTCGTCGCTTTGCCAGAATCCCACGTTGTTATAAATCAGATAGATTCTGGCGCAGCCCTCAGTGATTTTGTTGGCGCGGATTACCTCGTGAAGATGCATGCGCACTTTGGCTGCTGCATAGGGCATCGGCAGGTTAATGATGGCAGCGTGCTTGTCCAGCCGGCGCCAGTGGCGTTCGTAGGCGAAAGCTTCGCCGCGAGCAATACGGATAGTTGTAAAAATGCCCCATCCGCAGATGAGCCCGGCCTGGCCCATGGAAAGGCGGGACTTCTCGATGGGCAACAGGCCTTCATTGTGGAAGATGTGGCGATGAATCAATAGACCCTCGAGAAGGACACGGTCACTGCACGATTATTGTAACTGATAAAGTGGCGTAAAAATTTCGCGTTGCCGTTTCTCGAAACGCTGGAACAAGCCGAAGGTGATAATCAGCTTATGGATTAGCTATTTTGCTGACGGGGTGTCGCAGGTTACCGGCACCGCAAGAACTTGCCCAGTGTAGATAAGATTTGCGTCCTGAATCACGGGATTAGCTTTTGCAATGCAACCCCAGAACCCGCCGAAGCCGAGCTTTTTCTGGGCAATTTTCCACAAGCTGTCGCCTTTGCGCACCGTCACATTGGAATCATTTGGCGCAGCTGGTGCGGTTGCCGCGATGTTGATTGGCGTGCCCGGCAGGATGTGCTCAGGATTGACGATGCCGGGATTGATGGCCGCGAGCTCATGCCAACGGTGGCCGTCGCCCAAATTTATTTGCGCCAGCTTCCACAACGAATCGCCGTACTTCACGATGATGCTGCGTGGTGCTGACGCGTTCGAAATCGCTGGAGCCGCCACTGTTGGTTGTGTAGTCGGCGCAACAAATCCTGGTGCCGACAATGAAACGACTTCTGGGTTTGGAAACACTGGAGCAACTGGGGTATCAGGCGCTACCGATGCGGGCATGTTCGGTTTTGAAACCGCAAACATGGTCTTCGCCGCAATTGTCCGCGAAATGGAAACTGCATGAGCAGCTGTCGAGCGGATCGGCGTTGGCGCCCGGACGATTGGTGTCGGCAGCACCAACAGCGTATTCGACCTCAGCGCATTCAAGTCGGGATTTGGGAAGAGCGGCGCAGCGGGTGCGTTATGCGTCGTTGGCTCTATGGGGTTCGGCCTTGGTGCTATAAATTCGGACTTTGCATATGCCAGCGGCGCATCTGTAACAGGCAAGTGGTATTCCGCGAGCTCGCCCGTCTGCGAATGATTCAACTCTTTCATTGCGCGGTACATGCGAGCCACATCGCCAAGTGGGAGATGTTCCAACGTTTGGGCGTCCAAGGTTGTGGAGGCCTCCGCGCCGGGTGCTACTGCGTCGCGCTTTTTGGCGGCCAGCAGTTCCTGATCTTCGCGAGTAAGGATTCGCGCGCGCTTTAGATCTTCTTCGGTGTACACGTGCTTTTTATGCTTGGTTTGCTGATGCTTGCGGGCTTGGGCCTGGCGCGCCACTTCGGCTACGTCTTGCGCCCACATCGGCACTCCGGCAGCAATGGCACAAGCGGCCAGCAGAATGGCTCCGGCTTGCAGGCGCTGCCTGGACCGATCCCATACGGTGATATTAAATTCCGGCAATTTTTGATTTTCTTTGTAAATTTTCATTGGCATACCCCAAGAATTAAGCTTGGAGCCAGTTTATCGAAGGCCGGACAGGGTCAAAAAATCGATTCGCGAGAGTGCTCTGTTCGATATGGGAACATTCGACACCAAAGTTCCGCGTTCAATACTTATGGGGTCGAGTCACGTTTACCACCCGCAATCAGCGCCATGACGGCACCGCGGGTGCCGGGCGGGGCGTTTCGCATGGCTGCGCGGAGGGCGAACTTGACGTAACATGTCTGCGCCCAAGTTACTCTCACGAGGTCACTAATGAAGGATGAATCGAACGTGGACGGCGAAACGCCGCTGCCCAAAAATTCGCGGTCGGATGACCGCGATGCCAGCAGCCTCCCCGGTCCGGAACTTCCCGCGCGCAGAAAATTTATCCAAGCGAGCCTCCTGGCCGGAGCCTCCGTGGCAGTGCTATCCCCAAACCCTGCGTCCGGTGCATCTCTGAAAATCTCGCCGGCGTTTCAAACAAGTTCAACCGGTGCGTTCGAACTTGACGAGATTACCGTTGGCGAACTGCAAGAGGGCATGACCTCCGGGCGTTTCACCGCGCACTCCATCACCGAAAAATATTTGGCGCGCATCGATGCCATCGATAAACATGGGCCGGCCGTTAACAGCGTGATTGAAGTAAATCCTGATGCGCTCGAAATTGCCAAAGGGCTTGATAAGGAACGCAAACAGAAACATCTGCGCGGGCCGCTGCACGGCATCCCGATTCTGATCAAAGACAACATCGATACGTCCGATCGCATGATGACCGCTGCCGGTTCGCTGGCGCTGGTGGGCTCCAAGCCGCCGAAGGATTCCACGGTAGCGCAAAAACTGCGCGAAGCAGGCGCGGTCATTCTAGGGAAGACCAATCTCAGCGAGTGGGCCAACATCCGTTCGAATCAATCCACCAGCGGCTGGAGCGGCCGCGGCGGACAAACAAAAAATCCCTATGTGCTGGACCGCAATCCCTGCGGGTCGAGCTCCGGCTCGGGGGCGGGCGTTTCCGCAAACCTGTGCGCCATCGCTATCGGAACGGAAACTGACGGCTCGATCGTGTGCCCAGCTTCGGCCAACGGAGTCGTGGGCTTGAAGCCGACTGTTGGGCTGTGGAGCAGGACCGGAATCATTCCCATTTCACACAGCCAGGACACCGCCGGCCCGCTTTGCCGCACCGTACGGGATGCGGCCATTTTGCTTGGGGCCCTGACGGGCGTCGATGACGAAGATAGCGCCACCTCTGAAAGCCGAGGGAAATCCTACGCGGACTACACTCAGTTTTTGGTTGCCGACGGGTTGCGTGGCGCGCGCATCGGTGTTGTGCGCGGAACTTTTGGTTTCAACGCCGCAGTCGACAATCTTATGGGGAGCACGCTTGAGGTGTTGAAAGCGCAGGGGGCGATACTCGTTGATCCCGCGGATATTGAAACGCGTGGAAAGTTTGACGAGACGGAATCCACGGTGTTCATGTACGAATTGAAAGCCGATCTGAATGCTTACCTTGCTCGCCTCGGACCGCGCGCACCAGTACACACGCTGCAGGAAATTATTGAGTTCAACGAAAATCATCGCGAACAGGAGATGCCCTATTTTGGGCAGGAGCTCTTCCTGAAGTCTCAGTTGAAGGGGCCGCTAACAAGTCAGGAATATCTCGACGCATTGAAGAAAAACCATCAGTTGGCGCGCACCGAAGGAATCGATGCGGTGATGGATAAGCATAAATTGGACGCCCTGGTGGCGCCGACCGGTGGGCCCGCCTGGCTCACGGACCTGGTGGCGGGCGATCACTTTGGTGGCGGAAGCTCCAGTTTCGCCGCGGTTGCAGGGTATCCGAATATCAATGTTCCCGCCGGCGAGGTATTCGGCTTGCCTGTGGGTGTCTCGTTTTTCGGTCGCGCGTGGAGTGAACCCGTGCTCATACGGATTGCGTATTCGTATGAACAAGCAAGCAAACTTAGGAAAGCACCGCGATTTCTGCCAACGCTGGGTCCTAAACCTTAGTTCGAAATAATTAAAGGGTACGACGGCAGAAGTGCCCGCGTTTTACGCAAGGCCGCCTGAGCGCGCCAGCTTCAGCGCTTCAATAGCCGCGCCTCGTGCGCCGGCAGTGTCGCCGTTGGGCATAATGAAAATGGGAATGTCGGCCTGCTCCTCGCGTTGGGTAGGCATGCCTGCGTGGATCTCTTCGATGAACCAGCTCTGAAATTCGGGTGTCGTTTCGATCGCGCCGCCGCCGACGATCAGCGCGTCGGGGTCAAAGGTATTGACCATTTCATCGAAGAAAAGGCCTAGCGCGTGAGCCTGCACGCGGAAAATCTCCCGGCACATTGGATCGCCCTTGTCTGCGAGGCCGCGCACCATCTTGGCGGCGCGATTTAGATTGTCTAATTTTCCCAGTTCATGGCCGGGATACTTCGGTAGAAAATATGGCAGGAAATCTCTTTCGATGGCGGTCAGCGAACAAACTGACTCAAGACAACCTACGCGTCCGCAATTGCACTTGGGCTTCATACCGCTGATTCCCGAGATACTTTGGTAGGGAATCAACACGTGGCCCAATTCACCGCCGAATCCTTTTCTGCCTTTGATGACGTTGCCGTCGAGAATAACGCCGCCACCGAGGCCCGTTCCGATCACTACTGTTACGGAGGTTTCTTTTCCGGCAGCGCCAAAAATATTGAAGTGCCCCCACAGCGCGCCTGCATTTCCATCATTGAGATAGCTGACCGGTTTGCCGAGCCGGATTGCGAGTCCTTCGCGGATGTCGTATTCCGCCCAATTGGCGTGCACGAAATTCGTGGAGCCTTTGGCGCTTAGTTTCCCCGCCGAACTCGCTGGTCCCGGCGTGTCCAGTCCGACGGCCACAATCTCGGACATCTGCACCCCAATGCGCTCCGCGGCAATCTTCAAGCCGTCTTCAATCTGCTTCAGACACACTTCGGGCCCTTGCTTGGCTAGAGAAGGATGCTCGCACAAGCCATCAATCAAAAACTTTTCGTCGCGATCAACCAGTGTGTAATTAACAGCGGTTCCGCCCAGATCGACTCCGGCAACAACTTCCACGTGTTTCTCCTTTGCTCCCCAGCGCGACCGCAAAGACGAAGGTCCTCTCTAGAGTGAGGCGTTATACTAGCGCGCTCACCTCAAGGATAGGCTCACAAAAACTGATGCGCCACATTGTGCTTCAGCATTCTGCTTGTACCAAAAAAGCTGCTTAAAATGGAAGGAAGGGAACTATGGGGGTTTTAGCCGCTGCAAAACCTGTTGCGATCGTTTGCACCAGAGACCGCGCTCGTGCGGTCGTATTTTATCGCGATAGGTTGGGACTCAGATTGAAATTAGAGGACGATTACGCGGTCGTTTTTGATGTTGGAGGAATTGAATTGCGTGTTTCTACCGTTCCCGATTTCACACCACATGAACACACTGTACTGGGGTTTAGCGTTGCGGACGTAGCTGCGGCCGTAAAAGCGCTGCTTGAGAAGGGTGTGACCTTTAATGTGTATAAAGGTTTTAATCAGGACGAACTAGGTATCTGGTCGCTTCCAAATTCAATGTTGTCGAGTACCTTGGTTCAATAATCCTGACGGGAATGTCTTGAGCGTGACGAACGCATAAGCTAAACGCTAGCGCCGTGCGAACCCTGAAAGCGTCCGATGAACTATAGGTAGTCGGCTACTTTGAATGGCTGCGGCTTGATGATTTTAAAGTACCAATCCGGTGAAGAGATAAAGAAAGGTGATCGTGTGCTATTCCACCGCGAGCCAGGGCTAGTTGAAATCGTTGCAGTTGAACGAGGCGATCCGGAAACAAATTGGTTCATGCAAGAGTATGGCGGCGGCGTAATGATTCTTGAAAGGGTTTCTGGTCGTACCTTTATTCCAGTAGATCAAATTGACCAATGCGACGATTTGGAATTTGTATCGAGGGCCGATGCGCCTTAAAGTTCAAAGTAGCCCACCACCGAACGATACATTCCTTTGACAATACCCCCTGCGTACTCTAAGATTTATGTTTGTCTCTACAGGGAAAGGTGTGACCGTTTCAATGAGGACGTACGTAGCCAAGGGTGAGGAAGCCGAGGCCCTAAAAGTAGGCGCCAACTGGTTTGTGATTGATGCGACGGACATGGTTTTGGGACGGCTGGCCACCAAAGTGGCTCGCATTTTAATTGGAAAAGATAATCCGAGTTTTACCCCTTATCTGGATTCCGGCGATCACGTGGTGGTCATCAATGCGGACAAGATTCGAATGACCGGAAACAAGGTCGAACAAAAGGTTTATTACTCGCACAGCGGTTATCCCGGCGGACTGAAGGAAGTGCCAGCCAAGCGTTTGCGCGTGGCCAAGGCCGACTGGATGGTTCGCGAAGCGGTGTTGGGCATGCTGCCGAAGAATAAATTGCGTGCTCGACGCGCCAAGAAATTGCGCGTGTATCGGGACGCCGCCGGTTTAGCGCGTCATGCGGGGCAAAAGCCGCAAGCGATGGCAAGTTAGTCGTTGAAACTGTAAGGGTTCGGGGATTGTTGTTCTGGTGGGTGTAACAACCTGCAGTATTCCAGTCTCCAGGGATTTTCCATCGGGGTTTTTCGAGATACATGCACTACGTGTCTCTGAAATCGCGTTCATCAAGTTTCGCGTACGAGTTCTTGTTTTGAGTTTAGGAGGAACGTTGAGTTCTACTGGTTCGCCCCTCATGGGCAAGCAAACTTGGATTCTGGGTACAGGTCGCCGTAAGGAATCCGTTGCGCGAGTTTTTCTGCGCGCGGGTTCCGGCAAGTTCAAGATCAATGGCAGAACGGCGGAAGAATATTTTCCAAACGTAGCGTGGAAGCATAACGCCACTGAGCCGCTGAAGTTCACGAGCCTACACGACCAGGTGGATGTGGTCATCACTGCCAAGGGCGGTGGAGTTGGCGGGCAAGCTGGAGCAGTCCGCATGGGCTTGGCACGCGCCATTTCGGTGTTCAATGCGGAATTGCGCCCGGCGCTGCGCAAAAATGGATTTCTGACTCGCGATTCGCGCATGAAGGAACGCAAGAAGTACGGCCAGAAGGGCGCACGCAAGCGCTTCCAGTTCACCAAGCGCTAGGCGGTGCAGTGCTGCGGTCCTGGACCGTGGGTATTCCCAAGTTGTTTCGAGATTTGCTGGGTACCGAGTTTAGAAGGTACGCAGCTTCGAGCTCCGGCGGTTTCGCGCAAGCGAGCTGCCGAGATCACGGCCGGCAAGGAGCCGGCAAAAAGGCTGTTCTTCGCGAGAGCGTTTCGCTCGCGAGCGCAAACAGCAATCCTTAAAGGAGGAAACTTGGCAGTAGAAATTACCATGAAAGAGTTGCTGGAGGCTGGAGTTCACTTCGGTCACCAGACTCGACGCTGGAATCCGAAAATGAAGGAGTACATTTTCGGGGAACGCAATGGCATTCACATTATCGATCTGCAAAAAACGCTGAAAATGTTCCGCGAAGCGAGCCGCTTCGTAGGCGAACTTTCCGCGCAAGGCAGGAACGTTTTATTTGTGGGCACCAAGCGCCAGGCCCAGGAAGCGGTCGCCGAAGAAGCGAAGCGCTGCGGCGCATTTTTTGTGAACCACCGCTGGCTGGGTGGCACGCTGACCAATTGGTCCACGTTGCAGAAATCCATCAAGCGTCTGAAGTTGCTGAAGGCCATGAGCGAAGACGGCCGCATGAATGAGCTCTCGAAGAAAGAAAAAGCGCGCCTCGAGCGTGAAATGAAGCACCTCTTTCAGAATCTGGAAGGCATCGAGAATATGGCGCAGTTGCCGGATGCCATGTTTGTGATCGATTCCAACGCTGAAGAAATTGCGGTCAAGGAAGCGCGCCGCATGGGCGTGCCAGTGGTTTCGGTAGTAGACACCAATTGCGACCCCGACGTGGTCGACTGGATTATTCCAGGGAATGACGACGCTCTGCGCGCCATTCGCTTGTTTACTTCGAAGATTTCCGAATCGGTGCTGGAAGGCCACAACGCTTACCAGCAGTCGCAAGTCGCGGAGCAGAAAGCCACCGCGGACCAGGCCCTTGTCGATGGCGTCGAATACGTGGACACCAGCGCCTACGAGCAATATGAAAAGCAGGAAGGCGACTTCGTGGAAGGCGTCGTGGAGACGCCGATTGATGCTCCTGTGGAGCCCGCGGAAACTGCGGAAGCGACCGTTCCCCCCGACGCAGCAGAAGCGCACCGGTAACGGGTAGTACCTGCGCGCGAGAAGGTAACCCAGCCCGTGCGAACGGGCCGCGAGATACCTGCATCACCATCCGGATCATCAAACTAATAGTGAGAAGAGAAGACGAATGAGCACACAGCCAACACCCAACAGCAACAATATTCCCGCGCAACTGGTGAAAGAGTTGCGGGAGCGCACCAATGCGGGCTTTGCCGATTGCCGAGCGGCGCTGATCGAAGCCGGCGGCGACATCGAAAAAGCCATCAGTGTCTTGCGCAAAAAAGGGCAGGCCGCTGCGGCAAAAAAGGCGCAGCGCGAAGCCAGCGAAGGTTTGGTGGGCAGCTACATCCACGCGGGCGGCAAGATTGGTGTGCTCGTGGAAATCAATTGCGAATCTGATTTCGTCGCGCGCACGCCCATTTTTCAACAACTCTGTCACGACATCGCCATGCACATCGCGGCCCTTGATCCTCGTTACGTGCGTCGCGAAGAAGTGACGCCGGAGATGTTGGACAAGGAGCGCGAAATCTATAGCGCTCAGGCACGCGCAACCGGAAAGCCCGACGCGGTGATTGAAAAAATCGTGAACGGCAAAATGGAAAAGTTTTACGAAGAAAACTGCCTCTACGAGCAGCACTACATCAAGGACGAAAGCGTCACGATCGGCGAGATGATCAGCCAGGCCATCGTTAAGCTCGGCGAGAACATGGGCATCCGCCGCTTTGTGCGTTTTAAAGTCGGCGAAGTAAGCGGTGGCGCGTCTTCAAGTTCCGACAACGGTACAGCGCCGGTTTCCGCATAACTGTCAGCAACTAGAAAAAGTACAAGAAGCGTCCCGACGGAAATTTGGGGCGCTTTTTTTTGATTGCTCTGCCGTGCGGCGACTAAGATAGTTTGTTACAATTTCGAAGCTTTCTGCGCACTCATCGGAGATACATGCCCGCAAAGATCGTGAAGCCCAAAGTCGCCGCTCGCTCATCAGCCGCAGCAAAGCGCGCGTCATCGTCCCCGGCTAATCATGTCCAACCCATTTACAAGCGTATTTTGCTGAAGCTTTCCGGAGAATCATTCCAGGGCCCGCAGGGCTTCGGAATTCACGGCGAAACCATTCAAGCGATAGCGCGGGAGTTAAAGGATGTGCACGCCTTGGGCGTGGAAACGGCCATCATGGTGGGCGGCGGAAACATTTTTCGCGGTGCGCGGCAAAAGGGATTCGAAATCGATCGCGCCACCGGCGATTTTATGGGCATGTTGGCGACGGTGATAAATGCTCTGGCTTTGCAGGATGCTTTGGAAAAAGAAGGTGTGCACACGCGGGTACAGAGCGCCATCGAGATGCACCAGGTTTCCGAGCCTTTCATCCGCCGCCGTGCGATTCGCCACCTTGAAAAAGGCCGCACGGTAATTTTCGCGGCCGGCATTGGCAATCCGTACTTTTCTACGGATACGGCTGCGGCGCTGCGAGCCATGGAAATCAAGGCCGACGTGATTTTAAAGGCTACGCGAGTGGACGGGATATACGATGCCGATCCGGAATTGGTGAAGGAAGCGAAGCTGTATAGTGAAGTGACTTATCGCGACGTGCTGCACAAGAGTTTAAAAGTAATGGATGCCACGGCGATTTCTCTGTGCATGGACAATGGCATGCCTATCGTAGTGTTTAATATGAATCGCCACGGAAACATCCAGCGCGTGTTATTAGGGGAGCGTGTTGGTTCAACGGTGATACCCGCGTAGAGTCTGGTTGCAACATCGCGGATTGTTACGCGTCTGAAGTAAACGGCAACAGGAATCAGAAAAACAACAATTTAGATTCACCTTGCATTTCTTACGAGGTGTTTTTATGAGCGCGATCTCAAACACAAAAGAAGCTCTCGCCGCGGCAAAAACTCGCATGGAAAAAGCGGTCGAAGATTTTCGCAAAGAATTAGGCACGTTGCGCACCGGCCGGGCAAATGCATCGCTGCTGGACAGCATCCGCGTCGATTATCACGGATCGCCGATGCCCGTAAATCAACTCGGCGCGCTCACGGTGCCGGAGCCCAGCATGATCGTCATCGCTCCATGGGATCCCAGCGTGGTGCCTTTGATCGACAAAGCTATCCGCACCTCTGAACTGGGCCTTAATCCTACTAATGATGGCAAAGTCGTGCGCGTACCGATCCCCGCGCTTACCGAAGAACGGCGCAAGGATCTGGTGAAGCAACTGCACAAGATCCTTGAGAATCACCGCACCGCGTTAAGGAACGTGCGCCGCGACTTGAAAGAAGCCGTCGAAAAACTGGAAAAAGACAAGAAAATCAGCGAAGACGAAAAGAAGCGCGGCCTGGATGAACTCGAAAAGGTTTCTCATGCGGAAACCAAAAAAATGGAAGATTTATCGGCCACGAAAGAGCGAGAGATTTTGCAGGTGAAATAAAGTTACTTGCTGTTAGGCCGGAAAACAATCTTCATGCGGGTGGTTATAAACAGAATTAATGGCTTGTTTGCGCGGAAGTCTTTTTCGCCGCGGGTTTTGCATGATCCTCCGCGGAAGCTGGCCGTTCCAACGTGAAATCCTGAGCTTCATCGTTTTGCACCGCATGCACGAAGGCTTTGTAGTCCGTAACGTGTGCAGCCGGAACTTCTCTCAACAGAAAACGAACTCGACGTGACGCGCTCAGCGTCACATTCCCCGAATCAAGTCCCTCAATTGAGTATTTCGACGCAAAGGTCGCGTAGTCGCGTTCCACGGACGTACCCGTAGGCACATGCGCGGTTGTTCCGGGAGGCAATTGCAGCGTGGCGCGGGTATCGACATCAAGCGGCGTGCCCAGATTGATCGGCGCCGCTGCTGCTCCAGTGACGACGGTGGTGGATGCATCGGGCAAACCTAGTTGCGGAAGTAACGCCGGGATGCGCACCGGCTTTTTGGACCAATCCACAAATTTCGGCGTAACAATCTCGTAATCTACGGAGAATGGCTGGCGTGTATTCGACGGGTCGGATGCATTCGCGTTGGTCACTTGCCCACGAAATCCGTCGGAGATCGAGAGGAGTTGCGCCAGATCTCGCCACTTTTCTTTTGGCGTTTGATGAAATGCCACGCGCAACAACAGTTCATTGTCGCCGCGCAGCGAGTAATGAACCTTGGCGCTGAGCTGTCCGTCCGCCGCCAGAATCGCGTCCACATTTACTTGTTGCGCCGCGGCGAAGGGTAAATCAACAGGTACAGTCAGCCAGGGCGGCAACGAAGAGTTTTCTTTAGTGTCGGGCAAGAGCAAAAAAGCGGGCTTCCCTCGCAAGTTGGCGCCGACCATGCGGAACGGCGCCACTTCCATGCTCGGATCCAGCCAAAATCCGGGACCTTCCTTGCCCGCCCCGGCCCAAACCAGCGCATGACTGAAGAGGGAAGGGCGAGAAAGCAATTTGTCAGCGCCATCCGGTGCACCCGCAAGCGCAACAATCACCGGCATATGTGCCGCTCGGGTGAGCGCCGAGAATAGAACCATTTTGTCTTCGGGCGTGGCGTAACCAGAGGAGAGAATTTCCGCCGGCGCACGTGGCCGGAAGCCATTGGATTCCAGCGGCAGCTCAACAGTGGTAATTTTTTGCGACACGAAATCGTAGATGACCTCGATCTTCTCTTCAGGTTTTTCCGCTGACTTGGTCAAATCGCCGGATTTTGCCAGCACGGCCGGCGCGATATTCTCTGTGGCTTCAAATTTCTCCGCCAGCCGCGCGGAAAGCTGCTTCCAGGAAGTGAATGTTGTGAGAGCCACGTCCGGTTCAGTAGAAAGATCCAGCGAGGTTTTTGCTTTGCCTTCCGGGGAACCCCACCGATACTCCCACCGCCGAATAACGCGCGATTCCGGTCCCTCCCCGGTTTTGCCTTCGTAGCTTGGCGCTGTGGCAGGATTTACTCTTAGTTGCACGGCGCGCGAGGAAGGTAGATCCAGTTCGAACTGTTCCTGCGTAACGATGGCGTCCTTCGCAAAAGTGTGGAACAAATAAAAATCCGGCGCGAGCGGAGCGCGCGCCGTCGTTACCACGCGATATTCCAAGATGTCTGTGGGCTGCAGCCCGAGAATTCGAACCGTTTTGCGTCGAATATCCTGGTATGCGCTGAAGCCCTCAACGATGGGATTGGGTTGCTCGGTCACTGCGCTGGGCAAAATGTCAGCAGTGCCGCCGCTGGCATGAGTGATGCGCGCCAGAGGGATTTCCACGGTTTCGAACGCGCGGTTGTAGTCGAAATTCAGGCGCGCGAATTGCCGCGTCCCTAGTTCCGTATTGATGCGGACTCTCGCGTGCACTTCTTTACGGCTTGCGCCATCGGCCTCAAAGCGAATTCGCGTTTCGAGCAGCTCGATTTGTGCGGGGGTTTGGGCGGCTCCACTCGCAGGCTTCTGGTCGGTGTTCTGACCCGACGCCGCTGGCGTCTTGCTGGACGGGTCCGGCGGCTGTCGCGCGGATAATACCGGAAGAGTGGCCGCTAGAAGAAAAAGGGCCAGTGCGCATCGCAATTTCGTCAAACTGAATGGTCGATTGACTGACACACCTCGCAGTTTAGGTGCTCCCGCGAAAAACGCAAAGAGGAAGGTTGCGCCCCCAGCTCGAAACTCTGGCAACCTCGCCGAATTTCTCCCCAGCCGTAAACCCTTTTACAACCACGTCCGTCTCAAGTGCATAGCACAGGTGCGTGCTATAGACTGAATATCAGGGAGAGAAATGAATGCGCCGTGTCTTCGAGATTCTCGCAGTTCTGTCTGTGCCTCTTACTCTACCCGCGGCGAGTGTTATCTCGAAGGAGACCAAGGAAGAAGCGACTAGAGCCGCGCTGGTGAAAATTGCTGGCGAAGGCCTGGTGGAATCTCACGCCTACGAATACCTGACGCAACTCAGCGACGACGTAGGCGCCCGCGTCACTGGATCGCCCCAGTCTCAAAAGGCTGTTGAATGGAGTCTCAACAAAATGCGCGCCATCGGTCTCGAAAATGTTCATGCCGAGAAATTCCAAATTTGGCGCGGATGGACGCGGGGCACGGCGCAGGCGGAAATAACGGGTCCCATCCACCGGCGGCTCAACGTTGACGCCATGGGCTGGACGGGCTCAACGCCGGCGAGTGGGGCCGAAGGCGAACTAGTTGCCGCCAATGTTTTTAATCTGGATGAAGAGATGAAGGATCCCGCCAAATTCAGCGGGAAAATTATCTTGATGGTTGCGCAGGGTGAGCCAAAAAAAGACCAGGATGGATTGCTGATTTTTACGCAGTTCGGTGATTTCGTGAGGCTGGCCGCCAAAAATGGAGCAGTTGCCATCTTTGGCGGTCAAGGCGGATTCAAAAGCGAGGGCATGAACCTCACCCACACTGGCATTCTTGGGTTTGCAGCGGATTTCGCCATTCCGGTACTCTCTCTAACGACTGAAGATCAGAGCCAGTTGGAGCGTTTTTTGGATAGCGGAAAAAAAGTTCACGCGCGTGTGAATGTTCACAATACTTTCAGTGACGGCCCGGTGGAAACCGCAAATGCCGTGGGCGAAATTCGCGGCCGCGAGCATCCCGAAGAAATTTTGGTTGTCGGTGCGCATCTCGACTCATGGGATTTGTCGGAAGGAGCCACTGATAATGGCATGGGTTCAGTTAGCGTTCTAGGCGCCGCCGAGGCTATTCTGCGATCCGGCCAGCGCCCGCGACGCACCATCCGCTTTGTTCTGTTTAACGGCGAAGAGCAAGGTTTGCTCGGCTCTTATGCCTACGTAAAACAACATCAATCGGAAATGGCCAACCATCTCGGCGACCTGGTGCTCGATGAAGGTCAGGGACCGGTCAAGGAATTTCAGCTCGGTGGCCGCGACGATCTCCTCGGCGACTTTCAGAATTTCGTCGATTCTTTGGCGAACATTCGCAGCATCAAGGTGAACGACAAAGTGGAGTTCGGCACCGACACCGGTCCCTTTATTATGGCGGGTTTGCCGGGGATTAATATGAACCAGGATTCCCCGGAATATAAGTACACGCATCATTCCGCAGCCGATGCCTTGGAAGAAGTAAAACCGGAGGTGTTGGCGCAGGATGCCACGCTGATGGCGATGACTGCGTTTTGGATTGCGGACCGCCCGGAACGGTTTGCCAGACCGTGGCCTACGAACAAGACCGCCGCCATGCTGCGGGCGCAACACCAGTTTGAATTCCTCAGGGCCACAGGTTTATGGCCGTTCGGGGATCAAGGGGCCGACGACACTAAGGAAAAACCGCCGTCGTCTGAGTGACCCGCTTGGATGGCGGACTCTACCTGGTAAGTAACTGACATAAAAGACTCTATCGTTATTTTTGGCGGAATGGGGCATCTGGCCGCCCAATTTCAACTTGATTGCCTTGGTAGGACGACTTTTGCTCGCAAGGGCGGAGCCAAAGTCGAACCTTTGCACTTATTTCCACATGGCAGTTTCGAAGATAATTTGACAGAGCACGTTTTCTTCCTTATACTTCGTTGTTTGTCGGGGTAGTTACTATCCCGATGGGGGCGACCGCAGGTGTCTCGCGGTCGTAGTTGGAAGGAATTCTTCAGTCCCGGAACATTGCACGACGGAATGGGACCGAAGAGCGGCCGGAATGGGACGCCAGTCCCGCAAAGCCGAGTAAGCCTCTCCGAATCGAAGCCAGGAGCGAATACGTCCGCCTCTTGGAGTTGCGCACGGAGTTTCTTGCTGGTATCTCCGGATTCGCAGTAGACCTTTCAGCGTTGGAGTGCGTTCTCGCGCATTTTTGTGTGCGCGCCTTGCGAGAGCCACGGAAAATTGTGCGCGCCATTGAGGGAAATAACTGTGCCGACGTTTTCGCAACTAGTACGTATGGGCCGCGAGCAGGTCCAGGTTAAAACCAAGTCGCCAGCGTTGATGGGTTGCCCAGAAAAGCGCGGCGTTTGCATTCGCGTGTACACGCAGACTCCCAAGAAACCGAACTCCGCGCTGCGCAAAGTTGCGCGTGTGCGTTTGACGAATTCGATTGAAGTAACCACCTACATTCCCGGTGTTGGCCACAATTTGCAGGAGCATTCGATCGTTCTGGTGCGCGGGGGCCGCGTGAAGGATTTGCCAGGGGTGCGTTACCACATCGTGCGCGGCACGTTGGACGCCGCGGGAGTAGAGAATCGCAAGCAGGGCCGCTCCAAATACGGCGCCAAGCGTCCGAAGGCCGGCCAGACCAAGTAAACAATTTTGTAAGAAATTGGCAGCAATTCGAAACAACGTTGGTTGGCAAGTTTTTGAGTTCGCAATTTTCTGAAGGAGCTATACACAGCAATGCCACGCAAAGGACTAGTTACTCGCCGGGCGCAAGCAAGCGACCCGGTTTATGACAGCCAACTGGTGGATAAGTTCATCTGCTCGATGATGTGGGAAGGCAAGAAATCCACGGCGCAGCGAGCATTTTATGGCGCGATGGAGCAAGTCGCCAAGAAAACCAACGACGATGCGTTGAAGATTTTCAATAAGGCCGTCGAGAACGTGAAGCCGCTGCTGGAAGTAAAAACGCGACGTGTAGGCGGCGCCAATTACCAGGTTCCGGTGGAAGTAAATCCTTTCCGCCGGCAATCGTTGGCCATTCGCTGGTTATTGCAGTATTCGCGGGAACGCTCGGGCAAGACCATGATCGACAAGTTGGCTGACGAGTTGATCGACGCTTCGAACGCTCGCGGCGGCGCCATGAAGAAAAAAGAAGACGTGCACCGCATGGCTGAAGCCAACAAGGCTTTCGCGCACTATCGCTGGTAACAGCGGCATGCAATTGAATTGAAGGTTGAATCGTGACGGTTAAAGACGTAGCGCAACAGGAATCGACGAAGCAAGGATCGGCAAAACCGGACTCAGGGAAACAAGTATCTGCAAGGCAGGCTGAACAAGGACACATGGGCAGGGCATTCAAACTCGAAGACACGCGCAACATCGGGATTATGGCGCATATCGACGCCGGAAAAACCACGTCGACGGAGCGCATCCTTTTCTATACAGGTGTGACCTACAAAATCGGTTCGGTGGACGAAGGTACCGCCACCATGGACTGGATGGAGCAGGAGCGCGAGCGCGGCATCACGATTACCAGCGCGGCGACTACCGCGTCGTGGGACCGCAATGGCAAGAAATACCGCGTCAATATTATTGATACGCCGGGGCACGTTGATTTCACCGTGGAAGTCGAGCGTTCACTGCGCGTGCTGGACGGTGCCGTTTGCGTTTTTGATTCCGTTGCTGGAGTGCAACCGCAATCGGAAACGGTGTGGCGTCAGGCCGACAAATACCGCGTGCCGCGCATCTGCTTTGTAAACAAGATGGACCGTATGGGCGCGGATTTCGATCACGTAGTGCGCACCATTCGCGCGCGCCTCGGAGCCCACCCGGTGCCGCTGCAATTTCCTTTGGGGCGCGAAGATAATTTCATCGGCATCATCGATTTTCTGGAACAAAAAGTTATTGTTTGGCTGGAAGAAACGCTGGGCGCCAAGTTCGAAGAATTTCCAGTTGAAAAATTGTGGGACAAAGCGTTCGTGGATTCGCGTCCGGATGTGGCCGCGGCTTTGAAGGGTTCTGCGATCGATAAGGCTTTCTACGACGAGCATCGCAACAAGGTCGTCGAATATGTTGCCGAACACGACGACGAAGTCATCGACAAGTACCTCACCGAAGGCACGCTTTCCATCGAGGAAATGCGCAAGTCCATTCGCAAATCCACGCTGCAGCTCAAAATCGTTCCGGTGCTGGCCGGCTCAGCGTTTAAAAATAAGGGCATTCAGCCGTTGCTGGATGCGGTGGTCGATTTTCTGCCATCGCCGGTGGATGTGCCGCCGCTTGAAGGCACAAATCCGCTTACCGATGAAGTCGAATTGCGCCGCGCTTCCGACGATGCGCCGTTTTCGGCGTTGGCGTTCAAAATTATGTCCGACCCGTTCGTCGGGCATGTGACCTATATCCGCGTTTACTCCGGAGTCTTGAAATCAGGCAGCTACGTTTATAACTCCGGCAAAGGCACGCGCGAACGCATCAGCCGTTTGCTGCAAATGCACGCCAATAAGCGCGAAGAAATCGACACTGTCTACGCCGGCGATATTTGCGCCTGCGTGGGCCTGAAGAGTGTCAATACTGGCGACACGCTTTGCGATGAAAACAGACCCGTAGTTCTTGAGTCCATCGATTTTCCCGCCCCGGTTATTTCCGTTGCCATTGAACCCAAAACCAAAGCCGACCAGGACAAGCTTGGTGTCGCTATGCAGCGGCTCGCGCAGGAAGATCCAACTTTTCGCGTTTCCACCGAGCCGGATACCGGGCAGACGTTAATTTCGGGCATGGGTGAGTTGCATCTGGAAATCATCGTGGACCGCATGCTGCGCGAGTACAACGTGCAGGCCAATGTTGGCCGGCCGCAGGTGGCGTACCGCGAAACGATTCGCAAAAAAGCCACTGCGGAAGGCAAGTACATCAAGCAGACCGGCGGCCGTGGCCAGTACGGCCATTGCAAGATCGAGTTGCATCCGATCCCGAGCTCCAGTCACGAGAACATGAAGGAAATGTCCACCGACGAGCTCGATGCGCTGGCCAAAGAAGTTGTTGGCGGGCCGGCGGGTAAGTGGAAGTTCGACAAAGAACATCGCTTCCTGTTTATCGACAAGATTATTGGTGGGTCGATTCCACGCGAGTTTATCGCTCCCATCGAAGCGGGCATCCGCGAAGCGCTGGACAACGGCATTCTGGCGGGGTTCACCATGGTGGATGTCGCGGTGGTGCTCATCGACGGCAGCTACCACGACGTAGACAGCTCGGAAATGGCCTTTAAAATTGCGGGTTCCATGGCATTCAAGGAAGCTTGCCACAAAGCTTCGCCGGTTTTGCTGGAACCCATCATGAAAGTGGAAGTGGTCGTTCCGGAAGAATATATGGCCGCCGTTTATGGCGACTTAAACGCGCGCCGCTCGGCCATTCAAGGTTCCGAGAATCGTTCCGGCAGCAACGTGATCCGCGCAGAGGTGCCTCTGGCGCAGATGTTTGGTTATGCGACGGATTTGCGCAGCCGTACACAGGGCCGCGCGAATTTCACCATGCACTTTTCGCATTATGCCGAGGCGCCGAATTCGATTGCGCAGGAAATTATCGACAAGAATAAAGGCAAGAGCACTCGCGGGTAACCCGGGATCAAGAATTCAGGATTTGTAGTGGCAGCAAAAACGACTTTGATTTGAGGAGCTGAGGAACAGATGGCGAAGGAGAAATTCGAACGTAATAAGCCGCACGTGAACATTGGGACCATTGGTCACATCGATCACGGCAAAACCACTTTGACGGCGGCCATCACCAAGGTGCTGTCGAAGCACAATCCCAAGGTGCAATTCCGCGCG
>DATHRB010000023.1:0-5266 GCA_035482155.1 Verrucomicrobiia bacterium | reverse complement strand
ACGAATGCGTCAAATGCGTCGCCTGCCCCTCCGGGCTTCAAGGTTTGCGAGATGAGTTGGACGATGTCGCTGCCAATCGTGTTCATCTTGGAATGAAATTCGATGCAGGCCACGCCATCGCCGAGGTCAACCAGCGACGCGCCGGAATTCTTTTTCACGACTCCATTCGCTTTCTTCGCGACTTCGACCGACCAGACTCCGCTCGGAACTTCCACCGGATCGTAGTTCACAGTTTTGAGATCCCAGTAGGCGCGTCCAGAGGCGGTTTTGGGATCGTCCAGATACCAGGCTTTCTTGCCTGAGGCCAGCAACTGTTCTACGGTTGCCGCGATTGGCCGATCTTCTTTTTTCATGCGCTCAACCGTGGCTTCGACTCCGGCCGCGTCCCAAAGTTCGAACGGACCCAATTCCCAGTTGAACCCCAGGCGCATAGCACGATCGATTTCGACAATGGAATCGGAGATTTCGGGAATGCGGTTGGCACAATAGGTCCAGAGATCGGATAGAGACGACCAGAGAAAAGCGCCCGCGCGATCTTTTTTTTGTTGAGCACTTCCGTCCAGGCCGAGCAACATCTTCAGACGGGCTCCGGTTTGCTCGATATTTTTCGCCATGTCGAGAGCAGGGAACTTGGGTTTCTGGCGCGGATGGTATTCGAGCGTCTTCCAATTGAGGGCGAGACGTTCTTCTTCACCTTTGTTGCTCTTCACCTTCTTATAAAATCCGCCTTTGGTTTTGTCGCCGAGCCATTTTCGTTCCAGCATCTGTTGGTAGAAATCCGGCAACTTCAGGTCGCTACGTTCATCTAGCGGGGCGGGCGAGTCGCCCGCCGCCACACGGACCATGTTTGAAACCACGTGGCCTAGAATGTCCAATCCCACCAAGTCAATGGTGCGAAAGGTCGCAGACCTTGGCCAGCCCACGGCTTGTCCCGTGAGCGCGTCGACGTCTTCAATGCTCAGGTCCATCTCCTGCATAAGGCGCATGACATTCAACACGGAAAAGGTGCCGATGCGGTTGCCGATGAAATTCGGCGTGTCCTTCGCCATGACGATGCCTTTGCCGAGATGAATGTCGCAGAAGCGGGCCACGGCATCGATCGAGGCGCGGTCGGTATCAGGCGTAGGAATAATTTCCAGCAGGCGCATGTAGCGTGGAGGATTGAAAAAGTGGGTACCAAACCACGAACGGCGGAAATCCTCCGAGAATCCTTCGGCGATCTTCCCGACCGGCAGTCCGCTGGTGTTGGTCGTAATAATTGTTCCGGGTTTGCGGATGGCTTCAACTTTCCTCAGCAAAGCGCGTTTGAGATCGAGGTTTTCGACTACCGCTTCGATAATCCAGTCCACATCGGCCAGCCGCTTGAGGTCATCGTCGAAGTTACCGATCGTGATCAGGCGCGCGAGTGAAGCTTCCATAAAAGCCGCAGGCTTGGACTTTTTCGCGGCATCGAGTCCGGCAGCGGCAATCTTGTTGCGCGCCGGAACGTCCGCGTCTGGTGGAACGATATCGAAAAGAAAACTCGGCACACCCGCGTTGGCGAAGTGCGCGGCGATGCGGGCGCCCATCGTGCCCGCACCAAGGACAGCTACTTTATGAATCTGTTTCATCAGTCAAACACTCCGATTCTGAAGACACAGACAGCCAAATCTCGGATTGCCGACAAGGTCCCGGTTGTTGTCATGCCGAGCGAAGCGAGGGATCCGAGTTCTTTGCGCGGAGGCTAAAACCCAGATTCCTCGCTTCGCTCGGAATGACAGGGGACGGGTTTGTCAGCGCGATTCTGTTCACCATATAGAAAAAGACGTGTTTACGCAGTTTATCCATCACGCAGTCGTTTTGACCACTCTGGATCATAAATCTGGATCACAAACATGTGGGACGAAACAGGAAAAGCCCCCAAAAAACCACAGCGCGTGCCGCATTAGATGTGGGGTGAGGATGGCAGCGGCACGCGCCTCAATCAAGTTGGATTCACAATAGACGTCGAGATGATTAGAGTCAAGGTTATAGATCACACACTGATGTGACGGATGGTCCTTTGTCTGGGCTAAAGTTCCGGGTGCGCTTTCAGGTAAGTTTGGGCGCGGCGGACCATATCTTTCTCGCCGCGGTAAGCCAGTTTTTCGGTCGCGCCTTCGAGAGCGATCCATAGTGCCCGTTTGACCTCGATACGCATCTCGGGCGCGATTTCGTCGATTTGGCCAGACTCATAGCGGAAAAGATAAAAGCTGACAATTTTGAAAACGCGCCCTTGGTCGCCCCATGAACGCACGTAAACGTACTTTGTGTCGCCGAGTTTTGTGACCGCGACCGCGGTAATACCCGTCTCTTCCAGCACTTCGCGGGCAGCGGTCTGCTCGGGATTTTCCCCTGGGTCGACTAGCCCCTTGGGCAAAGCAAGTAACATTTTTTGCGGGCTTTTCTTTGGCGACTTGGTGGATGCGAGGGTAGCAGCGTCTTTTTGGGGCTCGATTACCGCGACTTGCCAGCCTTCTGGCATGCGGCGCACCACCACCCCTCCCGACGAAACCTCTCGAATCATACGCCTCAAGTTAACAGGAACACAGGAGTTAGTCACGGGGCCGCAATGTTTGAATGGCCCTTGAGTAACCTTTGGTCGTAATCTGGCACAGTCCATCTGGCTATGAAACGATTGCCTTAGAAATGGCATCTTACTTGCAGATTTAGCCCAGGTTAGAGGGTAAGGGCGGCAGGCAATAAAGGCTTGCAGATAGCCGGGCAAGATCGGGAGAAGGTGAGGTCCCCCGTGAAGAGTCTGGATAAGATTATTCGTTCAGTGCAGGCATTTGGACGCGGCCTTTCGGTACATCCCGCGTCTTTAGCGCCGAGACAGTCCGGGGTAGGCATCGGATTGGCTTTGGGCGGCGGCTTCGCCCGCGGCATTGCCCACGTGGGCGTGCTGAAGGTCCTCGAAGAAGAAAACATCCCCATTCGCTACATTGCCGGAACCAGCGTGGGTGCGCTCATCGGTGCCGCGTATTGCAGCGGTATCTCAGCCGCTGAACTTGAGCAAGTTGCCGCGCGCGTACGCTTCAAACATATTGCCCGTTGGACGGTTTCGCGCTACGGTTTCGCCAGCAACCAGCGCATGATCGGATTTCTGAACCAACTTCTCAAAGTTAAAACTTTCGAAGAGTTACGAATTCCGCTGGCCGTGACGGCTACAGATTTCTCCACCGGTGAAGGTGTAGTTTTCCACTCCGGCCCGTTGGTTGACCCGGTGCGCGCCAGTTGTGCCTATCCAGGAATGTTTTTGCCGGTGAAAGTTCGCGGACGCCTGCTGATCGACGGAATGTTGTCACACACCGTTCCCACCCGGCCGTTGCGGCAGATGGGAGCAGAGCGCGTGCTGGCCATTCACCTCAAGGGCAAATGGACGGACGGCGACGGTCCCCGCCATTTATTCGACGTCATCGGACAATGCTTTGCTATTGCCCAAGAGATGAACAGCAGCCAATGGAAGCAGGCCGCCGACCTGGTGATTGAGCCCGACGTTACCGGCTACAAATACGATGCCTTCGAATTCAGCCCAGCCTTGGTTCGCGCGGGAGAAATAGCGACGCGAGCGGCGATCCCGGAAATCCGCAAGTGGCTGCAAACGGAAGCGCACCGCCGCAAGGCGACTCGCGCGGCCCAACCAGCGGCAGTTCCGGCTGACTAAGTTGCATTGGGAGCTAGAAGCCAGGAGCTAGAAGCTGAGAGCTACTTCATCACCCCGCGCTGCGCGATCCCAATATTGTCCCGCGAGGTATTCTTCACCAGATACATCATTTCGTCGGCCTGCCGAATGATGTCATGCGGGGTCTTGGCATCGTGCGGATAGGTTGCCACCCCCATCGAAGCCCGCACATTCAAATCCAGGCCTTCCTCTTTGCAGAACATGCTGGTGCGCAGGCTGTCGCGCAAGCGTTTCGCCACCACCAAGGCCTGATCCTTCCCGGTCTGCGGAAGCAGCACTACAAATTCGTCGCCGCCATAACGGAAAGCGAAGTCGATTAAACGAAGCTGAGCTTTGATGAGGTACCCAATCTCGGCCAGCAGTTTGCTTCCAATCAAATGGCCATGCGTGTCGTTGACCTGCTTGAAATGATCCAGGTCGATAAATACGACGGTAAACTCATAACCAAAACGCGACGAGCGGTAAACCTCGGTCTCCAACGTTTTATAAAGATGCCGCGCGTTGTATAGGCCTGTGCAATCGTCGGTGATGGTGAGTTCCTGAATTTTCTCCACCGCCCGCGCATTCTCGATGGCGATGGCCGCGTAATCGCACAGCGACTGCAGGAAAAATATTTCCTGATCGCCGAAGTGTTCCATGTCCACATTCACCAGTTGAATGACGCCTAGAACGCGGAGCCGCGACCGTACGGGGAAGCAGACAATGGAACGCGTCTCCCACTTGGTCATCTCATCAACGCGTTTGGCGAAACGCGGATCGGTCATTACATCAGGCACAATCAGCCGCTCGCCATGTTTAGCGACGTATCCGGCAATGCCCTCACCCACTTTCAAGCGCAGGTTTTTCAAAGCCTCGGAGGCACTGCCCACGGCAATGGCGAAGTACAGTTCGTCGCGCGCGTCATCTACCATCAGCAGCGACCAGGTATCGGGACGGAAATATTCCGCCATCTTTTCCATGATTGTCTGCAGAATGGAATCGAGATCGAGCGAGGAAGTCAAAGCCTTGGCCACATCGTGAAATATGGTCAATTCCTGACTCTGCCGATTATGCTCGGCCCCGGTGGCCCTGGACATGAACATCAACCTCGAATACGAGCGGGAGTAACGAAATTATATGCGGCCTCAGGAAGCGCAGGCAAAGAACGATGGTAACCTGAACCCATAAAGACAAGGGTGCAGGCGCAAAGCGTCGTCGAGTGCAGGCGCGAGGAGTGTAGGCGCGAGCGTCCTCGCTGGTGCTTTTCGGACGGACCGTAGTCGACGGTTTTAAAGCGGACCATGGGTTTTACGGGCAGCGCTGGGCACTCTCTAGAACTTCGTAACTTCGGTGAAGTTGAAATCCCTGACCTTCATCGGAGGCACGACCATGTCGAACGACTCCTCGCCACTGGCGCGCACTGGAATTCCCATGGCTTCTACGTTCGACAGCATTTGAATCAGGCTCTCGTTAAAGCGGAAATTGCGAACTCCGTAGCGAACCTTACCGTCCTCAACGTAGAAGGTGCCGTCGCGAGTCATGCCGGTGAGAATCTTCTCGTACGGATCAACTTCGCGGATGTAC
>DATHRB010000022.1:0-5463 GCA_035482155.1 Verrucomicrobiia bacterium | reverse complement strand
GTCACGTCTGGAGCCTTGGCTCTCAATATTTTTTTCAGCTCTACTGGAGTTTCGGTCAGCCCGTGCGGGCCCCTGTGGATGATTCTAGTGCCGCCCAAATTGGCGGTGTGAGTTGTACCGCCTGCCAGCGCTATCGCCTGCAGCACGGTTAGATGCGCGCTATCCATGAGAAATCCGCTCGGCCTTCCAACATCGCCCACCACGTAAACCAAATCTGCCTTGCGAACGATGATGGTATCGCCCGGCAGGATGGCTATGTTGCTTTCCGGGTTGTCGCTGATATTGCGCGAGAGGGGAACAGTGACGGGCTTTTCGGGCTGATCGCGATGGGTGACGCTGATGCTCTTACCTGCTTTTTCCGTGAACCCGCCGGCGGCAGAGATGAGGTCGAAAAGCCGTTGCTGTCCGGGTACCGGATAAACGCCTGGGCGAACGACTTCTCCCAATAGGCTCGCGCCTTGTGACGCGTATTGGTCGACAAACAATGTGACGTGAGGATTCTTAACGAAGCCGCCATCGGAAAGCCGCTTCTGAATCATGCCCTCGGCTTCTTCCGCCGTTAAGCCAGCGATGCGAACATAATCAATCAATGGCAGGTAGATTTCGCCCTTGGTGCTGACGCGGGCCTTCGTGGTAAGTTCGGGAACATTGTAGACAGCTACGTCGACCAAGTCTCCGGTCTGCAGCCTCAGCGATGAAGCGGGCTGTGGCGTCGCAGTTTCAGTCGACTGCTGTGACGGCGCCGGGACGTTCTCAGTTGTTATTTTCCCTTTTTCACCTGCGACTGGCTGCTGAGCCGGAGTTCTTGCTGCAAGTGCTATCAGCAATAAAAATGAAAAGACCCAACCGCGGACGAGCTTGGACGAACTCCATCGCATCGGCGATGTAGAAAAAACCATTGCCATTTTTGCCAAGTCTAGCACAGCATGGCGGCTCGATGGACCGGTGTTCCAGCCCCGTACTTAGATGGCAAACACTGGGAATCTCCAGAGGTTAAAGGTTTACCCACCCTGATCCCTGTACCAAGTCAGGGAATAGCTGTGCCAGGGTAACGGTTGTAGGATTCGATTGAATAGGAGAGTTAGTGACACTTTTCTATCTCGGAACCTTTGTCGGCTCGGTGCTGCTTTCCTTCGCGCTGACTAAATACGTGCGCGATGTGGCGACCGTGCGCGGTTGGGTAGCAGCGCCCGCTCTTGATCGACACTTGCATAGCCGTCCTTTGCCGCGATTCGGCGGGGTAGCGATTTTTGTCTCGTTTGTGCTCACGTTCCCGCTCGCGTTGATAGCCGGGTGGCATTACTTTGCTGTGGGCTTCGGCCTTTCCGGCAAAACTCTGCTCACCTTACTCGCGCCCGGATGCCTGATTTTCGGCCTCGGTGTTTACGACGATATTTATTCGGTGAGCCCGTACGCCAAGGTTGCGGTTCAGGCTATTGCCGGAGCGATGTTGTTCGCGGGCGGGCTTCGCATCCTCGATCTGCCGGTACTTTTTGGCAGCCGTCATTTTTCATGGTTCGTGGGACTTCCGATGACGGTGTTGTGGGTGCTCGCGATCACGAATGCTTTTAACCTTATTGATGGTCTTGACGGTCTGGCTGCGGGTTCGGCTTTATTTTCTACGATCGTTGTATTTGCCGTCGCTTTAGTTTCGGGTTCGTCTCTGGTTTCACTGATGGCGCTGGCTTTGGCTGGGTCGATTCTGGGATTTCTGCGTTTTAATTTCAGCCCTGCGACCATTTTTCTGGGAGATTGCGGAAGTCTCTTTATCGGATTCATCTTGAGCGCTCTGGCTCTGCAGGGCGCGCAGAAGGCGCCTACAATTATTGCGGTCGCCATTCCGGTTGTGTCCTTCGGCTTGCCAATCCTGGAAACTGCGCTGTCGATTGTCCGACGTTTTCTTGGCGGTCGTCCAGTTTTCACCGCTGACCGCGAACATATTCATCACAAACTTTTGCAGCGCGGCCTTTCACATCGCCAGGTGGTCATTACGCTTTACGCGGTTTCAGCGTTGTTTGCCTTGCTCAGTTTGTTTCTTCTGTGGCCTAGCGGCGACATGCTCGGCCTGGTTCTGGCCATGCTTGGCACCGGGATTTGGATTGGCGTGCAGCGTCTTGGCTATTTGGAATTTGGAGAGCTCGGGCGAGTGGCGCACCGTACCATCGAGCGACAGGTTTTGATTAACAATCTTGCCATCCGCCGGGCCACGGAAGAGTTGAAGGTCGCATGCGATTACGCGCAACTCGGCAGGATTCTGGTGGCGGCTCTTGCGGGTAACGATTTCGACGCTTTTGACTTGCGGCTGCAATATCCACCCAGCGACCTTCCCGCAATCCACGGATTGCATCTGGTTTCGGGTTGGGGGGAAATACCTTGCCTGCGCTGGACCAGGTCGGGCAGCCATTTTGCGCAGGAGTCGAAGAGCGCCTGGTGCCTGACTCTTGATCTGGTTACCAGTCGCCATGCGCGTTGCGGATCGATGACCGTTTATCGTCTTTATAGTGGCCGAGAATTGCAGTTCGATATCAACCTGCTAACCTCGGCGTTCCCGGTAGCTTTAGCCGATGCGCTTGATCGCGTATTGACACCTGATTTGGAAATGTTGCCCACGCCCCGTCAGCCTTCAGAACTGATTGTCGTGCAAGCCAGCTAAAAACGTTGTTTCTTATTCACAGCCCTGAACCAGATGCGCTACTTCTGAAGTATTGCGCTCCCATTTACTTTTCTAAATTCGTTTGGGAAAAACATTTCGGGGAGGAAATCGGAAGCATGGCGGAAAAGCTTACCGGGCAGGACATCAGCTTCATCGGCTTGCCGACCGCCGTATTCTGTGTCGAATGTGAATTAATCAGCAAGAACAACACTCCGTACTGCATGGCTTGCGGCAGCCGCGCGCTGTTGAGTTTGTCGCGACTGCTGGGCGGTTCTTTGCGGGGTCAGCAGACGGCCCATCTGATCGAAGACGCCGAATTAGATCGTCTGGTACGCGAGTTGCTGGGTACGGTTCCGAATTCAGAAAATCGCATTCCCGCGTCATTCGCGACCCTGGCGCCGTCGCGCAGCCATGCTCGGGCCATGGATTTGGCGAAAATGCAAAGGGTGGGGCACGTGTTGGACGGCGAGCCTGATATTCATCCTGGCGAAATCGAATTAGAGCCTGCCATCAGCGTGATTGCCGAACGCGCCCAGGCTTTGACCGGGGCCACTGGCGCCGCGATTGCCCTACGACAAGGCGATGAAATTATTTGCCGGGCGCGCACCGGACGCACTGCGCCGGATCTCGGAGTGCGACTGCAAACCAACTCGGGCATTTCCGCCGACTGTGTGCGCACCGGAGAGATCGTGCTTTGCCACGATGCTGAGAGAAATCCGTATGTCGACATCGCAAGTTGCCGCCGTCTCGGAGCACGATCCATCCTGGTGGCGCCGCTGCGGCATTTCCGCCGCACGTTGGGTGTATTCGAGGTTCTGTCGGGCATCCCCCACGCCTTTGATAATCGCGACGTGGCCACCATGCAACTGCTTTCCAGCCTGATGGTGGCGGCTATCTCACGCTTATCCACCCTTCGCAATCAGCAAGATTCTTTGGCCGGCTGAGATAGTGTCACTGCGGCGAGTAAAGTGAACGCTTGAGAAATTCTCCGGCGCCGGCACGTCCAGTAAACTTGTCGGCTTCCACAATCACCCGGCCGCGAGAGAGGACGACGTCCGGCATGCCGGTGACCTCAATGCCTTCGAACATGGAGTAGTCGACGCGCATGTGATGGGTCTTGGCGCTGATGGTATGTTTGCGGGCGGGATCGAAGATCACCAAATCAGCGTCGCTGCCTACTGCGATTGTGCCCTTGCGCGGATAGAGCCCGAAAAGTTTCGCCGGCGTGGTGGAAACCAATTCAACGAAGCGGTTGACGCTGAAGCGGCCTTGGGCAACGCCGCCAGAATAAATCAGGCTCATGCGATGCTCGATGCCGGGGCCACCGTTGGGGATTTTTGTGAAGTCGTCGCGTCCGAGTTCTTTTTGTTCCTTGAAACAGAATGGGCAATGGTCGGTGGAAACTACTTGCAGATGATCGCGCTTCAATCCGTTCCATAATTTTTCCTGATGCCATTTCTCGCGCAGCGGCGGCGTGAAAACGTACTTGGCGCCTTCGAAGCCGGGGACGTCGAAGTTTTCGAGGGAAAGATAAAGATATTGCGGGCAGGTTTCGGCATACACGGGAAGGCCGCGATCACGGGCTTCGCGGACCTTTTCCAGCGCTTCGTTGCAACTCAGGTGGACGATATAGACTGGCGCCCCCGCCATTTCCGCGAGGGCGATGGCGCGGGATGTAGCTTCCGCCTCGGCGGTGGTTGGCCGCGTCAAGGCGTGATATTTCGGAGCCTTCTTTCCTTCGGCCAAAGCTTGCTGCACGATTACATCGATGGCGCTGCCGTTTTCGGCATGCATGCAGACCAGGCCGCCATTTTTTGATGTGGCGCGAAGTGCTTTGAAAATGCTGCCATCATCAAGCATGAATACGCCGGGATAGGCCATGAAGAGTTTGAAGCTGCTGACGCCTTCGCGCACCAAAGCATTCATCTCTGCGAGTTGCGCATCCGCGAGATCGGTGATGATGCAATGAAAAGAGTAGTCGAAGACGGCTTTGCCTGCGGCCTTTTGCATCCAGGTGTCGAAAGCTGTTCGCAGCGTTTGGCCTTTGTATTGGATGGCGAAGTCGATGAGCGTGGTGGTGCCGCCAAAAGCAGCAGCTCGTGTGCCGGTTTCGAAATCGTCGGCGCTGTTGGTGCCGCCGAAGGGCATGTCGAGATGGGTGTGAACATCGATTCCGCCGGGCATTACGTATTTTCCGGCGGCGTCGATAATTTTGGTGGCATTGTCGCGGGGAAGATTTTGACCGATAGCTGTGATCTTGCCGTTGCTGATGGCGACGTCGCTAGCGTATGTGTCTGTGGCAGTGGCTAGGCGTCCGTTTATGATGACCGTGTCAAAGCTCATTGGCTGCCTCCGACTGGCAGAGCATTCTATGCTAAACTGCGACACCTTGGGGCGGGATTTGAGGGTGACAGCAAAATTCAACACCTATAACGACCCTTCGACTTTGCTCAGGGCAGGCTCCGGACACGAAGGATCACAAAAGGAGATCGCATGCGCTTTGGCTTCACCATAAAACCCGATATGCCGGTAGAGCGCATGGTTGCACTCACGCGGCAGGCTGAAGCTGCGGGACTTGAGTACGGCTGGATTTTCGATTCTCATATTTTGTGGCTTGAGCCGTACCCACTGTTGACGCTGATGGCGAGCAACACCAAGAATATGCGTCTTGGTACTTGCGTGACTAATCCGGCGACTCGCGACATCACTGTTACTTCGAGTTTGTTCGCTACATTGAATCTGATTTCCGGGGGGCGGATGCAGTTGGGCATTGGCCGCGGTGATAGTTCACGGCGAGTGTTGGGCAAGAA
>DATHRB010000021.1:0-7372 GCA_035482155.1 Verrucomicrobiia bacterium | reverse complement strand
AAGAATGCCGTGATCAACTTTGCCATGAAGTTTCAGCAGTTCAGCAGCCCGGTAATGGCCAAGGGGCTGGAAGACACCGCATTTTACCGATACACCCGCCTGGTTTCGCAAAACGATGTTGGAAGTGATCTTCATCGTTTTGGAACCACGATTCAGGAATTTCATTTCGCCAATCAGGAGCGTTTGCGCTTTTGGCCGAATACCATGCTCGCGACCAGCACGCACGACTCCAAGCGGGCGGAAGACGTGCGCGCCCGGATTAACGTTCTTTCGGAGATACCGGCATTATGGAGGCTTCGGGTGCGCGAGTGGAGGCGCTTCAATCGCAACCAGAAGACAATCGTCAATGGCAAACCCGCACCATCCGCAAATGATGAATACCTGCTTTATCAGACGCTGGTGGGATCATGGCTGTCAGAGTCTTTGAATGATCCGGATGCCTGGAAGAATTTTGTCGAGCGGATTGAGAACTATATGTTGAAAGCGATCCGCGAAGCGAAAGAGAACACTAGTTGGATCAACCGCAACAGCGAATACGAAAACGCAATTTCGTCGTTCGTGAAGAAATTGTTGAAGCCAGGGCAACAAAATCGTTTTCTCAACGACTTTGTACTCTTCGAAAATCGAATTGTGCGCCTCGGTATGTGGAATAGTCTGGCACAAACTGTTCTAAAGCTGACTTGCCCCGGCGTACCGGATATTTACCAGGGCACTGAGCTCTGGGATTTCAGTTTGGTCGATCCCGATAATCGGCGGCCGGTGGATTACGACCATCGCCAACAGATGTTTCGCGCTCTTCGCGAAGCAGGAAATAACGGTATCAAAAGTTTGCTGGAGACACCCGAGGACGGTCGAATCAAGTTGTACCTGATGTGGCGAACTCTGTGTTTGCGGCAGGAGCAGCGGGAACTTTTTCAAGGTGGGGAATATTTGCCATTAGTTGTTGAAGGTGCGAAAGCTGACCATGTCACGGCTTTCGTGCGGATGTCCGCCAAGTCGAATGTCCTCGTTGTGGTTCCTCACCTGGTGGCCAGATTGCTCGATGATGCCGATGCCCCACCAATCGGTGAACGTGTCTGGCAGGATACTGAGATTGCCCTTCCATTTTGCACTTGTTCTGAAAAGTATCGGAACATATTTACGGGAGAATTTGTGGAGACGCAGAAAATGCAGGGTGAAGAAAAACTTTCAGTTTCTAAATTGCTAGCCGATTTTCCGGTAGCGGTTTGCACTCTGGGATAGAACAACCCAGCCTCGCTGTTTTTTCTTCTGCTTTGTTCAAATGCGATGCGTTCGTTCTCGAACAATCTGATCCTGAGCTGTAGGTAGTGGACGGGTTAGAGCTACAGGATGCGCCCGAGAGAAAAAAGCGCAGAAGAACAATAAAATTAAATCGTTGGTGGATTAGCTTGAGGGCAAACCTGCAAGGGTGAGTGTCGGCCTTCGATAATTTAGTTATTAGATACCACGCACCCGGCCACTCCCGGGGAACGCGCATTTCTAACTGAAGGAAGGATGAAAGCATTCATGAGGATTGCACAGGTTGCGCCATTGTTCGAGAGCGTTCCACCCAAGCTTTATGGCGGGACAGAAAGGATTGTCTCCTGGCTCACCGAAGATTTGGTGCGGCTGGGCCATGAGGTAACGTTGTTTGCCAGCGGCGACTCGATGACTGCCGCTCGCCTGGTTTCAGGCTGTCCGGAAGCGCTCCGGCTGAATCCCGGGTGCATTGATCAGTTGGCGCACCATTTCAACATGCTGGAAAAGGTGTTCAGCGAAAAAGATAACTTTGACTTGATCCATTTTCATATCGATTATTTGCATTTTCCATTAAGCCGCAGAGCGCAGATCGCAAATGTTACAACTTTGCATGGACGGCTTGATATTCCTGACTTAGCGCCTCTCTATCGCACGTATCCCGATATGCCTGTGGTTTCGATTTCTGATGCGCAACGCAAACCGTTGCCTTGGGTGAACTGGCAGGGTACTGTGCATCACGGTTTGGCTGAAAGCAGTCTCTCTTTTTACAGCAAGCCTGGAAAATACTTGGCGTTCCTCGGACGCACCTCTCCGGAAAAGGGGCTGGAGCAGGCTATCCACATTGCGAAGCGGGTGGGCATGCCACTGAAGATCGCGGCCAAAGTTGATCGGGTTGACGAACGGTTTTTTAACGCCGTCATCAAGCCTTTGCTCGATGATCCACTGATTGAGTTCATCGGCGAAATTGGTTACTCTGAAAAAAATGAATTTTTGGGTAATGCCGCAGCCTTGTTGTTTCCCATCAATTGGCCTGAGCCATTTGGCATCGTTATGATCGAGGCAATGGCTTGTGGAACTCCCGTTATCGCTTTTCCTTTTGGCTCGGTACCAGAGGTCATCGAGGATGGGGTCAACGGATTTCTGCCGCGCGACGTGAAGAGCGGAGCCAAGGCCGTAGAAAAACTTGATACCATTGACCGAGCACAATGCCGCCAGCGTTTTGAGGAGCAGTTCAGTTTACGTCGGATGACGCAGCAATATCTCGCGATCTACGATCGCATACTGAGAGGCGGAAGCCATTCGGTACTACCCACCGAAGGAGATTTAGGTTGGACGAAGCTAGCGTCAGCCAGCAGTACTACATAGCGACACGGTCGTCTCCTACCGACGACCGAGCGCGGGTTTTGAAATACGGCAAAATGTTCGCCGTATTTGACCGTTACGGCGACATTGAACCGCTGGGAATGGGCGAGCAGGGAATTTTTTTTGAAGGCACCCGTTTCTTGTCGGAACTGGGTCTGTTGTTGTGGCAATCTCGGCCTTTGCTTCTCAGTTCCACAGTCAAATCTGACAATTTTGTTTTCACTGCTGACCTCGCAAACGTTGACGTATCCGAAGGTGAGGACGTAATCGTCGAACGCGGGACGATCCACATCTTTCGCTCTAAATTTCTTTGGCGCGGCGTCTGCTATGAAGAGTTTCAGATCGTCAACTACGGACGCGGACCGGTCGATATTCCGCTATATTTGGCGATTTTCGCAGACTTCGCCGATATTTTTGAAGTGCGCGGGACACGGCGTGAAAAAAGAGGCCGGCGACTTGAAGACCAAATTGGACGAGACTCACTTTTATTGTCTTACGAAGGGTTGGACAAAGTTGTACGTCAGACTCGCGTTCACTCTCATCCCCAGCCATTGAATATTTCATCTTCCGGAATGAACTTTGAAATCTCGCTTGCTCCTAAACAATCTGTTCTGTTGCGACTGGAGATCTCCTGTAATCCGGAGCCATCCGTGCCTTTGATCGGCTACTCGCGCGCGATGGTAGCTGCTGAAAGTGAACTTAACGCGGCTTCGGCGCGGCTTTGCAATATTTCCAGCTCCAATGACCGGTTTAACCGGTGGGTGAAGCGTTCCATCGCGGATGTAGAAATGATGACCATGGGGAATCCCGAACACAATTATCCCTATGCCGGAGTGCCTTGGTTCAGTACGGTGTTTGGCCGCGATGGAATCATCACCGCATTGGAAATGTTATGGGTGAATCCGCGAATCGCGAAGGGTGTTCTGGAATATCTCGCGGCCACGCAGGCTACGGAGTTGAATCCGGAGATTGAAGCGGAGCCAGGAAAGATTTTGCACGAAATGCGCGGAGGTGAAATGGCCGCGCTGGGCGAGGTCCCGTTCGCGCGTTACTACGGCACTGTGGATGCGACTCCTCTATTCATAATGCTGGCCGGCGCTTATTGCGAATACACAGGCGACCACGGTTTTATCCGGACGCTGTGGCCGCACATCGATTTCGCGCTGCAGTGGATCGATCACTATGGCGATGTGGACGGCGATGGCTTCGTGGAATATGCGCGTCACGGCAGCAAGGGTTTAATCCAGCAAGGCTGGAAGGACTCGCACGATTCCATTTTTTATGCCAACGGAGAATTGGCGGAAGCGCCTATTGCATTATGTGAAGTGCAAGGCTACGTTTATGCGGCCAAGCGCGCGGGCGCAAGAATCAGCCGGATCCTCGGCGATATTGAGAGAGCGAACACGCTTGAAAATGAGGCTGTTGAACTCCAGATTAAGTTTGAGGAAGCATTCTGGTGCGACGATCTGTCTACATATGCTTTGGCGTTGGACGGCAAAAAGAAAGCATGCCGGGTACGAGCCTCGAACGCGGGCCATTGTCTTTTTACAGAAATTGCCAGTCCGGACAAAGCTCAGTTGGTTGCTCATACTTTGCTGAGCGGCGATTTCTTCACTGGCTGGGGCGTGCGCACGGTAGGCTCGGAAGAAGCTCGCTACAATCCGCTCTCTTATCACAACGGTTCAGTGTGGCCGCACGACAACGCGATTATCGCCGCTGGCATGGCTAAGTACGGCCTGCGCGAGCTTGCCGGCAAGATACTTATGGGTCTTTTGGACGCAAGCAGCGCAGTGGACTTGCACCGGCTTCCTGAATTGTTCTGCGGGCTTAACCGTCGCGAAGGGGAAGGCCCTACTCTTTATCCCGTGGCTTGTTCGCCGCAGGCATGGGCTGCCGCAGCAGTCTTTATGCTGCTCCAGGCCTGCCTGGGTCTTTCGATGGATGGCAGCGAAAAACGGCTGATCTTCGATCGCCCATACTTGCCCGAAGGCATTCCGCAATTGTGGATTAAGAATTTGCGATTCGACCATGGCCGAGCCGACCTGTTTCTTGATCGCCACGTCGGCACGGTCCGGGTCGAGGTACTGGAGAAGCAGGGCGAGATGAAAGTTCTGGTGAAATAGGCGCAAGCCTCTAGGTGGATTCACTTGCCCGTATCGGTTGATCGCTGTATAGCGAAAGCACATTTTGCCGGAGAAGCTGTCGTCTGGAGAATTTATGGGAGACAATTTCGAAGCGGCAGAGTCGAAGCAAGACCGTCAAGCATCGACGGAAAAGATGTTGGACAAAACTCTCGCTGATTCATTTCCCACCAGCGATCCACCTTCGACTATTCCAAATCCCGGGGAGAGTGATGTTCCCCAGGAAAACGCCGCGGATAAGCTACCTGCCGGAATGACTCCCGGCAGTTGGGCAGCCGTCTCTATTGATTCTGGCGAAGTGATTGCGACAGGAGCAAGCCGCGAGCAAGCCGAGTCAATCGCGCGACGCAGAGGGCACGGCAAGTTTTCTTTGCTGCAGGTTCCTTCGAAAACAGACGGAACCGCAGCCGCCTGAGCGAACTGTGTCCCTAGGCGGCTTTCTTCTTTGGCACTTTCGCGCCTTTTTTTCGCGCTTCGGAAAGCCCAATAGCGATGGCTTGCTTGCGGCTTTTCACCGCGCCGCCCTTACCACCCTTGCCTGAACGAAGCGTACCTTTCTTTTTGCGATGCATCGCGCTTTCGACGCTCTTGCCGGCAGCCTTGCCATATTTACGGCCGGATGATTTCTTTTTTATTGCCATCGAGTTCTCCCGCCTGCTTTAGAGTCTTACGCGATCTAACGGGTTGTTCGAAACCTGAGTGGAGCAGCGCTTCCTCAGTTTCTGAAAAAGTCTTTCGAGGCGCAGGAGTTTTGAAGCCGCGCCCCTTCAAACCCTAAACGCCTGGTTCCAGCGCCTCAGTAAGCTGCCCCAAATCAATTAAGGCTCTAGCCGCTGAGGTAAGCAGATTTCAGCACACTGTTCAGCCGCGACGAGCCGCTCGCATGCCTTCCTCGATCCGCTTGCGCGCATGCCCCGGGCCGCGCACATCGATTACCCGATATTGTTCTTCGCTCAACTCGTGATAATTCACAAAGAATTCTTCGAGCTCCCGTAGAAATAGCTTTCCCAGATCGTCGATGTGCTTGATGTCGGCAAAGCTATGATTTGGGCTCGCTACAGCGACAACCCTGTCATTGCGTTCTTTGTCCTTCTTGTCATACTGTTCGCCTTCAATGATTCCCACCAGGCGGCACTTCACCACGACGCCAGGGAAAGCAGGCTCATCCATCAGCACTAAAACATCGACGGGATCACCATCTCCGCCCTTGGTTCGCGGGATGAATCCGAAGTCGTAGGGAAATGTCATGCCAGCGGGGAGAACTTTCTTCAATTCAAACACCTTCTGCTGCACATCAAACGCGTATTTATTGCGGCTGCCTTTAGGCGTTTCGATCACCACTTGAATGATGTTCTTGTCGTCATCATCCAAAGACTGAAGCCGTGACGGATCAGCCAGTGCGCTTCTGGAATTTCCATTCTTACTCATCCAACCTCCTATGAGTTGACGGGCCACGTTGTGCTGCAGTATGAAATCTGTGGCCTGAAGCCGCGCCAAGTCTTGCGCGAATACGCCTGCACAATGTTTCCCGAAGTTCCCACACCATTACAGATGCTGTGAGCCACGCCAGCGTGGCCCCAGCCAGCACAAGGCCCAACGAGAAACTCGGGAGTTTTTGCCAGACAATCAACGCAAAAACCATGAGTCCGATGCTTCCCATCGCGGCGCCTGCGGCATCAATGCCGGCAGCTACTCGACCGCGCATGGTGCCATGTAGCCCGGCACGTTCTTTCTTTTCTTTCTCGTGTTTTTCGATCAAGCTAGCCGCCGCGGGAAGTATGGCCGGAAAGGCCAGGAAAAGCCCGCCAATTTCGGGGCCGTAGCGTCGGGCGATAATTCCGGTCAACGCGGTAATCATTCCTCCGAAAACAAAACGAATTGCGTATTCATACCACTTCGATAATCCGAGACTGCTGGTATCGAACTTGACTTTCACTTCGTCTACCTCACCACCGCATACCAACATCCGAAAGCACAGGCGAACCACAACGCCATGCACATCCCGGTAACCGGGAGAACAGGCAGCTTGCGTCGAATCAGCAATCGGCTAACGACAAGCGCGTAGAAGAAAAACGCCACGGCGCCAATTAGCATCGACCGCGCTTCCAGGCTGGCGTATTCCTTGCCTTGTTTGGAGGCAGTCAAGGCCAATGTCGCCAGGGCCACGGATGGCGCTGCTCCGAACAGGCCAGCGAAACTTTTTGGTTTCAGGAGATCACCCAACAAGGCGAAGACAGAAACGGCAGCCCCGCCGACAACGAATCTCAGGAGAATCTCTTGCATGTGACTGTCCGATGCGCGGCGCGATTCCGTCAACACTAACTTCGAATTACGCTCTGGCGCGGCGTGTGCGGGCAGCTTTGCGCGCAGACTGGCTTCGGCCTCTCGCTCCCTTGGTTCGAACCGCTTTCAGGGCTGAACTGCTGCGGGCGGCTGAACCGCGTTGCCTTGCAGCAGATCGCGCTTGCTTGGATAAAGAGCTGCGCGAAGCGGCCCGGTGGCCTTCTTTTTTCAATGCGGCCGTGGTGGCACGGGAACGCTTAGCGGATGGTTTGCGACGGCTGTGGCTTCGTCCCTTACGGGAATCACGCTCGGCTTGTGCACTCGTT
>DATHRB010000020.1:0-8599 GCA_035482155.1 Verrucomicrobiia bacterium | reverse complement strand
GCCGCGTCCTTGCAGTTCAGTAGGAAGATGACGCCCTTACCGTCGCCACGCGTGAACCACTGCTGAATCTTGCCGTCGAGATACAGGGGAACGGTCGCACGAATTTCGGCGGGCATGATTTTCATGACTTGCTCGACGGTAACCCCGGGTTTTGGTGTGAGAATCGTTAGCACGCCGGTGATCTTGGGCTGCGGCGGTGTGGACTGACCTTGCGCCATGGGTGCCAGCACCGTCGCGAACGCCAGCAGCAGGCAAAACATTTCTATCTTCATGGTTCAGCTCCTTTGATTGCTCGCAAAATGTGGATCTTGTCTTGGTACCAACGGGTACCACATGCTGGTAAGACGTATAGACTTTGCGAAAGTTTCACGACTCGCAACTTTTTTCCCTGCCGGCAGGCCAAACGCGGACCGCTCCCGTGTGGTACTATACGGTACCCGCGTCGTCAAGGAGAAGGTGATGGTTAGGGCAACGATGTCAAAACGCCGCCAGGAAGGCGGCGACGAAGCCGCGGTGCGCGAGCGCATCCTCGAGGCGGCCTTTGCGGCGTTCATGAAGAGCGGCTACGCAACGGCCAGCACACTGGAGATCGCGACGCGCGCGCGCGTTTCGAAGCGAGAGCTTTACGCGTTAGTTGGCAACAAACAGGAAATGCTGATCGCCTGCATCAGCAAGCGCGCCAAGCGACTCGACGTGCCCGCCGACCTGCCCGTGCTGCGCGATCGCGAAACCCTGGCGCATGTGCTGGCTTCTTTCGGGACAAAGTTTGTCCGCGAGGTAAGCGATCCCACGGTCATTGCGGTATTCCGACTGGCGATCGCCGAGGCGGTCCAGGCTCCCGAAGTGGCGCGTGTGTTCGACTCCACAGGACGCGCGGCAAGCCGCGCCGCCTTGCGTGAAATCATGGCCCGGGCCCAGGCGTCCGGACTGCTCACAGGCCGTCCTGCCGAACTTGCCGAGCAGTTCGCCGGGCTGCTTTGGGGCCTTTTGATGATCAACCTGCTGCTCGGCGTCGCCGAGCGACCGAGCCCCCGCGAAATCGCGCGACGTGCCCGCGATGCCGCAGCCGCCTTCCTGCAACTTCATCCGCTACCGAATGACGCGCCAGCCTGTTTGTCCGGCCCGGACACATACTTAAAATGAAAACTGGGTTGGCCTTGCGCCAGTGAGTTGAGTGCGTGTGAGCTTGACCAATTTTCGTTTCTAATCTGAATCGGACATTAATTCTTGTTTATTCCCACCGTCTTTGCTTGACGTTGGGTGGATCAGCGGTTAACTCTCAATCGCGATGCGCTGCGCAAAAGCGAAGTAGCCCCCAATGAAGATTGTCGATATTCGTGAAATCGTTGTTCCCATCAAATCAAATATTCGAAATTCGTATATCGACTTCAGTCAGATGACGGTGAGTGTTTTAGCGCTAATCACCGACGTAATCCGCGATGGCCAACCTGTTGTCGGTTACGGCTTCAATTCTAACGGCCGATACGCGCCGAGCGGCCTCTTGCGAGATCGCTTTATCCCGCGCCTGAAGGCAGCCGAGCCCGCCAGTCTTCTCGATAACGCTGGCGATAATTTCGATCCGTTTAGGATTTGGAACGTCCTGATGCGGAATGAAAAACCAGGTGGACACGGCGAAAGGTCAGTGGCCGTGGGGGTTTTCGACATGGCGATATGGGATGCCGTGGCGAAGATCGCTGGGGTTCCTCTTTATCGGCTGCTCGCGGATCGTTTCAGGAGTGGCGTCGTGGACGAAAAAATCTTCGTCTATGCGGCCGGCGGCTACTACTACCCGGACAAAGGTCTGTCAGGCCTACAACAGGAGATGCGAAGCTATCTCGACCTGGGTTATTCCGTCGTGAAGATCAAAATCGGCGGAGCTTCGCTAGCAGAAGATCAGAGTCGCATCGAAACTGTACTGAAAATCTTGAGGAGTGGCGACCAGTTGGCGGTGGACGCCAACGGGCGTTTCGATCTCGAGACGGCGATCGCTTACGCGCACGCTCTGGAACCCTACCATCTGCGTTGGTACGAAGAAGCTGGCGATCCACTCGATTATGAATTGCAGGCTAAGCTGGCCGACCACTATCAAGGCCCGATGGCCACGGGCGAGAATCTTTTTTCCGTTCAGGACGCACGCAATCTGATCCGCTACGCTGGCATGCGTTCGGATCGCGACGTACTGCAGTTCGATTGTGCACTCAGTTACGGCCTGGTCGAATACCTCCGCATATTGGAAATGTTGAAAGAGTACGGATGGTCGGCGCGTCGCTGCATTCCGCACGGTGGTCATCAATTATCCCTACATATAGCCGCTGGCTTGGGACTTGGAGGAAATGAATCCTATCCCGGCATCTTTCAACCGTTCGGTGGTTTCGCCGATGACACTCCTGTTGAGGACAGTTACGTTTCACTGCCGGATTTCCCCGGTATTGGATTCGAATCAAAAAAGGAGCTGTTCCAGCTATTAAAGACGCTTTCTAATAATTAGAGGCTGCCACTCGTCACGGGACTTAGCGCCTTCGACCTAATCCATCTACCCGCGCTCCCAGACACTTCATCGATAGATCGCAGTGTTTTTCCGGCGTGCCTCTTGGGTACGTCGCCGTTATACTCCCAGGTCTCCCTGGAAATCCAAATGATGAGGAGTTGATCATGATCCCTTCGCATGGAACCTTGGCCACTGCCATCTTGATCTCTGCTATCTCGCTCTGCACCGATGCGCGAGCCCAAAATGTTTCGGAAAAAACCGCCGTACAAAAGTCCACCGGCAAGCACTATGTACTCCCCGCGAACAAAGACACCGTGCAGTGGGGCTGGTACGACCCCACGGAAAAACCCAAGCTCGTCGTCAATTCCGGCGACACCGTATCCATCGAAACCTGGAGCCACGGCATGGACGAGGTCAAGCCAGGAGTCGCCATTGACGAAATCATCAAACTTCGGCTCGCCAATGACGGCGGCGGACCCCACTCCATTACTGGCCCCATTTACGTAAACGGCGCCGAACCCGGCGACACCATGGAAATCCGCATCACCAAAATCGTCATGAAGGACTCCGGCTTCAATTTCAATCTCCCCGGCAAACAATTTCCCACGGTCGGTTTGCTGGCCTCCGAGTTTCCTGAAGGCCACGTGGAATATTTCAACCTTAACTCTGTAACCATGACCACCGAATTCAAGCCGGGCATCGCCCTTCCTCTCAAGCCCTTCCCCGGCACTATCGCCGTTGGTCCCGATCCCAACGAGCCGAAAGAGAAGGCTGGGCCTCCTATTCACGACGGCAAAGGCCGCACCAGCACACTGCGCCCCTGGAAGAACGGCTCCAACATGGACGTGAACGAACTTCAAGTCGGCTCGATACTCTATCTTCCCGTGTTTCAGAAAGGCGGATTGATTTGGACCGGAGATTCGCACTGCCTGCAGGGCAATGGCGAAGTGAACCTGACCGCTCTCGAATGCTCCTACAAAGACATCGAAATCCAGCCCATCGTGCGCAAGGATCTCCACACGGAGTGGCCCCGCGCGGAGACCTCGACACACTGGGTCTTCATGGGATTCGACGAGGATCTAAATGAAGCTATGAAAATCGCTGTGCGTGAAACCGTGAGTTTCCTCGCCGATCAGAAGATCGTGCCCATGTCTCGCGAAGAAGCCTACTCACTCACTTCCATCATTGGCGATTGTCGCGTCTCTCAGGTTGTCGACATCCGGAAAGGCGTCCATTGCATGATTCCCAAATCGATTTTCGCCAAGACGCAATGATGTCTTCGCGTGCGTGCCGTTGGGTCACCAATCCTCGCGTTTTCATTTCGGACCGGCAGCTATTTTCACACTATCGATAACGCCGCCGCTAGCATCGAATAGTCGCGTCGCAATACACCTCGTACCAGTCGGGAAGACATGAAACTCTTCACTCCATTGAAGATCCGCGAAATCGAACTGAAGAACCGTATCGTGGTTTCCCCCATGTGCGAATATTCCGCGAAAGACGGTCATCCTCAAACCTGGCATTTGGTTCACTTGGGAAGCAGGGCAGTAGGAGGTGCAAGCCTGGTATTCACCGAAGCCACCGCGGTTCAAGAACATGGCCGAATTTCCACAGCTGACACCGGAATTTACCACGATGCCCACATCGCATCATGGAAACCCATCGCGGAATTTATTCGCGCCTCCGGTGCCGTCGCAGGAATGCAATTGGCTCATGCTGGCCGTAAAGCCAGCACCGCTGTGCCCTGGCAAGGCGGCAAGCCCGTGCCCATCAATGAAGGCGGTTGGCAAATTGTCGCTCCCAGCGCTCTGCCTTTTGACAATGAGTACCAGACTCCTCACGCATTGTCCTTGTCAGAGATCGACGAAATCGTCGCGGCATTTCGCCGTGCCTCGGAACGCGCCTTGGCCGCCGGCTTCGAAGTAATCGAAATTCACGGCGCTCATGGCTATTTGCTGCACGAATTCCTCTCGCCCTTCTCCAACATTCGCACCGACGAATTTGGCGGTTCACTCGAAAACCGCATGCGCCTCGCCTTGCGCGTCACACAGGCTGTTCGTGAGGTCTGGCCCGCGCGCACTCCTTTATTCTTTCGCGTCTCTGCCACGGACTGGCAAGAAGGTGGTTGGGACCTCGAACAATCCATCGAATTGGCTCGCCGCCTTAAACCGCTTGGCGTAGACATAATCGATGTTTCAAGCGGTGGCAATCTCCCGCAGGCGAAAATCCCCGTCGGCCCCGGTTATCAGGTTCCTTTCGCAGCTGCCATTCGAAAGCAAGCTGGAATCCCCACCACCGCGCTGGGCATGATTACCGACCCCGTGCAGGCCGAAACGATCCTATCGACCGAGCAGGCGGACCTGGTCGTGCTCGCGCGCGAACTCTTGCGCGATCCCTACTGGCCTCGTCGTGCTGCCCAAGAATTGAATTTCAAGTTAACACCACCAGTGCAATACCAGCGGGCCTGGTAGGCGAACCGTGTGCTTGAGATCATTGAAAATCTCGCTACCGGCACCGTCGTTTTTGTCGTGCGTGTGCAACCCCGCGCCAGCAAAGATGAAATCGTGGGCGAAATTGCCGGAGCCATAAAAATTCGCCTGCAAGCCCCCGCGCTGGAAGGCCGCGCCAACGACGCGCTTATCGAATTCTTGGCCCAGCTTTTGAAAACCCCCAAAGGCGCTGTTAGAATCCTCAACGGTGAGCGCAGCCGCATAAAACGCGTCGAAATCCGCGGCGTCACTAAACAGCAGATCGACCAGCTAATTGTTAGAAATGCGTAAGGGCTAAAATCGATAGAGATCAGTGGAAGCGGAAATTTCAAAATGAGCATCGAGCTTCAAGGTATGCAGACCGATTTAGTCAACGCCCGTGTCGACGGCTGGCTCTTCTACGATTTTCGCGGCCGCGACCCCATCGCACAACGCATCCTGAAATTGCCCGAAACCATGCGCACCCGCCGTTGGTTTTATTTCGTCCCCGCCAAGGGCGCTCCCAGAAAACTTGTACACAAAATCGAAGCACAAGCTCTCGAAAGCCTTCCCGGCGAACCTTTTTATTACGCTGGTCTGCAGGAATTGGAAAAGGGCCTGAAAAAAATTATAGGCCGCGCAAAAATCATCGCCATGCAATATTCGCCAAAGAGCGCCATACCTTATATATCCATGGTCGATGCCGGCACTATCGAGATGGTGCGTGGCGCAGGCGTCAAAATCGTCAGCTCCGCCGACTTGGTACAGAAATACGAAGCCTGCTGGACCGATGCGCAGCTTCGTTCGCACGAAGAAGCCGGCCGAGCCATCGATATCATAGTGCGCGGCGCCTTCCAACACGCCGCAAAGTGCGTCCGTGACGGCACCCGTCTCACCGAATACGAATTGAAGCAATGGATCCAGGGCGGCTTTGAAGCCGCAGGCATGCATACAGAAGAAGGACCCGACGTGGCCGTTAACGCGCACGCCAGCGATCCCCACTACGGCCCGACGGCAGAATCTGCGGCCCCCATTCGCAAAGACGATCTCCTGCTCCTCGATGTTTGGGGCAAACTAAAAACTCCCGGCAGCGTGTATTACGACATCACCTGGGTTGGCTACCTGGGCAAGAAAGTCCCTGGAAAATACGCCAAAGTTTTTCGCGTCGTTGCCAATGCTCGCGACAAAGCGGTTGAATTAATTTGTTTCAGCGCCGCCGCCGGAAAGCCCCTGCAAGGCTGGCAAGTCGATAAAGTCGCACGCGCCGTCATCGACAAAGCGGGCTACGGAAAATATTTTTTCCATCGCACCGGCCACAACATTGGAGAAACAATTCATGGAAACGGCGCGAATATGGATGATTTGGAGACTCACGATGTGCGTCGCCTCATTCCGCGCACTTGTACTTCCATCGAGCCCGGCATCTATCTCTCGGAATTCGGCATCCGCAGCGAACTAAATGTCTACATCGACGAACGCAGCGCCCGCGTTACCGGTGCAGTCCAAAAGGAAATCCTGGCACTGTTGGCTTAACGCGCCCCCGTGACTAAAAGTGGCTAAAATTGTTTTTGACCAATTGTCAGCGGATGTTGCAAGCAGCGCGCGATTAAAGTTTGAATTAGAGGGACCCTGGGTGGCCTACCCTTTGCGGTTTTTGCAAACGGTGGGCGCTACTAAGCTGCCGTGGGTCACGAATGTTTGGACCACGCATTAGTAAACGCACCACAAACTGCGTCAATTAGTCGCGCGGTTCAAAACGAAGCGTCTAAAAAGGTCAGAGGTAACGTGTGCCAGACGAGGTCCCTATCGCCGAAACAACGAACGCCGTCCCGGTCGCACCAGCGGTATCCGTCTATCCGGAGCCAGCCCAGGACCGCCATCGGCGCGATGCTCTCGCTCTTACCATCGCTGCAGCGGCTTGGTTTCTCCCCGGCCTCGGCCACGCGTTATTGAAAATGTGGGGGCGAGCCCTGGTCTGTTTTTCCACCGTGGCGCTGTTGGTGATTCTCGGCGCAGGCATGCGCGGTAATATTTTTTCGCGTAACGGCGAAGACGCATTCGCCAAGCTCGGCTACGTTGCCGACCTGGGTGCCGGCAGTTTTTACTTTGTGGCCAAAGCCCTCGAGCCCGCTGGACCCGACGTTTCGCACGCCAACGGCGACTACGGTACTCGCTTGCTCGCCACCGCGGGAGTCCTGAACATGCTCGCCGCACTTCATGCCTACGAAGTCGCCCGAGCCCGCAAAGCATGATGCACCCACACGAATTCAGGCTCAGCCATTTTCAAGCCATGATGACTTTCGCGCTCGTAATTTCGATCGCCTTCGGGTTTCTCAGCCGTCGTGGCGCATACAAACGCGCCAGATACATCCTCTGGTCGTTCATTCTCTTCCTGCTCATCGGCGTCGGCATCGGCTGGGCCATGTACCCCTTTTCACACTAATCATCGGCTGTCTGCATGACCGGCAATCGAGCGACACCTTGGATCTGCACGAGGACGTGCTGCACGTGCACTTGGCAGGGAACTGCCAGATCGAAGAACCACCATCCGCCGACCGAGAGAGCTGCCCTCAAAAACATTCAGCCGCCACAGACCTCGCCAACGCAACACCACAACACCGCCAAATTGACAGGATTTTTCAGCGAATGCTATTGTCGTTACACACGCCGAGGTAGCTCAGTGGTAGAGCAGCCGATTCGTAATCCAGACTGCACCCAACGCAGCAAAACGAATCCTAACTATCTCTAACCGAATCAATTCGATGACTTCTCGCGTGTGCTGGCTGCGTTTCCCTTTTTTTGCGTGAATTTGGCTCCGTTGATGGCAGTTTGATGGAAGTCAGAAACCTTGTGTCTGTCGCAACCGCTTCCATGGATAGACGTCGATTCGTGGGCCACTGCCGTGACAGAGTGGAGTTTGCTGGAACTTAGTGATATTGAACGGTGCTGACAGCCCGTCATTGGTATTTTAAGGAACCCTCTGCCACGGCTTATCGGACCCTGATCGGACCCTGATTTTGAATTCACCTTCCACTCAGCGCACAATGCGTTCTGTCATTTCCCACAACCCCGTTTGAACCAAGCCGCCCGGCGGCGGACGCTGCGCGTGAGGTGAGCGGATCGATTGTGCCTGAGGACTGAGATAAGTTTGGGTCACAAGGAGGTGTCCCTGTGACCCACCTCAGAAAAATGATGCTGGAGGAACTCCAGCGCCGTAATTACGCAGAGACTACCATAGATTGTTACATCCGCGCCGTCGAAGATTTCTCTCGACGATTCCATCTTCCCCCAGACCGCTTGGGCCCCCGGCATATTCGCGAATATCAAGCCGAACTTTTCCAAAAACAGAAATTGGCAACGCCCACGGTTCGACAACGCTTGGCAGCTCTTCGATTTTTCTACATCAAAACTCTCAAGAAGGCCTGGAGCGTGGAAGAGACCCCGTACCCAAGGAAGACCCGTCGCTTACCAACGATCTTAAGTCAGGAAGAAGTGGCGCGATTGATCGATGCAGCTCGCCCTCCCTTGCATCGCACTTTGTTGATGACCCTCTACGCTACCGGACTCCGGCGTGCGGAACTCGCGCGCTTAAGAGTCAGTGACATCGACAGTCAGCGCATGGTGATTCACGTCCGAGGCGGAA